>CABSMJ010000001.1 GCA_902478785.1 uncultured Oscillospiraceae bacterium
GAGCGCCTTTGTTTTCTTGTTCATGGTGGCCTCCATCGTCAAAAGTTCGTTTTTTAAGGCGGTAAAGTTCGTGTATTTCGAGCGGCGGCGGGAAAATGCCATGATTGCTTGATTTTAGTGTTCGTATTTGTGGAATTATAAGAACTCATTGACTTGTGGCAACTGTGAGCGGTATTCCCCAATCACATCCAGGATGAACCGCGCCCCAATACGCACGCCACGCACAAATGCGTCCTGCTCTGAAATATCGGCAAGCTCCATTTCTTTGTTGAAAAACTCGTCCAGGGCTTTCTTTCCTTCTGGGGAAAGCTCCTTGCGGAAGCGTTCCATACAAGCGACACTTTCACGGTGGATTTTCTGGTAAGGGCTGCCCTCCTGGACAGCCCTTTCATCGGGAGTAACATTCCCCTTCCACAACTCTTCCAGCAGATACATTTCTATTCCCTCCTTAATTCCCGTCGGCCAGCACCATCCGCTCGTTGCAGTCCAGGCAAGCGATATTCACCGCTTTGGTGGCCCGAACGGAATTCCCGCAGCAGGGACAGATGTACTTCCTCGTGCTGGACGGACGCGGCGGCGGGGTGGTTCCTGTGCCGCTGTGCGTCCCGGTGCCGGTGACCTGGAACCCGGCAAACTCGTTGCGGTTTATGAGAATGTCGGTCAAGCCGTTCTCTAATACGAAGTCAAGCAGCGCCTCACCGGGGGCCGTATGAGACCATCCGTATTTGTCGCTGTGGGTGACGGTCAGGCCGTGGGCCTCCGCCGCCGCTTTGAACTTCCGGTTGTGGTAGGTGTTACCCCGGCTGCAATCCTGTACGCCGTTCTCGAAGTTGTAGTAGTGAACCATTTCGTGAAGCAGGGTCGCCGCTACTTCCTCAATGGGACGGGCCAGCGTTCCGGCCCCGATATTGATTTCATGGGTGCCGCCCAGCTTAGAAACCCAGGTATCTTCCCGCAGGGAGAAATGACCGTAAGCGCGGGGCGTGGACTGGATGGTAATGGTGGGTCTTGAAAGTGCATTTTCAAAAAATTCAGCGTTCAGCAGGTCGAACACTTTGTTGAGATACCCGGCCACGCGGTTATAGCTTGTCAGTTCTTTCATGTCTTTATCTCTCCTGTTCTTGATTTTGGGGAGAGGGCAAGCTATAATGTTCTTGCCCTCTCCGTTGCGGTTTGGGTGGAAGCTCTTTGTCCGCTTGCTTTGGTCGGCGTGTCGGACAAGGGGCTTTTCTTTATGCGCTGATGGTGAAACGGCGGCTCTGGCTCTGCTTGGTGAAGGCTTTGTAGAGGTCGCCGTACACCTTCTTGAAAGCGGTTGTGTCGAAGCGGTTGGAGAGAACGGAAGTCCAGCGGACGATGTACTTTCCAGCGGCCAGCTCTTCGGTATCGCGCTCCATCATTTCGGCCTTGATGCTGTCCCGGATGGCTTCGGCCTCCGCCTTGGCCTCTTCAATAACAGCCTCCCACTCATTCAGGGCCTCGATTTTGGCTACCAGTTCATTCTTGCTCATAGTTCATTCTCCTTTGTTTTTATTGGGTCATTCCCCTTAACTGATTATAGTTTACACTATTTTCTGTGTAATTTCAATCCGCAGATTACACAATTTTTAGTGTAACTGTTCGTGCAACTTTTACATTGATTTCTGTGTAATTCTGTGTTAGAATAAGGACAATGGAAGAGAGGCGCAATTTTCAGCGCGCCCCGGAGGGAGGCCAAAATGTCAATCACTTACAAGCTGGATATTCTGGCGGCATTAAAGGAAGCCGGGTACAATACCAATCGGCTCCGCAAAGAAAAACTATTGTCAGAGGGTGTCATACAAGCGTTGCGGGAAAATAAGTACATCTCTTTGCAAAATGTTTCCAAAATCTGCGAACTGCTCAACTGTCAGCCCGGCGATTTACTGGAATACGTCAAGGAGGCCCCAGAGGATAGGTAATTTATGGGAGCTACGAAAGACTACTGATGTTGATTACAGTAGTACGAAAATCCAGCGCAGCACGAAAAAACAGGAAGCGCGTCGTGACCTTCGCCACGGCGCGGCAGCTTTAAGGGAGGTTGCATCATGTTTGGAGACACAGATCTGCCCCTTGCCCTCATCATGGAAGAGATTTTAGGCTGGGAGAAAAAGCCCCAGGACAAGGAAAAAGAAGAAGATGAAAAAACGGAGAAAGAAAAATAACAGGGGCGGCGGAAGTGCAACTTCCGCCGCCCCTGCCTATTGTTTGAAACCGACAAGCTATTATCTTTTGTCAAAGTAGTCGCTCAATGCGCGGTCAAGCTCTTCCTGGATGGCCTCACGCCATTTCCGGTCAGTTTCCAGCATAGCAAGAAACTCTTTCCTGGCACGCTTGTAGTTCTCAAAGGCGCTGGGAGCTTCACCGCCCTTGGGGTCTACCATGTGGGCGTACTTGTACTTGCCGGGAAGCATATCGAATCTATTTCCATGGGGAAGTCCCTAAATCGTAATTGTGAGCATACTTTTATCCTCCATGTATTTTTGAACCTACACTTTCAAGTGGGTTCTGTCACTTTGGTAACGCTCCCGAATGTTCTAATAAACTTGTAATAATGAACATCCGGGCGCGTTACCAATGTTGCAGGAATCACCTGGGAACCCTCGCATAGTGACCTTGATAGAGAAATTTAATCAGGCCGTTTTCTCTAAAGGTCTTAATATTCCTTTTCGTGAATCCCTGGGCCTTTAATTCCGCCGTTGTCCATGTATCGCCCTGCAAATCGGCAAAGCATTTCTCCACGCGGCGGCGGCCTTTCTCCGCGTTGGCCTCTCGGTTATATGCGGCCATATCGTCTTGAATGGCACGGTTGGGGACTATCTCAACATCCTTATCAAAGTCGATAGTGAAAGAATATTCCTCGCTCGCCATATCCCCGGAAAGGGGAAAGGGTGCGGCTCCGTCCTTTAAGAACTGATACACCCACTTGACCACGGCCACGCGGACAGCCTTTGGAACGGTCAAATAGTAGGGAGATTGGTAATACAGGCGGAGCATGGCTCCCTGCATGACCTCTGTCATGTCCCAGCGGCGGGCGGCTCTCCATGTGGTCAGATAGTCCACCAGCGGGGCCACCCAGGTTTCCCACGACATAGGAACGCCGGTATAGGTCGCGCTGTGTTCGTCCGTCCTGGCATAGTAGCACCAGAGGCCGCACGTGTTCCCTGGCACTTCCAGCGCCGCGCCGAAGGACACCATTTTTTCATGGCCCTGGGGCCATTTCATGCGGTTTAGCCACCGCTGGGCGGTTTCACTTTCAGAGGTGGCGGCAAACTGTTCTAACTCCTGTTTATCCGAAGCGCTCACCTCTGCGAGCGGAAAACGCTGGGACAGGATGTGATATTGCAGCTTGGCCCGCTGATTGCCGCCCAGCCTGTAAATATCATCGGTGAGAAAATGCACCTTGTAGGGATGCTTCTTGTAGTCCTAAAACATAGCTTTATAAAACTGCTCCTTTTGGTAGGTTTGGCCGTTGTAGGCAATCAGATTGTTTTTCCGCCCCGGCCTCTCGCTGATGGTATCAGGCCCCAGGGCGTTTTTCTCCACCACGCGGCGGGTTTCCTGGGACACGGCCCAGACAATCGGCAGTCCCCGAAACAGCAACGGCGCGGCGGGCCTCTCTCCCTCGGCCCACGGCATCCTCGTTCCACTCCCAAAAACTACATTGTCGAGCGGAACCAGCTATTCCGTTTCCGCTCCACCGCGCAGTCTACACGGTGGAGCGGAACACATGTCGGTATTTCCACTCAAAAGGCACTCTCGGCAATCAGTTCTTCCCAGAGAAGATTATTCAGTTCTGTTTTCGGGCCTCGGCTGCAAATACTCTCCCATGTTCTGGCGCAACCTTGCGGCTGGAAGCTGTGGCCCGGTGCGCTCCACCAGCGGAACACCTTGCCGCCCAGTTCGGCCCCGAACACATGGAAAATATCAATTCCCACGCTGAACCACTGTTCACGTGGACAATCGGAAGATTGCGTTTTCAGGTCATCGAAAACCTGTTGCTGCTTGTCAGTCATCTCTTGACGCAAGCTCTCTTCGCTTACCTCGTCAAGCAGAAAAGCACTTTTACCTCCTGCGCCTCGGCTTTTTCCAGTGTTACCGTCCATTGGGCGCTTTAACTGGAAGTGTGCCTTGATAAGCTCATAGAGCTGCTGTGTCTTGTCGGTCAATTCAAGGGTATTGTCCCATGCCTCCCACTCGTAAATGAAGTGGAGCGCGTCACAGAACATATCCACCTTGTTCCGGCCATCGGTGGTCACACAACCGGTCTTACAAACAAAGCTCTCCGTGCCCTTGGCTGTCAGAAGGTTGAGGCTGTCAAAAAGAGGCGCTGCGGCGTTCTTATCCACCCCATAGAACATGTGATAGCCGCCTCCCTGGGAGCGCGTTACTCTGTCGGCAAGGCTCTTTGCTCCCTGGAAAAAGGTGCTCTGCGTATCGACCTTGCCATCCACCTTGTCAAAGTCGATGACAAAGAGGTGCAAATCTCCGCACTTGGCATTGTCCAGATAGAGGCTCACGCGCAAACTTTCTGCGCCGCGTCCTCGGTTTTCGCCGTGCAGATAGGTTTGCATGGCTTGGTTGGCCTCTTCATAGGATAGCTCATACTTTTTGTAGAGATTTCCACTCTTACCGCCGAAGAGCTTGCACATACGGCCCTTTGTGTCGATGTAAACGGGAACCTTGATGATTTTTCCGTTCTAATTTTTGGCTTTCGCGCCCAGCACAAAACAATTATTCATGCTCATTTGGGCATCCTCCTTGTAATAAAAATTTATTTACAAGCCGCAAGACAAGTCTGCTGGATAGCTGAAAATATGGCGTACACAGAATACAAACGGAGGATAAAAGTCGTATTGAAGCGTGTAACATAGCATTTTTCAGCACCCCAACGGCACCTTGCCGCTCGCTTTTTTCAGTGAGAGGATTTAAGGATTTTCTTTTTCAATCCCCCTCTCTCACTTTCTATATATATTATACTATAAAAATTTTTTTGCGTCAAAGAAGCTGATTTTTGAAATTATAAGCCATATTTCGCAACATAAATTGTAGATTAGTAAAGGCGCAATTCTACGCTTTTTGCTCTGCGCTGCTGTTCCGAACCCACCTGTTTTAGCACACGGCAGTCAAATCTGAAAGTGCATTTTCAACTTGGAGCGGAGCCATGATCGCAAGCGGGTGAAGGAATTACCCTCGCAAGAAGGTGACCGGAAAGGGATGGGATACCCCCATGTAGAGTGATTAAATGCTCCGGCCACACCAGGGCGGGGGATGGTTTCGGGATAGCACATTTGTAATTCGCGACGGCGGCTTTTCTTGGCATTTTTCCCGACCGCTGAAAAAAGACGGGAAACACGGTCGGGAACGACGGAAACGCAAAATGAGACAGGACGGGAAAATCCCATTCTGCCTCATTTTTCTTTGTTCGTAGCTTTTAATTCATTAACAATCATTGTAATGGCCTCGATTTGTGTGTCAGTTAGGCCATCAACATTGATTGATTTATTATTTGCTGTCCCCAAAAGATAATCTGTACTTACGCCAAAAATGCGTGCCAGTTGAATTAGTACATCGTAAGGTGGCAAATGCACACTATTTTCATAAGAGCTGATAACCGACTTTGAAACCCCAAGCTGTTGTGCCAACGCAATTTGTGGCATATTTCGTTGGCTTCGCAGTTGTTTGATTTTTGCCCCTATTTCGGGAAAGTACACGATTGTCACCTCTTTGTTCTGCTTTCCTGGACATTGTATAAAATTATTGGCCAGCTTTGCAGAACTTAATCCTGAAATAGTTGACCTTCTTAGGTTTTCGGTTTATACTTTCCTTACCGCATATTATTTGCTGACAATTTACTAAGATTAGGGGGAATTTACATGAGAAAAGCACTTACACTGTTTCTTGCAGCAGCTCTTACAGTATCTTTAGCGGCTTGTGGGGGCAACGAAACGTCCCAGGGTAACGTCGAAAGCAATCGGCAGGATACACTTACCTCTACAAAATGGGTCAGCTTGTATACTGGGATTACTTTAGAGCTGAACTCTGACCAAACGATGTCACTGGGTGACAGCGACGGAACATGGTCGCAGGATGATGATAACAGTCTCACCCTGTCCTATACGAACACAAGCAACGAAACGACTGAACAGTCCATGACAATTACAGAAGAAAATGAAATAACTGTAT
This sequence comes from uncultured Oscillospiraceae bacterium, assembly GCA_902478785.1. Classification (GTDB taxonomy): domain Bacteria; phylum Bacillota; class Clostridia; order Oscillospirales; family Oscillospiraceae; genus Oscillibacter. The sequence goes on from CABSMJ010000001.1 coordinate 6,205, forward strand.
TGCAGGCAGACAATGGGATGAAATACTATTCAGAGGATGCTGTGGACGGAGTGCGGGAAAGTGTAAGCTATCAAGTCGGCGATACTGTTTCCACAGACATAATTGAATTGACTGTTGAAAATGCCGACTTATCTTATTACGCAAACGAAACTTGTGAACCTTCCGAGAATGAAGATTTCTTTACCAGTAGCAAAGGTAATACGCTTGTGTGCCTGGATTTTATTATCAAAAATACAGATAGGGCCGATTTAGACACAAATTTCTTATCATTATATTTCACAGCGCTTCAAAATGAAAATTACAGCACCGTCAAAGGCTATGACTTTAATAATCCGGATGGGCAATTCGGATTAAATTTTGCACATGCTCTAATCGCAAAAGCGCCAGAGGGGGGATTTGTAGAAAATGGAACGTCCAATGTTTTACTGTCTCCGGGAAGTTCCTATCAAATCAGAGTAGTGGGTGTTGCTAATTTTGAGGCAGATGACCTTTCGGCACCGTTCTATTTAATGGTAAATGTCCCGGATTCTGATGGCAATATAGAGCGCTTTATTTATACCATTAAATAATTACAGGGCGTGAATAAACCGCCCTCTGCATTTTGCTTTAATAGGAAACACTACAAAAATAGAGAGGACGGTACTGTTGGTGTGCCGTCCTCTCTCATTTTCTTATTCCATTGTTATCAAGCAGCCTCGTAGGTGTCGGTGTAAGATTTCATCGTTTCATTGTGCTGCTCCATGTACGCCGGGAACCGCTGAATAAACCAGTTCCGAACCAGGAGGTAGGGGTTAGGCGCAATCGCGCAGCGCTCCCGCAACGCCTCAAACTCACGCATCAGGTCATCGTTTCCTTCGCGGAGAATGTACTGCTCCATAGCGGCATAGGTCAGGCCCTTGAAGGGGTTAGGCTGCTTGACGGCGGCGGAAGCCTTGCGGACAAACTGCATGGTGGGGAAGTCGGCGCGGATTTTCTGCACCAGCTTGTATTCCTCGGAATAGGGGTTATTCGCGGCTCTCTCGAAGGACTTGGTGATGGTCATGGTGTTGTTGATGAAGTCAATCTTGTAGCTGTTCGTGTTCATAATCTTTACCTCTTTCTTTTAATTTTGAAAAATACACTTCAATTCAGGCAGCGGGATTTACTTGCTGCATATCTTCCTGCGGCGCGGCGGGCGCTGCATTGGCGGGGGCTTGCTCTGCGGCGGGAGTTTCGGAGAGGTCAGGCATACCAAATTGGGCAATTTCGGGATACTGCTGCAAGAACCACTGTTTGATAACGGGATAACGCTTACTGTGGCACTCGGCAATCAAGCGCATCTCGTCAAACTCCTTCTTCCGCTCGGGAGCCTTGTCGTGGAGCAGAATGTACCGCTCCATGTAGTCGTAGGTGAGGCCACGGTAGCACTCCTTCTTGTCGTTGCGGCGGATAGTGCGGGTCACGACATGGAAGCCCTCATAGTCCCGGCGGGCCGTCTGCAAAAGGTTGTATTCCTCGGAACCGACGATTTTAGCAAGGCGGGCAAACGTCCTGTCCATGATGATTTGCCGGTTGGCGTAGTCAATTCTCACATAGTTCTTCATGTGCGGCAGCTCCTTTCTTTTCTCTGATTTATGCGGCCTCGATAGACTTCAAAACCTTCTCCTGCTTATCCTGGAAATTCTTGATGGCGGGGAACTTGGCAAGGAACCACACCTTAATCTCCTTGTAGCTGCGAGCTTCGGTGATGATACCTGTTTCCTCCTTATTGTCATCATCGGTGATGCCACGAAGGGCCTTGAACTCACTCATCGTGGTCTTGTTTTCGTCATCGTGGGCCTCAATGTACTTCTCCATGTAGCCATAAGTCAGGCCCTTGTAGGTATCCTTGCCCTTGCTCTTAGCGGAGCTGGTTTTGGTAACGACCTTGTAAGCGGGGTAGTCTTTGCGGGCCTGCTGGAGCATATTGTACTCGTCGGAACCGAAGCGGCTGGCGGCTTTCTCGAACTTCTTGGTCATCTCGATGGTGCGGGCCTTGTTGTTGATAGTCAGGTTAGTCATAGTAATAATCTCCTTTTATAAGTATTTTTTGTTTTTTCAGGGCTTTGTTGCCCTGTTCTTTATGGTCTTATTATACCAGGAACGAGAGAGGGGTGAGTCGTTCTATTGGTACTCACTTAGCAATGACTTCAAATCCGGGGTAGCGGTGCAGCCGCTCAAAATACAGCCGTGCTTCCACACTGGACAGGTCATGCGCTTTCTCAATTACCTGTTTAGGGACAAACAACTTTTTATTTTGAATGTCGGCGTGGAAGTGGTAGAAAACAATTTCAACTGTATCTTTGGTAGCTTTCATTTTTATTCTCCCTTTCTGTTTGTGAGGTTTTGTGTTCCTCATCTCTTTTGTGACTTTAGTATAGCAATTTCAAAATCAGCAAGTGTCGTTATAATGGTACTGATGCTTTGGAGCAAAAGAAAAAGCACGGTCAAAAATCAACCGTGCTTTCCCTCAAAAAATGGCAGCTAAAAAGATGCCTGAAAGATGTTATTTTCCTGTTTAAGAGATGTATTTTTCTTGCCTCCAAGATGCTCTGAAATGCTTGTATTTCAATGGATTCAGGGGTATCATGGAGATACGAAATGGTACATGTTTGTACCACTTGAAAAGAGAACATGGGGCCTGAAAAGCTCCATGTACCATTTTTGTACAAGGGAATAAGAAAAAGAGAGGGAACCGGTTTCCCGATTCCCTCTCGAAAAGTGCTTGATTGTCGCTATTTATCCAGTTTGGATTAGCCGAAGTAGCGCTTCAGCAGACCCTCGAAAGCCTTGCCGTGGCGGGCCTCGTCGCGAGCCATCTCGTGCACGGTGTCATGGATGGCATCCAGGTTGTACTGCTTAGCCAGCTTGGCCAGCTCGAACTTGCCCAGGGTAGCGCCGTTCTCGGCCTCGACACGCATCTCCAGGTTCTTCTTGGAGGAGTCGGTGATGACCTCACCCAGCAGCTCAGCAAACTTGGCAGCGTGCTCAGCCTCTTCCAGGCCGGCCTTGTTCCAGTAGTCGCCGATCTCGGGATAGCCCTCACGATAGGCAACGCGAGCCATAGCCAGATACATACCGACCTCGGTGCACTCACCGTTGAAGTTGGCACGCAGGCCCTCGATGATCTGCTCCTGAACGTCAGCAGGCACATCGGCGCCGAAGGTCTTGCCCACGCCCACAACGTGCTCAGCAGCCCAGCTCATCTCAGCCTTCTGCTCGGTGAACTTGGAGCCGGGAACACCGCACTGGGGGCACTTCTCGGGGGGCACGTCGCCTTCATGTACATAACCGCAAACAGGGCAAACCCACTTCTTCATAGTCAATTTCCTCCTTATTTAATCAAAAACTTTTGTATCTTCCCTAATCCCTCTTGGGATGTGATGAGTATAACAGGATATTCGACGTTTTGAAAGTTGCTTATGCAACATTTCAAAAATTTTTCGCTGCCGGAGTCCACTTTTTACAAAGTTCGCTGTTTGGCTGTGGCATATGCCGCCACCCGATCCCAAAGCCGTCCACCATCCGACACAAAGCAGAGGGACATGCATGTCCCTCTGCTTTGTTGATTTCTCTATGCGTTTATTCCTCCGCCAGGGCCTTGGCCTCGGCAATGGCCTTCTCCTGGGCCGCAGGCGGGCAGTCCTCATAGCGGACAAAGTGGAAGGTGAAGCTGCCGCGGCTCTGGGTCATGGCTCTGAGGTCGATGGCATAGCTGCCCATCTCGGCCATAGGCACCTCAGCCTCGATGACCTGATCGCCGTCGCCGGTGGGGGTCATGCCCATCACGCGGCCCCGGCGCTTGTTCAGATCGCCGATGACATCGCCCATGTAGCTGTCGGGCACGGTGACCTTCAACTCGCCCACAGGCTCCAGCAGCACGGGGTTGGCCTCGGGCATAGCAGCCTTGTAGGCCAGCTGAGCGGCGGTCTTGAAGGCGATTTCAGAGGAGTCCACCGGGTGATAGGAGCCGTCATACAGCACGGCCTTCAGGTTCACAACGGGATACCCCGCCAGAGGACCGTGGACGCAGGCTTCCCGCAGGCCCTTTTCCACAGCGGGGAAGAAGTTCTTGGGCACGGAGCCGCCGAAGACCTCCTCGGCAAAGACCATCTCCTCAGACTCGGGATTGGGCTCGAAGCGGATCCACACATCGCCGAACTGGCCGCTGCCGCCGGTCTGCTTCTTGTGACGGCCCTGCTTCTGGACGGTCTTGCGGATCTTCTCACGATAGGGCACCCGAACGGGCTTGGTCTCCACTTCCACATTGAAGCGGCTCTTGAGCTTGCTCACCAGCACATCCACCTGCATATCGCCGGCGCCGGAGAGGACCATCTGATGGGTCTCGGCGTTGTTGGTGACGGTAAAGGTGGGATCCTCCTCGTTGAGGCGGTTGAGGCCCTGGGCCACCTTGTCCTCCTGGCCGCGGACCTTGGGCACCAGCGCCACGGAGTAGCAGGGCTCGGCGAAGGGGATGCCCTTGAGGGCCACCACCTTACGGGCGTCGCACAGGGTGTCGCCGGTCTTGACCTTCTCCATCTTGCCGATGGCGCCGATGTCGCCGCAAGTCAGCTCCTTGACCTCGGTGGCCTTCTTGCCCCGCATGACATACAGGCGTCCCAGCTTTTCGTTGGTGCCGGTGCGGGAATCCACCAGGGTCAAATCGGGCGTGATGACACCGGAGAGGACCTTGATGAAGGAGTACTTGCCGTACTGGTCGGAAACGGTCTTAAACACGAAGGCCGTGGGCACGCCGCCGGGAGAGACCACGAACTCCTCGGTCTCGCCGTCCTGACGGGTGGCCTTGTGATAGTTGCCCTCCATGGGGTTGGGCAGCAGATCCACGATGTTGTCCATCAGCATGAGGGAGCCCATGCAGTTGACCGCAGAGCCGCACAGCACGGGGAACAGGCTCAGCTCCCGCACGCCCTGACGCAGGCCCTGGATCATCTCAGCATAGGTGAAGTCCTCGCCGCCGAAGAACTTGTCCATAAATTCCTCGCTGGTCTCGGCCACGGACTCTTTCAGGGCGTCGTTGAACTCGGTGATGACGCCGGCCTTGTCCTCGGGCACGTCAATCTCCACGCGCTTGAGGTCGTGCATCTCATAGGCCCGCTTGTTGAGCACGTCGATGAGGCCGGTGACATGCTTGTTCTCGTCCCAGATGGGCACCACCAGGGGCGCGATCTTGTTACCGAAGCGCTCACGCAGGGCATCAAAGGTGGCGTTGTAGTCGCTGTTTTCCTCGTCGGTCTTGGAGATATAGAGGAAGCGGGGCATATTGCGCTCCTCGCAGTACTTCCAGGCCTTCTCCAGACCCACGGAAATACCGTCCTTGGCGGAGCAGACGATGATGGCGGCGTCGGCGGCCCGGAGGGCCTCCATGACCTCGCCGGAAAAATCAAAGCCGCCCGGGGTGTCCAGAATATTGATCTTGCAGCCCTTGTACTCCAGAGGAGCCACGGAAGTGGAGATGGAGATCTGGCGCCGAATCTCCTCCGCATCATAGTCACAAACGGTATTGCCGTCGGCCGCCTTGCCCATACGGTCAATGGCCCCGGTCATATAAAGCAAGCTCTCCGCCAGGGCGGTCTTTCCGTTTCCACCGTGACCCAGCAGGCAGACATTGCGGATGTTTTGTACAGAATAGCTCATGATCTTCCACTCCTTATGTTTGGTTTGCACGATTGCACCGTCCGCTGTTTTCCGCGGACGGACGCGTAGGCATCCTCCTCCGGCCGGAGCCCGAAAACTCGCCTAATGTGTAAATTATACAACGTCTCTCCGGTGAATACAACTAAAAGTTTGGCAGTATTGCCATTTTCTACGAGAACGTAAAAAATTTGCGCCCCACTTGCACACAGGCATGCGAGGCGCAAATTCTCTCAAAATCGGTCCACCCACCCGGAGAGGAGGAAAACTGGAACCGTCCACAGCAGCAAAAACACCAGCAGCGCCAGAGGCGTCAGCAGGGCGTAAGCCGCGGAAAAGCTCAGGTAAAAGGCCAGAATCAATCCGGTGACGCTGCCCAGCATGGACAAAAAGGTGCATCGCCGGGCGGTTTTAGTGTAGCGGCGGCTGCCGGCCACGGCCTCGGCGTAGGGCATCAGCCCCTCCCGGAACAGCAGGGCGTCAGGCCGTCCGGCCCCGGTCTCCTGCTCCGAAAGGGCCAGACGCGCAGACAGCTCCGGATAGACGACCTTCACCCGTCCGCCGAACTTGCGCTTAATGAGGGCCGGGGTGAGGTTCCCGTCCCGCACCGCCAGGATGGGGGTGATCCGTCCCCGCTTCATGGACTTGAGAGCCCATTCCACGTTCTCCGAGGCCAGGTATTTCACGGCGAATACCGCCACCAGCTGCCGGTCCACTGCCAGATAGACCCCGGTGCGCAGGTTGATGTTGCCGGGCAAGCGCACGTCCATCTTCCGCAGGAAAGAGGCAGTGCCCAGCAGCACAGTCTCCCCATGGATGGTGCCGGATACGCCGCCCTCCTCGTAAAAGCTGAAGTCCTCCACCGGCTCGGTGTGGCCGCCCTCGCTGCTCATGAGCCCGTCGAAGAGCCGCACCAGCCCGCTGCCGGAGGCCCGGGCCAGGGAGTCGGCGTAGGACACCACCTTCCCCAGCTGTTCGCCGAAGAGCTTCATGCCGTTGAGGGTCACGGTGCCGGGAGGAAAGAGGTCGCTGTCTGTGAGGATCATGGCCCGCTTGCGGCACACCCGCTCGGCGCCGGCATAGCCCGCCACAGCAGCGCCGGATTTCTGCAGCCGCTTGGCCAGCCGAGAAAAGGGCAGGCTGTAAGCAAGGGGCAAGGCAAAGCCTCCCGCGGCGGTCAGCAGAGCGGACCAGCACCACAGAAAGTCCGCGCCCCGGCGCTGGCCCACTGAGGCCAGCAGGGCAAAGACCACCGTGGCCGTCAGGATCACCGGCAGCATCACCGCCATGTGCCGGGCGTAGATGCTCTCGCTCTCGGCCATGTAGAAAAAGCCCTCTACGGTGCCGTGCTGCTTGCAGGCGCCCTCCGGGGTGTCGGTGACCAGATAGGGGGGCTCGTCATCCATGGCAGCGGTGCGGTAGCACTCATAGAGGCCCGCGGTCTCCCGCCGGCAGCCCCACAGGGCAAAGCACAGTCCCATGGCAGCCACCGCCGAAAAGGGCAGGGCCTGACACCGCCCCTCCAAAAAGGGCCGGGTGGCGCAGTCTGCCACAGTGGTCACCGCCGCCAGGGACACCAGCAGCGCCGGTGTCACCCGCTTGCGGAAGAGGGCGTGAAAGCCCCGCCAAAAGACGGCTCGGCACAAAAAGCAGACCATCAGCTCCATCACCAGCAGCGTCATGGACTGGACCATCACCTGACCGGTCCACAGGGGGACCTCCAGGCCGCTGTAATCCAGGGCCATCAAAGCGGCCATCACCAGCGTCACCAGCACGGCCCAGGGCAGAGGCCTGCCCAGCTTGCCCCGCAGCTCCCGGTAGGAATCGGCCACCTCTGTAAGCGGCGGTTCCGGCTCCAGAGGCTCCGGCTCCGGTTCCGGCTCCGGGGCGGCGGAGTCGTAAAACTCCTCAGTGTCCATCATAGGGCGGCGGGAGAAGAGGAACCTCCGCCGCTGCTTTTTCTCCTTCAGGGGCTCCGGCTCGGCCATCAGGCTCTCTACCGTCCGCCCCACTACCTCCTCCACGGAGATGGGCCGAGGCGGCCGGGGCAGTGCCTCCTCGGGCAAAATGACCTCCAGGTCCGGCACCTGCTCCTCTTGGGGCTCCTCAGCCTCTTCCGGTTCCTCAGGGCTCTCCTGGGACTCCGGCTCAGAGGCCTTGGTTTCCCGCCGTGGTTCCTCCGGGACAGGCTTTGGCGCCGGGGCCGCCTTTTGCTCCCGGACAGGCTCCTGGGCGGGCTCTGTCGCCGCCTTGGCCTCCTGCTCCTCCGGGAGCGTCAGGTCCTCCACTCCGCCGTGGCCGTACTCCGCCAGAATCTCCTCCAGGGAGTAGGTATCTGCGCCGCCGTCCAGATCCCGCAGTAGCTCCCCCGTATCGTACCGGGAAGTGGAGGCCCAGTGCTGTTCTTTCTTTTTCTGACTCATCGCTCCTCACCCGTTCGTGTCTCGTTGCCGTTGCTTCTCAGGCCATCCGCTGGCGCACTGCCTCGTAGAGCAAAATCGCCGCCGCAGCAGAGGCATTGAGGGAATTCAGACGCCCCCGCATGGGGATACTGACCAGGAAATCGCAGTTCTCCGCCGCCAGGCGGGTCATGCCCTCTCCCTCGCTGCCGATGACAATGGCGGCAGGGCCCTTCAGGTCCGCGTCATAAAGGGTGGTGTTGCCGTCGGCCGCCGTGCCGAATACCCACACGCCCTGCTTTTTCAGCTCCTTGAGCAAGGAGGGGATGTTGGGCACCCGAGCTACGGGCACATGGGCCACGGCTCCGGCGGAGGTCTTGGCCACCACGGCGGTGAGGCCGGCGCTGCGCCGCTTGGGAATCACCACGCCGTGGGCCCCGGCGCATTCAGCGGTGCGGATGATGGCGCCCAGGTTGTGGGGGTCGGAGATCTCGTCGCAGATGACCAGCAGCGGTGCCTCTCCCTTTTCCGCGGCGGCGGCCAGAATGTCCTCCACCTTCACGTACTCCCGCACCGCCGCCAGGGCAATGACGCCCTGGTGGGCGTGGGTGCGGCTCATGGCGTCCAGCTTGCGCCGGTCCGCCTCCACCACCACTGCTCCAGCCGCTCTGGCCTTGGAGGCGATGTGGCCCAAGGTCTTGTCAGTCTCTCCCTTTTGGAGATAGATCTTGTCAATGGCCTCGCCGGCCCGCAGGGCCTCGATGACGGCGTTGCGTCCTTCGATGATGCCGTCGGCCTCGGCCTCCTCCTGCTTTTTCTTGGCCTCGTATTCCATGGTTTCTCTCCTTTGGCAGGGCACACCTCTCCGGGAGAGCTGCGGCCCTGATGTACTTGTATTTATTTCAGGCGTCTCGCCTTCCCGCCGGGGCGGTTCTTTCAGCCCCGGCACGGTGCTGCAACCTTTCGGTTGGATTCCCGCCGCTTTTTCCGCCCTCCGTTTTGGGACAGATGAGCCCAGGGGAACAGGCGCACCGTTGTTACCCGGCTATTATAGCATGAACCCCCTCCCAGATAAAGCAAATTCACAGAATTTTCACAGAAAATCCATCCCCTCGCCTTGAGAAAAAAGTGTATATGTGGTATAGTGTCGTGTATATTTGGGACAACGAACCTGTGACAGGTTTTTCCTTTTTTTGCAAGGACCCGAAAGGAGTTACAAGATGGACCCGAACAAAAACAAAAACTCCGGCCGAGGCGGCCGGAACGACCGCAACTGGCAAGGCATCGGCCGGCTGGTGCTGTGGGCGCTGGTGCTGGCGCTGATCTTCAGCGTGGGCGGCACCTATATGCGCCAGAGCATGAACCAGTCCCAGCAGGTGGAAATCAATTACAGTGAGTTTATGGACCTGGTGGAGGAGGGCAATGTGACCTCGGTGGAGCTGGATGCCAGCAATGGTCTCCTGCTCATCACCCCCAAGGAGGGCTTCACCTATACCGATGAGGAGGGCACCGTCCATAAGGGCGAATACCAGCTCTATACCACCCAGCTGGTGTCCAACGATGTCCTTATCCCCTATCTGACCGAATATGGCGTGGAGTGTACAGAGCCCTATACCCCGCCCATCAGCCCGGTGGTGGCCTTCCTGGTCACCTATATCCTGCCCTTTGCCCTGATTATGCTGATGTTCTCGCTGGTCATGCGCTTCATGGCCAAAAAGGGCGGAGGCGGCTTCGGCGGCATCGGCTCCGTGGGCAAGGCCAACGCCAAGGTCTACATGGAGAAAAAGACCGGCGTCACCTTCCGGGACGTGGCCGGACAGGACGAGGCCAAGGAGTCCCTGGTGGAGATCATCGACTTCCTCCACAACCCGGGAAAGTATACGGAGATCGGCGCAAAGCTCCCCAAGGGCGCGCTGCTGGTGGGCCCTCCGGGCACCGGTAAGACACTGCTGGCCAAGGCCGTAGCCGGCGAGGCCAATGTCCCCTTCTTCTCCATCTCCGGCTCCGGCTTTGTGGAGATGTTCGTGGGCGTGGGCGCCAGCCGTGTCCGGGACCTGTTCCAGGAGGCGGCCAAGGTAGCTCCCTGCATCATCTTCATCGATGAGATCGACGCCATCGGCAAGACCCGTGACACCCGCTTCGGCGGCAACGACGAGCGGGAGCAGACCCTCAACCAGCTGCTGGCGGAGATGGACGGCTTCGACCCCTCCAAAGGTATCATCGTCCTGGCTGCCACCAACCGTCCGGAGGTGCTGGATAAGGCCCTGCTGCGTCCCGGCCGGTTCGACCGGCGCATCATCATCGACCGGCCCAACCTGGCCGGCCGCCTGGCCACGCTGGAGGTCCACACCCGGAACATTCGCCTGGCGGAGGATGTGAACCTGCGCAAGATCGCCCTGGCCACCGCCGGCTGCGTGGGCGCTGACCTGGCCAACCTGGTCAACGAGGCGGCCCTGCGGGCCGTGCGCCTGGGCCGGAAGGCCGTGAACCAGAATGATCTGCTGGCCGCCTTCGAGCTGGTCATCGCCGGCACGGAGAAAAAGGGCAGCGTCCTCACCGAGTTTGAAAAGAAGCTGGTGGCCTACCACGAGGTGGGCCATGCCATGGTGGCCTATAAGCAAAAGAACACCGAGCCGGTGCAGAAGATCACCATTGTCCCCCACACCCAGGGCTCCCTGGGCTACACGCTGCTGGTGCCCGAGGAGGACAAGACGGAGCTGCGTACCCGGGAGGAGCTGATGGCCCGCATCGCGGTGTCCATGGGCGGCCGGGCCGCTGAGGAAGTGGTGCTGCACACCATGACCAACGGCGCCTCTCAGGACATCCAGGACGCCACTGCCGTGGCCCGGAACATGGTGGTGCTCTACGGCATGAGCGATGAGTTCGGCATGATGGGCCTGGCCTCCCAGCGCAACCAGTACCTGGACGGCGGCTACGGCATGGACTGCGCCCAGGACACCGCCGCGGCGGTGGACAAGGCGGTCCACGAGATCCTGGACAGCTGCTACAAGCAGGCGGTGGAGATCATCACCGAGTGCCGGGAGGACATGGACAAGGTGGTAGCTTACCTTCTGGAGAAGGAGACCATCACCGGCGCCGAGATGGTGGCCATTCTGGAGGGCCGGGACCCGGCTCTGGCGGATGTGACCCCGGAGGACCGGGAGCGGCAGGGCATCGAGGCCCCCGCCCGCCACATCAGCATGGTCAGCCAGAAGATCGAGGCCCCGGCGGAGATCCCCGAAGCCTCCGGGGAAGCACAGACCCCTCCCGCCTCCGACGCCTCCGCGCCGGACAGCGGCACCGGAGAGGAAGGCTCCGCACCGCCCCCTTCCGATCCCTGATATATTTAGACCCGTTCCATGCAGCGGCGCACCCCTTCGGTGCGCCGCTTTTTTCAAAAAATGAAGGAGGAAGCTATGATGATTCGACCTGCCACTCAAGCCGATCTCCCCGCCGTGGCCGCCCTCTATGAGGCCATCTTCGACCGGGAGGACCAGGGCCCCGTCTACACCAACTGGCAAAGAGGTACCTACCCCACCATCGACACCGCTCGGGCGGCGCTGGAGGCCGGGAGCCTCCATGTAGGGGAGGAAAACGGCGTCCTCTGGGGCGTGGTGACCCTCAACGGGGAGCAGCTGCCGGAGTATGACGCCATTCCCTGGACCATCCCGGCGGACCGGGAGCAGGTGGGCGTCATCCACACTCTGTGCATCCATCCCAATGCCGCCGGCCAGGGCCGGGGCCGGCAGATGGTGGACTACTGTGCCGCCACCGCCCGGAGCCAGGGCAAGACGGTTTTGCGGCTGGACACCTGGGAGGGGAACCTGCCCGCCAACGGCCTCTATACCGCCCTGGGCTTCCACCGGGCCGGGGCCACGGAGTTCTTTTTCCAGGGCTTCATCCATGAGGTCCTCAACTGCTACGAAAAGGCGCTGTAATAAACCCCTTGTGCCCCAAGGGATACAGGGCTCTGCTAACCACTGGTTGACAAAAAGAAAGCCGTGGGTTGGTGGCCTTTTTCCCCCTTTGGAGCTATGCTTTTCCTATCTCAAGCAAGGAGGTAGCGCCTATGACCATCGGTCAGCGCATCGCGCAAAAACGCCGGGAGCTGTCCCTCTCCCAGGAGGCCCTGGGGGCGGAGCTGGGAGTCTCCCGCCAGGCGATCTATAAGTGGGAGTCCGACGCCGCGGTACCGGAGATCGACAAGCTCATCGCCCTGAGCCGCCGCTTCGGCGTGTCCGTTGGGTGGCTGTTGGGGGTGGAGGAACCGCCCCGGGCCGATGATGCGGATGCGGAGTCCGCCCCGGAGGCAGGTGAACTGACGGAGGACCAGCTGAAAATGGTGGAGGAGATCGTGGGACGGTATACCGCCGCCCTGCCGGAAGCAAAAAAGTCTCCCTGGGACAAGTGGTCCGTTCGGATTCTCTTTGCCATCTGCGGCCTGATGGTCGGCTGCCTGGTGGGCATCAGCCATGATGTCAGGGAATTCGGCGGCCAGTACGGCCAGCTGCAAAGCGACATTACCCGGGTGGAGAGCACCGTCAACAGCCAGATCGGCTCCATTTCCTCTCAGGTGGAGTCCATCCTCAAGTCCCAGAACGAGCTCACCGCCGACTACGGCACGGAGCTGCTCTCCGGCGATCTTGGGAAAAATCAGGTGACCTTCTCCCTTCGGGCGGTACCCCGGACCTATACCCAGGGCATGACCGCCTCCTTCTTGGCCGACTGCGGCGACGGCTCGCCGGTCAGCGTTCCGGGCCAGCTGGGCGACGATGGGGCCTTCACCGCCTCCCTCACCTGTCCCCTGACGGACAGCATGGATCTGAGCGTGGTGTTCACCCTCCCTGACGGCACCCGCCAGACCCAGCTGCTGGACCAGTACTACGGCCTTTACAGTGCCACCCTCCCCGTGGTAGAGCTGATGAGCTATGAGACCGGGGCACTGCTGGGCCGGAAAGCTGAAAAGGACGGACGGGTAGAGCTGCCGGAGGTCTATGTGGACGCCTCTCCCGGAATGCCCTATGCGGACAGCAAGGAGCCCCTGGGCCAGGCCCAGGTCCAGAGTGTCCGGGTGGGCCTTTTCCTGGACAAGGCCCTGGTAACCTGGCTCACGCCCTGCGATGCCCCGGCCGGGATGATTCAGGGCGACATTGAGGACCACGCCTTCTTCCACCTGCCCCAGGGCGTCTCCGTCACCCTGGCGGAGAGTACGCAGGAGCTGTGCTTTGCCGCTGTGGTCACGGATGAATACGGCCGGGAGGCAGTGTACAACGACATCCCCTATATACTGGAAAACGGAGAGCTGACCTGGCCCTCCAGCTCGTCCAGCGACACAGATCCTGCCCACTGGAAATATGACGCCTGAACGGCCCAAAAAGACGCAAAAAAGCGCACCGGCAGCTGCCGGTGCGCTTTTTTTATTTCTCTCAATCCCGGTGGAGGGTCCAGAGCAGGGGCTCAAAGTCCACGCCCTCCCGGGCGGGAAGCTTCTCCCGGGCGGTACGCGCCGCGCAGAGGCGGACAAACTCCGCCGCGTCGGCAGTGGCCTGGGTCAAGGTTCGGCCGTTGACCAGAGCGCCGGTGAGGACGCTGGCGAACACGTCGCCGGTGCCGTGGAACTCCCGGGTCTCGAAGGTGGTCTGGATGAACTCCGTCTTTCCCGCGGAGGCGTCAAAGCAGGCCGCGCCGATGTTTCCCGGCTCCAGCGACACGCCGGTGAGCACCACCGACCGCTTTCCCTCCAGGCTCAGCCGCTCCACACAGCTGCGGTAGCCCGCCTCATCCTGACGCAGGTCCTCATAGGGCACGTCCAGCAAAAAGGCCGCCTCGGTGAGGTTGGGGGTGATGACGTCCGCCTGCTGCGCCATGCGGGCCATGGCGGCGCACATGGCAGGGGTGTAGGTGGCATAGCAGCGGCCGTGGTCCCCCATCACCGGGTCCACCACCACCAGCGTTCCGGGCCGGCGGAACATGCGGACAAAGTCCTCTGTAATGTCCATCTGCCGCTCAGAGCCCATAAAGCCGCTGTAAATGGCATCAAAGCGGATGTCCAGACTGGCCCAGTGGTTGGCCACCTTGGGCATCTCGTCGGTCATGTCCAGGAAGGTGTAGCCCTCAAACCCGCCGGTGTGGGTGGAGAGATAGGCGGTGGGCAGCGGGCAGCACTGGATGCCCATGGCGGAGAGCACCGGGATGGCCACGGTCAAAGAGCAGCGGCCGAAGCCGGACATATCGTGAATGGCGGCAACGCGGGGGGTCGGCATAGAGGTCATCTCCTCGAATAGAATCAGTAAGGAACCATTTCCCTCTGCAAGAACAGAAAAAGGCCGGAGCAAAGCATTCCTTGCTCCAGCTTGGTGCGGGTAACAGGACTCGAACCTGCACGGTTGCCCACCGGAACCTAAATCCGGCGCGTCTGCCAATTCCGCCATACCCGCGTCTCCGGCAACACTTTGCCAGGCGCGTCTAAGAACGCGCTTGACGGTATTATATCATGCTTCCCTTCGGGGAACAATAGGAAACTTCCCCTTTTTCTGTTCCTTCGGTTTGACATTTTCCCCCCTGTCCCGTATGATGTGCATAAGGATTTCAAATTTTTTCTGTCCGGTCTGCTCCGGTCAGTTTTCAGAAAGGAAAGGATGTGGCCCTATGACCTCTCCCCTGTTTGCCACCAGTCTCAGCTCCCTGGACTGGTCGTCCATTGCCAATACCAAGGTGGGGACCTTCTCCATCAACAGCATTCTCTCCGCCCTCATCGCCCTGGTGCTGTGCCTGGCGGCCATCAGGCTGATCATGCACCTGCTGGGCAAGCTACTCTCCCGCTCCCATCTGGACGAGCGCATCCGCAGATATGTGGCAGGCACCGTCAAGGCCCTCCTCTATGTGGTGACGGTCTTTATCGTGGCGGACAGCCTGGGCGTTCCCATCACCTCGCTGGTGGCGCTGCTGTCGGTGTGCGGCCTGGCCATCTCCCTGGCGGTGGAGGATGTGCTGGGCAACGTGGCCGGCGGACTGCTGATCCTGGCCACCAAGCCCTTTTCCATCGGGGATTTTGTGGAGGCCTCCGGCGTCACCGGCACGGTGGCGGAGATCGCCCTCCACTGCACCAAGTTGGACACAGTGGACGGCCGCCGGGTGATTTTGCCCAACAAGGCCCTGTCCGGCAGCCAGCTCATCAACTACTCCGCCCTGGGCCGCCGCCGCATCGAGCACAAGGTCACCGCCTCCTACGATGCGCCCCTGGATGTGGTGTGCGCAGCGCTGCTGGAGACGGCTGCCGCCACCCCCAACGTCCTCACCGACCCGGCCCCCACCGCACAGGTGGAGAGCTACGGCGAGAGCTCCATCGAGTACAGCCTGCGCTGTTGGGCAGATACGGAGCACTACTGGGAGGTGTACTACGCCCTGCTCACTGCCATCAAGGGCTCCTTCGACCGCCACGGCATCGAGATGACCTACAACCACCTCAATGTCCACATCCAGTCTCCCTGACCACAAAAGAAAACATCCGGCCGGCGCCATTATAGGCGCCGGCCGGATTCTTTTCTCAGCCCAAAGCGGTGTCCAGCACCATCATCACCAGAAACCCTGCCAGGGTCCCCAGGGTGCCGGAGTGGGAGTGCTCCCCCAGGTTGGCCTCGGGGATCAGCTCCTCCACCACCACATAGAGCATGGCACCGGCGGCAAAGCTCAAAAGCCAGGGCATCAGCGGCGCCGCAGCGCCGGCCACCAGCACCGCCAGCACGCCGAAGATGGGCTCCACCACACCGGAGGCCGCGCCGTAGAGGAAGGCCCGCCGGGCCGGCAGCCCCTCCCGCCGCAAAGGCAGGGAGATGGCGGCCCCCTCCGGGAAGTTCTGGATGCCGATGCCCACCGCCAGAGCCAGAGCCGCAGGCCACAGGGCCGCGTCGCCGGTGTGCTGGGCCGACCGGGCAAAGGACAGGCCCACCGCCATACCCTCGGGGATGTTGTGCATCGTCACCGCCAAAACCAGCAGTGAGGTCCGCTTCCAGGATGAGGGCCGTCCCTCCGGCGCTTTTGCGCCCACATGGAGGTGAGGCATGAGCCCATCCAGCACCATCAAAAACGCCACGCCCAGGATCAGGCCGCCTGCTGCGGGCAGGGCGCCGGGCAACCCCATGGCCTCCGCCTCCTCCATGGCGGGGATCAGCAGACTCCACACCGACGCGGCGATCATCACTCCGGCGGCAAAGCCCAGAAACACCCGCTGCACGTTTTCCGACATCTCCCGCCGGAAGAAAAATACCAGCGCCGCTCCCAGCGCGGTCATCAAAAAGGTAAAGCCGGTACCTCCGGCTGCCCACAAGATCGCTTGTTCCATAGCCTTTCCCTCTTTTCCGTCTCCCTTGCATGCAGGGAGTTAGTTTTTCCTAATTTTTGGATAGAAAGAGCGGCCTCCGGCACTGCCGAAGGCCGCGGGACCATGGTAGCAGGGTTTACATGCCCTGTCAAGGGGGAGCAGGTTTTACCAGATGCCCAGCACGTGCTGCAGCGCCAGGCTAACGCCGGTGATGCCGATCCAGCAGCACAGGCCCAGCACCAGGGGCTTGCCGCCGGTGCGCACCAGCTTGACGATGTCGGTGTTGACGCCGATGGCGGCCATGGCCAGGACGATGAAGAACTTGCTCAGGGTCTTGAGGGGATCAAACACGGTGGCGGGCACGCCGGAGGCGGTGGCCACAGTGGTGATGACGGAGGCCAGGATGAAGTAGAGGATGAAGAAGGGGAAGATCTTGCGCAGGTCCACCTTGCCCTCGCCCTGCTCCGCCTTCCGGGTCCGCAGGAAGGCCAGCACCAGCGTGATGGGGATGATGGCCAGGGTGCGGGTCAGCTTCACGGTGACCGCCTTGTCCAGCGTGGCGCTGCCCAGACCGTAGAGGGAGTCCCAGGTGGAGGCAGCAGCGGTGACGGAGGAGGTGTCGTTGATGGCGGTGCCGGCAAAGATGCCGAAGGCCTCACCGGAGGTGGTGCTGAAGCCCAGCGCGGCGCCGAATGCGGGGAACAGCACAGCGGCCAGCACGTTGAAGAAGAAGATGACGGAGATGGCCTGGGCCACTTCCTCGTCGTCGGCGTCAATGACCGGCGCGGTGGCGGCGATGGCGGAGCCGCCGCAGATGGAGGAGCCCACACCCACCAGCGTAGAGATCTTGCTGGGCACCCGCATGGCCTTGTGGAGCACAAAGGCGATGACCAGGGAGGTGGTGATGGTGGACACGATGATGGGCAGGGACTGCTTTCCGGTCTCCACCACCACGGAAAGGTTCATGCCGAAGCCCAGCAGGATGACGGCATACTGCAGGATCTTCTTGGAGGTAAAGGTGATGCCCTTGGCAAACCGGCTCTTGTCCTTGAGCACCAGGGCCAGGACCATGCCGATCAAAATGGCGAACACCGGTCCGCCCACCACGGGAAATAGCTGGCCCAGAAACCAGGAGGGGATCGCAATGACCAGGGACAGTACCAGTCCCGGCAGCAGCGCTTTGATCTTTTCCACGGAAAAACCTCTCTCTTTTTCATTTTGCCCCGGGCTCTGCCCGGCGGCAGCAGGGACAGTATACCACATCCTGTAAATAAAATAAAATTAGAACTATTTATTTTTATATAAAAATGTATTATGCTTGTAGCAAAGGAGGGAGACCCATGCTGGACTATCGGATGGATACCTTTCTGGCGGTGTGCGAGTCCATGCACTTCACCCGGGCAGCGGAGCAGCTGGGGCTGACCCAGCCCGCGGTGAGCCAGCACATCCACGCCCTGGAGGAGCACTACGGCCGCAAGCTCTTCACCTATCAGGGAAAGAAGCTGGCCCTGACGCCGGCAGGGGAGCTGCTGCGGGACGCCGCCCGCACCATGCGCCACGACGAGAGCTACCTGGCCCAGAAGCTGCGGACTCTGGGAAGCACGCCCCGGTGCCTGTGCTTCGGGGCCACCTTGACCATCACCGAGTTTTTGCTGCCGGAGTATCTGGCGGCGTACCTGTTGGCCCATCCGGAGCGGGACCTGCGGGTGATCTCCGCCAACACCCAGGAGCTGCTGACCGGGCTGGACCGGGGCACACTGGACTTCGCCCTGGTGGAGGGGTATTTTCCCCGGCGGGACTACGGGTGCCTTTTGTGCTCCCAGGAGCCCTATGTGGCCGTGTGCGCCCGGGACGAGCCTCTGCCCGCCTCTCCCTGCCGGCTGGAGGACCTGCTGGACCGGCGGCTGATTTTGCGGGAGCCGGGCTCCGGCACCCGCAGCATCCTGGAGAAGTATCTGGATGCCCGGAGCCTTTCCGTGGAGGACTTCCCCCGCCGGACAGAGGTGGGGAACCTGGGGGCCATCAAGGCCCTGGTGGCCCGGGGCTGCGGCATCACCTTCCTCTACCAGCGGGCCGCCCAGGCGGAGCTGGACGCGGGCACGCTGCGGTGCATCCCCCTGGCGGACCTGTCCATCACCCACGACTTCAGCTTCATCTGGCGCAGGGACAGCATCTTTGCCTCCGAGTACCGCCAGGTCTTCTCCGACCTTCTGGGCCGCTCTCTCCCCGCCGGGGAGGAGACCCCGTAACGCAAAAAAGCGGACGCCTGAAAGGCGTCCGCTTTCTTTTTCTCTTTGACACGGTCCTTTATCCGCCGATGTGGGCCTTGAGCTTCTGGAAGGTGTCGTCGCTGATGTCGTGC
Source organism: uncultured Oscillospiraceae bacterium (assembly GCA_902478785.1). Taxonomy (GTDB): domain Bacteria; phylum Bacillota; class Clostridia; order Oscillospirales; family Oscillospiraceae; genus Oscillibacter. Next base: position 24,956 of record CABSMJ010000001.1, read on the forward strand.
TCGATGCGGCAGGCCTCCTCCGCGGCCACCTCCGCCGTCACGCCCAGGCTCTCCAGCCACGCAGCCAGCAGGCGATGGCGCTCATAGACCCGCTGGGCCAGGGCCAGGCCGCTCTCAGTCAGCTCCAGCCAGCCCTCGCCGTCCACGGTGATGTAGTTCTTCTCCCGCAGCAGCTTCATGCCCCGGCTGACGCTGGGCTTGGAAAAGTCCATGTGATGGGCCACATCGATGGAGCGGACCGCGCCGTTTTGCTCCTTCAGCATCAAGATCGCCTCCAGATAGTCCTCCTCAGACTCGTTTCTCCGGATCATCGTCCAGCCTCCTTTCCATGGTCATCCCACCGCTATTTTTGCGGATCATTGGGATTTTATCACACTTTTTCCCCATCTTCAAGTGTTCCCTCCCGGCGGTAGACCAGGATACGGAACGCCGCCCGGACCTGCAAGCCCTCCAGTCCCAGCAGTCGTTCCCGGCCTGCCCGGGGCGTCTTCCAGGCGTAGGGCGTCATCTCAAAGAGGGCCTTCAGGTCCTCCCCCGGCAGGTCCATCACCGTCTCCACCGGCACCGTCCGCTCATGGGTAAAGCCGGCGTACTGTGTCTCCTTCTCCTCGTTGCGGTAGGGCCGGTCGTAGAGCACCTGCTTCATCTCCCACAGGTGCTCCGCCGCCGGGATCACGTATAAAAACACCCCGCCGGGCCGCAGCACCCGGGCAAACTCCTCCGCCGCCAGGGGGGAGAAGCAGTCCAGGAGCAGCTCCACGCTCTCCGATGCCAGGGGCAGATGGTAGGAGGAGGCCACGGCAAAGGCCACCGTCTTGTCCCGGCGGGCGGCGGAGCGGAGGATAAATTTGGAGATGTCCGTCCCCGCCACCTGGGGTGCCTTGCCCGCCTGCTCCAGGGCCTGGCGGATACCGGAGGTATAGTACCCCTCTCCGCAGCCGGCGTCCAGAACAGTGGGCGAAGAGGAGGTCAGCTCCACCGCCAACTGGCATAATGCGTCCCGCAAAGGGGCATACCAGCCCTTGTCCAGAAAGGCCCGGCGGGCAGCGGACATGGTCTTGTCGTCCCCCGGCGCCAGGGAGTGCTTGGCCTGGACCGGCAGAAGATTCACATAGCCCTCCCGGGCGATGTCAAAGCTGTGGCCCGCGCCGCAGCGCAGGGCGCCGCCGGCCCGTTCCAGGGCGCCAGCACACAGCGGACAGCAGAAAAGACTCACGCTCCCTCACTCCTTCTTCCCCGGGTCACGTCGTTGATCCACTTCCGGCTCCGCAGCCGGATGAGGCCCAGGGGCATTTTCAGCAGGTTTTCCGCCTGGAGCGCCAGGCACACCACCACGATAGGGGCCTCCAGCACCAGAGCCATTAGGGCCGTCAGGGGAATGGCAAAGCACCACAACGGCGCAAGGTCGATGACCGAGGCCATCCTGGCATCGCCTCCAGCCCGGAGCAGACCCGTGATATTGGAGATATCAAAGGACTTCATGGGCATCATGCAGATATAGACCACGCACATAGTGATGGCGATGGTCTCCGCCTGGCCCTTGAGCTGGAACAGGGGGTAAAGATAGGGGATGAACACGGTGGGCAGCAGCACCGCCAGAGCCACCGCCACCACGATGCCCACCGCCAGGGCAAGGCCCAGCAGGCACACGCCCAGGTCGTAGACCTCCTCCTTCCCGGCTCCCTCGCCGATGCGCTTGCCCACAATGACGGCAGTGGCGCCGGCCAGGCCGAAGCAGGCCACGGTGGAGAACTTGTCGATGTTTCCCATAATGGCGTAGGCAGCCAGCATCTCCGTGGAGATGGTCATGTGGCCCATGATCATGGTCATCACCGTGGTGCCCAGGCCCCAGAGAGTCTCATTGCACACCACCGGCGTGGAGTAGCGGACAAAGCTGCCCAAAATCTCCCGTCCGGGCCGTAGCAGCTGGAAAAAGCGCAGCGGGATGCGCCGGTTGCGCAGGGCATAGACCAGCGTGATGAGAAATTCCACCACCCGGGAGGTCAGCGTGGCCACCGCCGCGCCGGTGACGCCCAGGGCCGGGGCGCCGAAATTGCCGAAGATGAAGCAATAGTTCAAAAAGGTGTTGAGCAGCATGGAGACTGCAAAAACCTTCATGCCCAGGGCCGGATTTTCCGTGCTGCGCTGCATACTGATATAGACGGAGGTGAGGCTGTTGAAGATATAGGAGATGCCTACGATCCGCAGATAGGGCGTCCCCAGCTCCACCAGCACCGCGTTGGGGGTCACCAGGCGCATGACGGCCTCCGGCTGGAAGAAAAGCACCGCGGCCATCACCGTGGACACCGCCAGGGCCACATACATGGCTACGCCCATACAGCGGTTGATGGCGTCCACATCGCCCCGGCCCCAGTACTGGCTCACCAGCACCGTCAGACCGCTCATCAGTCCAAAGACGATGACCTGGATGAGGAAGATGGGGGAGTTGGCGGCGGTGACGGCGGCCATGGGCTCGTTGCCCAGCAGCCCCACCATGAAGGTGTCCACAAAGCCCAGGGACGTGGTGATAAGGTTTTGCAAAATCAACGGCAGGGCCAGCAGCCAGACCCGACGATAGAAGCCGGGCTCCCGGCGAAAACGTTGCAGCATGATTGGGTTCCTCTCCTTGTCAAGTCGTACAGAAAAACAGCGGAAGGGGCTCCCGCAGGACGCCTCTTCCCCTGTTCTCATCCCAGCTTACAGCATGGGGAATCTTGTGTCGTGGTGCTGACGCAGGGCCTGGGCCGCCGCGTCGATGTCCTCCCGGGTGGTCTCCGGCCCGAAGCTCAGGCGGATGACACCGGCGGAGACCTTCTTGGGCAGTCCCATGGCCGCCACTACATGGCTGGGCTTGCCCTGATGGCAGGCGGAGCCGGCGCTGACAAAGACCCCGGCCTGGTCCAGGTCGTTGACGATGTTCTGGCTGGGCCAGCCGGGCAGGGACACCGCCAGGATGTGGGGCGCGTCACTGCGGCCCACCACCACCAGGTCGGGGATGGCCGTCAGCTGCTCCACCGCGTAGTCCCGCAGCTGCGCCATCCGCTCCAGCTTGTCCGCCAAATGGTCCATCCGCAGCTCCACCGCCTTAGCAAAGCCGGCGATCTGGGCCGTGGCCTCGGTGCCGGAGCGGCGGCCGCCCTCCTGTCCGCCGCCGGGCAGCAGCGGCCGGGGATTGCGCATCCTGGGCCCCAAATAGAGGGCGCCGATTCCCTTAGGGCCGCCGATCTTGTGGGCGGAGACGGAGATCATGTCCGCCCCCAGCTCCCGGGCCTGGAAGGGCACCTTCAAAAAGCCCTGCACCGCGTCGGTGTGAAGCAGGGCGGCGGATTTCTTCTCCTGAAGCATCCGGGCGATATCATGGATGGGATAGACGTTGCCGGTCTCGTTGTTCACCATCATGATGGAGACCAGAGCGGTGTCGGGCCGCAGGGCCTCCTCCACCTGCTCCACGGTGATGCTGCCATCCTGGGCCGGGCGCAGGCGGGTGACCTCATACCCCTCCTGCTCCAGCCAGCGGCAGGGCTCCAGAATGGCGTTGTGCTCCACCGCCGTGGTGATGATGTGGCGGCCCACATGGCGGTTCTGCCACAGGGCGGCCTCAATGGCCCAGTTGTCCGACTCGGTGCCGCAGGAGGTGAAGCACAGCTGCTCCGCCTCGCAGCCCAGAGCCCCGGCCACCGTCCGGCGGGCCTGAGCCACCAGGTCGCGGGTCCTGCGTCCGATGCTGTACTGGGAGTTGGGGTTGCCGAATTCCTCCCGCAGCACCCGGTACATCTCCTCCGCCACCGCCTCAGGGATGGGCGTGGTGGCCGCATGATCCAGATAATGCAAAAAAAGCCCCTCTTTCCTGACCGGGGACTTGCCCCGGCGTGCATTCCCATATATAATACAAAGAAATACGGTTTCTTTTCCGCCGCCTTTTTCGCAGGCGGTAGTCTGACATAGTATTATATCGGCTGAACACACAAATAGCAAGGAGATTCCCATGAAAGTTGCCATCTATACCCTGGGCTGCAAGGTGAACCAATACGAGACCCAGGCCATGGAGCAGGAGCTGCGCCGCCGGGGCCACACCCTGGTGCCCTTTGAGGACCAGGCGGACGCCTATGTGGTCAACACCTGCTCCGTCACGGCGGTATCGGACCGCAAGTCCCGCCAGATGATCGCCCGGGCCAAACGCACCTGCCCGGAGGCCGTGGTGGCGGTGTGCGGCTGCTACTCCCAGACCCATCCCGACGATGTGCGGAAGCTGGGGGTGGACCTGCTGGCCGGCTCCGGCGAGCGGCGGGCGTTTCTCGACCTGCTGGAGCAGGCGGTGGCGGAGCGCAGGCCCCTGGAGTCCGTGGACAAGGCTCTGGAGCGGCGGGTGTTCGAGCCCCTGCCCGCCGGCGGACTGGAGGGCCGGACCCGGGCCATGCTGAAGGTGGAGGACGGGTGCGTCAACTTCTGCACCTACTGCATCATCCCCTATGCCCGGGGTCCCGTCCGCTCCCTGCCGGCGGAGGAGGCCGCGGCCCAGGCCGCCGCTCTGGCAGAGGAGGGCTATCGGGAGATCGTCCTCACCGGCATCGAGATCTCCTCCTGGGGCCGGGACCTGAAAAACGGCCAGAGCCTTATCGACCTGATGGAGGCCATCTGTACCGCCGCTCCGTCCTTGCGGCTGCGGCTGGGCTCCCTGGAACCCCGGACCATCACGGAAGAGTTTTGCCGCCGGGCGTCGGCCCTGCCCCAGCTGTGTCCCCACTTCCACCTGTCTCTGCAAAGCGGCTGTGACGAAACCCTCCGGCGGATGAACCGCCGGTATGATACCGCCCGATATCTCCAGTCTGTTGCACTTTTAAGACAATATTTTGACCGTCCCGCCATCACCACCGACCTGATCACCGGCTTCCCCGGGGAGACGGAGGAGGAGTTTGGTCAGACGCTGGACTTCCTGCGCCGGTGCGATTTCGCCGCCATGCACATCTTCCCCTACTCCATCCGTCCCGGTACGCCCGCCGCCAAAATGCCCCAGGTGCCCCGCCGGGTGAAGGAAGAACGGGCCCACCGGGCCGCCGCCGTGGCGGAGGAGATGCGCCAGGCCTACCTCACCGGCTGTGTGGGAAAGGTCTATCCCGTGCTCTTTGAGCAGGACAAAGACGGCCGCAGTGTGGGCCATGCCCCCAACTATACCCAGGTGCTGGTGGATGAGCCTGGGCTCCACAACCAGGTGCGCCCGGTGACCATCACCGCTGTGGAGGGGGATGCCCTGGTGGGCCGTCTGACGGAGGAAAATCCATGAAACACTACTTTTTTGCCTATGTGAGCCGGATGCGGTACATCACCCGCTGGGCGCTCATGCGCAACAACTTCCCGGAAAACGTCCAGGAGCACAGCCATGAGGTGGCGGTGCTGGCCCATCTGCTGGCCACCATCCGCCGGGACGTGTTTCACGGCGCCATTGACCCGGACGCCTGCGCAGTGGCCGGACTGTTCCACGACGCCTCGGAGATCCTCACCGGCGACCTGCCCACCCCGGTGAAGTACAACAATCCCGTCATCCGGGACGCCTACAAGTCCCTGGAGCGGGTGGCCCAGGACAAACTGCTGGAGGGGCTGCCGGAGGAGCTGCGCCCGGCTTATGAGCCGGTGCTCCATGAGACAGACCCCCAGATCCGTGAGATCGTCCGAGCTGCCGACAAGCTCTCGGCCTACCTCAAGTGTCTCGAGGAGCTCCACGCCGGCAACCAGGAGTTCCTCCAGGCCTCCCGGGAGCTGCGCACCGCCCTGGACGGCTTCGGCCTGCCGGAGCTGGAGTGGTTCTTCTCCCAATTTGGAAATACCTTCGGTGTCACACTGGATGAGCTGAAATAGGCGGAAAGGAAGCTATGGAACTGGACAAGAAAACCATCAAGCATTTGATTTGGATTGTATTTGCCGGTGTGGCCTTCAACTGGGCCCTGCAGCATCTGTCGGACCTGAGCAACGCCGTGGGCTGGCTGGTGGCCCTGGTGACGCCCTTTTTGCTGGGCGGCGCCATCGCCTTTATCATCAACGTGCCTATGCGCAAGATCGAAAAGCACCTCTTCCCCAACGCCTCCGTCCCCCGGGTGAAGAAACTGCGCCGGCCTCTGGCCCTGGTGCTGTCCATTGTGCTGGTGCTGGCCATTCTCACCTTCGCCATCTTTGTCATCGCCCCCGGTGTGGGCACCGCTGCGGCGCAAATCGCCGCCCAGATTCCCGATTCCATCAACAAACTCTCCACCCAGCTCACCCAGCTGTGGGACCGTTTTGACCTGTACAACTATTTCAACAGTCTGGACATCAGCTGGAGCTCCCTGGCGGAAAAGGCCGCCAAACTGCTGCAGGACTGGGGCTCCAGCCTGCTGGGCGGCGGCGTCTCATTGGTCTCCGGCGTGGTGTCCGGCGTGACCACCTTCTTCATCGGCCTGGTGTTCTCCATCTACGTGCTGATGCAGAAGGAAAAGCTCTCCCGCCAGTGCCGTCGGCTGACCTATGCGCTGCTGCCGGAGCGGGCGGCGGACCGGGTGGTGTCCGTGGCGCGGCTGGCCAACCGCACCTTCTCCAGCTTTCTCTCCGGCCAGTGCATCGAGGCCGTGATTCTGGGCTCCTTGTTTGTCCTGACCATGACCATTCTGCGTCTGCCCTACGCCCCCCTGATCGGTGTGCTCATCGCCCTCACCGCCCTGATCCCCATGGTGGGTGCCTTTATCGGCTGCGTGGTGGGTGCGCTGCTGATTTTGATGGTCAGCCCCCTCCAGGCTCTGGAGTTTGTGGTGCTGTTCCTGATCCTCCAGCAGGTGGAGGGCAACCTGATCTACCCCCACGTGGTGGGGTCCTCTGTGGGGCTTCCCTCCTTGTGGGTACTGGTGGCGGTTACTCTGGGCGGCAGCCTTATGGGCATCGTAGGTATGCTGATCTTTATCCCCTTGTGCTCTGTGTGCTACGCCCTGCTGCGTGAATTCGTCCAGTACCGCCTGACCCAGCGGAAGGTCCCGCCGGAGAAGTGGCGTGATCCCTCCCCCCCATCCTCTGGAGAAAAGCCAGAGGTCCCGCCGGAGACCCCGCCAAAAACGCCTCCGGAATCCCCCGGAACGTAATCGTTTACCTGTCACAAGCATTGGGACAGCCCTGAAAAACATGAAAACCTTTGTATAAATCCGCTCATGACTTTTTTCAGCTGCCGCGCTATACTGGATAAGGTTGGAAATGGGTCCATGCCCATCTCTTTTTCGTCCCGTCCGGTGCACCGGAACCGGCGCCTATATTCATTTGTCAGAGGAAACGGCTGTCATCAAACGGAGGGATCTGCATGAGAGAATTTCAGTATGTCATCACCTATCCGAACGCCCTGGCCACTCGTGGCGGAACGACTCTAGTCAATATTGCCAGTGGATTTGCCTCCGCAATTTCTATGAGCAATGGGACAATCTGCATCTCCGCCAAGAGCCTGCTGGGTGTAATGCTGATGCCCACCCGCCAGGGGGACACGCTGACCTTTTCAGTGGATGGGCCGGACGAGGCCCAAGCTGTGGAGGCCATTGAGGCTTGTTTGAAGCAGTACCTTTAAGAAAAAGCGGAAAAGGGAGAGGCCAGTGGCCTCTCCCTTTCTTTTATTTTGCCATGCTTTTGCATGGGGAAAGGGCCCTGGTACGCTTTTTCCTACGTGCTCCCAACGTATAGCGCTTCACGCCATAAAAAAACCACCCCTGGACCAGAAGTCCAGGGGTGGTTTTTTACGGAAGTAACGCTCAAGACTTTGCGGTGCCGATCTCCCGCTCCACCTTCTGCAGGGTATGGCGCAGAAACACGGCACTCAAGGTCAGGGAGACCAGCTCCGCCACAGGGAAGGCCACCCAGACCAGCTCCAGCCGACCCGTCAGAGACAGCAGCCACGCCACCGGCAGCAGCACCACCAGCTGCCGGCCCACGGAGATGATCAGGCTGTGGATGGGGTTTCCGATGGCCTGACACACAGAACCGGCGATGACGCAGAAGCCGGCGAACAGGAAGGAGAAGCTGATGATGCGCAGGGCCACAGAGCCGATCTCCATCATCTCGTCGGAGGCGTTGAAGAAGCTCAGCAGCGTCTGGGGGAAGAGCTGGAACACGGCAAAGCCGATGGCCATGATGCACACAGCGGCGCAGACCGCCAGCTTCACCGTCTTTTTCACCCGGTCGGGCCGAGCGGCGCCGTAGTTGTAGCTGACGATAGGCACCATACCGTTGTTCAGTCCGAACACCGGCATAAATACGAAGCTCTGGAGCTTAAAGTAGGAGCCGAACACCGCAGTGGCGGTCTTGGTGAAGCCGAAGAGGATCTTGTTCATACCAAAGACCATCACAGAGCTGATGGACTGCATAACGATGGAGGGAAAGCCCACCCGGTAGATCTCCCGGACCACCTGCTTGTTCCAGCGGATGTGCTTGGGCTGGATGTGGATGTCGTGGTTCCGGGTCAGGTTCAGGATCAGCGCCAGAATGGCGGCCACCACCTGACCAGCCACCGTGGCGATGGCGGCGCCGGCCACTTCCAGCCGAGGTGCGCCCAGAAGGCCGAAGATCAAAATGGGGTCCAGGATGATGTTGATGATGGCGCCCACCAGCTGGGTGCACATGGCGAAGAAGGTCCGTCCAGTGGACTGCAGCAGCCGCTCAAAGCAGAACTGGCAGAACACGCCGATAGAGCAGCCCAGGCAGATGGAGGCATACTGGGTGCCGTAGTTGATGATGTCCTCCTCCCCCGCGGCCTGGGCCACAAAGAAGGGATGGGAGAGGAAAATGCCGATGAGGGCAAAGACCACAAAGCTGCACAGAGCCAGGAAAATGCCCGTGTTGGCTGCCCGGTCGGCCATCTCCTGGTTCTTCTCACCCAAGGAGCGGGAGAGCAGGGCGTTGATGCCCACAGCCGTACCGCCGCCTACGGCGATCATCAGGTTTTGCAGCGGGAAGGCCAGGGACACCGCGTTGAGGGCGTCCTCACTGATCTTGGCCACGAATACGCTGTCCACCACGTTGTACAGCGCCTGAACCAGCATGGAAATCATCATGGGGATGGCCATGCCGGCCAGGAGCTTTCCCACGGGCATCACGCCCATTTTATTCTCTTTCATCGGTTGCTGCTGCATAGATCCTTCGAATCCTCTCTTTCCTCTCATAGTTCTTCCTGGAGCTCTGCCGCCGCGTCGGACAGTCTCCCCAGCAGGCGGAAAAATATCTCCTGCTCCTCCGGCGTCAATGCCCCCAGTACCTGCTGTTCACACCGGACCACCTCTGCATTTACCGCCCGGTGGGCCTCCAGGCCCCGCTGCGTGACCACCAGGCGCCGCAGCCGTGCGTCGCCCTCCACGCTCTCCCGGCGGATAAAGCCGTCCTTCTCCAGCTGGGTCAGAAGACAGGACACGGTGGAACGGCGCACATCAAACTCCTGCTCCACGTCCCGCTGGACCACCGGCTGACTGTGCCAGGACAAAAAAGCCAGGACCATTCCCTGGGGGCCGGTGAGGCCGTGGGCCAGAGAGATCCTGTCAATTCGGCGCCGAAGTCTGTTGGAGGCCTGATGCAATTCTTTTGCCAGATGGCGCTGTACCATGCGTTCAGCTCCTCCCAATATATTTTGTTAGCTTCCTAACAATTATAGGGACTGCATATGGGAAAGTCAACCCCGGTTCCCATGGCAATGTGCATAATTTTCGGAGAAAAAAGCATACTTCTTTCATTGCCATAAAAAGGAGGTTTTTCCATGGAGGTTCACATCCAGCCCGGCTGCATCGGCTGCGGACTTTGCGCGTCCACCTGTCCGGCCATCTTTGCCATCGGCGGCGAGGGCACGGCCCAGGTCCGCAGTGCCGTCACCGCCGCCGACCGCGACGCCGTTATGCAGGCGGCGGAGGCCTGTCCCGTCTCCGTCATCTCCGTGTCCGAGTAAAAAAGGCGCGGCGGAAGACTTCCGCCGCGTCCTTTTGTACATTTTAGTGGCCCATAGTCTTGAGGAAGGTCAGGAGATTCCACACGGTGTGGGCCATGTCCTGCCGGCTGGTTTGCCTGGCCTCCGCGAAAGGGACCGCCCGGCGGTTGGTGCTGAAGATGCCCGCCAGGCCCATGGTATAGGCCTCCTCCACACCCTCGCCGATGTCGCCCACCACGGCCACCACTGGTACGCCGGTGGGCTTTGCCCGCCGTGCCACGCCGATGACCACCTTGCCCCGCAGGCTCTGGCGGTCCAGCTTGCCCTCACCGGTGAGGACCAGATCCGCGCCCTGAAGCGCTTTGTCAAAGTCCACCAGATCCAGCACTGTCTCGATGCCCATCTGGAGCCGTCCGCCCAGCAGCCCCTGGCAGCCGCCGCCCATGCCGCCGGCGGCGCCGGCGCCGGGCAGATCCAAAATCTCCCGGCCCAGGTCCCGCTTCACGATCTCCGCCAGGTGCCGCAGGCCCTGGTCCAGCCGCTCCGCCATGGCCTCGTCCGCCCCCTTCTGGGGGCCGAACACTGCCGCCGCGCCGTGGGGACCGCACAGGGGATTGTCGATGTCGCACATGCAGATCAGCTCCGCGCCCCCCAGGTCCAGGCCGGAGGCATCGATGCGCTCCAGCTCCGCCAGGGTCCCGCCGGTGGGCACATAGGTCTCGCCGCCCCGGCGGTAAAACCGGACCCCCAGGGCCGCAGCCGCGCCGCAGCCGCCGTCATTGGTGGCGCTGCCGCCCAGGCCCACCACAATGCGCTTGGCACCATCCTTGACCGCCGCGGCCATCAGCTGCCCCACGCCGTAGGTGGTGGTGCGCTCGGGGTCACCCTTTCCGCCTACCAGGGGCAGTCCCGCGGCGGCAGCCATCTCCACCACCGCTGTTTTGCCGTCGGGCAGAAGGCCATAAAAGCCCTCCATCTCCTCGCCAAAGGGACCCTGGCAGGCCGCGGTGCGGCGCTCGCCGCCCAGGGCAGACAGGAAGGTGTCCACACTGCCCTCGCCGCCGTCCGCCACCGGAATGGCCCGGACCTGGGCCTCCGGCCACACCCGATGGACCTGCTCCGTCATGATACCGCAGATCTCCCGAGAGGACAGCGTCCCCTTAAAGGAATCCGGCACCAGCAATATCTTTTTCATATTTCTTGGCCCCTTTCGCCTTGCTTTTCCGCTATGATACCACACCTGCGGGCAAATGCCCAGCCCGCTTTTCCTGAAAAAGCCGCCCGGAGAGGAACCTCCCTCCGGGCGGCTGCCGTTTCTTCTTATCTCAGAGCCGGCCGTAGATGCGGGCACTCTCGTGCATCCGCTCCGCCAGCTCCGGTGTCAGGGCATCCGCCGTCAGACGCCACCGCCAGTTGCCCAGGGGCAGGCCAGGGGTATTGGTCCGTGCCTCGGAGCCCAGGCCCAGATAGTCCTGCATCTGGGCCACAAACAGGTCCGCCGGGGAGCTCAGCCCACCCCGGAGGAAGCCCCAGTGGAAGCCCTCTTCCTCATTGAGGCCCAGGTAGCGTTTGGCAAAGGCCACCTCCTCAGGCTTTGCCTCCTGCCGCCAGCCCATCACCGGGGCGTTGTCGTGGGTGCCGGGATAGCACACGCAGTTCCGGGGATAGCCGTGGGGCAAATAGGAGCTGAGGTGTGTGGTGTCAAAGGCAAACTCCAAAATCTTCATGCCTGGCAGGCCGGAATCCTGCAGCAGCTGCACCACGTCGGGGGTCAGCTGCCCCAGGTCCTCGGCGATGAAGCGAATGTTAGGGAACCAGCTGGTCAGCACGCCCACCAGGGCCATGCCGGGGCCTTGGACCCAGCGGCCGTTCCGGGCCGTGGTCTCCCCTCGGGGCACGGCCCAGTAGCTGGCAAAAGCCCGGAAGTGATCGATGCGCAAAATGTCATAGAGCCGCCCGGCGCCCTCCACCCGGCGGATCCACCAGCCGAAGCCGTCGCGCTGCATGGCCTCCCAGTTGTAAAGGGGGTTGCCCCACAGCTGGCCGTCGGCGCAAAAGTAGTCCGGCGGCACGCCGGCCACCGCAGAGGGCACCCCGTCGCTGTCCAGCTGGAAGCTGGCCGGGTCGGCCCACACATCGGCGGAGTCCAGGGCAAGATAAAAGGGCATATCGCCGATAATGCCTACGTTTTTCTCCCGGCAGTGGGCCCGCAGGGCGTTCCACTGGCGGAAGAACAGGAACTGGACGTAGAGGAACAGCTCCACATCTTCCCGCAGCTCCCGGTGCATCCGCTCCAGGGCCTGGGGCTGGCGCAGCCGAATGTCCTCCGGCCACTCCTGCCAGGAGACCATGTTGAAATGGCGCTTGCAGGCCATGTACAAGGCATAGTCCGGCAGCCACTGCCGGTTCTCCCCCACAAAGGCCTCCACCGCCGCCTTGTCCCGGTCCCAGCCCCGGGCCTTGGCCTTTTCCAGCAGCAAAAGCCTCTGGTCATACATAGCCGCATAGTCCACCTGGGTGGGGTCCTGTCCCCAGTCCACGGCTTCGATCTCCTCCTGCGTCAGCAGTCCGTCCGCCTCCAGCAGGTCCAGATCGATGAGATAGTGGTTGCCGGCGTAGGCAGAATAGGTGGTGTAGGGGGAATCCCCGTGGCCAGTGGGGCCCAGGGGCAGCACCTGCCACCAGGACTGGCCCGCCTGCGCCAGGAAATCCACAAAGTCAAAGGCCGCCTTGCCCAGGGTTCCCACGCCGTGGGGAGACGGCAGGGCGGTGACAGGCAGCAAAACGCCGCAGCTTCTCTTCATGCGCTTCCCCTCTCTTTGCATCGAAAGTCATTTACTATTTTATGTAGGGGAATTGGGAATGTCAAGGGCAGCGAAGCGTCCAGACAGCTAGAGGGTTTCCTCCCAGGAAAAACAGCCCCCGTCCGCGGCAGAAGGCGAAGGGGGGCTGTTTTTCCCAGGTCACTTGTCAATTTTATATGGTGGGCGGCAGGGTGCCGGGGGTCCAGAGGGTCTCCTTGGGGATCAGGGAATCAATGCCCTCCGCCGTGCAGGTCCACATCCCCAGGATATACCAGCTCTCCTGCCCCGTGGTGTCCTGCAGGCGCAAAGCGGCGGTCATGGTCTCCCCGCCTTTCAGGGTAAAGGAGGCGGTGTATGCGTCGCCGCTCACTTCCGCCATGTCCATCGTGACCCCCAGCCCCTCCACGTTCTCCACCGGCAGCGTCTGCTCCGGCCGGGTGGACGTGCCCCGGTAGAGGCACAGATCGCCCCGCTCCAGCGTCGGCGGATCCGTCATCCGGTAGAACAGCTCAGGTGTGAAAATCTGAAGGTTTAGTGTGCCCAGCTTCACAGGCGCCCCCAGACTCCAGGAGCCCAGCCAATCCCCGTAGACCTGCGGCAGGAAATCCTCCCGCCCGGCGCTGAGGCTCTCCAGGGGAACGGTGCGGACCTGATCGCCGCTGGTGAGGATCACCGCCAGATCTACGGAATCCGACATGGGCACGGTCCAATCGCTGGTGGTGAAGGCGGTTCCGCTCTCCGCCTCCTGGGTCAGTTCGGTGCCGTCGGCCAGCTTGGCGGAAAACACCGCCGTGGTATCCGTCTTTTTCTCCGCCGGCACAGCGGAGAGGGCCAGCGTCATGGTCTCCGCCTCCAGGTCAAAGCCGGTGATGTTCACCTGGCTGGAGGCCAGCTCCCCCTTTTCCTCCGAAGGCTGGACCACCACGGTGGACTGCCCCCGCAGGCTGTCTACTTGGCTTTGGAGGCGCTCCAGCTGCTGTTGGGCGGAGTAGATGTGGAACGCCACGGCCAGCGCCAGGGCAAGCAGGCACACACCTGCCGCGCCGCCCAGCACCGCCAGTCGTCTGCTCCACTTCCGCTCCCGCTCCCGCCGTTCCTGGCTGTACTTTGCCGCCAGAGTCTCTATGTGGCTCCAATCCGGCTCTGGGGCCGGGGTCTGGTCCTCCCGGTCTGTCTTTGCCGCTTCCTCTACGCCCAGCAGGCATCCCACCGTGATGCCGAAAATACGGCTCATGGCGATCAGATTCTCCAGTTCCGGGATGGCCGCGTCGGCCTCCCACTTGCTCACCGCCTGTCGGGAGACGCCCAGCCGCTCCCCCAGAGCCTCCTGGGACAGCTCCGCCGCCTTGCGGCCCTCCTGGATGCGCCGGCCCAGGGTGGTTTTTTCCGTCATGGGTTTCACTCCTTTCCCCCACAGGATACCAGAGCCGTCCTCCTTTGGCAATCGCCGGCGGGTTTCCCTCTGTCAACTGCCGGTTGCCCTCCTTGCCGCCCAAGGGTTTGGAAGCTTTTCCCGGGCAAAAAGGAAGTCCCCGCCGCTTGCGCGGCGGGGACTTCCCTCATCAAAAACGGAGGTCTTCCCTCCAGGGGTCGCGTTTACTGCATCAGCAGCGCCATGACGGCCTTGATGGTGTGCATCCGGTTTTCAGCCTCGTCAAAGACGATGGAGGCGGGGCCCTCAAAGACCTCGTCGGTGACCTCCATGGCGTCACGGCCGAACTTCTCGCCCATCTCCTTGCCCACTTTGGTCTTGTGATCGTGATAGGCGGGCAGGCAGTGCATGAACTTGCACTGGGGACCGGCGTTGTCCATGAGCGCCTGGGTCACCTGATAGGGGCCCAGGGCGGCGATGCGCTCGGCCCAGACCTCCACGGGCTCGCCCATGGAGACCCACACATCGGTGTAGATCACGTCGGCGCCCTTGGTGGCGGTCATGGGGTCCTCGATGAACTCCAGCACCGCGCCGGTCTCGGCGGCGATGGTCTGGCAGGTGTCGATGAGGGCCTGGTCGGGGAAATAGGCCTTGGGGGCGCAGGCCACAAAGTGCATGCCCATCTTGGCGCAGCCCACCATCAAAGAGTTGCCCATGTTGTACCGGGCGTCGCCCATGTACACCAGCTTGATGCCCTTGAGCTTGCCGAAGTGCTCCTGGATGGTCAGGAAGTCCGCCAGGATCTGGGTGGGGTGGAACTCGTTGGTCAGGCCGTTGAACACCGGCACGCCGGCGTACTTGGCCAGTTCCTCCACGATCTCCTGGCCGAAGCCCCGGTACTCGATGCCGTCATACATCCGGCCCAGCACCCGGGCGGTGTCGGCGATAGACTCCTTGACACCGATCTGGGACCCAGTGGGCCCCAGGTAGGTGGAACCCATGCCCAGATCCTGGGCGGCCACCTCAAAGGCGCAGCGGGTGCGGGTGGAGGTCTTTTCAAAGATGAGGGCCACGTTCTTGCCCTCCAGCAGCTTGTGGGGCACGCCGGCCTTTTTCTTGGCCTTCAGGTCTGCGGCGGTGTCCAAAAACTCCTGAATTTCAGCGGGGGTAAAGTCCAGGAGCTTCAAAAAATGCGTATGTCCAGTCATTGTCATGTCTCCTTACAGGCGGCTGCGAAATCCGCGCCGGTGGGGGCTCAGGCGCCGCTCACACCGGCAGCGGACAGAGCCTCCATGGCCAGTCGCGCCGTTCCTTTTATCGCAGACGCGGGGCGAAGATACTCTCCGTCCCGCATCGCGTTTTTCTTGATCCGAAGGGGGGCGCCGGGGCGCACCCTGTGTACGCTGTCTTTTGGCTTACAGCTTGCCCTGCTCCCGCAGTGCCAGCACGGTGTCGGGCAGGCCCCACAGGTTGATGAAGCCGGTGGCGTCGGCCTGGTTGTAGTCGCTCTCGTTGAAGGTCACCAGGTTCTCGGAGTACAGGCTGCAGGGAGAGGTGATGGAGGAGGTGATCATGTTGCCCTTGTAGAGCTTGAGCTTGACAGAGCCGGTGACGTGCTCCTGGGTCTTGTCGGCGAAGGCGCTCAGAGCCTCCCGCAGGGGGGTGAACCACTTGCCGTTATAGACCAGGTCGGCGAAGTCCACAGCCAGCTTGCTCTTCATGTGGGCGGTGTCCTTGTCGATGGTGATCATCTCCAGGCACTGATGGGCCTTGTAGAGGATGGTGCCGCCGGGAGTCTCATAGACGCCGCGGTCCTTCATGCCTACCAGCCGGTTCTCCACGATGTCCAGCAGGCCGATGCCGTTCTCGCCGCCCAGCTGGTTGAGCTTGCGGATGATGTCGCTGCCCTTCATCTTCACGCCGTCCACAGCCACAGGAATGCCCTTTTCAAAGTCGATGGTCACATAGGTGGCCTTGTCGGGAGCGGCGATGGGGCTCACGCCCATCTCCAGGAAGCCGGGCTTCTCATACTGGGGCTCGTTGGCGGGGTCCTCCAGGTCCAGGCCCTCGTGGCTCAGGTGCCACAGGTTCTTGTCCTTGGAGTAGTTGGTCTCACGGCTGATCTTCAGAGGCACGTTGTGGGCCTCGGCATAGTCGATCTCCTCGTCACGGCCCTTGATGTCCCACTCTCTCCAGGGGGCGATAATGGGCATGTCGGGGGCAAAGCGCTTGATGGCCAGCTCGAAACGGACCTGGTCGTTGCCCTTGCCGGTGCAGCCGTGGCAGATGGCATCAGCGCCCTCAGCCTTGGCGATCTCCACCAGCCGCTTGGCGATGATGGGACGGGCAAAGGCGGTGCCCAGCAGATACTGCTCATAGCTGGCACCCATCTTCAAAGAGGGGAAGATCACGTCGTCCACCATCTCATCGGTCAGGTCCTCCACGTACAGCTTGGAAGCGCCGGTCTTGATGGCCTTCTCCTCCAGGCCCTCCAGCTCATCAGCCTGGCCCACGTTGCCGGACACGGCGATGATCTCGGGGTTGTTGTAGTTCTCCTTCAGCCAAGGAATGATGATAGACGTATCCAGGCCGCCGGAATATGCCAGAACGATCTTTTTGATCTTGCTCTTATCCATGATGTATGACCTCCGTTTTTGTGTTTCGTTTTTGATGATGGATAAATTATACGTCTGTAATGTATAAATATTCAATATTCAACATGCACAAGTTTTCTATGATTTTTTTGTCCGATTTTGCCGCTTTTTCCATCTTTCGCCAAATTATGCTTTCCACCGGCCCCCTCGCCCCCCACCTGGGGTACCCTCTGGCGCTCTGCTGCATACACTATGAGGCGGGGCGTGCGCCCCGGCGCCGCTCCGCGATTTTGGCGGAGAAAGGTGATTTCCATGCATGATTCCTGCCTATGCAAACGCCTGTTGGTTCTGGGGGCCAGCCTGGTCCTGGGGATCCTGGTCTATGTCCTGCTGGCAGTAGGCGTCTTTTCCATCACGCCGGGTCCTCTCCCGGTGATTGTACCCATCGCAGTGGCCACTCTGCTGCTGGCCGCTTTGATCCCATCGATTCTGCTGTGCCGCTGCGCTCCGGCTCTGGCGGAGAGCTGGAGCTGCTGGGGCGATCTGGTACTGGCCGGTGCAGCCGGCACTATTTTGTCTGCAGTGCTGGCAGCGCTTTTGAGCGCCCAGACCGTGGGCTTCCACATCGCTCTGGCCCTGACGGCCGCGTTTTTGACGCTGCTGCTGGGCGCCCTGGCGGGCTTTTTGCGGCGCTACGCGCTGACCTGGTGCCGCTGCGGCGCCTGCACTCCCTGCGGGTGCAGCTCTCAGGTCCGCTGCTGAGCATTTTCTTACACTATGCTACGCGCCCTGCCGCTTAATGCGGCAGGGCGCGCGTTTTTGTTTTCTTCTACCTTTATACCATATTCTCCGGCCGGACGATCTGGTCGAACTCCTCCGCCGTCAAAAGTCCCAGAGAGAGCACCGCCTCTTTCAATGTGGTGCCCTCATGGAGGGCCTTCTTGGCAGCGCCGGCGGCAGCCTCATAGCCGATCTTGGGGGTCAGGCAGGTCACCAGCATCAGCGACCCGTGGAGGTTCCGCTCCATCTTCTCCCGGTCGGCGGTGAGACCCTCCAGGCAGTTTTTCCGGAAGGTGTCCATGCAGTCCCCCAGCAGCCGGGCGGACTGGAGGAAGTTGTAGGCGCACACCGGCTGGAACACATTGAGCTGGAAGTTGCCCTGGGAGGCGGCAAAGCCGATGGCCGCATCGTTGCCCATGACCTGCACCGCCACCATGGTGACGGCCTCGCACTGGGTGGGATTGACCTTGCCGGGCATGATGGAGGACCCGGGCTCATTCTCTGGAATGTGGATCTCCCCGATGCCGCAGCGGGGCCCGCTGGCCTCCCAGCGGATGTCGTTGGCCATCTTCATCAGATTGGCCGCCAGGGCCTTCAGTGTTCCGTGGGTAAAGACCAGGGCGTCGTGGGAGGTCAGGGCGTGGAACTTGTTGCCGTCCGGGGTGAAGTCTGCGCCGGTGCGCTGGCGGAGATAGGCGCACACCCGCTGGTCAAAGTCCGCCGGGGCATTGAGGCCGGTGCCCACCGCCGTGCCGCCGATGGCCAGCTTCTGCAGCTCCGGCAGCGCCGCCTCCAGCATCCGCCGGGGAGCCGCCACCAGCTCCCGCCAGCCGCTGATCTCCTGGGAAAAGCGCAGAGGCGTGGCGTCCTGCAGGTGGGTGCGGCCGATGCGGATCACGTCCCGGTTTTCCTCCTCCAGCCGCCGGAGGGTCTCTTCCAGACGCTGGCAGGCCGGCAGTACCCGCCGCTCCACCGCCAGGGCGGCGGCCATGTGCAGCGCCGTGGGGAAGGTGTCGTTGGAGGACTGGGAGCGGTTGACATGGTCGTTGGGGTGCAGCGCCACCCCCCGCTCCGCCGCCAGGTGAGCGATAACCTCGTTGACGTTCATGTTGCTCTGGGTGCCGCTGCCGGTCTGCCACACCGCCAGGGGGAACTCCTCCGGGTGCTTCCCCTGCCGCAGCTCGTCGCACACGGCGGCAATGGCCTCCGCCTGCTCCGCCGTCAGCCGGCCGCAGTCGGCGTTGGCCCGGGCGCAGGCCTCCTTCAAATCAAAGAAGGCCTCCAGGATCTCCCGGGGCATCTTCTCCGTGCCGATGGGGAAATTCTCCAGGCTCCGCTGGGTCTGGGCGCCCCAGTGCCGCTCCGCCGGAACGGCGATCTCGCCCATGGTGTCGTGTTCCATTCGCATCTGCATATTGCTCCATCCTCTCCGCAGCGTTTTTCGCTCCTGCTCCGGTGCACCCGCATCCGGGCGGGAGGCGTCGATTCTTGTCATTATTATACGGGACCTTGTACCGGTCCGCAACTGTTTTTCCCCATGGGCGGGAGCAGGAAAAGCATGGAAAAAGCAGGTGCTTTCCCTTGACAGTTTCTGTTATCTATGTTACTTTTTATAATTGATAAACCTCAAAATCACATTGGGAGGCAGCAGTATGAACATGGAAGAACTTTCCAAGGTCTGCACCCAGGTCCGCCGTGATATCATCAACATGACGGCCAACGCGGGCAGCGGACATCCCGGCGGCTCTCTGTCCGCCGTCGAGCTGATGGTGGGTGCGTTCTATACCCAGATGCGGGTGGACCCCCAGCACCCCGACGACCTGGACCGGGATCGCTTCATCCTCAGCAAGGGCCATGCGGCGCCCTGCTACTACGGCGTTCTGGCGGAGAAGGGCTTCATCAGCCGCGATGAGTTCAAGAACTTCCGTCAGCTCCACAGCATCCTCCAGGGCCACCCCGACGCCAAGAAGGTCCCCGGTGTGGACGCCTCCACCGGCTCTCTGGGCCAGGGCGTGTCCATTGCCGACGGCATGGCGCTGGGTGCCAAGCACCTGGGCAAGGACACCAAGGTGTTCGTCCTGTGCGGCGACGGCGAGCTGCAGGAGGGCCAGATCTGGGAGGGCCTGATGGCTGCCGCCCATTATAAGCTGGACAACCTGACGGTGATGATCGACAACAACGGCCTTCAGATCGACGGCACCAACGACCAGGTCATGTCCCTGGGCGATCTGGCCGCCAAGCTGCGTGCCTTTGGCCTCTACGTCATCGAGCTGCCCGACGGCAACGATATCGAGGCCGTGGTGAATGCCCTGGCCGCCCCCACGGAAGCGGGCAAGCCCAAGTGCATCCTGGCCCACACCGTCAAGGGCAAGGGTGTGTCCTTTATGGAAAATCAGGTGGGCTGGCACGGCAAGGCTCCCAATGAGGAGCAGCGTCAGCAGGCTCTTGCGGAACTGGAGGGAAAGTAAAATGGCAGATAAGATTGCAACCCGTGCCGCCTACGGCGACGCGCTGGTGGAACTGGGCGCGAAAAACGACAAGGTCGTGGTGCTGGATGCCGACCTGTCTCACGCCACCATGACCATGAATTTCGCCAAGGCCTATCCCGACCGCTTCTTCAACGCCGGCATCGCCGAGGCCAATATGGTGGATATGGGCGCAGGCCTGTCCACCATGGGACTGATCCCCTTCTGCTCCACCTTCGCCATGTTCGGCGCCGGCCGGGCCTATGAGCAGGTGCGCAACACCATCGCCTATCCCAAGTTCAACGTCAAGCTGTGCATGTCCCATGCCGGCGTGTCCGTGGGCGAGGACGGCGGCAGCCACCAGTGCGTGGAGGACCTGGCCCTCATGCGGGTGATCCCCGGCATGACCGTCATCGTCCCCGCCGACGCCAACGAGACCCGGAAAGCCGTGTTCGCTCTGGCCGACTTCAAGGGTCCTGCCTATATGCGTCTGTGCCGTCTGGCCTCTCCCGTGTTCGAGGATGACCAGCCCTTTGAGATCGGCAAGGCCAACGTGCTCCGCGAGGGCACCGATGTGGCGGTGTTCGCCTGCGGTCTGATGGTCTCCGAGTCCCTGGAGGCTGCCAAGCTGCTGGAGAAGGACGGCATCTCCGCCGCGGTCATCAATGTCCACACCATCAAGCCCATCGACGCCGCCTGCGTCACCGAGTGGGCCCAGAAGTGCGGCAAGGTGGTCACCGTGGAGGAGCACAGCGTCATCGGCGGCCTGGGCGACGCCGTGGCCGATGTGCTGATGGGCAAGGTGGCCTGTGGCTTCCACAAGATCGGTATCAACGATGAGTTCGGTCAGTCCGGCAAGGCCACTGAGGTCCTGGCGGAGTACGGTCTCACCGCGCCCCAGATCGCCGCTTCCATCAAGGCCAGCCTGTAACGACTCCCTTCCCTTTTGGATAACAGCAAAGCCTCCCGTCTTATGACGGGAGGCTTTTTTTAACATCCAGACCAGGGCCCTGGACCCTGCCCCGGGTTTTCCAGGTCCATTCAAAGCAGGGCCACCGCCAGCAGCACCACGGCAAAGGCCACATTCACCACCGTAAAGCGCCCCAGATACCGGCCCTTTTCCCCGGGCCGGGCCTGGGTGAAGAGCTTCCAGGAGATGAGGCTGGCCATGGAGGCGATAAGGGTGCCCAGGCCGCCGATGTTGACCCCCTCCAGAAGGGGCTCCCAGTTGTCGGTGAAGCCGGAGAGCAGCATGGCTGCCGGCACGTTGCTGATAACCTGGCTGCACAAAAAGCCTGTCACCAACTCCCGACCCTTGAGCACCTGGGACAGCAGTCCGCTGATGGCCTCCACCCGGCCCATGTTGCCGATGAACACGAAAAAGGCCACAAAGGTAAGGAGCAATGTGTAGTCCACCTTCTTCAATGCGCTCCGGTCCAGCACCAGGGCCCCCACCAGGCCAAAGGCCAGGGGCACGCCCCAGTAGAGCACCCGGAACACAGTCAGCAGGCTCAGTCCGAACAGCACCCAATAGAAGAGCAGCAGTCGCCTGTCCCCCTTTTTTCGGGCGCCGCCGGAGGCCAAATTCTCCAAAGGCGCATTTTTCTGACCCAGACAGCACCCCAGCAGCAGCACGCCGGACACTGCCGTCAGGGGCAGCATCAGCAGCAAAAAGCTTCCCATGCTCATGCCCGAGGCAGAGTAGAGGTACAGGTTCTGTGGGTTGCCGATGGGGGTGAACATACTGCCCAGATTGGCGGCCACGGTTTGGAGCACCACCACGGTCAAAAGCTTTTCCTCCAGGCCTGCCATGGTCAAAAGGGTGACCGTGAAGGGCACGAAGGTCACCAGAGAGACGTCATTGGTAATGACCATGGAGCCAAAAAAGCACAAAAACACCAGGGCGGTGCACAGCTGGCGATAGCTGCGGGTCCGGGCCAGAAGCCCCTGGGCCAGGGCGGTGAACACCCCCTGCTGTCCCAGGCCGGCGGTGACCAGCATCAGGGAAAACAGCAATCCCAGCACCCGCAGGTCCACATACCCCAGATACCCCCGGTCTGGCGGCACCAGAAACAGCGACGCCAGGGCCAAAATCCCGGCGGCGCACAGCACCGGCTCCTGCCGGAGCCACTTGAGACATGATTTCTTCATCTTCTTTTCTCCTCTCCCAATGGCTCCCAGGGAGCCGCGTGGTCCAGCATAGGCGCCCGGCCGAAAAAAGTCAAGGGAAAAGGCCGTCTCTCCGTGAGAAACGGCCTTCAATCACCGGTACAGGAACCTCCCGCCGCCCTTACCGGTCGGAGTGGTTCCAGGACTGGGGATGGGTATGGGGGCGGTAGCTGCTGGAGAGCATCTGCTCCAGCACAGGGGACTCGGGGGTCTCAATGCGCTTGAGGATCTGCTCTCCGGCGGCGGTGCCCAACTCCTCCACCGGCTGGATGATGCAGTCCATAGAGTTGGAGTAGAGCTCATAGAAATTGGAGCTGTAATCCACAAAGCTGACCAGGTCAATGTCCTTGCCCATTTGAATATTCTTCTTCTGGAGATACATCACGATCTCTGTCGCCATCAGGCCGTTGGCCACGATCAAGCCGTCGCACTGCTGCTGGAGCAGGGCGTCCAGGCAGCGCAGAGTGCTGCCCTCACCGAAGTCGCCGTACTGCACCAGGGCCTTGTCGTCGGCCAGTCCGCAGTCCGCCACCGCCTGCATGTAGGCGGACAGGCGCTCCTGGGTGGTGCTCAGGCGCTCGGGACCGCCGATGAAGCCCACCCGGCGATCTCCTTTGCCTGCCAGGCGGCAGACGCTGCGATAGATGGGCTGGAAATTGGACACGGACACGGCGGCGTACTTTTTCTCCTCAAACACCCGGTCCACCAGCACCACGGGGAAGCCGTTGGGAATGGTCTCGTCCAGGCGGTGGAAATCGTCCATGGTGGAGGCCAGCAGCAGTCCATCCACCAACCCGGCGGACATGAGACGGATATTGGTCTCCTCCCGGTCCATGCTCTCCTTGGTGTTGGCCACCAGCAGGTGGTAGTCATGGGCAGCCAGATATTCCTCCACCGACTCCACCAGGGTGGCAAAGAACTTGTTGGAGATATCGGGTACGATGAAGCCCACGGTCCGCTTCTTGCCGGTGCGGAAGCTGCGGGCGGAGGCGTCCGGCGTATAGCCCAAGGCCCGGATGGCCTCCTGCACCTTCTCCCGGGTCTCGCTGGAGACATAGCGGGTATTGTTGATGGTGTGGGAAACCGTGGCGGTGGATACGCCGGCCCGTTTGGCCACATCACTGATGGTCACTTTCATGCGCAACACCTCTTGCGCAACGGTTCACCCGTTGCGTAAAGTTTTTTAGTATTCATCAGCATTATAGAGCATAACCACCGGCTCGTCAAGGACTTGTTCTATCACTTTCGATTTATTTTTCGGTGCGTTTTGTACAAAATATCCAGATTATCACTCCGTTTTTCTTCACTTTTGTCGATTGCATTGCCTGATGGGCCATGATAAAATCCATTACAGTAATCGTTTACGCAAACGTTTTTTATCGGCGGTCATTTGTCGTTGGGAAGCCAACCGACTTGGGACCAGCTGCTTGAGTTTGAAAGGAGTTTTTCTAATGAGCATCAAGATTGGTATCAACGGCTTCGGTCGGATCGGCCGTCTGGTGTTCCGGGCAGGTCTGCAGCGGAACGACGTGGAGTTTGTGGGCATCAACGACCCCGGTATGACGCCTGACTACATGGCCTATATGCTGCGCTATGACACCATGCATGGCCGCTTCAACGGTGAGATCTCCTACACCGACGACAGCATCACCGTCAATGGCCACACCATCAAGGTCTATGCCAAGATGAACCCCGCCGACATTCCCTGGGGTGAGATCGGTGCCGAGTACGTGGTGGAGTCCACCGGCCTGTTCCTGACCAAGGAGAAGTCCCAGGGCCACATCGATGCCGGTGCCAAGCACGTCATCATGTCCGCTCCCTCCAAGGATGACACCCCCATGTTCGTCATGGGCGTCAACCAGGACAAGTACACCAGCGACATGACCTTCGTGTCCAACGCCTCCTGCACCACCAACTGCCTGGCTCCCGTGGCCAAGGTTCTGAACGACAAGTTCGGCATTCTGGACGGCCTGATGACCACCGTGCACTCCACCACCGCCACCCAGAAGACCGTGGATGGTCCCTCCAAGAAGGACTGGAGAGGCGGCCGTGCCGCTTCCGGCAACATCATCCCCTCCTCCACCGGCGCCGCCAAGGCCGTGGGCAAGGTCATCCCCGAGCTCAACGGCAAGCTGACCGGTATGTCCATGCGTGTGCCCACTCTGGATGTGTCCGTGGTCGACCTGACCGTGAACCTGGCTAAGCCCGCCAAGTATGAGGAGATCTGCGCCGCTATGAAGGAGGCCTCCCAGACCGAGATCAAGGACGGCGGCCTGAAGGGCGTTCTGGACTACACCGAGGACGCTGTGGTTTCCTCCGACTTCTTGGGCGACACCCACACCTCCATCTTCGACGCCACCGCCGGCATCGCTCTGACCGACACCTTCGTGAAGGTGGTCTCCTGGTACGACAACGAGATCGGCTACTCCAACAAGGTGGTGGACCTGATCCAGCACATGTACAGCGTGGATCACGCCTCTAAGTAAGAAACTCGTTTTCATATACCATTTCCTTCTTCCCCAACAAACAAAAGAAGCACGCCGCATCCCAATGGGATGCGGCGTGCTTCCTTTGTTTGAAGGTATATAGGGTCAGGTCTCGTCCTTGCCGGCATAGACGGCCCAGCTGTTCTTTCCCTTCCGCTTGGCCTGATACATGGCGATGTCCGCCTTTTGGAAGAGGTCGTTGAAGGAGCGGTCCGCCGGGGTGACCATGGCAATGCCGAAACTGGCGGTGACGTTGGTGCCCAGGTCCAACTGGGCGGTGACCTCCTGGAACCGCTGGCGCAGGCGGCGCACCTTCTCCGTTACGTTCTCCGCATTGCCCACGTTCTCCATCCAGATAGCGAATTCGTCTCCGCCCAGACGGCCCACCAGGTCCTCTCGGCGGCAGCAGGACTGCACTGTCTGGCCGATGACCCGGAGCAGGTCGTCGCCCACCAGGTGTCCCTTGGTGTCGTTGACCAGCTTGAAGTTGTCCAGGTCAAACTCCACAAAAGCCGCCGCACCGTCCACCTCTGCATCTCTGCCGCCGAGAGCATTTTGCACCAGCTCCTGGAAGGTGGCTCGATTGTACAGCCCCGTGATGGGGTCGTACTCTGCCTTCTCCTGGAGCAGCAGCGTCCGGCGGGTCTTTTCGTCCACGTCGTCCAGTCGTCCCACGATTCGGTAGTTCTTTCCGGTGCCAATGCACTTGTAAAAGGCGTTGTACCAGCGGTAGCCTCCGCCATAAAAGTCCGCCAGGAACAGCAGCTCGCCGTCTCCCTCCCCGTTGGCACCCGCCAGGAGCGCCTGGGAGATCTTGGCGCGGTAATCCGGGTGGATCACCGCACTGATGGGCAGCACCTTCTGCACCAGCTCCGCCACAATGCTCACGCCTCCCCGGCCGCCGCCTCCGCCGGAGATGGTCAGTTGGTCAGTTTTGGCGTCATATTCAAAGACCCGGGAATGGCTCTGGGTCAGCAGCAGCTTGTAGATCTTCTCCTGTTGACGGATTCGCTTTTCAGACTCTCGATCCGTCTGATGGCCCTCCCGGGCGAAGATCAGCGCCGCCAGCGTCTGGTAGAGCAGCCGTGGCTCCACGGGCTTTTTCAGATATTCGTCCATTCCCGCCGCCAAAGCTGCCTGCAGGTTTGCCTCCTGACCGTTCTCCACCAGCGCCACCACCGGGATGGTCCGGGCGTCCGAGCGGTCCATCTGCCGAATTTTCCGCACAGCCAGCAGGCTCTCCTGCTTGGGAAGGTCGGTGTCCAGAAGCAGGGCACTGTACCAGCCCGGCTCGTGGGCGGCAAAGCAATCCGCCGCCTGGTGGCCATCCTCCACCATTTCCACTTCAAACCGCTTCTCCTCCAGCATGGCCTTGAGAGCCTTGGCCTGCTCCATCTGGTCCTCGGCCACCAGACCCGACGGCCCTGGAAGTTGAAGTCGTCGCCCAGCACAGCCCATCCGGCGCTGTCAGCCTGTTCCTGGGTTGCCCTGCGCAAAGGCAGATTCACATGGGCCAGCACACAGCCCTCTTTCCGGTTCTCCGCGGTCAGGGCGCCGCCCAATACGCTGAGCATCCGCTTGGCCAGAATCAGCCCCAGGCCAGAGCCGTCGGGCTCTCCCTCCTCCCGGTCAAAGGGCCGCAGCAGCCGCCCCACAAACTCCCGAGCCATGGCCACGCCCTCAGCCAGGATGTCGCACTGGAGCAGCACCTCTCCCTCTTCCAGTTTGGCCTGGCAGAGGGTGCAGTGGATGCTGCCGCCTTCACTGGTGTACTGGGCAATGCTGCTGAGGAAGTTGACGAAGATCTGCAGCACCCGGGCCTTATCCATCATCACGACCTGCTTTTGGATATGGCTGCCATCTATGCGCAGTGTGATGGCCTTCCGCTCCATATCCGGGCGGGCCAGGGCATCCAGCTGCTCCACATACTCCTCCAGAGCGCAGGGAGCCAGATTGATGCGGACCTCTCCGTTCTCCGTCCGCCGCACATCCAGGATGTCATTGACCAACGTGAGCATGTACTCGCCGGCATACTGAATGCGGCTGAGATAATCCCGCACCACGCCGGGCACACCGGTCTCTCCCAGGGCAAGCCCGGACATGCCGATGATGGCATTCATGGGGGTTCGGATCTCGTGGTATGTGCGGGTGAGGAAGCGGTCCATCTCCCGCCGGGAAGCCTCCGCCCGGCTCAAAGCCTGACGCAGGGTCTCGCTGCGGGTATTCTCCTGCTCCACCTGGTCTGTTATATCCGTACGAGCCAGCATGACCGCCGAATGGTCGGCATCCAGCCAGGTGCAGGTGACCCTCTTGCAGGCCAGCTGCCCATTCTCCTCCAGAAGCCGGAAATCCACTGCATAGCGTTCCTTCTCCTTGAGCCCCCGCAGAATACCTGACAAAGACAGCTCCCGTGCCCAGCGCTTCCGGTCCTCTGGATGAATGGAATCCAAAAGACTCCACCGCTGGTCCTCATAGCTTCCAGCCCGTACAGGAAACTGGCGGGTAACACGCCGGTTATTGGAAAAGAGCATGTACTGGCCACTGCCCGTATCCAAGTGCATAAGAAAATCGTAATCTGCCTGCACCACCGACTCCACCATAGCCTTGGTAACCCGGCTTTCGTGGATATCACGCGTGTTATAAAAGGCCATCAGCTCCCCGGTGTCCGGTTGGCGCATCAGCTTTGCCTCGGTGCGAACCCAGCGGGACTGGTTGTCCTTTTTTCGAATGCGATACTCCACTTCAATCTGCTGGTGCCCCAGATCATACTGCCTGCGCAGTTCCGAGGGTCGCAGACTCTCATAGCACCGCTTGCACTCCTCCAGGTCCGGGATTCGCTCCCGGCAACAGCGCAAAAACAGCGCATCGTTGAGCTCCTGCCCCAAAGCAAAGGACTGCTCCTCTGCATTTCCATAGCGGTACTCAATGACCATCCCGCTAAGATTGATGCGGTAGGCAGAGAGCAGATCCGCACTGAGAGCCTCGTTGAGGGCCTTTTGCTCCTGATACCAGCGGCGGGCCTTGCGCTCCTCGCTGATATCCTCCATCTTCCCCACCGCCCGGACCACATGCTCCTGCTCATCCTGCACACAGGCGAGCATGCAGCGATACCAGCGGAAGCCCCTGCCGTCAAAGTTGTAGCAAGCCTCAAAGGTTTGGTCCTCTCCGGTCTCCAAAAGCCGACGCAGGGCCTGCTCCGCCGCCGCACAATCTCCCTGGGCAACCTCCCGGCCGCAGCCCTTTTCCATAAAGTGTTCCAGCCGCAGCTCCTGGCGGGTACCGGACTTATCCAGATAATTGACCTGCAGCCGGTCCTCCTCCACTTGATAATCCATGGTGGAGGTGGTGGAATCCGCCAGCAGCAGCTGGGAGAGCTGGTCCCGGTAGACGAGGCTCTTCTGGATCTCCATCAGCTCCTGCACATCGGTATAGATGCTATACAGGCGCAGCTTGTTTTCCCCATCCTCCAGCACACTGCAGGTCACACGCATCCACCGGGTCTGTCCGTTCCGGCAGCACTGTCGATAGGTGCACTCCAGCTGTTTGCCGCTGCGGATGGTATCCTGATAGGCCGTCTTGACCCGCTCCAGATCCTTGGAGTAGACCAGGGCAAAGGGGTCTTTGCGGCACAGCTCCAACAGCTCCTCCTGGGTATAGCCCAGCATCCGGGACCGGCCGATGCTCTCGTAGATGGGCTCCATGGTGCAGGTATCCCGGTCCGCCAGGAAGATGTCAATTCCGGCAGGGATGGTGTTGAGGACGGTCTGAGCCTGCTCTGTGGTCCTTTGCAGCTCCATCTGGGCCTCCAGCCGGTCGGTGATGTCGTTGAAGGCCACGCACAGCAACGTGCTGTTCTCATTGCCGCTGAGCTGATGGAAAATACAGTCCAGATATTTGACCTTCTCTGTCTGACGACAGTTCCGCCGCAAGACGCACCGCACTGCCCGGCCTGTGCGCATAGCCTCCATGCAGGCTGCCCGACCTGCAGCGGCGTCCTCAGGGTAGGCGTTGTCCCAGATGTTCTCATTTCCCTCGTGAACAGTGGCTGGGGTCTCTCCCAGAATACGATAGTAGCCCTCGTTGACCCGCAGGACCTCCATCCGGCCGGAGCGGTACTCATAGAGGCCAAAGCCGCCGAACATGCCCTCCATCAGCCGGTTGACCAGGTCGTTTCCGCCCAGCAGAAGGTCCAGGTCCTGGTGGGAGACGACTCGGGGTCTCGGTTCCTGCCTGGCCTCCGGTGCCTCGGCCAGATACTGGTCAAACTCCTGAAGGGGCATGGGGCGAGCGAAGCAGTAGCCCTGAATCAGGTCACAGCCCACGCTGTACAAAAACGCCAGCTGCTCCTCGGTCTCCACGCCCTCGGCAATAACCGGGATGTTCAGCCAACGGGCCATCCGCAGCACGGAGATCAGCACCGTGCCCACTCGGCCGCCGCGTTCAAAGCCCTGGAGGAACTTCATGTAGATCTTCATGATGTCCGCCGGGATGTCCTTGAGGGTGTTCAGGGCGGAATAACCGCTGCCGAAATCGTCCATCAACACCGCATACCCGGCCTTTTGCAGCTGCCGGGTGACCTCCTGGAGCTGCTGGGGCTGCTCGGCGTAGGCCGTCTCAGTGATCTCAATGCGGAACAGCGCCGGGTCCACGCCGTAGCGCTGGGTCAGGGCGGTGATCTCTCCGCACATCTCCTCCTGGTCCAAGCTGGCCCGGGAGGCGTTGACAGAGATGGGCAGCAGAGGCAAGCCCTGCTCCTTTCGGCGGCTGAGGTAGCAGCAGACCTCCTCCCACACGTAGCGGTCCAGGGCAGTGATAAAGCCATTCTTTTCAAACAGGGGGATAAACTCTCCCGGCGGGATCTCTCCCCGTGTGGGATGCAGCCAGCGCACCAGGGCCTCAGCCCCTACGGGTCGGCCGGCAGAGAGGCTGCACACCGGCTGAAGGTAGATCTGAAACTGCCGCTGCTCCAGGGCGGTCTCCATCTGGCTGCGGATGTCCTGTTCCCGGAGCATGGCGGTGCGCAGTTCGTCGGTGTAGTAGCTGTAATTCTGGTGGTACTTGCCATCGATGGTCTTGAGGGCCAAACTGGCCCGGTCGCACATCTGGGCCACCGGAAGTGAAGGGTCCTCGATCTCATAGATGCCCGCGTCCACCAAAATAGTATGGTCGATGTCCAATTTCTGGAGCCGATTGGAGACCTCCGCCAGCCGCCACTGGGGGTTGGACAGGCTGGCCGGCAGGCAGAGGACAAAGTGGTCCGCCTCCAAGCGGCCATAGGTGGAGTTTTCGGGCATGGTATCCCGCAGGCAGCCCGCGATGGTCTGAAGCACCTGGTCGCCGATCTCCTGCCCGAACAGGTCGTTGATGAGCTTGAACCGCTCCACATTCCAGCGGATCAGCACAAATTTCTCTCCCGAGCAACTGTCCAGCAGCTGCCGAGTGGCCCGGTAAAAGGCCTCTCTTTTATATAGGCCCGTCAGCGGATCACGATCCGCCATCTGCATGGTCTTCCATAGGCTCTGAAGAGAGGAGCCCGCCTCCAGGATGCGCTTTTCCACGGCATAGTCCACCCGCAGCCGCAAAATCTCCGGCACCACCGGCACCGCCACGCAGTCCGCGGCGCCCAGGCGCAGCGCTCGGGTAGCGGCCTCCGCGCCGGGCACTGCCACCACCACCGGCAGATCGGACAGTGCAGGTTCCCGCCGCACGGCCCGCAGCAGGTCCATCCGCTGCTCCTCCGCCTTGCAGCAGTCCAGCAGCACAGCGCTGTACCCCTCTTTTCGGGCCAGCAGCAGCTTTAGGACCTGTTCCGCCTCCGCCGTTCGGATGTCGTACTCCTCTCCAAACACCTTCTCCAGAAGGGCACGGTCAATATATGGGCCTGACACCATAAGAAGCCTTCCCTTTTCTCTCATACCGTCCACCTCCTTGCTGCCGGCGCCCTGGAGCGCGGCTGTTTTTCCGGCGGCCAAAGCCTCCGGGACTCACTGTTATTATAAAGGGGTGCTGGCGGCTTTGCAATTCTTTTTCCACTTCTCTCCCTGTATCAGCTGCCCAAAAATCCGCTCTAGGCAGTGCGTTTTCTCTGTGGTATACTACATGGGCAGATTTGTTGATGGAGGCAATACATGGAAAAGACCCTCTCTCTTTCCCCGCGCCTGTGCCAGGGGTTCGACGCGGTGGTGATTTTGGACACGGAGACCACAGGCCTCTCCTTTCGCCGGGACCATATTCTGGAGCTGGCAGCTCTGCGGCTGGAGGGCCGGGACGGTCAGCTCCACTGCGCCGGAGAGATGGATGACCTGATCCGCCTGCCCCAGGGACAGCAGGTGCCGCCCTTTATCGCCGCTCTCACCGGCATTACCGACGACCAGCTCGCCCGGGAGGGCGTGGTGGCGGAGGAGAGCTGCCGGCGCTTCGCAGCCTTGCTTGAGGGAGAAAGGCTGCTCATCGCCGCCTACAACGCCCACTTCGATCTGTCCTTCCTCTTTTACTTTCTCCAGCCCTTCGGCCAGGCCGGGCTTTTGCGCAAGGCAAAATTTCTGGATCTGCTGACGGTGTACCGGGACCGGCGGGACTATCCCCACAAGCTGGAAAACGCCATTGCCGCCTACGGCCTGGAATCCCAGGTGCAAAACAGCCACCGGGCCATCGACGACACCTGGGCCGCCGCCCGGGTGGCGGAAGCCATGTGGCAGGAGGAGGACGACCTGGATCGGTACATCAACCTCTTTGGCTATCACCCCAAGTACGGCGTGGAGGGCCTGCGCATCTCCTCCGTCACCTATCGCTGCCAGCCCTACGACCGGGCCCGGAAGCTCTATGACCGCCCTTGACAGTCCCTTTTCTCCGTGCCATAATGGGCGTATCCAAGTGAATATGGACAGTTACAGGGGAGCCATGTGCTGAGAGGGGGCCCTTTGCCCCGACCCTCGACCTGATTTGGATCATGCCAACGTAGGGAGTTTCTGAGAAAAAGCATCGGGAAACGCCAATGGCGTTTCCCGTTTTTCCATGGCCGCGTGGCGGCCGGAGAGGAGGCCATTTTGCAAGGCGCAATTTTTGATATGGACGGCACCATCCTGGACTCCATGCCCGTCTGGGACACAGCGGCGGCGGACTACCTGGCCACCATCGGCATCCAGGCCGAGCCAGGGCTCCACGACCGCATCAAGCACCTGAGCATGGCGGACGCCGCCCGGTATTTCCAGGAGGTCTATCACGCCCCCCTTTCGGTGCAGGAGCTGGTGGACGGCATGAACCGCCACATCGAGCACCAGTATCTCCACCTGCTGCCCCTGAAGGAGGGCGCGGCGGACTTCCTCCGCCGTCTCAAGGCGGGAGGTATCCGGCTGTGCCTGGCCACCGCCACGGACCGCTATATGGCCCAGGCCGCCCTGGAGCGAGGCGGCGTGTGGGAGCTCTTTGACGTGACGCTGACCTGCTCCGAGGTGGGACAGGGCAAGCACGACCCGGCCATCTTTGAAGAGGCCCTCCGGCGCCTGGGCACCGCCCGGGAGTCGACCTGGGTCTTTGAGGACAGCCTCTACGCCGTCAAGACCGCCAAGGCCGCCGGCTTCCCGGTGGCGGTGGTGGAGGACAAATGCTCCGAAAAAGACTGGCCGGAGCTCAGGGCCCTCAGTGACCAGTACCTGGTCCGATATTCCGATTTCAGATGGGAGGACACACTATGAAAACCGTATTGACCATCGCCGGTTCCGACTGCAGCGGCGGCGCCGGTATCCAGGCGGACATTAAGACCATCACCGCCCACAAGATGTACGCCATGAGCGTCATCACCGCCCTCACTGCCCAGAACACCCTGGGCGTCACCGGCGTGCTGGACGCCACCCCGGAATTCGTGGCGGCCCAGCTGGACGCCGTGTTCACCGACATCCGGCCCGACGCTGTGAAGATCGGCATGGTCTCCAACAGCGCTATCATCCAGGTCATCGCCGAAAAGCTCAAGGAATACCACGCGGAGAAGATCGTGGTGGACCCGGTGATGGTATCCACCAGCGGCTGCAAGCTCATCACCGACGACGCCCGGGACACCCTTATCGAGACCCTTCTGCCCCTGGGCACCGTCCTGACCCCCAACATCCCCGAGTCCGAGGTGCTCTGCGGCTTCCCCATCCACAATGAGCAGGACATGATGCGGGCCGCGGCGGAGATCGCCAAGCACATGCCCGGCGCGGTGCTGGTAAAGGGCGGCCATCTGGTGTCCGACGCGGTGGACTACCTCTACCAGGGCGGCGTGGGCCACTGGTTCCGGTCTGAGCGCATCGACAACCCCAACACCCACGGCACCGGCTGCACCCTCTCCTCCGCCATCGCCTGCAACCTGGCCGACGGCCGGACCCTGGCCAAGTCCATCGAAAACGCCAAAAAATACCTCACCGGCGCCCTGGCCGCCGGTCTGGATCTGGGCCACGGCAGCGGCCCCCTAGAGCACACCTACGCCCTGTAACGGGCCCCGGCACACTGTTTTCCCCATTCCAAAGGCGCGGACCGCACCCGGTCCGCGCCTGTTTTCCTTTCCCCGCTCTTCCATTGTTTTCCTTTTTTTGGAAGTTTCGCGGTTTTTTGACTGGAAAACCCCAAGGTGGTGTGCTATACTGTCCTCCGTTGAGGAGCCGTGTGCGATTCCCTACATTTTGCAAGAAGGATGATTGTGATGAATGAAACAATCCGGAATTTGATCGAGCGGAGGAGCATCCGCAAGTATAAGCCGGAACAGATTCGTGACGAGGAATTGAACGCCGTGCTGGAAGCCGGGATGTACGCGCCCTCCGGCCGGGGCCATCAGGCCACTTTGATGGTGGTGGTCCAGGACCCGGAGACCATCTCCATGCTCTCCCGGATGAACGCGGTCATCTGGGGCAAGCCCAATACGGATCCCTTCTACGGCGCGCCCACGGTGATCGTGGTGCTGGCGGACACCTCCCGTTCCACCTGGGTGGAGGACGGCTCCCTGGTGATGGGCAACCTGATGAACGCGGCCCACGCGCTGGGCCTGGGCTCCTGCTGGGTCCACCGGGCCCGTCAGGTCCACGAGACCGACGCCGGAAAGGAGCTGCTGCGCAAGTGGGGCGTGCCGGAGGGCTACGCCGGCGTAGGCAACTGTATCCTGGGCTATCCCGACGGTGAGATCCCCAAGGCGGCGCCCCGGAAGGAAAATTTCATCATTCGGGTATGATACATATTGCCAGGCAGGGCGGTCCTTCCGCCCTGCCTTTTTTCTCTTTTGCCCTTGTCCCCCGGTCGGAAATAGAGTAAAATCAGACCAGCAAGGAAAAGGAGGCCGTGGAATGGACAAGCTGGAGCAGATGGGCCAGGAGCTGTGCCAAGTGGGAAAGCTCCTCTACGACCGGGGGTATGTGGCCGCCAATGACGGCAATCTCTCGGTGCGGCTGGAAGGCGACCGGATTCTCATCACCCCCTCCGGGGTCAGCAAGGGACGGATGACGCCGGAGATGCTGCTGGTGACGGACCTGGAGGGCCATGTCCTCTCCGGGGATCGCTACCCGTCCTCTGAGATCGCCCTCCATCTGGAGGTCTACCGCCGCCGCAGCGATGTGGGCGCGGTGGTCCACGCCCACCCGCCGGTGTCCACCGCCTTTGCCGTGTGCCGCCAGGGCCTGACGGCCCCCTATCTGGCGGAGCTGGTGGTGGGACTGGGGGAGGTGCCGGTGACCGACGGCTTCGCCATGCTCTCCACGGACCAGGTGCCCCAGTCCATCGTCCCCTTCCTGCCGGACCACAACGCGGTGCTGCTGTGCAACCACGGCGCCGTCACCTGGGGGACGGACCTGTGGTCCGCCTTTGACCGGATGGAGACGGTGGAACACACCGCCAAGATCCTGCTCCACGTCCGCCAGCTGGGCGGAGGTGTCCCCCTGACGGAGGAGGAAGTGGCGCAGCTCAAAGGCCTGGACGGCTTTTACCGTCAGCGTCGGGGAAGGAGGCAGAAGGCATGATCGCAAGCAAGGCACAGCTGGTGGAGCAGCTCAAAGGGCTCCACGACGAGACCGAGCGCATCTATGAAAAGGAGATCATGAACCTGGCCATGATCGGCCAGAAGACCAGCTTTGAGCAGTGGACCCAGCTGGTGCTGGACCTGCCCGACGACGCCCCCGTGAGCAACGTCAAGGACCTGCTGGAGCACACGGGCCTGGGCCGGGAGAACCACTTTGACAACTGGGTGGATGAACTGATGACCCGCTCGGAGAGCGAGGACCCGGAGGAGGAGAAGGTGACCTTTGCCGCCTTCTGTATCCGCATCGGCCAGTTCCGGCGCAACCAGGACCGGACCCGGGAAAATGAGCTGATGACCCAGTATCGGGAGCGGTTCGACTGCCACCCCTTCTTCAACCACCTGCTTTTGATGAGCATGCTGGACCAGGACCCGGTGTCCCGGTCCAAGCGGGTGCTGGAGCTGGCGGACGACAACACCCGGACCATGCCCAGCAACGCCGGCGTACACCACGCCCTGGCCATTGCGGTGGCAGACATCTTCGAGGCCACGGAGCTGACCCCGGAGCTGCGCCCCGACGCCAAATGGCTCCAGCGGGGCATCGAGGCCTCCCAGGAGGCCCTGGAGCTGGACCCCAAGTACCCCAAATTTCACTGCACCGCCGGCCGGCTGCTGGCCCTCCAAGGAAAGTACAAGGAGGCCCTCAAGGAGATCTCTGTGGCCATTGACACGGAGAATTCCAAACAGTCGGACTACGCCCTGCGCATCGGCAGCTACCGGATGTACTATCAGCGCATCCAGGAGAAGCGCCACAGCGTAGCCATGGGGCGGGAGGTGCAAAAACAGCTGGACACCGCCCAGGAGCTGATGGGACAGATGGAGACCTCCATGAAGGAGATGGAAAGTAAACAGGCCCTTTTGGAGGAGGACACCCGCTCCTCCCTGACCAAGAACATGGAGTTCCTGGGCCTCTTTGCCGGTATCGTCAGCTTCACCATCGGCGGTGTCAGCATCGCCGGCGCCATGGCCGACCGCTCTTTGGTGGGCGCGGCAGGCCTCATTGTGGTGCTCATGGGCGCCCTGCTGGGGGTCTTTGCCGGCTTTGGAATCATTCTTCACGGCTATCGAGGGGAAAAGAGCCGGCGGAACCTGCTGGTGTTCGCCCTGGGCGCCGTGATCACAGCCGCAGGAGTATTTCTATGTTTCTTATAAAAGACCACGTCTGCCAGGCCGGAAAGGACGTCTGCGAGGACGCCATCGGCTGGGGCAGTCATTACCTGTTCGCTTTGGATGGTGCCTCCGGCCTCACCGGGGCCCATCTCATGGACGCCGGCACCGACGCCGCCTGGTTCGCCTGCGGCATCCGGGATGGATTGTGCCGGGCGCTGGACAGCGGCGACCGCCGCTCCACCGCCGAGATTTTGCACCAGCTCACCGCCGAATTGCGCCGGGAGTACGAAGCCCGGGCGGCGGAGCTGGGCACCCAGGTCCCTCCGGACTCCCCCTCCGCCGGCATCGCCCTCTTTCGGGAGCTGGACGACGGCATGGTGGAGTTCTTCGGTCTGGGGGACTGCGTAGGTGCCCTCCGCACCCGGGGCGGCCGGACCCTCTGGTCCTGTGACGCCGCCCTGCCCGCCCTGGACAGCGGCGTTATCGCCTATATGGCCCAGCTCCACCGGGAACAGGGCTGCACCGTGCTGGAGGCCAGAGAGCAGTGCGGTGATCTGCTGCTGCGCAACCGGGAGCTGCGCAACACCCCCGAGGGCTACTGGATTCTGGACCCCTCCGGCGACGGCATCCCCCACGCCCGGGTCCTGCGCTGGCGGCGGGAGGAGGTGGAGAGTCTCTCCGCTTTCTCCGACGGCTTTGCCCAGCTGGCTCTCCCCTTTCACCTCTATCCTGACTGGGGCCAGCTCCACTGCCGCATGACCCAGGCGCCGCTGCGATCGCTGCTGGAGGAGCTGTATGTGGCCCAGGAGGCAGACCCGGACGGCAACCGTTTCCCCCGCCTGAAATTCCGGGACGACGCCTGCGCCCTGTGGGCCCAGGTGACTCCCTGAGGAAAGGAAGAATCGTCTATGAGTACCCTGCAAGCGGTCACCCATGTGGAAAACATCCGCTATGACCAGCAAGCACAAACCCTTTACATCATTGATCAGACCTTGCTTCCCAACGAAGAGAAGGTCATTTCCCTGCGGACAGCGGAGGAGATGTACGACGCCATCCGCACCTTGAAGGTCCGGGGCGCCCCGGCCATCGGCATCTGCGCGGCCTACTGCCTCTATGCCCTGGCCCGGACCATCCCCGAGGAAAATGGCGGTGCCTTTTTGCGCCGTCTGGAGGGCTATGGCAGCTACCTCAACAGCTCCCGTCCCACGGCGGTGAATCTCAGCTGGGCCATCGGGGAGATGCTCCGCACCGCCCGGGCCCACGCAGGAGACCCCCGGGAGGCGTTGCTGGAAGCACTGTGGGAAAAGGCCAAGGCCATCCATGAGGACGATATTGAGAAGTGTACCCGCATCTCAGAATACGGTCTAAGCCTGGTGAAAGACGGGGACGGCATCCTGACCCACTGTAATGCCGGTCCCCTTGCCACCTCCCGGTACGGAACGGCTCTGGGCCCCATCCTGCTGGGGACAGAGCGGGGACTGCACTTCCGCGTCTTTGCCGACGAGACCCGCCCCTTGCTCCAGGGTGCCCGGCTCACCAGCTATGAGCTCCAACGGGCGGGAGTGGATGTGACGCTGATCTGCGACAACATGGCCTCCATCGTCATGAAAAACGGCTGGGTCCAGGCCTGCTTCGTGGGCTGCGACCGGGTGGCCGCCAACGGCGACACCGCCAACAAAATCGGCACCTCCGGCGTGGCCATCCTGGCCCGGCACTACGGCATTCCCTTCTATGTGCTGGGGCCCACCTCCACCATTGACATGGCCTGCCCCGACGGGGACCACATCCCCATCGAGGAGCGGGACCGGGAGGAGATCAAGACCATGTGGTACGAAAAGCCCATGGCCCTGCCTGAAGTCAAGTGCTACAACCCCGCCTTCGACGTGACGGACCACGATCTCATCACCGGCATCGTCACGGAGAAGGGCATCTGCCGTCCCCCCTATTCCCAGAGTTTGGCGGCGCTTTTCGACAACAAACAGTAATATCCATCATATAATCTACAAGGAGGAATCGAAATATGGCGTATAAAGAGACCCCGTCCACCAGCATTGCGGCGGAAGAGAACCAGATCGCCAAGGCAGTGCTGATGCCCGGCGACCCCCTGCGGGCCAAGTATGTGGCGGAGCACTATCTGGAAAACCCGGTGTGCTTCAACACCGTGCGCAACATGCTGGGCTACACCGGCACCTACAAGGGCAAGAAGATCTCCGTCATGGGCCACGGCATGGGCGTGCCCTCCATGGGCATTTACAGCTATGAGCTCTACTCCTTCTTCAACGTGGACACCATCATCCGCATCGGCTCCGCCGGCGGTATCGGCGAGGACGTGAAGGTCCGGGACGTGGTCATCGCCATGGGCGCCTCCACCAACTCCCACTTTGCCGACCAGTACCGCTTCCCCGGCCAGCTGTGCGCCACCGCCTCCTGGCCGCTGCTGCGCAGTGCCGTGGCGGCAGCGGAGCGCATGGGAGTCCGGGCGGACGTGGGCCAGGTGTTTACCGCCGACCAGTTCTACAACGACAACGCCGAGGCCGGTGAGATGTACCGCAAGTTCGGCATCCTGGCCCTGGAGATGGAGACCGCGGGCCTCTACTGGACCGCCCAGCGCCTGGGCAAGCAGGCGTTGTCGCTGCTGACCATC
The DNA here is from genome assembly GCA_902478785.1 of uncultured Oscillospiraceae bacterium. Lineage (GTDB taxonomy): Bacteria > Bacillota > Clostridia > Oscillospirales > Oscillospiraceae > Oscillibacter. The sequence goes on from CABSMJ010000001.1 coordinate 63,323, forward strand.
TCGGACCACATCTTCACCGGCGAGTCCCTCTCCGCCCAGGAGCGGCAGGAGTCCTTCCGGGAGATGATGGAGATCGCTCTGGACACCGCCTGGGAGTCCCTGGAGGACTGACGCCATGCCTCTTTTCATCCGACGGGAAAAGGTCTTTGAGGTCCGGGGCGATGCCGCCCGCTGGCGCGCCGCCAAAAAGGCCCTGCGCCAGAGTGGCATCCGGCGGGTGGAGGCCGGCTTTTACGACACGGAGCCGCCGGTCTGCGGCTGCGGTGCAAAACTGGACCACCGGGACTTCGGCCCCAACGGTCCCATCGACCGGCACACCTACTATCTCTCCGTGCCTCTGGAAGAGGCCTCCCGGGCCCGGGAGCTCCTGGCGCAGCTGTAAACAAAAAACGGGAAGGACTTGCGTCCTTCCCGTTTTTTCTGTGTCTTTACGCCTGGGGAATGGGGAACGTCACGCCGCCCACGCTGATACTGGCCATATCCTCCATGGGAATGATCTGGGAAAAGACCATATCCCGGGAGCAGACCGTCACACCGTTCCCCGGAGCGACGCTGCCGCCGAAGCCGGATTCGGCCAGATCCAGCACCGTGCCGTCCGTAAGGGTCAGCAGGATCTCCACATTCTCAAAGCGCCGCTCCTGCTCCGTCTCCTCCTGGCTGACCTGGCCATTTTCGGCCTGGCTCCACTGGAGCTCCTCATCCACCGTGTAATTCACCTTCACCGCCACGGGAGAGATCTGGATGGAATCGATAGTAAAGGTCATGCCGTCCTGGGTGAAGCTCTCGCCGCTGCCCAGAGTGAGGGAGGCGTCCTCATACTGCACATCGAAGCGGAACTTCCAGTGGCCCTCCAGAACAGGGACACTCTCTCCGGACTCCTCGTCCCAGCGGCAGATGTTGTCGAACTCCGCCGTAGCGGTGCAGTCGTTGATGGGCACATCGGAGCTCAGGGTCTGCACCATCTGGATGGAGCTGCCCGCCGGGTCATCCACCAGGAAATAGCTGGAGCCGTGGAAGCCGCCCTGGATATCCAGGTCCGCGCCGCCGATGCCCGGGGCCGTGAGCATGGCTCCCCGTGCCTCCTCCGGCAGCAGGGCCGTGCCGTCGTCCCGGCTGATGGTAAAGACGATGGCCGCATTGTAAGCGTCGCCCAGAATGGCGTCGGCGGTGATGGTGACGCCGTTATCCGTAGCGCTGGCCCCGATGGGATAGCCGATCTGGTCGATGATCTCCGTCTGGGCGGCGCTGCCGCCGAAAATGGGGGAAAAGACCTCCACAGCGGACTTGAGGACGCCGCTGGCGCCAGCGGTGACCGCCAGGGCCGCCGTCAGGGCCGCAGCCACCAGCACCGCCCGGCCCGGGATGCGGCGGTGAACTTTTCTTTGCGCCCCGGCGGCCTGGGATACCCGACGGGCCAGCTCCGCTTTCTGCTCCGTGGTATAGGAAAGGCGCTCCATGGCGGAGGCATACTCAAACTGATTGTCTCTCATATTCCGTTCCTCCCAATAAAGTCCGCAGCTTGGCCCGTCCCCGGGCCAGGCGGGTGTGCACGGTGCCCAGAGGCACCCCTAAAATCTCACCGATCTCGGCAGCCTGGTACCCTTCATAGTAGTGCAGGTAGATGACCGCCCGGTAGCGGGGCGGCAGCTGATTCACCGCCGCAAGCACCGAGCCCTCTTCCGCCTCTGGGGCGGGGACCTCCAGCACCGTGTCCAGGCCGCAGACCCGCTTACGCCAGGGACTGCGCAGCAGGTCCTTGCAGGCGTTGGCCGCCATGCGCAGCACGTAGGCCTTCTCGTGCTCCAGGCTTTCAAAGTCCCGGGACTCCGTCAGCAGCTTCACGAACACCGTCTGACATACGTCCTGGGCGTCGTGGGTATTTTTCAAATAGGCGTAGCTCAGGCGCAGAATGGGGTCGGCATAGCGCCGAACCAGCTCTTCGGCCCGCTGATCTTGTTGCATCCTTTGTTTCAACTCCTTCCGGAAAGCGCTTTCACCTGGAATACGAAAAAGCGGGGCAAATACTTTCACTCGGATAAAATTTTTTCTCTCCGCGCCAAAAGAGGGGAATTCGCCGGAGCGGCGATTGCTTTTTTTCTCTCCTTCCGGTATGCTGTTGAGCGGAGGTGAGGGCATGGACCAGAAAAAGACAGGGGCCCTGATTCGAATGCTGCGGCAGGAGAAGGGCCTGACCCAGCGGCAGGTGGCCCAGGCGCTGGCGGTGGATCACCGGGCCGTATCCAAGTGGGAGCGAGGCCTGGGCTGTCCCGACGTGTCGCTGCTGGGAGCTCTCGCTGGAACTCTGGGCGTCAGCGTGGACCAGCTGCTGCTGGGAGAGCTGACGGCCAACGACAAGGACGGAGGAAATATGAAGCGCGTCAAACTGTATGTCTGCCCCGTCTGCGGCAATCTGCTCACCGCCACATCCACTGCGGAAGTGAGCTGCTGCGGCCGGCGGCTGGAGCCCCTGGTCCCCCAAAAGGCAGACGCCGACCACGCCTGCACCGTGGAGGAGATCGAGGATGACTGGTATGTCACCTTCTCCCATCCCATGGAGAAGGACCACTATATCCGCTTTGCGGCCTATGTGAGCTATGACCGGATTCTGCTCATCAAGCTCTATCCTGAGCAGGGCGGAGAGGTCCGCTTTCCCCGGATGCACGGGGGCACGCTGTACCTGTGCTGCAGCCAGCACGGGCTCTTTGAAGCAGGCAGATAAAAAGGAGGGGCGGCGCCCAGCGCCGTCCCTCTTTTTTGTGTTTTTCTTTTACTCCACCACGATCATGGCGATGAACTCCACCGGCTCTGCGGTGGGGTTTTCCAGGGCGTGGCCATCTCCGTGGCCGGTGGCAAGCACCTGACCCGGGACCATCTCCACCATGGTGCCATTGTCATTGGCAACGGGCTTGCCGGAGAGGATGTAGAAGAACTCCGTCTCCCCCTCGTGGGCATGATAGCCGATGGAGGCGCCGGGGTCCAGCACCATGTGGCAGAACAGCCGCACATGGCCGTAGCACTCCTCCACCGTGGTCAGGTCTGTGGCGTGAAGAAGGCCCTTCCCGCCTCTCATATTCTCCATTTCCCGCTTGGGACAACTGGTTTTGATCATATGGAACAGCTCCTTTCCTCTCTTGCGTGAAAAAAACGGATGTGATACACTGATTACTGCTTATTGTACCATTCCTGCGGAAAATGTCCAGTCAAAAGAGGGATTTTCCGTCTGCATTTCGGCAAGGAGGCCCACTATGAAACGACTTTTCACACCGGTAGTGTGTGCTGCGCTGGCGCTGACCCTGGCGGCGGGGTGCGGGCAGACCACCGCTCCCTCCTCCTCGGCGGAGGAGCCGCAGGCCCAGCCTCTTCACCTGGAGACCCTGGCGGTGGAGCTGCCCCGGGACTACGCCCCGGACGACGAGACACTGCTCCAGGCCATCGCCAACGCGCCGGAGCTTTTGAAAGCCGCCCTGGCGAAGCAGCAGGTGGAAGTGGACACCGTCACCGTCACCGTAGGCGCCTCCGCCGGCGCCACCTGCCAAGCTCTCACCGGCGGCACCGTGGACCTGGCCTTTTTGTCCGCTGAGAGCTACCTGGAGGCCGGAGGCGGCGGCACCGTGATTCTGGCCGACGCCGGAGAGGGGGACCAGGCGGGGACCGCCTCGGTCCTTTGGAGTGCCCCCTCGGACTACGGCCAGGCCCTGGCCCGACGGCTGGCCGATGGCAAGGACTTGTCCTGGACAGAGCTGGATCACGCTCGCTGGGGCGTGCTGGACCGGGATTCAGACCTGGGCTGGCGCAGTCCCAATCTATGGCTTTCAGACCAATATGAGGGCATGACCCTGGACGACCTGAGCCAGGTCACCACCTACGCCAGCTATGAGGAGCTGCTGCGGGCTGCGGCGGCGGAGGAGATCGACCTCTTCCCCATGCCCCGGACGGCTCTGGAGGACTGGTCAGAGGCCTGGACCCTGGAATCCAGCCGCACCGATGCAACGGGCCGCAGCGGCCTGGGCCGGCCGGTCCCCATGACGGAGGAGGTCTTTGAGATCGCCGCCTTTGAGCCCCTCCTCTCCTCCCTGGCGGTGGTCCGGGAGGACGATACCCTTTCCAGTGACACCTTTACCCAGGCGCTGGCAGCGGCCCTGGAGGAGCTGGAGCAGACTCCGGAAGGCCAGGCGCTGCTCTCGGTGTTGGGGGCAAACCGCTATGTGCCCGCGGGAGCGGAGCAGCTGGACCCCCTGCGGCGGATTTTGACCATGGAGGGCGTGGCACTGTGATCGTTCTCTATCTTTTGGCTATTCTGATTCTTCTTTGCTTTTTCGTAGGCATGATGTGCCTGCGCAAGTGCTGTTTGCGCAAGGCTCCTCCCACATTGGAGCAGGTCTTTGCCAAGCAGGAGCGGCGCTGGGGTCGGGACGTGACGGAGCTGCGCCAATGCGCGGCATGGTACCAGGAGCAAAAGACAGAGCCCATGGACCTGCTGAGCTTTGACGGGCTCCAGCTCCACGGCCGGTGGCTCCCGGCTCAGGGGCCCTCCAAGGGCCGCATCCTGCTCTTCCACGGCTACCGCTCCCTGGTGCTGGAGGACCTGGCGGGCCTCATTCCCTTCTATCACTCCCTGGGCTATGACCTGCTGATTCCGGACCAGAGGGCCCACGGGGACAGCGAGGGGCAGTTCATCGGCTTCGGCGTGCTGGAGCGGAAGGACTGCATCAGCTGGCTGCGGTATCTGGACAGCCGCTTCGGCCCGGCCCCCACCTTCCTGGCCGGAGTCTCCATGGGTGCCACCACTGTGCTGATGGCCGCCGGCGAAGAGCTGCCGGGGAATGTCCGGGGCGTCATCGGCGACTGCGGCTTCACCTCCCCCCGGGACATCATCGCCCACCAGACCAAGGCCCAGTTCCACCTGCCCGCCTGGCCTCTGGTGCCTCTGGCCTCCCTGCTCAGCCGCCTGTTGGCGGGCTATGGCTTTTCCGACTGCTCCACTCTGGACACCCTAGCTCGAACCCAGCTGCCGGTATTGCTGATCCACGGGGAGGCGGACAACTTCGTCCCCACGGAGATGAGCCGCCAGAATTACGCCGCCTGCCGCTCGGAAAAGGAGCTGCTGCTGATTCCCGGGGCGGGACACGGCGGGGCCTATCTGGTAGGCGGGGAAACCTACCGCTCTGCCGTTACATCCTTTTTGAACAAGCACAATCCCCAAGCATGAAACAAGCGGGACCGCCTGTGGCGGTCCCGCTCTTTTTTATTCAGTGCAGCTTTTTCCGGATGGCTGCCTTCAGCTCCGGGGTCAGCACCTTGGCGGCGGCCCGGTAGTACAGCGGCGGCAGCCGCAGATACTTCCGCCGCACCTGCTCGAAGGGCTCCAGGGCGTAGGAGGCAAAGAAGGCCCCCCGCTGAGGCGGCATGGAAATGGGCGAGGCCAGGCGCGGATTGCCGGCAATGGCCCGCTCCGTGGGGAAGGCCACCCGGGCAATGGGCAACTGGTCAAAGACATGGCTGGCCCGCAGGGTGTTCACCAGCAGCAGCCCCACGCCCAGCTTCTGCTCCTCCGGCAGCTCGTCCTCCCGCAGCCCCCAGAAGTCCCCCAGGGTGAAGTCCCCGGGCCGGTTCATGGAGGCGTAGGGGCAGCGGTAGCAGGAGGGCCGCAGGAACAACGCCCGGCCAAAGGCCCGGCCGAACTCCGTCTGCATCAGAGGCCGGGACAGCGTGCCACCCCCCTGCAGATGGGCGGTAAAGTGGCTGTTTTTCCAGCCATTGACCTTGTCACGGAACTGAACGGACTGGACCTTTTTGCCGCAGGTCTCCTCCACCGACCGGACCATGTCCGCCCAAACGCCGGGAGAGGGCACGCCATGGCACACCACGTCGCAGGTCAGCAGCCGCTCCGGCCGGCTGCCCAGGTACCGGTACAGTCCGTCCACCTGGCAGGGCGTACCGGAAAAGAGCACCGGACGGCTCTCCAGCAGCTGGCGCACCTGACGGTAGGTGGTACCGATGTCGCTTTGGACATACTTGACTCCCCGCAGCCGCTTCAGCTCCTCCCTGGTAAAGCAGGCCACATGGTGCACCTGGAGATCGGCGCCCATGGCGGCGCCGAACACCACGCCGCCGTCCTCCAGCACATAGTCCGCCAGGGCGGAGAACACGCCGCCGGAGGTGGAGGCCCGGCGGACCGCCTCATCCCGGTTCCACACGGCAAAGGTGGCGGGCAGATGGCTGGTGGGCGGTGCCGGATGCAGCACGGGGCACACCGCCGTGCAGCGGCCGCACTCCACGCAGGTCTTCAGGTCCACCACCGGATAGGAAAAGCCCTCCTTGTCCGGCACCATGGAGATGGCGCTGACAGGGCAGCCGTTGCGGCAGGCGCCGCAGCCGGTGCAGTGGTTGCGCTCCGCCAGCCGGGGGCCCTTGTGCTGCGCCGGCTCTGCCGGCTCCTCCTCTTCCGGCTCCGTGCCGTTGAGAGCCGCTTTGAGCCAGTTCAGGGAGCGCTGTCGCTCCCGCTCCAGATGCTCATTCACCGCCTCATAGTCCACCGGGCTGAGCAGCTCCGCCGTGTCCCCCTTGCCGATGATCCGCTCCGTCAGCCCCAGGGTGGTCAGCAGGTTGTACGTCCGGGAGTGCTCCGGCTCCGCCAGCTCCATAGGCGCCACAGCGGTGAAGAAGGGCTTGCCGAACTGGACGGAAAAGACGGTGCCATGGAAGGAGTTGGTGCACACATAGGATGCGTGGCGGAAGAGGCTCAAAAACTCCGCCGGCCCCGCGTCCAGCACGCATTGGGCCTTGGGACAGACCTTGCGGCGCATGCCGCAAAGCTGCACCACCGGCAGCCCCGTGGCCTGGGCCAGGCGGGTGATATAGGGGCTCAGAGCCCCGGGGGCGCTGATGCAATAGACCAGGATATACTTTCCCTGCACCACCGGAGGGGCCGACAGCTCCTCCCAGTCCGTACGTCGCAGCAGCAGCGTGGGGTCCAGCACCACCCGGGCCTCCCGCCCGGTGGCCTTGCGGACGATGCGCTGCCCCTGCCGCTCCCGGACGGAGATGGCAGAGAAGCCCTCCAGATAGCTCTTGAGCTCCTCCTCCATGGCGGTGGACAGCTCCGGGACACCAAAGGAGGGTGCGTAGGACACCTTCCTGCCCTGGGCAAAGGCGGAGAAGAACACCGGGTCAAAGCGGCCGTTGGGGAAGATCTTGGGATTCCAGATCTGGTCACTGCCGGAGAGGTACACGTCATAACTGGGGCAGTTCCGACGCAGATCCTCCAGGCTGGTAAAATGCCGGGCCGTCTTGGGCAGATACTTCCGGGCAAATTCCTCGAACCGGTCATACCGGGTCTGCAGCGCCCGGTGATGCAGCGTGGTATGGGCGTCGGAGAGCAGGGCGGAGGGGCTGGTAGGCCTGCGGTAGAGGGCGTTATTTTGATTGACATAGTAGTCAATGATCTCACACTGGCTCCCCAGGGACTCCACGGCGCGAACCGTGGCCGCCGCCTGGAACTGGGCGCCGTAGTGATGAATGTGATAAAAGGTCACAAGAGCCGTTTTCAAAGCGGATACCGTTCCTTTCTGCCATCCGGCCGAAGCCGGTCCGTCTCTGCCCCGGCACGAGCCGGGTACTTCTTCCCGAAAGGGGGAGGCCTGTCCTCCGCCCGGAAAAACTCTGGCGGTGGACAGGCACTCCTTTCCCCGGTTTTAGGTCCCGCAGGACCTGGCCGGTATGGATTATTCCTTGGTCATGATCTCCAGGATGGTCCGGTCGGTCTGCTTCATACCCTCCCGGGCCAGGACTCCCACGTTGACGATGGTCTCCTCCGGGTCATCGGCCAGGATACCATCGCCGCCGTTGAAGTTGTTGTTGGTCTTGTACATCTCGTAGCCCATGATACCGGCTTCCACGCCTGCAGCGATCTTAGAGGCGCAGGAGGCCTTGGCACCGTCGCAGATGGTACCGGAGAGCATAGCCACGGCGTTGACCACCGTGTGGGAAATGGCCTCATAGCTGCCGTCCAGCAGGTAGGCGATGCCCGCACCGGCACCGGCGCCGGCGCTGATGGCGCCGCAGTAGGCGGACAGACGGCCGATGCCGGTCTTCTGGTGGATGGTCACCAGGTCAGACACAGCCAGGGCGCGATAGAGCTTCTCCTGAGAAACCTTCAGGTGCTTGGCATAGCGGATGACAGGCAAAGAGGCGGTCATGCCCTGGTTGCCGGAGCCGGAGACGATGCACACAGGCATCTCGCAGCCGCTCATACGAGCGTCGGAACCGGCAGCGGCCCAGGCACGGGCCTCAGTGCGGATATCATTTCCGAAGGTGTCCAGCAGCAAGGAGCCCAGATTGGAGCCCCAGTTGCCGCGGAGACCCTCTTCAGCAATGGCGGTGTTGTACTGGATCTGAACATCCAGCATGGGAGCCAGACGGGCGGTGTCCACAGTATTGGCGAACTCCAGAATGTCGGCCAGGTTCAGCACGCTGCGGTCGGTCATCTGCTCACCGCCGCCGGCCTCGTTCATGTCCTTCTCCATCAGCACCTTGCCGTCCTTCTCGATGAGGACGATGTTGGTGTGGCTGTCCGCAATACGGACCTTGGCGCAGGACTCGCCGGCCCAGCCGGTGATGGCGATGTCCAGCACATGGGGGGTGTCCGGGCAGGAGACCTGGATGGGCACCTTGTCCAAAAATGCGGCGATATCGGCGTGCTTTTCCTCGGGGACGGAGGCGATGACCTGGAGTTCACGGTCCGCCTCGCCAGCCACGATGCCCACTGCCACAGCCGCCTTCAGGCCCTTCATGCCGCCGGTGTTGGGGACGACGACACTTTTGACGTTCTTCAGGATGTTACCCGAAACCTCCGCCAGGACACGGTCAGGCTCAGCACCCAGCGCCTTGCGCATCTGAGCCGCCGCGTAGGCTACGGCAATGGGCTCCGTACACCCTGTGGCGGGGATAAGCTCTTCCTTCAAGATTGCCAAATAGGCATCCACGATCTTTTCATTCAACATGGATAGCTCCTCCTTCTTTTTTCTTTCTAAAAAAATGGTTGTGCTAAATCAGGTCCAGGTCATCTTCCTTGACCCATTCCTCTACCGGAACCACCTCAAATTCCGTTTCCGTCCGGCGAATCACCACCTCTTTTAGTCCGGAATTGATGACCAGTCGGCGGCACATGGGGCAGGAGGTGGCGTCCCCCAGCAGCTGACCTGTTCTGGCATCCCGTCCCACCAGGTAGATGGTGCCTCCCACCATGTCCCTTCTGGCGGCGGAGATGATGGCGTTGGCCTCCGCGTGGACGCTGCGGCAGAGCTCATAGCGTTCTCCCCGGGGAACACTGCGCTGCTCCCGGGCACAAAAGCCCAGGTCCGTGCAGTTTTTTCTCCCGCGGGGCGCCCCGTTATAGCCGGTGGAGATGATCTCATCGTTCTTCACGATGATGGCTCCATAGACCCGGCGCAAGCAGGTAGCCCGTTCCAGAACCGTCTGAGCAATGTCCAAATAGTAGTTTTCCTTACTGATCCGACTCATAGCCGCCCTCTTTCCGCGCTGCGGTCCTCCCGCACTGTGTACTCGCTTTCTGTTCTCTCGTATCATAGCATAGAAGTCGTCAGGATGCAATAAAAAGCACCTTTTTCTCCCCTTCCTCCCCCTTCCATTTTCAGGGCTTTTTCGTCAGGTTAAGTTGCATTTCCCAGAAAAATTGGATATAATATTTTTTTACGAATTGGAAAGGATGACAAAACGCTATGGCACAAGAAGAACTGAAGAAAACCGGAACCGATGCCTTTTTCACCATCAACCACATGCGGGTCGTTCTGCAGGAAACCGACCATGCCATTGCCGAGCTGACCGTTATGCCGGACAGCTGCAACCCCTATGGCCGGGTCCACGGCGGCGCCTTCTACACCTTGGGCGACACCGCTTCCGGCACTGCAGTCCACACCGACGGCCGCCTCTATGTCACCCAGGAGAGCTCCTTCCACTTCCTGCGCAACGTCACCGTGGGGCACACGGTCCGGGCTGAGGCGGTGATCCGCCACCGGGGCCACACCACCTGCCTGTCCGAGGTCACCTTTACCGACGAGACCGGCCAGCTGCTGGCGCTGGGAGAATATACCTTTTTCTGCATCAATCGGAAATAACGACCGCATGCTTATGGCCCTGTCTTTGGACAGGGCCTTTGCTTTTCCTCCGGTGAAACTTTTGGAATCCCCACCAGACTTTAGGGAAACTCCATAAGTACAGCTTATTTTTTACCCGTTTATTATCTGAATTTTAGATAAAATTTCTGACATATTTCTCAAAACCCGCTGGCTTTTTATGGATTTTCATGTATAATATTCCCCAGGGAAATTGGTTAAAAAGTTAACAAACAGAGCTTCATCCCAGCGTCGTATTCCCAATTTTTGAGAAGGAGAACTGCCATGAGCAAGGATCTGACCCGTGTAGAGGAGATTCTGGCGTCCTACGACTATGAGCCTCACCACCTCATTGCCATCATGCAGGACATCCAGAGCGAGTACAAGTATCTCAGCCAGGATATGCTGTGTCTGATTGCTCAGAAGCTTGGCCTGAGCATCGCCAAGGTATACAGCGTTGCCACCTTCTATGAAAACTTTTCCCTGGAGGCGAAGGGAAAATACATCATCCGTGTCTGTGACGGTACCGCCTGTCACGTGCGCAAATCCGGTCCCATCTACGACGCCATCCGCAGTGAGCTGAAGCTCACCGGCAAGCAGAAGACCTCTGCCGACGGGCTGTTCACTCTGGAGACGGTGGCCTGCCTGGGCGCCTGCGGTCTTGCACCGGTGATGACCGTCAACGACGTGGTCCATGCCCAGATGACGCCGGAGTCCGCTCTGGCGCTGATCGACGAGCTGCGGAAGGAGGATGCTGCAAATGCCTAAGCTGACGAGAGAGAGCTTCCATGTGCTCCAGGCCAACGCCAAAAACGCCCTGCGCCTTTCGGAGCAGCAGACCTCCGTTTTGATCTGCGCGGGTACCGGCTGCATCGCCGGCGGCTCCCTGAAGATCTACGAAAATCTGAAGGCCGAATGCGAAAAGAGAAATCTGAACGTCTATGTGGGCCTCTTCCACGAGTCCGATGAGGAGGAGAGCATCCACATCAAGATGAGCGGCTGCCACGGCTTCTGTGAGATGGGCCCCCTGGTCCACATCGAGCCTCTGGGCGTTATGTACATCCACGTCAAGCCCGAGGACTGCCAGGAGATCCTGGAAAAGACGGTGCTGGGCGGCGAGATCATCGACCGGCTGGTCTACCACCTGGACGGCGTGGCCTATCCCAAGCAGGAGGACATCCCCTTCTACAAGCTCCAGCACCGGGTGGTGCTGGAAAACTGCGGCAAGAGCGACGCAGAGGACATCCGGGAGTACATCGCCAAGGGCGGCTACGCCGCTTTTGAAAAGGCTCTGTTTGACATGACCGATGTGGATATCTGCAATGCCATCGTGGACTCCGGCCTCCGGGGCCGGGGCGGCGGCGGCTTCCCCGCCGGCCGCAAGTGGGACAGCGTCCGGCGCTTCAAAGCCCCCCAGAAGTACGTGGTCTGCAACGGCGACGAGGGCGACCCCGGTGCCTTCATGGACCGCTCCGTGATGGAGGGCAACCCCCACAGCGTGCTGGAGGGCATGCTCATCGCCGGCCGGGCCGCCGGCTGCACCGAGGGCTACATCTACGTCCGGGCCGAGTATCCCCTGGCGGTGAGCCGGCTGAAGGCCGCCATCACCAACGCCGAGGAGCTGGGATTGCTGGGTGAGAACATCCTGGGCTCCGATTTCAGCTTCCGCATCCACGTCAACCGGGGCGCCGGCGCCTTTGTCTGCGGCGAGGGCAGCGCCCTGACCGCCTCCATCGAGGGCAACCGAGGCATGCCCCGGGTCAAGCCGCCCCGGACCGTGGAGCACGGCCTGTGGGCTCAGCCCACCATCCTCAACAACGTGGAGACCTTCGCCAATGTGCCTCTCATCATCCGCAACGGCGCCGCCTGGTACCGCTCCATCGGCACCGGCAACAGCCCCGGCACCAAGGCCTTTGCCCTCACCGGCAACGTGAACAACACCGGCCTCATCGAGGTCCCCATGGGCACCACTCTGCGCAAGATCATCTTCGACATCGGCGGCGGCATCAAAAACGGCAAGAAGTTCAAGGCCGTGCAGATCGGCGGCCCCTCCGGCGGCTGCTGCTGCGCCAGCGCCGAGCATCTGGACCTGCCTCTGGACTTTGACTCCCTGAAGAAGATCGGCGCCATGATCGGCTCCGGCGGTCTGGTGGTCATGGACGAGGACAACTGCATGGTGGAAGTGGCCCGGTTCTTCATGCGCTTCACTCAGAACGAGTCCTGCGGCAAGTGCGTTCCCTGCCGGGAGGGCACCAAGCGGATGCTGGAGATCCTGGACCGGATCCTGGCCAACGAGGGCACGCTGGAGGACCTAGACCTTCTGGAGGAGCTGGCGGACACCATCACCAACACCGCCCTGTGCGGCCTGGGCCAGAGCGCCTGCAAGCCCGTGCAGAGCACCCTCCGGTATTTCCGGGATGAGTACCTGCGGCACGTGGTGGACCACCACTGCCCCATCTGCAACAAGGAGAAGCCCCACCCCGTCATCGACGCGGACAAGTGCAAGGGCTGCGGCAAGTGCCGCAAGACCTGTCCCATGGAGGCCATCTCCGGCAGTCCCAAGCAGGTCCACACCATCGATCCGGAAAAGTGCGTCAACTGCGGCGCCTGCGTAAGCAGCTGCCCCTTCGGCGCCATCGCTGCCAGCAAGGAGGGTTAAGTCATGGCAAAGGGAATCATGTATATCGATGGCCAGCGCGTGCCCTTCGACGGGGAGAAAAACGTCCTGGCTGTGATCCGCAAGGCCGGCATTGATATGCCCACTTTCTGCTACTATTCCGACCTATCCGTTTACGGTGCCTGCCGCATGTGCGTGGTGGAGGATGAAAAGGGCAAGATCGACGCCTCCTGCTCCATGGAGCCCAAGGACGGACTGCGCATCCGTACCAACACCGCCCGGCTCCTCAAGCACCGGCGGATGATTCTGGAGCTGCTGCTGGCCTCCCACTGCCGGGACTGCACCACCTGCGAGAAAAACGGCAGCTGCACCCTCCAGCGTCTGGCTCTGCAGTTTGGCGTGCGCCGGGTCCGGTTCCAGGACACCCGGCCTCACTATGACATCGACGACTCCTCCCCCGCCGTGGTCCGGGACCCCAACAAGTGCATTCTCTGCGGCGACTGCATCCGGGTGTGCGAGGAGATGCAGGGCATGGGCATTTTGAACTTTGCCTTCCGGGGCTCCGACCTGCAGGTCATGCCCGCCTTCAACCGCAAGCTCTCCGAGACCCACTGCATCAGCTGCGGCCAGTGCTCCGCCGTATGCACCACCGGCGCCATCACCATCTACAACTCCATCGGCCAGGCCTGGCGGGCCCTCCACAACCCCAAGAAGCGGGTGGTGTTCCAGATCGCCCCTGCCGTCCGGGTGGCCGTGGGCGAGGCCTTCGGCATGCCTGTGGGCACCAATGTCATCGACAAGATCGTCACCGCTTTGAAGATCATGGGCGCTGACGAGGTGTACGACACCACCTTCGGCGCAGACCTGACGGTGATGGAGGAGTCGGAGGAGTTCCTGGAGCGCCTGAAAAAGGGCGGCCCCTTCCCCATGTTCACCTCCTGCTGCCCCGCCTGGGTCAAGTATCTGGAATTTGAAAATCCCAAGTACCTCCACCACATCTCCTCCTGTAAGTCCCCCATGGAGATGTTCGGCGCGGTGCTCAAGGACCGCTACAAGGCCCTGGACGAAAAAGACGGACGGGAGACCTATCACATCGCCATCATGCCCTGCACCGCCAAGAAGATGGAGGCGGCCCGGCCCGAGTTCTGTCACGACGGCAAGCCCGATGTGGACCTGGTGCTGACCACCCAGGAGCTCATCAACATGATCAACGAGGCCGGCGTCCGCTTCTCCGAGATCGAGGGCGAGTCCCCGGACCTGCCCTTCGGCATCGGCACCGGCGCAGGCACCATCTTTGGCACCACCGGCGGCGTGGCGGAGGCCGTGGTGCGGCGCTGCCTGCCGGACAAGTCCCGCAACGCCCTCCAGGAGATCCAGTTCTCCGGCCTCCGGGGCAATGCGCCTTTGCGCACCGCCACCTTCCAGGTGGGGGAAACCTCCATCCGCATCGCCGTGGTCCACGGTCTGGTCCACGCCCAGGAGCTCATCAAAGAGATCGAGGCGGGCACCGCCTACTACGACCTGGTGGAGGTCATGACCTGCCAGGGCGGCTGCGTGGGCGGCGCCGGACAGCCCTATGGTCTCAAGCTCCGCAAAGAGCAGCGGGCCGCCGGCCTCTATGAGGCGGACCGCTCCGCCACCATCAAGTGCTCCGACCGCAACCCCATCGTCAGCGAGCTCTACGAGGAGGGCCTCAAGGTCCGCCACAAGGAGCTGCTCCACGTCCACTACGGCCAGAAGGACAAGAAAAAGAAGTAAACGCAAAGGAAACAAGGGACCGGGAAGTTTTCCCGGTCCCTTGCATTTTTCCCTCACTTCCCTGCCCCAAAAAATCCTGCGGCCCGAAGCTCTCGCTTCGGGCCGCAGGATGGAAAGGAAGTAATATCCACAGCAGATCGCTGTTTAGATTCCCTCTCTTGCTTACAGCGTGCAGGTCCAGCCATGGGGATCAGGCAGCTTGCTCCACTGGATGCCCGTCAGGGTGTCATACATCTTCTGGGAGATGGTGCCGATGGTGTGACCGTCACCAAACTTGATGACCTCGTCCTTGTAGCAGAACTCACCGATGGGGGACACCACAGCGGCGGTGCCGGTGCCGAAGGCCTCGGTGAACTTGCCGGCCTTGTAGGCGTCAAAGAGCTCCTGCACATCCACCTGGCGCTCCTCGACCTCCATGCCCATGTCGCGGGCCAGCTCCAGAATGGACTTGCGGGTGATGCCGGGCAGAATGGAGCCGTGGAGGTTGGGGGTGATGAGCTTGCCGTCGATGACGAACATGACGTTCATGGCGCCCACTTCCTCAATGTAGCGATTGTGACGGCCATCCAGCCACAGCACCTGATCGTAGCCCTTCTCCTCGGCCACAAAGGCGCCCTTCATGCTGGCCGCGTAGTTGCCGCCGCACTTGGCCTCGCCGGTGCCGCCTTCCACCGCGCGGACATAGGCGTCCTCGATGTAGATGCGGACGGGAGCCAGGCCGTTGGCGTAATAGGCGCCGGAGGGAGCGCAGATGATGAAGTAGATGTAACGGGGTGCCGCGTGAACGCCCAGGGTGGAACCGTCGGCGATCATGGTGGGACGCAGATACAGGGAGGTGCCCTCACTGTGGGGGACCCAATCCCGCTCCAGATCCACCAGGGCCTTCATGGCCTCCACCTGCATCTCCACGGGGATCTGGGGCATGCACATACGCTCTGCGCTGCGGTTCATGCGCATGGCGTTCTCCTCGGGACGGAACATACCGATGGAGCCGTCCACCCGGCGATAGGCCTTCAGGCCCTCAAAGATCTCCTGGCCATAGTGCAGCACGGGAGAGGCCGGGTCGATGCTCAGGGGCTGATAGGGCTGAATTCTGGCGTCATGCCAGCCGTCCTTCTCCGTATACTCCATAACGAACATATGGTCGGAGAAAATCTTGCCGAATCCCAGGGACTTCTCCTGCTCCAGAGTGGGCTTGGTCTTGGGGGCCGTGGTCTTGATGATTTTAATTTCCATAACAAATGCTCCTTTCCCATTCTGCTGTTTCCTCTGCTGTCTATTGAAAGAGTTCTATCTCTTCAATCCGAATTTTTTCTTGATTTTTCTGCGCAATGCGTTATGCTTAAAGAGTAGGTAAATTTTTTCACTCTGCGGGAGGTGACCAGTTTTGGATGAGAGTGTTCTCAAGCACGTTGGCCAGCGGATTCGGCTCTATCGCAAGAGCCGCCACATGAGCACCGAGCAACTGGCCCGGATGATCAACAAGAGCAAAGCCACAGTCTCCAAATATGAAAGCGGCCAGATCACCGTGGATGTGGTGACGCTGTTTGACATCGCCCAGGCCTTGGAGATCGCACCGTATCAGCTGATGGACTATCCCATGCCGGGAAAAAAGCCCTCGGCTCCCGCCAAATCTCCCTTCGGCTCCTGTGACCAGCTGTACCTCTACTATCTCTTCCGGCACAACGTGTATTCCTCTGTGCTCAAGCTGGGTCCTATGGACGAAAACGGCAGCCCTGCCGCCACCCTTTTTTACGATGTGGACGACTCCCGCAATCCGGAAGAGTGCAGCTGCATCTACACCGGACGGATGTTCATGCACGAGATGGTCTTCAGCGTGGTTTTGAACAATTACCACAACCCCGTGGAAACGGCCCTTTTGAATTTCACCATTCCCATGCGCAAATCCCCGATCCTGGTGGGAATGCTCAGCGGTCTTGGCTCCAGCACCTTCCTGCCCTGTGCCAGAAAGGTCCTCATCGCCCGGGAACCGCTGACGGTGGACGAGGGTCTGCTGGAGCAGATGTCCATCCGCTCTGACACCTTCCGGGAAATGAAGCGGGACAACATGCTCTACATCCACCTGGATTGACTGGTTCCGACGCAAACTGCCAACCCGATTTTGGAAAGCGGTTTGCTATGTCATGGCATTATCTTACCTCATTTTTTCTCATTTGCCAAGCGCCCTTTGTTTCCAAAAAGGAAACAAAGGGCGCTTTTTCTTTATCTCAGTGAAACAAACGTCGTTTTGCACAACAAATTAAAGTTTTAACAAATTAAACCTGTTGATTTTTACTATGAAAAATATTTTAAGGAAACAAATGTTGTCCCATGAAATACACGGTTATGGTGTCCCCGCCCTACCGGCGAACCATCAGGCGCTTCATGCCGTGCTCCAGGCCCTCCATGGACAGATCGAACATGGGCACCATCTGGGCCAGCTCCAGATGGGTCTGGCCCCAGAAATCGCTGGTCCGGGGCATGGGCTCCGGGTTGAGCCAGATGAGGTAGGGGTACTGGTGCTTGAGCCGTTCGATCCACTCCAGCCCGGAGGGAGACAGGCTTCCGGCCACCCAGTCATAGTGAGGCGTGCGCAGCTCTGAGGGGTGCATGGCGGCATCGCCCACCACAATGACCTTGTACTCACTGCCGAAGTTGTTGAGCACCCACTCGGTGGGCACCATGCTGTCCCAGTTCAGGGTGGGGTCGGTGTACAGGTTGGAGAAGATGCAGTTGTGGAAGTAGTAGGTGTGGAGCTCCTTGAAGTGGTTGGAGCGGGTGGCTGCCTGGAACAGCATACTGCAAAGGCCCGCGTAAAACTCCATGGATCCGCCGGAGTCCATCAACAGCAGCACCTTCACCGTATTGCGCCGGGGCGGCTTGTAGCGCACCCGCAGCAATCCGGCATTGTCGCCGGTGTCCCGGACAGTCCCCTCCACGTCCAGCTCCCGCTGGGCGTCCGTCATCTGGGCAGAGAACTGCCGCAGCAGCCGGAAGGCCATCTGGAACTGCCGGATGTCCAGGGTGTTGTCCTTGCGGAAATCCCGGAACTTCCGATCCTCCGCCACCAGCATGGCCGTGCGGTGCTGGCTCTTGCCGCCGATGCGCAGGCCTCCGGGATACCAGCCGCTGTTGCCCAGGGCCGACCGGCCCTGGGTGCCGATCCAGTAGCTGCCACCGTTGTGCTGCT
This sequence comes from uncultured Oscillospiraceae bacterium, assembly GCA_902478785.1. GTDB lineage: Bacteria > Bacillota > Clostridia > Oscillospirales > Oscillospiraceae > Oscillibacter. The sequence continues at coordinate 81,021 of CABSMJ010000001.1, forward strand.
CGTCCTGCTGCTGGAGCCGCCGCTCCAGCAGTTCCAGCAGCTGCTCCAGGGTCTTTTCCTCGAACATTCCCTGACTCTTGAGCTCCTCCAGGGAGCGCTTCAAGTCCTCTGCCGGGTTGTTGAGCCACTCCAGCAGCTCCTCCGGCAGCTCTCCCTTGTGGGGCACGTCCTTGAAAAACTCCGCAAAGGCCTGGTCAAACCGGTCGTACTCCGCCTCGCTCTTCACCACGATGGCCCGGCAAAGAAAGTAAAACCCGGTCAGCGTGCTCCCATGCAGGCCCTTTTCCATCCCCTCTAACAGTGTCAGCCACTCGTTCAGGGACACGTCCAGGCCCCGGGCACGCAGCAGATAGAAAAACGCAGCAAACATGGCCCGTCACCGCAGATTGTCCTGGAGGGTGCGCAGGTCCTTGTCCTTTTTCAGCAGTACCCCCGCAAAGGGAATGGTGGCGGTGATCTTCTCCGGCGCCACGCCTCCCACCGTCAGCGCCCGCAGCCAGTCCACCAGCTCCGAGGTGCTGGGCTTCTTCTCGATCTTCTTCAGTCCCCGAATCCAGTAGAACGCCGCCAGAGCCTGCTCTACCAGGTCCTCCTCCAGATGGTCAAAGTGCACCCGCAGGATCTGCTCCATCTGCTCCTGGTCCGGGAACTCGATGTAGTGGAAGATGCAACGGCGCAAAAACGCGTCCGGCAGCTCCTTTTCCGCGTTGGAGGTGATGATGACGATGGGCCGCTGTTTGGCCCGCACCGTCTCCTTGGTCTCCGGGATGTAGAACTCCATCTGGTCCAGCTCCCACAGCAGGTCGTTGGGGAACTCCAGATCCGCCTTGTCGATCTCATCGATCAGCAGCACCACCTGCTCGTCGGAGGAGAAGGCCTCTCCCAGCTTGCCCAGCTTGATGTAGTGGCCAATGTCATCCACGCCGTGGGTGCCGAACTGGCTGTCGTAGAGCCGCTGGACCACGTCATAGACATACAGGCCATCCTGGGCCTTGGTGGTGGACTTGACGTTCCAGATGATGAGCTTTTTGCCCAGGGCATCCGCCACCGCCTGGGCCAGCATGGTCTTGCCGGTGCCCGGCTCACCCTTGATGAGCAGCGGCTTTTGCAGCGTCACGGCGATGTTCACCGCCATCATCAGCTCTTCGGATGCCACATAGTTCCGAGTCCCGGAAAAGGAAGAATTCATAGCGCACCTCACGTTCCAGCATGGGCCTTGTCCCCATGCCGCATATAGAATATTTTATTTTACCATGGAGGTCCTATGGTGTCAATTTTCCCCTTTTGGAGAGCTGTTCGCCAGACTTTCCTCCGCCCGCGTGACAATATACTGCTCCACATCCTCTTTGGGAATGCCCAGAGCCGCCGCCAGCTCGCCATACAGCAGCTCCTCGGCTCGCTTGCCGTAGCGCATATCCACCTGTCCAGGCCGCCGGCCTCCGTCCTCAGCCCGGCGGTTCTTCACATAGACCCCTTTCATCAGCTGCACCAGGTCATGGCAGTCGTGGGTCTGGAGACATTCCTCATAGTGGTTTTTCAGCTCCGCAGGCTTGCGGCTGGAGCAGATGTCCTCCTGAATAAAGGGAATCTGCCGCACCAGCTCCTCTGCCTCCTGTCGGGTGATGATGGGGCGCATAAACACATGGGTATCTACGGGGATATAGATAGTCTCTGTGCCGTAGAGCGGCTTGAGGGTGTAGTACAGTTTTCCGCCCGCCTCCTTGGCCGGCGCCACCTGTTCCACCCGGCATACGCCATGCCCACCATAGACGATCAATTCTCCGCTTTGATACATGCCTGTCCCTCCTATCACATCTCTAGGTCATTTCCACCATTCGTCCTCAGGTCTCCTCAGGTGAGGAGGCTCTTATCGTAAAACACGCAGCGGGGCAAGTCAGCAACTGGATTTGCGTCCGTATAGACCATACGCTGCAGTTCTATTTTACACTTTTTCCCGTTTTTACGTAAGAATTTTTTCTGTCAAGGAGCAACTGGGCGAAACCTGTCGAAGGAAATGTCTACCCAATGTCTACCCAAGAAATCCTTGCGCCCCAAGGGTTTGCGGGCACAAAACGGCCCTGGGTAGACATTTGGTTCCACCTTCCGTTCTACCTGGCAAATTGACGAATCCCGCAATCCGTTGGAACACAGCGGTTTGCGGGATTTCTGGTAGGGATAGATAAGAGGCGTGAGAATGCTATTCTGCCCCATCTTTCCGGTAAATATGCAAGGAGGAATACCATGAAGAAGTTCCTTTCTCTGGTGCTGGCTCTGGTTATGACCATGTCTCTGGTCACCATCTCTGCCGGTGCCACCGAGTTCAAGGACCTCACCGATGTGGACAGCATCGAGCACAAAGAGGCCGTTGAGCTCTTCAACAAGATCGGTATCATTACCGGTTACGAGGATGGCTCTTTCGGCCCCGAAAAGACCATCACCCGTGAGCAGGCCGCCAAGATCATCGCGATCATGGCCCTGGGCAATGATGCCGCTTCCAAGCTGGGCGTCGAGAAGGCTCCCTTCCCCGATGTCCCCGCTACCAGCCAGTTCGCCGGCTATATCGGCTACTGCGCTTCCACCGGCATCATCAACGGCTACAATGATGGCACCTTCAAGCCCAAGGGCACTCTGACCGGCTATCAGTTCGCCAAGATGCTGCTGGGCGTGCTGGGCTATGGTGTCAAGGACGAGTATGTGGGCACCAACTGGGCTCTGAACGTGGCTCGTGACGGCGCTACCATCGGCCTGTTTGACGACGCCACTGTCACCGCTGGCCTGATCAACCGTGACAACGCCACCCAGATCGCTTTCAATGCTCTGAACTCCAATCTGGTCACCTATTCCGAGCTGCTGGGCACCTATACCGCCTACAACATGATGACCCAGACCCTGCTGGGCACTCTGGCCAGCAACATCTTCAGCCTGACCACCGCTACCAAGACCGATGGCTATGGCTACAACACTCACGCCTGGAGACAGAATGGCAAGATCATCACCGGTTACTACATGACCGATAAGGTCCTGGGTACCGAGACTGATTCCAGCCTGACCGGCAACCAGCTCTTCAACGCCTATGGCTGGGATGTGAATGCCAACGGCACCTATCCCACCGTTCCCGTGTATGTCAACGGCACCCTGGAGTACAATTGGGATCCCAGCACCGCTCTGAAGTCTGTGGCTACCAAGTACATCGCCAAGGGCTACACCGTCAACTTCGTTGACGTGAAGGAGAACATCAACGGCAACATGGTCTTCGACGGCAACGTGGAGAAGATCATTGTCACCATCCCCTACCTGGCTGAGGTCACCGCTGTGAAGGCTGCTACCTCTTCCGCTAACCGCTCTGTCACCCTGAAGGTCTATGCTGAGAAGTCTGGCCAGGCCGCTTCCTGGACCATCAACAATGTGGAGACCGAGGAGTTTGAGAAGGGCGATTATATCCTGATCACTCCTTCCTCCAACACCTCTGCTGGTTTCCAGGATCCTCTGAGCATGGTCAAGGCTCAGTCTGTTGAGGGTAAGGTCACCGCTTATTACAGCAACAGCGCTGCCGACAACAACGGCTCTGTCACTGTGGACGGCACCAAGTACAACTACAACTTCATCTTCGCCAGCAGCAAGAACCTGGCTCTGGGCGACAGCCTGGCTCAGGGTAGCTACCTGCTGAACAAGTCCATCTACACCTTCTTCCTGGATGATGTGGGCAACGTCATCGGTGTGAAGGTCAAGGAGGACGCCATCAACGACTATGCTTATGTTATCGCTGTGGGTCACGATTCCTTCGGCAAGTACAACATTGTCAAGGTCCTGACCAGCGATGGCAAGATCGGCACCTACACCGTGTCTTCTAAGTCTGACACTGTTGCTTATGACGGCGACACCACCGACAACAAGTACGCTGCCGTGGGTGAGATCTACGCTTACAGCATCAACTCCAGCAACGAGATCGTTCTGGACAAGGTCCAGGATCTGAACGCCACCTATGACCAGGTCCTGTACTCCGTGGCCAGCACCGTTACTTCCGGCGCTAACAAGAGCTTCTCTCAGGGCTCCATCACCAAGTTCACCAAGGGCTACTCCCTGATCACCATGAGCGATGGCAGCGTGGCCTATGCTACCGACTCCACCGTGTTCATGTATCTGGATGGCAGCACTGTGACCACCTATGTGGGCAAGTCCAATGCTCCTTCCATCACCAGCGCTAAGTACGCTTCCGTGGTCCGCACCAATGTGACCGAGGACGGCAGAACCGTTCCTTACGCCACCTATATTGTGGTCACCACTAAGCCCGAGAACACCATGACCGACAACTATCTGTATGTCATGGGCAACTACTACGGCACCACCCAGGATGTGAACGGTGATACCGTGTATCTGTACAAGACCATCAAGGATGGTTCTGTGGTCAACCTGGCCATGGATGCCAACACCTATGGCGCTGGCGTGTATCTGTACGGCATGGATGAGGCCAAGTACACCGGCGACACCGCTAACAGCGTTGAGGCTGGCCTGTACAGCCTGACTGCTGCTACCGCTGGTGCGGTGGGCGGCGGCACCACCGGCGACTACAAGGCCAATGTGGTCATCGGCGTGTCCTCCAATGACAACGTCATTGTCACTCCTGCCAACAACGACCAGTTCGTGATCTCCCCCGACACCAAGATCACCGACATCAGCAACCCCTCCGACATTATCACCAACGCTTCCTTCAAGATCGGTGATACTGTGACCATCGTCTACAAGACCGTTTCCGGCCTGCAGGTTGCTGACGCCATCTACATCAACTCCCACGCTGCTGTGACCACCACCACCGGTGCTAAGAACCTGTCCACCGCTATTACCAGCGAGGCCAATGGTGCTTTCCTTGTGGGCAGCAGTGATGCTTCTACCGTCATGTCCGGCATTGCCAATGTGGACACCACTGTGGATCTGCTGGTCTTCAAGTTTGCGATGCCCGTTGCCACCTCTCAGACCGTGACCCTGACTGTCACCGACAGCACCGGCACCCTGATCTACAAGGATTCTGGCACCATCGCTGACACCAACGCTCACTACTTCTACGCTGCTACCAGCGGCTCTGTGAACAACACCGGTTCCGGCTCTCTGGCCGGCAGTGGCGCTCACAACCTGGCTGCTGGCACCTACAACTACACCATCGAAGGTTCTGTCTCTGGCCTGATCCAGACCGGTTCTTTCACCAAGTAAGTTGTAAACGGCAAGTCTGAACAGCGTGTAAGCGCTTAAGGCAAAAAAGGCCCGCACCGAAAGGTGCGGGCCTTTTTTCGCTTTATGACTTAAGTTTCTTCCTCTGCTTGCTTTTGATTGGAAAGCTCCTCCGCATCAGGGAACCAGTTATCAGGAACTTCTCGCTGCTCTAGAATTTGAGTTCCATCCATATGGCAGACCAGCACATTGATCGTCATGCTCTCACCCCATATACCCGTACTTTAGTGCCCGATAATACCGGGCGGCTGCTGGCACAATAAAAATTCAACTGGGTCAGATTTTTAGGTGTAACGGTTTCTGGCTTTACAACCACGAAACTTTCGCTCACCTTCGGTATGGAGTCCCCTGGCGCCACCATATAACTGCTTCCGAAAAGGAAAGTGTCCAGAATCAACTCCAGTTTTCCAGCGCCAGCCTTAGAATTGTATACAGCACAAAACATGGCAAGGTAATCATCATTGCTGTAAATGGTATCGGCTCGCCCATTGAGCCGAATAAATGCTGTATCAACGGTATCCGTCTTAATCATGGGATGAATGATGAGCCGGTCGTACTGGGTGAAATCCACCCCCGAAAGGTCCACGTCCAGCTGCTGGCAGCTCTGGGTGGTGGTTACATCCGCTAGCTTTTCAAAGTAGTTTCTCTCCTTCACCTCCGCAATGGCTGTATCCAATTTGGCATTGTCCTCGTTGAAATCCTCCCGCAGGATGCGGTCCTCCCCATCCCACTGGCAGAGGCCATAGTGTTGCGTTTTTTTCATGCTCTACCCCTTTCCGGGCGTTTTCTCCCGCCGCAGACAGACGGCAAAAAAGGCAGCGGGAGAAATTTGCCCTACACATACGTGTAGGGCAAGGGGGTTCGTGCATGGAGACATGCACGGGGACGGGAAAAAGTTTTTTGAAAGTCTGTTGCACGGAAACGTGCACGAAAACGAAGCCTTACACGCTTTGGTGTAAGGCTTTTTTGCGGGAGCGATACCAAAGGAGGCGTCCTCGACGATAGGCCTTGCCCCCTTGGCCGGGCCGGGTCCGCTCTGCCCGGACCGGCAAACCATAGGCGGGCGGCGGAACGCGCGCCGCCGCCCGCCAAAAAAATTTGCTCACCACAGGCGTTTTCAAAAAAGCACCGGGACCAAAGGCGCGGGAAAACCATGCGCCGCAGCTTGCCCCGGAGAAAAAGGAGAGATGCCTGTTGAGACAGACGGCAAACTATCAGCTCAGCCAGTGGGATGCAGAGGACCGCATCCTGCGGGAGGACTTCAACAGCGACAACCAGAAGATCGACGAAACCATGGCGGCCCTCAAGGCCGGAAACTATTTTGAGAAGCTGGCAGATGTAACTACCACCCAGAGCTGCCAGCAGCTGGACGTGGACCTTTCGGAGGTGGACTTCACCCAGTACGACCGGCTGATCATTCACGCCATGATCAAGACGGACAGTACAAATATTGGCTATCTGCGGATCAACAATCTTTCTGATCCTGCAGCTTATAACCGCAGTGTAGCTCTGGCCACTTTTGCCACCGTCTACAATTCTGGCACAGGCATGGGGGATGTGGATCTTATTTTAGGCCCGGGTATTTCCGGCCGCTGCCGGACTTCCTCTCTGGCAAACGACGAGGTGGAACACCAGCTCAATGAGGGCTCCATCGCTCTCAATCCAGGATTCGTGACCCAGGAAAATCTACGCCAACTGAATTTTTACTGTGCCAACAGCTGTCCGGTGCTGCCGGGCACCAAAGTACGAGTGTATGGGGTGAGGATATGACGATCAATGTGTTGGTCTGCCGCATGGACGGAACGCAAACCTTGGAGCAGCGAGAAGTTCCCGACGACTGGTTCTCCGTTCCGGAAGAAGAAACGTTGGAAAACGTTCAGAAAAAAGAATAAAAGAGGCAGAAAAAGGCCCGCACCTTACGGTGCGGGCCTTTTTTACCGTCATAACACAAACACGGTTTGTATCAGCGGTTTGCTCTGATCAGATGGTGAAGCTACCAGACATCAGGACGGTGCCCTGGGCATCCACGATGGTGTAGGTGTGAACACCGGCAGACAGAGCGGTAGTCTTCAGAGTACCAGTACCGGCATTGTTCAGGCCGCTACCCTTTACCTGGACATAGAAGAAGTGGGGGCCAGGAGCAAAGGAAGTGGAGGTGACCTCCTCATAGGTGGTAGTGTTATCAATGGTCAGAGTCACCTTGGCATCGTTCACGCTGGTGAACTTGAAGAACAGGTTCTCATTGATGTTACCATTGATATCGCTGGAGATATCGGTGGGCTTATTACCCAGCTCATACACGCCATCACCCAGAGCCTTGACCTCGTTAGAGTCGGTGCTGGCAGTGCCGACATAATTCGTAATGGAATCAGTCTGCACGCCGGAGTGAGAGGTGATGTAGATGGCGTCAGCGATCTGCAGGCCGGAGGTGACCTTGTAGACAACGGTCACGGTATCGCCAACCTTGAAGGAGGCATCGGTGATGATGTCGCTCTGGTTGGTGATGTCGGTGATCTTGGTGTCGGGGGAGATCACGAACTGCTCGTTGTTGTAGCCGCCAGCCACGATAACGTTATCGTTGGAGGACACGCCGATGACCACGTTCTTCTTGTAGTCGCCGGTGGTGGTGCCGCTGCCCACAGTGCCAGCCTTGGCAGCAGTCAGGCTGTACACGCCAACCTCGACGCTGTTGGCGGTGTCGCCGGCGTACTTGGCCTCGTTGAAGCCGTACAGATACACGCCCTCGCTCAGGCCGGTCTTATCCACAGCGATGTTCACCACAGCGCCGTCCTTGACCACCTTGTACAGGTAGATCTTATCACCATTCACATCCTGAGTCTGGCCATAGGGGTTGTTGTTCAGGACGTAGACATAGTTGTCAGTCATGGTGTTGGCGGGCTCGCGGGTGATCACCACATAGGTGGCGTAGGAAACGGTCTTGCCGTCCTCGGTCACATCGGAGTAGATCACGGAAGCATAGTAACGGTTGGAAGCGTCGTCAGCAATGGAAGGAGCGTTGGACTTGCCCACATAAGTGGTCACCGTGTTGTTGGAAGCGTCATAGTACATGAACACGGTGGAGTCGGTGGCATACACCACGTTCTTGGAACCCACACCGCCGCTCATGGTCATGACGGAGTAGCCCTTGTCGAACTTGGTGATGTAGCCCTGAGAATAGCTCTTCTGAGAACCACTGGTGCTGCTGGTATTGCCCGCAGCATACAGGACCTGATGATAGGTGCTGTTGATGTCATTGACATCCTCCAGAACGATCTCGTTGTTGGAGTTGATGCTGTAGGCGTAGATCTCGCTGACATCGGCAAACGCATCGCTGCTATTTCCGTTATCATAGGCATCCGCATCGGACTTGGAGGACACGGTGTAGGTACCGATCTTGCCGTCGCTGGTCAGGACCTTGACGATGTTGTTGTTCTGGAAGGAATCCTCGCCAACAGCAATGATGTAGGCATAGTCGTTGATGGCATCCTCCTTGACCTTCACACCGATGACGTTGTTGCAGTCATCCAGATAGAAGGTGTAGATGGACTTGTTCAGCAGGTAGCCGCTGCTGGCCAGGCTGGTGCCCAGAGCATAGCTGTCCTGGAAGATGAAGTTGTAGCCGTACTTGGTGCCGTCCACGGTGACGGAGCCGTTGTTGCCGCTGGTGTTGTTGTAGTAAGCGGAGACAGTACCCTCCACGGTCTCAGCCTTGACCATGTTCAGGGGCTCCTTGTAACCGGCAGAGGTGTCGGAGGAAGGAGTGACCAGGATGTAATCGCCCTTGGCGAACTCCTCAGTCTCCACGCCGTCCACGGTGATGGTGCCGGAGTTGTTGGGATCGTAGACCTTCAGGGTGATGGAACGGTCAGCGGAAGAGGTAGCAGCCTTCACAGCAGTGACCTCAGCCAGAGCGGGGATGGTGATGATGATCTTCTCTACATCGCCGTCCTTGCCGGTGCTGATCCAGTTACCGTTATTGTCCTGATAGCCCTCGGTCACATCCACCAGGGTCACGGTCCAGCCCTTCTGGATCTTGTCGGTGCTGTTGTTCTTCAGGAAAGTGTCAGCGTTGATGTTGGTGCAGTTGTTGCTGTTGTAGGTATCAGTCAGCTGACGAGCAGAAGTATCATACCAATACTGAGTGCCATTGACATACAGCTCCACGCCGTCGCCGTTGTAACCGCCAGTGGTGGTCAGGGCGTTCCAGGTGTAGTTCTTGTACAGGTTGCCGTAGGTGATGTCGGTGTTCTCAGTGCCCAGCACCTTGTCGCTCAGATAGTAATCGGTGATGATCTTGCCATCCTGTCTCCAGGCGTGGGTGTTGTAGCCATAGCCATCCACCTTGCCGACCTCGGTCAGGTTGAAGATGTTCTTGGCCAGGGTGCCCAGCAGGGTCTGAGTCATCACGTTGTAAGCGGTGTAGGTGCCCAGCAGCTCGGAATAGGTGACCAGGCTGGAGTTCAGGGCATTGAAAGCGATCTGAGTGGCGTTGTCACGGTCGATCAGACCAGCGGTGACAGTGGCGTCATTGAACAGGCCAATGGAAGCGCCGTCACGAGCCACGTTCAGAGCCCAGTTGGAGCCCACGTACTCGTCCTTGACACCATAGCCCAGCACGCCCAGCAGCATCTTGGCGAACTGATAGCCGGTCAGAGTGCCCTTGGGCTTGAAGGTGCCATCATTGTAGCCGTTGATGATGCCGGTGGAAGCGCAGTAGCCGATATAGCCGGCGAACTGGCTGGTAGCGGGGACATCGGGGAAGGGAGCCTTCTCGACGCCCAGCTTGGAAGCGGCATCATTGCCCAGGGCCATGATCGCGATGATCTTGGCGGCCTGCTCACGGGTGATGGTCTTTTCGGGGCCGAAAGAGCCATCCTCGTAACCGGTAATGATACCGATCTTGTTGAAGAGCTCAACGGCCTCTTTGTGCTCGATGCTGTCCACATCGGTGAGGTCCTTGAACTCGGTGGCACCAGCGCTGATGGTGACCAGAGACATGGTCATGACCAGAGCCAGCACCAGAGAAAGGAACTTCTTCATGGTATTCCTCCTTAAAAATTTACCGATTTGGGTCGAAAAACCTTTAAGGGGCTTCTCACGCCCCTTATCTCTGGACACTTTGAGACCCGCAAACCATTGCAGCACAATGGTTTACGGGTTTTGCTATTTTGGCAGGTAGAACGAAAGGTGGGACCAAATGTCTACCTGAGTCAGTAGGAATTGCCCGAGGCCTTGTGCCCCAGGGGCTGCGGCGGCCTGGGACGGGTAGACAAAGGCAACATGCACCTGATTGTAAAAATCTTCCTATATCGCCCGAAAGCATAGGGAGAGAAGGGACTGATGCTCCGAACCCAGTGCACGGCGGCGTGCACGAAAACGGGGGCGGACCCGCCTTTTTGACGGGTTCACCCCCGGGAAAATTTCCAGTTGTCCAGACCCGGCCCCGGGCCTGAGGTATACATTATAATATATATATAGCACGAGACACAGTAAAATGTGATCCTGTCTTTGTGTCGCGCACGTGCCTCAACGGTGCGGACACGGAAGCATGGGATGTTCTGTAAACCAGCTACTTTTGCGTAATTCTGAACATATTGAGGTGGAAAATACGCCAAAAAGCGGTAAATCAACGTGAAAAACGCTTTGTTACAATTAGATTACAAACCGCCGATGCCTCTTGCGAAATCAAAAGGGCCGTGATAATATACATCATGCAGAGCGGCCCGCCTCTTGCGTTGGCTCCGGTATAGATACAGGACCGGCTAGCCACGGTATGTGTGCCGGAAAAAGCGTAAGGTCGGAAGGCTCTGACAACTCAATACCGGTAAGGGGAGTGAGAATTCTATTCCAATTACTGGTAAATTCTTAAGGAGGAATACCATGAAGAAGTTCCTTTCTCTGGTGCTGGCTCTGGTTATGACCATGTCTCTGGTCACCATCTCTGCCGGTGCCAAGGACTTCACGGACAGCAGCTCCATCAAGTATGGTGAAGCGGTTGACGTGATGTCCGGTGTGGGCGTCATCGACGGTTATACTACCGGCGATTTCAAGCCCACCGACACCCTGACCCGCGGCGCGGCTGCCAAGATCATCTGCAACATGATCCTGGGCCCCACCACTGCCGGCGCTCTGAGCGCTGACACCGCTCCTTTCAAGGATGTCCCTGCCAACCACGTCTTTGCCGGCTACATTGCCTACTGCGCACAGCAGGGCATCATCAACGGCTACAATGACGGTTCCTTCAAGCCCGCTGGCACTGTGACTGGCTATCAGTTCCTGAAGATGCTGCTGGGCGCCCTGGGCTATGACGGCTCCATCGAGGGCTTCACCGGCGGCAACTGGACCGTCAACGTGGCCAAGCTGGCCTCCAGCCTGGGCCTGATGAAGGGCAACGACAACTTCGTTGGCACCAACGCCATGACCCGTGAGGAAGCCTGCCTGTATGCCTTCAACACCATGCAGACCACCATGGTGGAGTACGAGAATAACTTCGTCATCGTCGGCAGCGACGGCAAGGTCACCCAGGGCGTTTCCAGCGCCAAGGAAGTGGCTAACAACACCACCTCTGCCAACACCATCAAGAAGGATGGCAAGATGCAGTTTGCCGAGCGTTACTTCAAGGATCTGAAGCTGACCGCCGGCACCGATGCTTTCGAGCGTCCCGCCAACATCTGGAACTACAAGACCACCAACATCGGCACCTATGCCAAGACCGCTGATGCCTCCTACACCGAAGAGGTAAAGCTGGGCACCATTTACAGCGATCTGGGCCTGAGCAAGACCGTGGCTGCCGCCGACGTGGAGTTCCATGTGGACGGCAAGGTGGAGTCCGCCAGCGGCAACGCCAACGACAACTCCACTGCTCTGACCACTCTGGGCCTGGTGAAGGGCTCCTCCGACAAGATCGGCGGCGCTGGTGTGCTGACTCAGGTGTACTATGACACCGACAACGGCACTGCTGTTATCACCATGGTCAATACCTATGCCGGCGAGGTGAAGGGTGTTCACGCCGCTACCTCCAGCCGCGACGCTTACATCAATGTCTCCCCCATTGCCGCTGGCGTTGGCGCTGCTGGTACCTATGACACCAACGAGTCCTTCAGCGTGGACGACGTGGTTCTGTACACCTACAGCAACAAGGTCGGCGACACCGGCATCCAGAGTGTTGTCTCTGCCGAGACTGTAACCGGCACCCTCAACGGCTTCACTGCTCAGAAGAACGTCACCGTCAACGGCACCTCCTACGGCGCTGCCAAGGTGTATTCCACCAAGGTCACCGGCCTGGAGAACTCCGTGGGCTATGAGGTGGAGCTGGTTCTGGACCAGTACGGCTATGTCCTGAACGTGAACACCGACAAGGCCTCCGGCAACTACGCCGTGGTCCTGGATGCCGGCAAGAGCGGCTTTGACAACATGGCCCGCCTGCTGTTCACCGACGGCACCGTCAAGGATGTGGTCCTGAAGGATACCACCATCGATGCCTTCGATGATGATGCTACCGGCCTGACCGTGGGCGATATCGTCTCCTACAAGGTCAACAGCGAGAGCAAGTATACCCTGACTCTGCTGGCTGACGGTTATAACAGTGCCACCTCTGGCAACATCGTTGCCAAGGGCAGCGCCACTGTCCTGGATAATGCAGACTTTGCCAACCTGTATGCTGGTAGCAACCGTGACGAAGTCACCAGCTTCAACGGCAAGACCATCTTCCTGGTAAAGGACAGCAATGGCAACTACACTTCCTACACTGGCTTTGCCAACGTACCCACCATCACTGTTAGCGCCGCTGTTCCCATGGCTATCTATGCCAAGACTGTGAGCGGCTCTCCCACCAAGACCGGCGTTGCCACTGTTGTCTACATTGATGCGTCTCAGAACGCCACCTCCACCAGCTCTAGCAAGGACGTGGTCTTTGTGAAGGGCTCCTCCGTGGGCGCTTCCTATGATGCCACCAAGGGCACCTACTACACCTACACCGCCGTTGTCAACGGTGAGCTCACCACCATCGATACTGTCACTCAGACCACGGCGGACACCCTGTACAGCACTGTGTCCTATGATAAGAACAACGTGGCCACTCTGAGCAACGGCGTCAACGCTTCCGACAAGGACTATGGTACTCAGCCCACCGTGAATGGCGCCCTGTACAGCGACGGTACCACTTACAAGGTCGGTACCAAGGCCGAGTCCAACGGCGTCATTGGTGTTCTGGGCGGTTACTACACTTACGCCAAGGATTGCACCGTGTTCTATAAGGACACCGACGGCAACATCACCGCTTCCAGCGTCAGCGCCATCACCGACGACAGCAACGACATCGTGTTCGTCAAGTTCGTCGACAGCGAGATCACCAGCATCGTGATCGTCCAGGTGGCTGAGGGCGGCGGCAACAGCGGCAACAACACCGGCTATGTGGTGAACACCCCCGCCACTGTGGCTCTGACCTCTGCCGGCGCCAGCGTCACCAATGCCAAGGTGTTCTACAATGGTTCTGCTCCCACTGGCGACATCGAGAACCTGAACATGAAGGTCACCTATTACAGCTGGGCTACCGCTGATGGCGCCTGGAAGGAGTATACCTCCGAATCCAGCGCCGACGCCAAGATCACCGGCAGCACCGGTGTCGTCGATGACGGCACTCTGGGCGGCGCTACTCTGGCTGTGGGCAACTACAAGGTTGTCGTCACTCTGTCTGGTTCCAACATCGGCACCCTGACTCTGTTTGACGGCACCGCCAGCGTGACTGCTCCCTGATCTAAGTCTGTCAGGTCTACCCTGCTCACTTGATAAAAAAGGACGTCCTGCTTCTGCAGGACGTCCTTTTTTCAGGTTTTCACTCCAAAAAGCTGGAATCTGCTGCCCGCGGGGATCTTTCCTCCATTCCCCGCTATCAAATTGACCGCAGTCAATTCTCCCCAGGTGATCGGTGCCACACAGTACCGGTCCTCAAAGCCGTATCGGGACCACCAGGGATTCATGCCGCTGATCCGCTCATCGGCGTTATAGCGGGAGAGAAAGCAGAAGCGACAGGTCCCCACCTCCGCCAGATAATTGCAGCTCAATTGTTTTCCGTTGTTGGTGTTGTGGTACAGATACCCTTCGGACAATCCGTTTACCAGAACCCGCATCGTTTTCCCGTCCGTTGTGATCTCCGCCTCCAGCTCAAACCGCCGGTAGGGAGAAAAGTCGATCTGGGACACATCCAGGTCCACCTGCTGCGCCTCCGCCTCTGTGGTCACATCCAGCAGCTTGACGTAGGGCAGCGTCTGTTGAAGTTCTTTCAAAGCTTGGTCAATCTTCTCGTTGTCCCTGTTAAAATCCTCCCGCAGGATGCGATCCTCTGCATCCCACTGGCTGAGCTGATAGTTTGCCGTCTGTCTCAACAGGCATCTCTCCTTTTCTCCGGAGCAAGCTGCGGCGCATGGCCTCCCCGCGCCTTTAGCCCCGGTGTTCTCTTGAAAACGCCTGTGGTGAGCAAATTTTTTCGGCGGGCGGCGGCGCGCGTTCCGCCGCCCGCCCAAGGTTTGCCGGTCCGGGCAGAGCGGACCCGTCCCGGCCAAGGGGGCAAGGCCCATCGTCGAGGACGCCTCCTTTGGTATCGCTCCCGCGGAAAAAGCCTTACACCAAAAGGTGTAAGGCTTCGCTTTCGTGCACGCCGCCATGCACGCCTATGCAAATTTTCCCGCCCAGGGCCGAAAAAAAGCCGCCGGAAAACCGGCGGCTTTTGGGAGTTTGCTTCGAGGGAAGGAACCCTCAGCTCTTGCGGAACCGGGCCAGGAAGTCCCGGGTCTCCTGCTTCTGGGGATTGCCGAAGACCTCCTCCGGGGTCCCCTGCTCGCAGATGACGCCCTGGTTCATATAGACCACCTGGCTGCTCACGTCCCGGGCAAAGGCCATCTCGTGGGTCACCACCAGCATGGTCATGCCCTCGTTGGCCAGGGTCTGCATGACGGAGAGAACCTCACCCACCATTTCCGGGTCCAGGGCGGAGGTGGGCTCGTCGAACAGCAGTACCTCCGGGTCCATGGCCAGAGCCCGGGCGATGGCCACACGCTGCTTCTGGCCGCCGGAGATCTGCCGGGGCTTGGCGTTGATATAGGGGGCCATGCCCACCTTCTCCAGGTAATTCATGGCGCTCTTCTGAGCATCCACCTTGTTCTTCTTGAGCACCTTCACCTGGCCCACCATACAGTTTTCCAGCACGGTCATGTTGTTGAACAGGTTGAAGGACTGGAACACCATACCCACCCGGGAACGGTACTGGGCGGCGTTGACGCCCCGGCCCGCCACATTGTCTCCGTGGTAGAGGATCTCGCCGGAGGTGGGCGTCTCCAGCAAATTGATGCACCGCAGCAGCGTGGACTTGCCGGAGCCGGAGGCGCCGATAATGGAGATGACGTCGCCCTTGTCCACGGTAAAGTCAATATCCCGCAGAACTTCGTTCTTGCCAAAGGTCTTGGAGAGGTGCCGGACCTCTAAAATCAGTTCACCCATATTAGCGCTCTCCTCTCGTACTGCCGTTGCGGTTCTTCAGGCCCTGCAAGGTCCGCTCCCGGTACTCCTTGCTGTGCTCGTCAAAGGGAGTCCCCCGGTCGGGATGGCTGTAAGTTCCGGCAGCCATGGTCAGCTGATCCTCCTGAACCAGCTCATAGCTGTCAGAGCCGTCCATCCGCTTCTCCAGCCAGCGCAGCAGGAAGGAGGCGATCAGCGTCATGGTCAGATAGCCGATCATCTCGATGGCGGCGGAGGGGAAGTACATATTGTTCACGCCGGTGATGTAGCGGTGGAAGGCAAAGAAATCCGTAAAGGTGATGATGAACATGACGGAGGTATCTTTGACGTTGATGATGAAGTTGTTGCCGATCTGGGGCATGATGTTCCGCAGGGCCTGGGGCAGGATGACGCTAGTCATGGTCTGGACGTGGGTCATGCCGATGGCCTTGGCACCCTCGGTCTGGCCGGGATCAATGGAGATGATGCCGCCCCGGACGGACTCAGCCATGTAGGCACCGGTGTTCACGGACACCACCAAAATGGCAGCTGCCCAGACGCTGGGCCACTGGACGGAATTGCTGGTAAAATAGGGCAAGCCGTAATAGATGAACACCGCCTGGAGCACCATGGGGGTTCCCCGGAACACCTCCACATACACCCGGATGATCACCCGGATCAGCTTCAGCACGAACCGCTTGGGCAGGGGGTCATTTTTCGTGTAGGGGATGGTATTGAGTATACCGCAGATCAGGCCAATGACGCAGCCGATGATGGTGGCTACCACAGCCAGGATCAGGGTACTCCGGATACCGTTGAGATATCCCTGGTGATAATTTTGCCAGAGGAGGACCATGTCCTGGCCCAGCTTGACAAACCGCTCCATACGGAACCGCTCCTTTCATGTACAGGCCCATCCTCCGGCCCTGGGCAGGACCGGAGGATGGGAGAAAAATCGATATTGGGAATTAGACCTCAGGCTGGATGGCAATGGCCTGATCCATGATGGCGTTGAACTGCTCCTCGTTGAGGCTGGAGAGGACGGTGTTGATGGCGTCCTTGAGCTGGGTGTTGCCCTTCTGGACAGCGATGCCGATGTTGACGTTCTCAGCCCGCTCCTCCTCGGTGGCAAACTGGAAGTCACCGTCAGTGCCGGAGAAGTTCAGGATGACCAGGTTGTCATCCTTGGCCACAGCGGCCATAGCGGTGGGCATATCGGTGCAGATGAAGTCCACGGTGCCGGTCTGCAGCTGCATGATCATAGCAGGGGCAGTCTCAGCGGGAGCCAGCAGGTTGATGTCGGAAATCTGGGGCAGGCAGGAGTCATACCAGATGGTGCCGGACTGTGCGGTGCAGGTACCGCCGGCCAGGTCGGCAATGGAGGTGGCGTTGGCATACTCGCTGTCCTTGGTGGTGACGCAGACGATGGTGGCGTAGTAGTAGGGGCCTGCCATATCCACTTCATTCATCCGCTCAGCGGTCATGGACTGACCGGCGATGTTGGCGTCCATGGTGCCAGACTGCACAGCGGGAGTCAGGGAATCCCAGGCGCTGGAAACGATCTCCAGCTCCCAGCCATAGGCCTCGCAGATCCGCTTGGCGATCATCACGTCATAGCCGTTGGCGTAGCCGCCCTCCACGTTGGAGATGGGCACGGCGCCGTTGGAGTCGTCCATCTGCATCCAGTTGTAAGGAGCATAGGCGCACTCCATACCCACGGTGAGGACGCCATCCTCCAGGCCAGGGATGGAAGAAGTGTCCACGCTGGTCAGATCCTCCACAGGGGGAATCTCCACAGTGGAGCCATTTTCGGTGTCGCCGGCGGAGCCGGAGCTGGGAGTGGTCGTGGTCTCGCTGCCACAGGCGGCCAGGGACAGGGTCATGACCATGGCACAAATCAGGGCAAACAGTCTTCTCATTGTTGGGTACCTTCCTTTTCTTCCAAAAATTCCAATCGCAGCCGCATTGCCCAGACAATGAGAAAGGCCATGGATGTGTGTGAAACATCCATGGCCGCAACGTAACGATGCAGGGACAGGAACTGACCTGTCAGCCAATGATAGCGCTCCACATACGTGACAGTCCGACGGATCTTCTCCGGCGTCCCAGCAGGTCAGCCCTTCAGGCGGCGTTCCCACTTCGGCGGTGGCCCTTTCCCTCTCGCCGGCTGCCTGGAGCCCTGGGAGAGAGGTACTGATGCGTCCCGCGCCTCTACCATTGTCTCCGGCCGTCTTGAGGCGACCGAAGCAATACGGTATTGATTTGTTGTGGTCAGTCTAGTACGGTTTCCAGTCTTTGTCAACCCCCAGAGGCCGTTTTTTGTGTTTTTTATGCAATCCGCTCCCTGTTTTCCCATCTTGGGCCGGAGCCTTTCGGCAAAATCCGACAAAGAAAACAGGGGCGCATCGCGGCAAGCGGTGCGCCCCTTTCCAATTTTTAGACAAGGAGTTTTCCTTTACTCCTCCACATCCTTCAAGCGGTCAGCATAGGCACTGTCCATAGCGCTCTGCTTTTCGGCCTCGGTCTTGTAGACCTGGACATCCATCGCCGCGTCGTGGACGGAGCGGATGGTGCCGGCGCCGGCCACGCAGCCGCCGGGGCAGCCCATGCCCTCCAGCAGGTAGCCGTCCCGCTTGCCGGCCTTGGCCAGCATGAGCATCTTGCGGCACTCCTTCAGGCCGTCGCCGTAGTCCACCTTCACCTCACGGTCCGGGTCGATGTGGCGAATGGCCTCGGCCACGGCAGCAGCCACACCGCCGCCCACAGCAAAGCCGCGGCCCGCGGCAGTGCCGGCGGTAAAGTCGTCATCGGGGTCGGCCTGGATCTGGGTAAAGTCGATCTCCTTGGCGTCGAACATGCCCTGGAGCTCTTCAAAGGTCAGCACAAAGTCCACATCGGAGCGGACGGTCCGACGGGAGGCCTCCAGCTTCTTGGCGGCACAGGGACCCACGAACACGATCTTGGCGTTGGGGTGTTCCTTTTTCACCAGCCGGGCAGTGAGCACCATGGGCGTCATGGCCATGGAGATATAGTCCTTGAACTGGGGGAAATACTTCTTGGCCATCATGCTCCAAGCGGGGCAGCAGGAGGTGGCCATGAAGGGCTGCTGCTCAGGCACCTTCTCCAGGAAGTCATGAGCCTCCTCTACCGTGCACATGTCGGCGCCGATGGCCACCTCCACGGTGTCGGCAAAGCCCAGGATGCGCATGGCGGCCTTGAGCTTGGCGGGGGTGGCGTCCTTGCCGAACTGGCCCACGAAGGCGGGGGCCACGCAGGCGATGATCTCGTCACCGGACTTGATGGCGTGGATCAGCTGGAAGATCTGGCTCTTGTCGGCGATGGCGGCAAAGGGGCAGTTGACCAGGCACATGCCGCAGGAAACGCAGCGGTCATAGTCGATCTTGGCCCGGCCGAACTCATCGGAACCGATGGCGTCCATGCCACAGGCAGCGGCACAGGGACGCTCCAGCTTGCTGATGGCGTTGTAGGGGCACTGCTTCTGGCACTTGCCGCACTTGATGCACTTGGACTGGTCGATGGAGCTCTTGCCGTCCTTGCCGATGACGATGGCATCCCGGGGGCAGACAGCCTGGCAGGGATGGGACAGACAGCCCTGGCAGTTGGAGGAGACACGGATCTCCTTGGGGGGGCAGGCGTTGCAGGCGAAGGGAATGATGTTGATGAGAGGCGGCTCATAGTACTTCTCCGGCAGGGCCGCTTCCTCAATCCCGTCACTGGCGGGGGCGCGGACACTGACGGGCCGCAGGGGCAGTCCGCAGGCCAGGCGCAGCCGCTCGGTGACGATGGCCCGCTCCAGGAAGATGTCGTGGCGGTATCGCGCCTCTTCACCGGGTACGATCTTGTAGGGTAAAAGATCAATACGGGAATAGTCGCCGCCTTCATAGGCCAGGCGTGCCACCTCCGTGAACACGTTGCGGCGGATGTCGTCAACTACGCTGTGAATTCCTCTCAAGGTCTTTTCCTCCCATTGATATATCCAAAAATAGTAAATTCCGCTTGGTCCGCCTACATTATATCGGGTCTGGGCCTGTTTTGCAAGACGAGCCTGCGATTTTTTTCACAAAGTGCCGTAAAAAATTCATTTTCTTTTCTGTTTCTTTCACTTTTCCCGTTCCAGCTAAGTATATGATTCCTCTTACTGGCATTTTTTCCCTTTTTGTTTCCTCAGCCGGGTGCGAAATGCCTCAATCCCCTTGCTCCCACAGGCGATGTCTGCTATAATGACTCCAACCCAAGTGTTGGTCAGGCAAGGACAAGTTGTCTGTATTTTCTTTTGCCGGGGCTTTCCGGTGGCATCGTTCCATGGGGGTGACGCATATCGCGATCGTTTTTCTGCTTCTCATTTCCTTTGGTGTGGTCGCCATTGTGGTCACCACGCTGATGTTTGCGCTGAAAAAGCAAAACTGGTCCATTGCCCTTTTTCTGTCCGCTGTGTTCATTGGCCTGCTGCTGACCCTCATCAGCACCGTGGGCCGTCCCGCCAATCTCCAGAGTCGGAACTCCTGGGTGTGGCTGGGTCTGCTGCCCATGGTGGTGGGTGTGGCGCTGTTTTTTCTGGCCCCCCGGCGTCGGCCGCTGGCCTGCATCTTGGTGGGCATCACCATTGCGGCTGGTCTTTTGAGTATGTTTCTCTGAGCGCATCGTTTTTCCCCGGAGCCTGTGGCTCCGGGGTCTTGTTTTTTCCGCCGCGTTGACTTTCCGCCGTCAGGGCGGTATACTGACACGAAAAAAGAGCAAGGAGCGTTGAGCTATGGAACTGACCATGAATCAGGCGGTGCTGGGCGTGGAGCGCAGCGGCATCCGGGTGTTCACCCAGCTGGCCCGCCAGACCCCGGGCTGTATGGCCCTGACGTTGGGGGAGCCGGACTTCGACACGGCTCCGGCCATCCGTGCCGCGGCCAAGGCCGCCCTGGACCAGGGGGACACCCACTATCCCGAGAACAATGGCCGTCCCTGGCTCAAGGAGGCCATCGTGGACTTTGAGCGCCGCCGCAACGGTCTTTCCTACTGCCCCGATGAGGTCATCGTCACCTCCGGCGCCACCGAGGGTATCTTTACCGCTCTGTTTGCCATTCTGAACCCGGGAGACGAGGTCATCATCCCCACCCCCGCCTTCGGCCTCTATGAGTACATCGTGCAGATGTGCCGGGCGGTGCCGGTGAAGGTCCCCACGGAGCGCACCGGCTTCCAGCTGACGGAGGAGGCTCTCCGGGCCGCTCTGACGCCCCGGACCAAGGCCGTCATCCTCACCTCCCCCAACAACCCCACCGGCCGGGTCTACTCCCAGGCCACCCTGGAGGGCCTGCGGCAGGTGCTGCGGGACAAGCCGGTGTTCGTGCTGTGCGACGAGGTGTACCGTCAGCTGTGCTATGACGGCCCCTGCCCCACCTTCTCCGCCTTCCCCGAGCTGCGGGACCGGATCGTGGTGCTCCAGAGCTTCTCCAAGCCCTATGCCATGACCGGCTGGCGGCTGGGCTACCTGATGGCAGACGCCCCGGTGGTGGAGCAGATCCAGAAGGTTCACCAGTACAGCGTGGTGTCTGTGTCCGCCTTCACCCAGCAGGCCTGCGTGGAGGCCCTGCAATACGACAACTCCCGCGAGATGGAAACCTTCCGCCGCCGGCGGGACTACGTCTGGGGCCGGCTGCAGGCCATGGGCCTGGAGGTGGAAAAGCCGGAGGGTGCCTTTTATCTTTTCCCGTCCATTGAAAAATATGGCATTCCCTCCGGGGAATTCTGTACCCGGATGATCCGGGAGGCGGGCCTGGCCCTGACCCCCGGCTCCTGCTTCTCTGCCGAGGGCTTCGTGCGGATCTCCTACTGTTACAGTGACGATGCCCTGAAGGAGGGCATGGACCGGCTGGAGCGGTTCCTCCAAAGCCTGTGATTTTCCCAAAAACGAACGGACGCCGCGCCATAAAGGCGCGGCGTCCGCTTTTCTCTTTTCAGGGCAGCAGCATCAGCTTTTCCAGGAAGTCCGTCCCCCGGGGCAGCACTAGCTCATCGTCAAAGGCGAAGTTGGGGGCGTGGAGCTCCGGCGTGTCCCCCACGCCCAGCCAGAAGAACACCCCCGGCACCTGGCGCTGGTAGAAGGAGAAGTCCTCCGCCGCCAGAGCCGGCGTCTCCACAAGCCCCGGAGCCTCCTCTCCCAGCGCGGCACAGATGGCCTGATAGAGTTCCGGGTCGTTGCTCACCGGCGGATAGCCGCTGCTGATGTTCAGGTCCAGCCGGCAGCCCGTCTCCTCCGCCACCTGCGCCGCGGCGCCCTGGAGGCCCGCCTTCATGGCCTCAAAGGTGGCATCGTCAAAGGAGCGCAGGCTCCCCAGAAGCTCCGTGCGGTCGCTGACGGCGTTGCGGACGGAGCCACTGTCCATCCGCCCGAACCGCAGCACCCGTCGCTGGCCCGGCAGCTCCTGAGCCAGGCGGTAGGCCTCCTGCAGGAAGCGGCAGGCGGCCCACAGGGCGTCCCGCCCCTCCTCCGCCCGGGAGATGTGGACCCCCTTGCCGGTGACATGGAGGCTGACCTCGCTGCTGCGGGCCATCAGGGGCCCCGGACGGCTCCACACGGTGCCCGCAGGCAGACCCGGCCACAGGTGGAGGCCGAAGATCCGTTTCACCTGGTGCTCCTCCAGCACGCCGCTTTGGCACAGGGCCTCCGCCCCGCCGGTGGTCTCCTCCGCCGGTTGGAACACCGCCAGCACGTTCCGGGGCAGCTGATCCTTCCGCTCCGCCGCCCGGCGGGCCAGATCCAGCAGCATGGCCGTGTGGCCGTCGTGGCCGCAGGCGTGCATCTTTCCCGGGTGGCGGGAAGCATAGGGCAGCCCCGTCTCCTCCTCCACCGGCAGGGCGTCCATATCCGCCCGGAAGGCCACGGTCTCCTCCTTCCCGGCGTCAAAAAAGGCGCACACCGACCCCGGCGTGGGGCTGAAAACAGTGCAGGGCAGCTCCTCCAGCACGCCCCGGACATAGGCCAGGGTCTGGGGCAGTTCCCGGTCCAGCTCGGGGATCTGGTGCAGAGCCCGGCGATGGCTCACAGCGGTCATATTGGGTTCCTCCTTTTGCGGCTTTGGTTTCTCCGGGCCATTGTAGCACAAAAGGAAATCCGGGGGAAGCAAAACCGTATTTTTCCCGTCCCGCCCTGGAAATTTTGGGCAGGAGAGCACTTTTTGAATGGTTTTCCCCTCATAACCCTCTTGCGCAGGCGGGAAAAAGGTGATATGATTTGCAAAACGATAGAGGTGCGGACGAGACGAGCGCTACGGGAGCCGACGGGCTGTGAGCGTGGCAGGAAGCGACTCCGCCGAATTCCGCCTTCCAGGTATGGGGGCGGGGTGGGCCCGGGGAGAATATTTCCGGGACTGTCCGCGGCAACGCCGCCGCGGTTGCGCTATCTGCTTACAGAAACACCGCGGCAGGAAAAGGGCCCGCGCTGAAGATGTCGGTAGAGAGCGTCTCTACCGACTTTTTTTGTCGCCGAGACCAGAAACGACAAGCATCACAAACACAACAAGGAGGATACAAGTATGAAGCTCAACGGTCTGACTGGTTCCATCGTCGCCCTCATCACTCCCTTCCACGAGGACGGCTCCGTCAATTTCCACAAGCTGGGTGAACTGGTGGAGTTCCACCTGTCTCACGGCACCGATGGCATCCTGACCCTGGGTACCACCGGCGAGTCCGCCACCATGACCCACGAGGAGGATCTGGCTGTGTGCAAGTTCGTCATCGAGCAGGTGGCGGGCCGGGTCCCCGTCATCGCCGGCAGCGGCTCCAACTGCACCCAGACCATGCTGGAAAAGAGCCTGGCCTACGAGGAGGCAGGCGCTGACGGCCTGCTGCTGATCACCCCCTACTACAACAAGGCCAATGCCGAGGGCATGTACCGCCACTTCACCACCGTGGCCGACGCGGTGCACATCCCCTGCCTGATCTATAATGTCCCCGGCCGCACCGGCTGCTCCATTCCCGTGTCCGTGGTGGAGCGTCTGGCCAAGCACCCCAACATCTGCGGCATCAAGGAGGCCTCCGGCGACATGAGCTATGCCGCCAAGATCGCCCACTGTGTGGGCCCTGACTTCGCCCTGTGGAGCGGCAACGATGACATCACCATTCCCCTCCTCTCCCTGGGCGGCAGCGGCGTCATCTCCGTCTGGGCCAACGTCCAGCCCGCCGAGTGCCACCAGATGGTCCAGGAGTATCTGACCGGCGACCAGAACAAGGCCCGGGAGATCTATCTGAAGTACCTGCAGGTGATGAACCACCTGTTCCTGGAGGTCAACCCCATCCCCGTCAAGACCGCCATGAACATGATGGGCATGGGCGTGGGCCCCATGCGCCTGCCTCTTTGTGAGATGAGCGAGGGTGCCGCCGCCACCCTGCGGGCCACCCTGGCCGAGGCGGGCTTGGTATGAGATTTCTTCTGATCGGCCGGGGCCGCATGGGCACCCTGGTGGAAAAGACCGCCCTCTCCGGCGGCGACACGGTGGTGGCCGCCCTGGGCCATGAGGATCTGGGCCGGCTGGGGGAACTGGGCAAGTGCGCAGACGTGGTGGTGGACTTCTCCTCCCCCGCCGCCCTTGGTCCGGTGGTGGAGTATGTGAAGGCCACCGCCACCCCCTACCTCTCCGGCGTCACCGGGCTGAGCGAGGAGCAGCTGGCGCTGCTGCGCTCTGCTGGGACGGCCGCGCCGGTGCTGTGGAGTGCCAACTTCTCCCTGGGCGTGGCGGTGTTCTGCCGCATCCTCTCCCAGGTCTCCTCCACGCTGCTGCCGGACTTTGACGTGGAGATCACCGAGACCCACCACAATAAAAAGGCCGACGCCCCCAGCGGCACCGCCAAGCTGCTGCTCCAGGCTCTGGACCCGGACCACACCCTGACCCCGGTCTACGGCCGGGAGGGCCTGTGCGGTCCCCGCAAGAGCGGCGAGGTGGGCATCCACGCCCTTCGGGGCGGCACCGTGGCCGGCACCCACACGGTTCACTTCTTCGGCACTGACGAGGAGCTGGAGATCACCCATCGGGCTGCCAGCCGCCAGATCTTTGCCAGCGGAGCCTACCATGTGGCCCGGCTGCTGCCGGCCATGCCGGCGGGGGTCTATGACCTCCAGGACATCTTATTTGGAAAGTGAGAGACTCTATGGACGCACAGGAGATCATCAACTATATTGCAACTTCCGAGAAAAAGACCCCGGTGAAGCTCTATATCAATGAGACCGCCCCCATCGACTACGGCGGGGCCAAGGTCTTCGGCGAGGGCCGGAGCAAGGTCGTCTTTGGGGACTGGAAGGAGCTCCAGGCCATTCTCCGGGACAACGCCGGCAGCATTGCCGACTTCGTGGTGGAAAACGACCGGCGCAACTCCGGCGTGCCCCTGCTGGACCTCAAGGATATCCCCGCCCGCATTGAGCCCGGTGCCATCATCCGGGAGAAGGTGGAGATCGGTGAGGGCGCCGTCATCATGATGGGTGCCATCATCAACATCGGCGCCATCGTGGGCCCGGGCACCATGATCGACATGGGCGCCGTTCTGGGCGGCCGGGCCACCGTGGGCAGCCGTTGCCACATCGGTGCCGGCGCGGTACTGGCCGGCGTAGTGGAGCCTGCCAGCGCCGTGCCCGTGGTGGTGGAGGACGACGTGCTGGTGGGCGCCAACGCCGTGGTCATCGAGGGCGTCCACATCGGCAAGGGCGCCGTGGTGGCCGCCGGTGCCGTGGTGGTAGAGGACGTGCCGGAAAACGCCGTGGTGGCCGGCTGTCCCGCCCGGGTCATCAAGATGAAGGACGCGGGCACCTCCGAAAAGACCGCCCTGGTGGACGCCCTGCGTCAGCTGTAAGAATCTGTCAGCGATGCGGGGACTGAGCCGCCGGGAAAAAGCCCTGTCAATTCACGCTTTGTCCAAAGATTAAATTTGCTTTTGGCTTGTAATCCGTGTGAATTTATGCTATGCTATCTCCATAACAAGAGCAGTCCCCCGCAATTCGATGAACAGGAGTGATATACTATGGTCAGATTGATTATGGGCCTCAAGGGCTCCGGAAAGACCAAGCAGCTGATCGAGCTGGTCAACGCCGCTGCCAAAGCTGAAGCCGGGAATGTGGTCTGCATCGAAGCAGGCACCATTATGACCTATGACATCCACTACCACATCCGTCTGATTGACGCTGTGGAATATAAGATCGATAACTATGACGTGTTCCGTGGCTTTATCAGCGGCTTGTATGCCGGCAATTATGATATTTCCCACGTCTTTATCGACAACCTCTGCAAGATCACTGGCGGCGAAGTGGGCCGCGAGACGGAGCAGTTCCTGAACTGGATGGACCAGTTCGGCGAGAAGAACAACATCAAGTTCACCTGCACCATCAGCGCCGATCCCAGCCAGGCCACCGACGGGATGCTCAAGTACCTGTAAAGGTCTCATCCCTCCTATTTTGATGAAAAAGCAGCGTCCGTTTTTCGGACGCTGCTTTTTTCTGCCCCTTAAAAGCAGAACTCCCCCCTCCGTCCAACCCTACGGCCCCTGCACGCACCGACCTTGTCTGTATAGGCACCCCCTCTCCCCTGCGTGTTTTCCACAAAAAGCGCCTGCCGCCTCAAAAGGGCGGCAGGCGTTTTTTTGAAAAGGAGTTTCCCTTTACAGTTTTGCTATTTCCCTGATTCCAGCAGCTCCGCCATCCCGGGGATGGGGGCCAGTGCCCGGGGTAGGATGCCCAGCATGGCAGCGATGCAGGTGCCATAGTTGGTGATGGGCACCCCCTGGTCCCCGGCGCAGCGCATCCGGCTGAGCACCTCCCGGACCCCCAGCATGCATCCGCCGCAGTGGACCACCAGGGCATAGGGCGACAGGTCCTCGGGGAAGTCAGCGCCGGAGCAGGTGGCAAAGCGCAGCTGCCGCCCGGTGTGCTCCCGGAGCCACTTCGGCAGCTTCACCGTGCCGATGTCGCCGCATTGGCGGTGGTGGGTGCAGCCCTCAGCCATCAGCACCGTGTCTCCGTCACGAAGACGCTCTATGGCCGCCACGCCCTGTACCGCCGTCTCCAAAAAGCCCTTGTGCCGGGCCATGAGGATGGAAAATGAGGTCAGAGGCACCTCCTGCGGCACCACCTGGGCCACCTGGCGGAAGGCCTGGCTGTCGGTGATGACCACCTCCGGGGGGCGGGCCAGACGCTTCAGGGTCTGCTCCAGCTCTGTCTCCCGGGTCACCACCGCCCCGGCCCCGCCGTCCAGCAGGTCTCGGATGGTCTGCTGCTGGGGCAGAATCAGCCGCCCCTTGGGGGCCGCGCTGTCGATGGGGGTCACCAGCACCGCCAGTCCCCCGGGTCCCACCAGGTCCCGGACCAGCGGCGGCATGCCCTCCTCCTTGGGCGCCAGGGCGGCGATGCGCTCCTTCAGCTCCCGGACGCCTGCGCCGGTGCGGGCGCTGACCACCAGGGCGCCGTCCTCAGGCGGAGGACAGTTTTCCCGCAGGTCCCCCTTGTTCCACACCGTCAGATAGGGGATCTTTTTCTCTTTGAAAAGGTCCAGCAGCTCCCGGTCGCATCCCGTCAGGCCCACGGTGCCGTCCACCACCAGCACGGCGATGTCCGTGCGGTTGAGGGTCTGCCGGGTCCGGCGCACCCGCAGCTGCCCCAGGCTCCCCTCGTCGTCAAAGCCCGGGGTGTCCAGGATCACCACCGGTCCCAGGGGCAGCAGCTCCATGGCCTTGCGCACCGGGTCGGTGGTGGTGCCGGCGGTGGGGGACACCACCGACAGCTCCTGGCCGGTGACGGCGTTGACCAGGCTGGATTTTCCCGCGTTGCGGCGGCCGAAAAAGCCGATGTGTACCCGCTCGCCGGAGGGCGTGTCATTGAGTCCCATGGCCCGTCCCCTTAAAAGCCGGCGGCCGCATCGGAGACGGGGGCGAAGATGGAAGCGGCCTGCTCCTCGGTGAGCTCCACGCCGAACACGGTCTTGTAGTAGTCCTTGGTCTTTTCCACAATGTCGATGTCTGTAAAGAGGTCGGGGTACACGGTCTTGGCCAGCCACAACAGCGTCACCGGCGTGTCCACACCGGGGGTGTAGCTGCGGTACATGCCCAGAGGCATCTTGTACACCTGCTGATTCTTCACAGCGGCCACGCCGCTCCAGTCATAGCTGCCCACGGTGTTGTCGTACAGGTCCTGGGGCTGGGCGGAGGTGAAGTTGGTAATGAGGATCATGTCCGGGTCCCAGGCATAGACCTGCTCCAGGTTGACCTCCGCCTGGTTATCCACATCCAGCTCCTGGGCCACGTTGACGGCGCCAACCGCCTCCGCCCACCAGTTGCCGAAGAAGTGGGCACCGGAGGTGAGGATAGAGTTCTCGCTGTACTTGAAGAGGAAGAACACCCGCTCCCGCTCCTCGTCGCTGAGGCCGGACACCCGCTCCTGGACCAGATCATAGGCCTCCTGGCTGTAACTCTGGACCAGTTCGGTCTTGTCGTTTTCCGGGAAGATCTGGCCCAGCAGGGCGAACCAGTTCTCCAACGTCTCGATGCAGTCATAGTCCCACTTGTTGGCGGAGATGGCCACGGCGGCAAAGCCCGCCTCGGTGAGCTGCTGGCCCAGCTGAGGGCTGGAGGCGCTGTAGAACACCACGTCCGGGTCCAGGGTCATCAGCTCCTCGATGTTGACCTCCGTGCCGGAGATGAAGCCGGTCTCGGCATTGAGGATTTCCGGGTAGAGCTGGCCCAGCAGGCCGTTTTTCGCGGCGCTCATGCTGGTATCAGTCATGCCCACGATCTTCTCAGCGGAGTCAAAGAACACCGCCAGCACAGAGGGCAGGGGCAGGATGTCGCACACCACGATGCGCTGAACGTCCCGGGGCACCTGCACGGTGTTGTCGTTGTGGTCCACGATGGTGATGGTGTCGCCCTCCTGGCTCTCCTCCCCGCCGGAGGAGGCGGGCTGGGACGACTGGCCGCACCCGACCAGGGCCAGGACCAGAGTCAGGGCCAGCAGGAGACATACGCTTCTTTTCCACAGTTTCATGATCTCTTCCTCTTTTCTTCAAAAAATGGGATGTGGTCTATAAAATCCGGAATGTCCCGGCGATAGATGCGGCCGGAAAAGGCCTCATGGGGCAACTCGTAAAAGGGCACCTCAGGCGGACACACCGGACGGTAGAGCGGGTCGGCGATGATGCCGCCGGCCTCCTTGAAAAGGGGCTCCAGCTCCACCTCGTCCCGGGCTCGCACGTCGCCGGGCAGCAAAAAGCCATCCTCCGTCTCCAGGGGGCACACCAATCGCACCCGTTTCCCCTGTTCCAGGGCCATGGCCGCCGCCAAGGAGCCGCCGGTGACGCTTTCGGCGATGAGGGTCAGGTCCCCGGGCCCCGCCGGAGGCCGCTTGGTCAGAGGCAGGCGGTCCTGCCCGTCCCGGGCCGCGGACCGGATCTCCTCCGCCAGCACATGGGTGAAGGCCTCTCCCACGGGGGTGCCCACCACATAGGGGGTACCGAACCGGCAGCGCAGCACCCGGGCGGCCGCCAGGCCGCACCAGGACACCACCAGGTTCACCGTCGCCTCGCCGGCCCGGCAGAGGGTCTCCAGGCTGTCGCCCATGGCCCAGCAGGAGGCCACGGCGATGCCCTCCGCCTCCAGACGGCGGCGCAGGGAGCCCACCATGGTGCCCACGGAGAAGTCCAGAGGCGTCACACCCAGGAGGTTCACAGACAGCTCCTTTCGCCTCTCCCGTGGCTCCTGCACCAGGCGCTCTGCCAGGGCGGCAAAGGCCTGGGAGGCGCCGGAGAGGTAGGAGTGCATCCCGTTGGTGGCAAAGCCGAAGGTGGGGATGCCCGTGCGCTGTTCGATGAGGGAGGCCAGGGCGGCAAAATCGGTGCCGATGACCATGGGGATGGGGGTCCCCGCCAGGGCGATGAAGGCGGGATGGAGCTCCCGGGCGGCCTCCGCCACGTCCCCGATGAACTTCTCGTCGTCCCCCATCACCGCCTCCAGCTCCGAAAGGCCGGAGAGGAACACCAGACTGTCGGTGTCGTACCACCGGGGCTCGTCGTGGGTGTTGTAGGTGGAGTTGCAGCCGGAGGCGTCGTGCATGACGGTCATGCCCCCCAGCTCGAAGAGGGCGGAGCACACGCCGGACACATCGGCGGTGTAGGTGGAAATGATACTGGCTGTCTGTCTCATACGCAGCACCCGCACCCCAGGCCCTTCACCTGAATGAGGGTCCTGGTGTCCCTTTCATGAAGATAGGCGTCCAGCATCAGCTGGGCCATCCGGCGGACGCCGTTGTAGCCGTAAAGGCCGCCGCCCTCCACCAGATTGACGAAAAAGCGGCTGGCGGTGAAGTAGGCGGCCTTCTGGCCGATGGCCAGGGTCTTTTCCGGCCGCTGCCGGGGCAGCAGGCGCATCTTCACCTGAACCGTAGGCCGCAGTGTCAGCTCCGGCGCCTGGGCCTGGAGCCACAAAAAGTCCTCCTTCTCCTCGCCGGAGAAGCTGTCGGCATATACCGTCCGGACCTGGAAGCCGTGCTCCAAGAGCAGCCGGGCAAGGCCCAGAGGCCGGGCTGTGGCGGTGTAGTCGATGACCACCGGGCACTGCCCGATGATCCGGTGGGCCGCCGCCAGGGCCTCCTCGGCCCGCTCGATGGCCTCGCCGTCCTCCTCCCGGGGCAGCTCCAGGGCCCCCGCCAGGGTGTCCAGGTTCCTCCCGATCTCGTCGTAGCCCCAGCAGCCGGGCAGGTACAGGTGCTCCCGCCCCAGCCGCTGGGCCAGGGCCTCTCCCCCTGCCCGGGCCGCCGGGAAGGTGGTCAGGAAGGTGCCGCACCCGGCCAGACCCTGATACTCCGCATAGCTCCGGCAGTAGTGGATGTCCCGGACGGTCCATCCACCGCCCCGGAGCATCCGCATCAGCTCGCTGGACTCCTCCAGGGGGAAGCAGTTGCCCAGGATTCCCACGGTGCGCTCCTCCCGGGGCCGGGGCTTGAGGGCGGCGTAGAGCTGGCGCCGCATGAGCTGGTCCGGGGTCAGGCCGCTCTTGCGCATGATGGGGTTCATATAGCAGTCCACAAAGTCCACCTCCGGGAACCGCTCTGACAGCCGCTGATAGACCAGGGGCAGGTCACAGGCCAGGAAGTGGTGGATACAGCTGGTGTACACCAGCACCGCCGGCGGACGCTTGGGCAGCCGACGGAGAATGTCGGTGACACCGTCCACCAGCAGCTCCTCCAGGTCCCCCTCCAGCACGTTGTGCTCCTCGATGGCCACGGTGGAGAACCGCTCCTGGGCCCCCATCTCCGCCGCCGTCAGCACCACGCCCCGGAGACAACCCTGGGCGCAGACGAAGATCTGGTGGGCCTGGGGGATCAGCATCCCCACATGGACGATGTTCCAGGTGCCCCGGGCCGGGGCGGCGTACTCCAGCCCAGAGGCAAAGGGCGCAGGAAAGGAGGCGTCCTTGACAGCCACCGCCGCACCGGTGTCGTCCACCGGGCCGTTCACTCTCGTCAGCATACCTGCTCCCCTCCTGCCTGCCTCAGGACCTGCCGGGCCAGGGCCCGGTACTCCTCCGCCATGGCGCTGTCCGGGAAGGCCTCCAGCACCGTCTTGCCCAGCTCCTCGGCCTCCTGGACCGTCTCACTGCGGTGGAGGGAGCCGATGATGGCGCTGTGGAGGTCCTCCGCCAGCTCCGCTACTTTCTCCTCCTCCCGGGGCACGTCCCGGCGGTTGAGGATCAGGCCCCCCAGCCGGGCATAGCCCCGGTCCTTGAAGTGGTCCAGGGCCATGGCGATGTTGGCCGCCGCGTGGAGGGCCATGTTCTCCCCGGAGGTGAGGATGAACACCTCGTCGGCGTAGCCCTTGCGCATGGGCATGGAAAAGCCGCCGCACACCACGTCGCCCAGCACGTCGTAGAGCACCACGTCGGGCCGGTAGACCTCATAGGCCCCCTTCTCCTGGAGCTTTTCCAGGGCAGTGATGATGCCCCGGCCGGCGCAGCCCACGCCGGGGGTGGGGCCGCCGGCCTCCACGCACACCACGCCGGCAAAGCCCTCCCGGACCATGTCCTCCAGGGCAAAGCTTCCCTGCCGCACCAGCTCCAGCACCGTGGGCAGCGCCTGGCCCCGGCGCAGGGCGATGGTGGAGTCCGCCTTGGGGTCGCACCCCACCTGCATCACCCGCAGCCCCTGCTGGGCCATGGCGGCCGCCAGGTTGGACACGGTGGTGGACTTGCCGATGCCGCCCTTTCCGTAAAATGCCAGTTTGATCATGGCCGTTTCTCCTCTCTGTCTCGTTCCCTGTAATCTCCCCGGGCAGACACCAGACGGTAGCCGATGGCCTCCATCTGCCGCCCCAGGGTCTCCAGCCCCGCCCGGGCGTCCAGGGCGGTGCCGGCCTTGTTGTCATAGAGCATGTACTTCTCCCGCACCGACTTGGGGGAGAGGTTGGGCATGATGACGTTGGCTCCCGCCAGCACCCCCAGGGCCCGTCCGTCGTCCCGGGCGGTGCCCAGGGCGGTGGTGGAGGGCAGCAGCACGTCCGGCAGGGCCAGACGGCACAGGCTCAGCAAAAAGAGGGTGGTCTCCGGACTGCCGGGCTTTTCTCCCCGGAAGGGGGTGTCCTTGTGGGGCAGGAAGGGGCCCAGGCCGATCATCTGGGGCCGGAAGGCGGTGAGGAACTGCATCTCCTCCGCCAGCATCTCCGGCGTCTGCCCCGGTGTGCCCACCATGCAGCCGCAGCCGGTCTGGTAGCCGATCTCCTTGAGGTCCCGCAGGCACTGCATCCTGTTTTTCCAGGAGAGCTCCGGCGGGTGGAGGCGGCCGTAGTGGGCTTCGGAGATGGTCTCGTGGCGCAGGAGGTACCGCTCGGCGCCAGCATCAAAGAGCCTCTGGTAGCTCTCCCGGCTCCGCTCCCCCACAGAGAGGGTCACGGCGCAGTCGGGAAAGGTCTCCCGGATGGCAGATACCAGAGCGGCAAGGCGCTCGTCGGTCCACCAGCCGTCCTCGCCCCCCTGGAGCACGAAGGTGCGGTAGCCCAGGGCGTAGCCCTCGGTGCAGCACTCCAGGATCTCCTCTGCCGTCAGGCGGTAGCGCACCGCTTTTTCATTCCCCCGGCGGATGCCGCAGTAGTAGCAGTTGTTTTTGCAGTAGTTGGTGAACTCCACGATGCCCCGGAAGAAGATGTCCCGGCCGAAGCGCGCCTGGGCCACGGCCCGGGCCAGCTCCGCGGCCAGCTGCCGATCCTCCTCGGTCCAGGTCCCCAGCAGCTGCCGCCACTGCTCCAGCGTCAGGTTTTGCTCCTCATGGAGTTTGTGCAGCAGTTCCCGGTTGTCCACGGTCCGTCCCTCCTCTCTCCTGTTCCAGCCGGGCGAAGGTGGTCTTGACGCTGACGCCGGGCAGCCGTTCCAGCTGCCCCACCAGGCGCCGCACCACCGTCTCCGGCGCGTCCAGGGTAACATTGATGATAAAGACGCCCCCGTCGGGATAGGGCATCCCCATACGCCCCACGATGTAGGGCTTGCAGGTGTGGAGCAGGGCGTTAATCTGCCCCGCCTCCTCGTAATCCGTTGTGATGATGGCCACCACAGCGATGGCCCGCCCATCCTCCGCCGTCAGGGCGGCAGGGCTGTCGGCAGCCTCCAGGGGCACCACGTCCCGCACCATGCGGTAGGGGGTCTCGATCTCGCCGATGACCGCCCGAACGCCGAAGGCGCTTTGGAGGTTTGCCTCGGTGACCACTTGGGCGGTGTCGCCGAAGCGGGTCTCCCCATCCGCCCCCAGCAGCAGCGAGCGGTTGGCCCGCTGGAGAGCGTGGGCAGGATAGTGGGTGTTGAACAGGCAGGTGAGCCCCTCCCGGGACAGCTCCGACAGGGTGTCCAGCACCAGAAGCTGGTTGCGGAAGTCCAGGTTGGACTCGGGCTCGTCCAGAATCAGCACCTGGGGCCGGGCCGCCAGGGCCCGGGCGATGAGCACCATCTGCAGCTGTCCGCCGCTGAGCTCCGTGCACCGTCTTTTGGCCAGGGCCGTCAGACCCAGCCGGTCCATCACCTGCCGGGCCTCTTTGAGATCCTCCCGGGAGGGCTGACCAAGATAGCCGCAGCGGCTGGCCCGGCCCAGGAGGACCATCTCCTCCACGGTGTAGGCCACCGCCGCCCCCTTGGCCTGGGGCACATAGGCCAGGGCCTGCCAGAGCTTGCGGTGGGGAATGGTGCGGATATCCTGGCCCTCCAGCAGGCTCCTGCCTGAGGACCAGCGCAAAAAGCCCATCATGCACCGCAGCAGTGTGGTCTTGCCCGCCCCGTTGGGGCCCAGGATGGCCACCAGGTCCCCGGGCCCGGCGGCAAAGCTCACGTCCTTGAGGACCGGGGCGTCCGGCCGATAGGAAAAGGAGCCGTGCTCCACGCAAAGTCTCACAGCCGCCACCCCCCTGTCTTGCGCACCAGTGCAATGAAGAAGGGCGCGCCGATGACCGCCGTCAGGGCCGAGACGGGGATCTGGGCCGAGGAGATGCTCCGGGCCAGGGTGTCCACCGCCACCATGAAGGCGGCGCCCACGCAGGCGGAAGCGGGCACCAGGGCCAGGTGGTTGTTGCCGAACTTCATCCGGCACATGTGGGGCACCAGCAGCCCCACCCAGCCCACCTGGCCGCACATGGACACGCAGGAGGCGGTGATGGCGGTGGCGCACAGCACGGTGATGCCCCGCAGGAGCCGCACATCGGTGCCGCTGGCCCGGGCCTCGTCCTCAGAAAGGGGCAGGATGTTCAGCCGCCACCGCAGCAGATACAGTACCAGCATCCCCAGCAGAATGGGCGGCGCACCCAGGGCCAGGGAGCTGTATCCGGCGGAGTTGAAGCTGCCCATGAGCCAGTAGGTGATGGCGGGCAGCTGGGACTCGGTGTCCGCCGCCAGCTTCACCAGAGACACCAGGGCGGAGAACCAGGACCCCACCATGATGCCCGCCAGGATGACCGTGCTGTTGGTCCGGTCCCGGCCGGCCACAGACAGCCAGGTCAGGGCCACCGCCCCGATGCCGCACACCAGGGCCAGGGCCTGGACCCCCAGCAGGTGCCACCCCATCAGCAGCGCTAAGGCTGCGCCGAAGCTGGCCCCGGAGGCCACCCCCAGGGTGTCCGGCGTGGCCAGGGGGTTGGCAAAGAGGCTCTGGAAGGCGCAGCCGGAGACGGACAGCCCTGCCCCCACCAGCAGCGCCAGCAAAATCCGGGGCATCCGGATGGTCCAGAGGATCTGCTCCGTTCCGTCCGCCAGCGTCACATCCAGCCCCAGGGCGGCGCCGATGCCCCGCAGCACCTCTCCCAGCGGCAGTCCCATGCGCCCAATGCACAGCGAGACAAGGGCCGCCGCCACCGGCAGAAGGCACAGCACCACGGCGGCCTGGGGGGATAGCCCCCCTACTCTTGCCGCTCTTCTCATGCCTTGGTGATGACGTTGGAGTAGGCGGCCTTGGCGCTGACGCCGTCCAATCGTCCCAGCTTGCCGGACAGGGCGCTGATGACCTCCTGGGGCGCGTCCACCGCTACGGCGATGATGTTGACGCCACGGGCCCGATAGGGGATGCCCATGCGTCCGACAATGTAGCTGCCGTAGGTGTGGAGGATGCCGTTGAGCTCCTCCACAGAGTCCTCGTTCTCCACGATGATGCCAATGATGGCCACTCTGGTCTCCATGCTGTTTCCTCCTTGTTTTGCGGCAGGCTGTCCTTCCGCCCCCGCAGGCATAAAAAATGCGCCTTCCCTGCTTGGGAAGACGCGGCCAGGCATAAAAAGCCCCCTTTTAGGGGGCAGTTGCTGCGGCAGGCGTTCGTCTTCCATCTCAATGCGTGATTTCGATGTCAGGTGCGGCGCGGTGCTGCGCTCCGGCGGCCCAGGAGGGCCGCCGGAACTTTGTTATTTTTCTAACTATCCACACTATAACGCTCCCTTCCCTTCCGGTCAAGCACAAATCCGCCCCGAAGGGCGGATTTGTAGGCTTTGGCAAAAAGGGCCGTAGAAAATTGTGGAAGGGGCCGACTCAGCGGATGAAGTTGGTCTTGACCAGCGGCTCCGGGGCCGGCAGGGTGATGCCGGCCTGGGCGCCGGCCTGGATGCACTTGAGGAGCCAGGCCATGTTCTGACCCAGGATGCGCATGGTCTGCATACCCTCCTCGTCCTGGCGCACCTCCTCGGGCCGGTTGCCGTGGACCTGGTTCCAGTACCGGGAGGACACCACCGGCATGGCGCTGATGGTGAAATACTTGTTGAGCCGGTCGAAGGCGGCGCTGGCGCCGCCCCGGCGGCAGGAGACCACCGCCGCTGCCGGTTTTCCTGCCAGACGGCCGCCGGAGGCGTAGAACAGCCGGTCCAAAAAGGCGGTCAGCTGGCCTGCCGGCCCGGCATAGTACACCGGAGAGCCCACCACCAGGCCGTCCCATTCCTCCAGACGCGCCAGCACATCATTGACCTGGTCGTCCACGATGCACTTTCCCGTCCGGGCGCACTGTCCGCAGGCCGAGCACCCCACCGTGTGAGGACTGACGTGCAGAAATTCCGTCTCCACGCCCTCGTGCTCCAGGGCGTCCGCCACCTCCCGCAGGGCGGTATAGGTGCAGCCCTGGGGATGGGGGCTTCCATTGATCAGCAGTACTTTCATGGCTTCCTCCTGTTCCGGCGCGGCGTCGCGCCCCGCATCAGTCTATGTGTTCACCTCGCCAGCATAGCACAGTTTTGCCCAAAAGTGCAAGGATCCGCCGGACTCCTTCTCGTTGATTCTGTCACTTCTCCCGCGAGTTGTTCGCCAGCCAAGAACAGATGTCAGAAATTTCAGCGGGAGCTTTTTTCCATTTTGTGTATTTTGTCATTGACAGCAGCGCTTTGTGGTGGTAAAGTACGAAACATAATTTTTGCGGCGAGACCGTGAGAATTTCATAGGGATAACGCTTAGATGGAGAAAAGTACCACAGAGGTTCTGCACCAGTGAGCGGGGGATAGTGGAAACCCTGCAGCAAGAGACTGTGAGAAGAACACTCCGGAGCTGCGAACCCAACGCCGCCCCACAGGGTCGGCCAGTAGGGGAGACGGATTGCGCCCGTTACCGCGCACAGGCTTGTCAGAGCCTTGAAGGGGCTGTCTTTAGGACAGCAAGTTAGGTGGCACCGCGGATCGCAGCATTCGTCCTAAAATTTTTAGGAATGCTGCGCAATATCCGGAGGTGCTTTTTTCATGTGTGCAATTATGGGATTTAGCAAGAAGAGCTTGAGCAAGGACGAGGTACGGACGTATTTCGACCGGACCCAGTCCCGGGGGCCGGACATGTCCCGGATCCTGGAGACTCCGTCGGGGTATCTGTGCTTCCACCGTCTGGCCATCATGGGTCTGGACGAGAGCGGCATGCAGCCCTTCTCCCTGGGCAAGGACATGGTGGTGTGCAACGGCGAGCTCTACGGCTGGCGGACCATGCGTCAGGAGCTCTCTGACCGCTACACCTTCCACAGTGACTGCGACTGTGAGCTGCTGCTGCCCCTGTACCGGGAGTACGGTCTGGGAATGTTCTCCCGTCTGGACGCGGAGTTCGCCCTGGTCATCTACGACGGGGAAAAGGATACGCTGATCGCCGCCCGGGACCCCATCGGCATCCGCCCGCTGTTCTATGGCTATGACCACACCGGCGCCATCGTCTTTGCCAGCGAGGCCAAAAACCTGGTGGGCCTGTGCGACCGGGTGTGCCCCTTCCCTCCCGGCCACTACTATGCCGACGGCCAGTTCGTCCGCTACGCCGATCTGACCACCGTCACCGCTTACTGCCACGACAGTCTGGACACGGTCTGCCGCACCATCCGGGAAAAGCTCATCGCCGCTGTGGAAAAGCGGCTGGACGCCGACGCGCCTCTGGGCTTCCTGCTCTCCGGCGGTCTGGACTCCAGTCTGGTGTGCGCCATCGCCGCCCACTCCCTGGGCAAGCCCATCCGCACCTTTGCCATCGGTATGGACACCGATGCCATCGATCTCAAGTACGCCCGTCAGGTGGCGGACTACCTGGGTGCGGACCACACGGAGGTCATCATCACCCGGGACGATGTGATCCAGGCCCTGCCGGAAGTGGTGGCCGCCCTGGGTACCTACGATATCACCACCATCCGGGCCAGCATCGGCATGTACCTGGTGTGCCGGGCCATCCACAAGACCACGGACATCCGGGTCCTGCTCACCGGCGAGGTCTCTGATGAGCTCTTCGGCTATAAGTATACCGACTTCGCTCCCTCCCCCGCCGCCTTCCAGGCGGAGGCCAAAAAGCGGGTGGATGAGCTTTATATGTATGACGTGCTCCGGGCGGACCGGTGCATCAGCGTCAACTCTCTGGAGGCCCGGGTGCCCTTCGGAGACCTGGACTTCGTCCGCTATGTCATGTCCATCGACCCCCGCATGAAGGTGAACACCTACGGCAAGGGCAAGTATCTGCTGCGCCGTGCCTTCGAGGGAGACCTGCTGCCTCGGGACATCCTGTGGCGGGAAAAGGCCGCCTTCTCCGACGCCGTGGGTCACTCCATGGTGGACGACCTCAAGGAGTATGCCGAGAGCCTCTACACCGACCTGGAATTTGCCCGCCGCAGCCGGCTGTACAGCTTTGCCACCCCCTTCACCAAGGAGAGCCTGCTGTATCGTGAGCTGTTCGAGGCCAGCTACCCCGGCCAGGCCCCCATGGTCTCCGGCTTCTGGATGCCCAACCGCTCCTGGAAGGGCTGCGACGTCAGCGACCCCTCTGCCCGTGTTTTGTCCAACTACGGCGCCAGTGGTATGTAACCCCGCCGTTTTCTCTCAGCTGTTGATTTAGGAAAGGAGTCAGTCTCTATGGAAAAGAATCCCTCTCACCTGCCCGAGCTCTTTGGCAGCATGGTCTTCAACGAGGACACCATGAAGCAGCGCCTCTCCCCGGCCTCCTACAACGCCTGGAAGAAGTGCATCGAAAACAGCACACCTCTGGACCTGACCATCGCCAATGACATTGCCGAGGCCATGAAGCAGTGGGCCACCGAGCGGGGCGCCACCCACTTCACCCACTGGTTCCAGCCCATGACCGGCTATACCGCCGAAAAGCACGACAGCTTCATCACTCCCGCTCCCGGCGGTCGGGTGATTCTGGAGTTCTCCGGCAAGGAGCTGGTCCGGGGCGAGCCCGATGCCTCCTCCTTCCCCTCCGGCGGCCTGCGGGCCACCTTTGAGGCCCGGGGCTACACCGCCTGGGACCCCACCTCCTTCGCCTTCCTGCGGGATGGCACGCTGTATATCCCCACGGTGTTCTGCTCCTACTCCGGCCAGGTGCTGGATAAAAAGACGCCTCTGCTGCGGTCTATTGAAGAGGTCAGCCGTCAGGCGGTGCGCATCCTGCGCCTGTTCGGCGACACCCAGACCCGCCGGGTCATCCCCCAGGTGGGCCCGGAGCAGGAGTACTTCCTCATCGACCAGGACGACTTTGCCAAGCGGCCTGATCTGCGGCTGTGCGGCCGGACGCTGCTGGGTGCCAAGCCCCCCAAGGGCCAGGAGCTGGAGGACCACTACTTCGGCGCCATCCGGCCCCGTGTGGCGGCCTATATGCAGGACCTGGATCAGGAGCTGTGGAAGCTGGGCGTGCTGAGCAAGACCAAGCACAACGAGGTGGCCCCCTGCCAGCATGAGATGGCCCCCATCTATACCGACGTCAACACCGCCTGCGACCACAACCAGCTGACCATGGACGTGATGAAGAAGGTGGCCAAGAAGCACCACCTGGTGTGTCTGCTCCATGAAAAGCCCTTTGCCGGCGTCAACGGCTCCGGCAAGCACGACAACTGGTCCCTGAGCACCGATACGGGCCACAACCTCTTCAAGCCCGGCTCCACCCCCAGCCAGAACGCCCAGTTCCTGCTGTTCCTGGCGGCCTTCATCAAGGGCGTGGACGAGTATCAGGACTTCCTGCGGGCCACCGTGGCCTTTGCCGGCAATGACCATCGTCTGGGCGCACAGGAGGCACCGCCGGCCATTCTCTCCATCTTCCTGGGCGACGATTTGAGCGCCGTGGTGGATGCCATCATCCGGGGCACTGAGTATGCCGATCCCGGCAAGAAGAACCTGGAAATCGGCGTGGACGTGTTGCCCGCCATCCCTCAGGATAACACCGACCGCAACCGCACCTCTCCCCTGGCCTTCACCGGCAATAAGTTCGAGTTCCGTATGCTGGGCTCCTCCCAGTCCATTGCCGGCCCCAACATCGCCCTGAACACCATCATGGCCGAGGAGCTGGAGCAGTTCGCCGACGAACTGGAGGGCTCCAAGGACTTCCAGGGCGACCTGCAGAAGCTGATCCGCCGGGTCTTTACGGAGCATCAGCGTATCATCTTCAATGGCAACGGCTATGACGAATCCTGGGTGGAGGAGGCCAAGAAGCGCGGCCTTTATAACCTGACCTCCACCGCTGATGCCCTGCCCTACTACACGGCGGAGAAGAACGTCTCCCTCTTCACCCGCCATGGGATCTTCACCCCGGAGGAAATGCAGGCCCGCCAGGATATCCACATGGAGAACTACTGCGCGCTGCTGTCCATCGAGGCTTTGACGCTGCTGGATATGGTCCGCCGGGACGTGCTGCCCGCCGTCTCCGACTACTCCGCAGAGCTGTGCGACCGGGCTGCCAAGAAGAAGGGCGTCCCCTGCCGCTATGAGACCACGCTGGCCGCCGACATGGCGGAAAAGGTCGACGCCCTGCTGGCCGCGGCAGATCAGCTGGAGGCCGATCTGGGCCGCTGCGGCGGCGAGCTGGAGGAAAAGATGCATTACTTCCACGATACGGTGGCTGCGGATATGGCCAAGATCCGGGAGCTGGCCGACGCCTTGGAAACCGTCACCGCCAAGGAGTACTGGCCCTATCCCTCTTACAGCGATATTCTCTTTTATATGTAACGCCCTCTCTTTCTGTGGGGTCGGAGCCCGGTGCTCCGGCCCTGCTCTTTTTTTGCTCTCTTGGAACCGAAACAGGTCCAAATCAGAAAAAAGGCTTTACAAGTTTGGATTTTATGGTATAATACCATTTGTCCCGCGGGAAGGCAGTCCGTCGCCGGGGGTGTTTTTTCGCCCCGCCGCCGTCCTTTTCCGGGTGCATATGGGCTCGTAGCTCAGTCTGGGAGGGCCAGCGCAACATAACACGAGCCCGGCCAAAACAACAGCACAAACAAGCCAATACAAAACAACCAAATATGGGCCTATAGCTCAGCTGGGAGAGCGTACGGTTCGCATCCGTAAGGTCGTCGGTTCGATCCCGATTAGGTCCACCAGAAAAAGCCGTGAAATTATAAGTTTCACGGCTTTTTTGCAACCTTTTTGAAAAAATGGCGGGCCTGCAGCCTTGTGCTGACCGCACTCTATCTGCTCTTTGCCGACACCATCATCGCCATGTTCGGCGGTATGGTCAATGAGGAGACCTTCCGCTACACCCAGGAGTATTTCTTCTACATCACCCCGGGTATTCCCTTTTATATGTTTGGTCAGGCCATGAACCCCATCATCCGGACGAACGGGAATCCCAGGTTTGCCATGGCCTCCACCCTTCTGGGCGCCCTCCTCAACATCATTCTGGACCCGCTCTTTATCTTCGGCTGCAAGTGGGGGATGATGGGCGCGGCGGTGGCCACCGTGATCGGCCAAATCGCCACCGCCGCTTTGTCGGTATTGTATCTGCTCCATATGCGGATCATCCGGCCCGGGCACGGTGATTTCGCCCTGAACAAGAGGATCTGCGGGCGGATGCTGGTTCTGGGGATCACCAGCTTCCTCTCCCAAATCAGCCTGGTGGCGTCTATGGCGGCCCTCAACAATATGCTGCGCAAATACGGCGCGCTGGACCCGGTCTTCGGACTGGAGGAATACGCCCAGATCCCCATAGCGGTGGTGGGCATTGTAATGAAATTCTTCCAGATCGTCATCTCCATTGTCGCGGGCATGGCGGCGGGGTGCATCCCCATCGTGGGCTACAACATAGGCGCGGGGAAGGCCGGACGGGTCAGAGACCTGTTTACCAGGCTGCTGGCCGCGGAAGCGGCTGTGGGCGCGGTGGCACTGATCCTTGCGGAGGGCTTCCCCCAGCAGCTCATTAACATCTTCGGCGCGGCCAATGAGTGTAGCTATTACACCGAGTTTGCCATCAAGGCGTTCCGTACCTATCTCTGCATGATGATCCCGGCCTGCGTGAACAAGGCCTGCTTCATCTTCTTGCAGGCAGTGGGTAAAGCGCTGGCCTCCACCATGCTCTCCCTGTTCCGCGTGGGGTTTGCCCTGCTGCCGGTATTTTTTGGACTGAACGGCGTTCTGTATTCCATGCCGGTGTCTGATATTCTGACTTTTCTCATTGCTGTGTTTATCATTTTCAACGCCTATAAGAAACTCAATACAGAAGGAGCTGAAATCGCACGAAGAATCGCATCATTACCATCAGCCGGGAGTTCGGCAGCGGAGGACGCACCATTGGGAAAAAGGCTGCGGAACAGCTGGGTATCCCGTGCTACGACGCGGAGCTGATCCAGAAGCTGGCGGAGGAGAGCGGTTTTTCCGAGGGCTATGTCAAAGAGGCCGGAGAGTATGTGCCCCATGGTTTTTTGTCCTTTGCCTTTTCCAACCGTTCCCAGGGGCCGACCAACGAGGATGTCCTGTGGGACCTGCAATATAAGGTGATCACGGAACTTGCCGAGAAAGGCCCCTGCGTGATCGTGGGCCGGTGCGCCGATTACATTCTGCGGGAAAAGGCGGACTGCCTGAAGGTCTTCATCCATGCGGATATGGCATTCCGCGCGGAACGAATCGTAAAGGTGTACGGCGAGCGGGAGCAGTCTCCCGAGCAGCGGCTCCGGGACAAGGATAAGCGCCGCGCCGCCTACCATCGCTTTTACACGGACATGAAGTGGGGCCACGCTCAGAATTACCATATCACGCTTAACAGCGGTGTCCTTGGAATCGACCGGTGCGCAGAAATCCTCTGTAAGCTTTTCTAATCATCGGGCAACCGGTCAGGAATAAAAAACGGAAGCAGGGACTTGTTTGGGTCCCTGCTTCCTTGCTGTTGGTATCGAAATGGTATGCGTATCGGTACAGTCTTCCTTTGTGCAGCATGATTTTCTCTAATGTTCCAGAATATCTGCCGCATTTATCTGACTGTCTGCGCTTATTTGTTCGCTCATATTGGGGCAATCCATCCGGGATGCCCCGTCATACCCCCAGTTTTGTTATGCGGCGGGGCGGTTTCCGCGCCAGCCTGGTTCCGTGATGCCAGAAGACTGGGAGGTACTGGAGTTTGTCTGGGGCAGATCCGTGGTTTGCGTCATGAGCTGGGAGATCAGCTCCACCACATCAGAGATGGGGATGGCGTAGCCCATGCCCTCTACATCGGTGTCCGACAGCTTGGCGGTGTTGATGCCGATGAGCTCCCCGTCCAGATTCAGCAGGGCACCGCCGCTGTTGCCGGGATTGATGGCGGCGTCGGTTTGGATGTAGGTGGAAGTGGTGCCGCTCTCATTGGTCAAGCTCCGGTCCAGGGCGCTGACGATGCCGGTGGTCACGGACTGGCCGTAGCCCAGGGCATTGCCGATGGCCACCACCTGCTCTCCGACCTCAAGGGCATCGGAATCACCCACCGTAATGACCGCGATCTGGGACAGCGTGTCAGAGGACAAATCGGAAACCGCCACCTTGATCACCGCCAGATCAACCTCCTCATCAGTGCCGCACAGCTGGGCCTCATAGACGGAGTTGTCCACAAAACTCACCGACAGGGTGGTGGCGTCCTCCACCACATGGGCGTTGGTGACCATATATAGCCAGGTGCCGTCGTTGGCGATGATGATACCCGAACCGCAGCTTGTGGTCTCCTGCAGCTGAGTCTGGCCGGCGCCGTTGGGTCCAAAGCGGTTGAAGAAGCTCTGCACCTCCTGGACGGAGATATTGGTGATGGACACGACACTGGGCAGGGCAGCCGCTGCAATATCAGACACATCCATGCCATAGCGGGTGCTGGAATAAGAGGTGCTGGCCAGACTGGTAAGGACTGCTCCGGCAGACTCGGCACTGACGGAAGCTACGCTGCTGTCTTCCTGGGGAAGAAGAGCGTTCACGCCATAAAATGTGCCCGCCGACACGGTTCCAAACAGGACCGCGCTCAGGGTCAGCGCTGCCATCCGCCGCAGGAAGCCCTGGTTCTTTCGCCTGGGGCGGTTCTGCTCAGATGCTCCATGCTCCAGATTCTGTATGCGATCATTCCACTCCATGTTCTGATTCATATCATTCATATAGCAAGCTCCTTTTTCAGATTGGATTGTTTTGACTTCAGGTTTCTGCCACAAGAATAAAAAACGAACCATAATTGGAGTTAAAAGGATCAAATTTTTAATCAGGAAAGGAAACGACTACTGACAGTGACACCCCATCGGGACTCTCCGCCCGGATCTTTCCC
This sequence comes from uncultured Oscillospiraceae bacterium, assembly GCA_902478785.1. Classification (GTDB taxonomy): domain Bacteria; phylum Bacillota; class Clostridia; order Oscillospirales; family Oscillospiraceae; genus Oscillibacter. Next base: position 125,187 of record CABSMJ010000001.1, read on the forward strand.
TTATGGGCCAGCACGATGCTCCTGGCAATGGACAGGCCCAGGCCGTAACCGCCCGTCTGGCTGTTCCGGGACTGGTCGGAGCGGTAAAACCGGTCGAAAAGATGAGACAGCTTGTTCTCCTCCACAGGCTGGATGGTCGTATTCGTCACTGTGAGCAGGATACTCCGTCCCTGTTTTTCCAGCCGCAGCTCCAGCTGTCCCCCGGCGGGCGAATATTTTAACGCGTTGTCCAGCAGTATGGAGATCAGCTGCCGGATGGCCTTTTCGTCCCCGGTGAAGGCGAGCATGGGCTGGATGTGCAGGGCCAGCTCCTTCTCCTGACTTTTGGCGGGGGCCAGAAAGGGCAGGGCCATTTCCTCCGCCACATCGGAGAGCGGAAACTCGATAATCTGGAGCGGGGGCTGTTCCTCCTCCATGCGGGAGAGGTAGATGAGGTCGTTGGTTAGGCCGGTGAGCCGCTCCGTCTGGCGGCGGATATCGGCGAGCCACTGGTTTTCCCCGCATTCCATCTCTGCCAGCTCCACATCGGCGCTGATGATGGTCATGGGCGTTTTCAGCTCGTGGCCGGCATCGGTGATGAACTGCTTTTGCTTTTCATAGCTCTCGGCCACAGGACGGACAATGCGGTGGGACAAAATCAGCAGCAGCACCAGCACCGCCAGCAGGCCCAACAGGGACAGTGCCACACTGGCCAGCAGAGTCGTGCGGAAGGAGGACAGGCTCCGCCCGCAGTCCAGGAAAATGACGCGGGTGGTGTTCCCTTCCTCCGCCAGTACCAGATAGCGATAATCGTCCAGGAAGCCGCTGGTGTGACCAGATTCAAGCGCCGATTGGGCATACAGTTCCGCCGACGCCTCATCCACAGCGGCGATCTGACCGGTGTCCGTCTGGATGACCTGGCCGTCCTCATCCAGGTCCACAGAGAAAAAGCGGGACTCGTAAGGGGTCTCCGGGGACAGCCCCTTCGGACCCAGGAGATCCCGTTTACCCGTCCCTCTATCCATAGGAATCTCGCCATCCGGCAGGTTCTCTGTGTTATGAATTTTGGGAAATGCGCCATCATTACTTCCCAGCAGCGCAAGTACCGTGTCAGCGTCGGCGATCACCTTCTGATAGCTCATCAGGTTGACTCCGCCCAGAATCACGGCAAGGACGATGGCCAGGGAGATCATGCAGGCGGCAATGAGCTTGCGGCGCAGTCGTTTGATCATGGGCGTTCCTCCAGGGAGTAGCCAGCGTTCCGGGTAGCTTTGATCTGAATGTTCGCTTTCAGTGCGGTGAGCTTTTTGCGCAGATAGGAAATGTAGACCCACACCACATTCAATTCCACATCGCTGTCATAGCCCCAGATCCGCTCCACAAACCGCTCCGTGGGAATCAGCTGCCGGGGATTGCGCAGCAGCAGCTCCATCATCTGAAATTCCTTGTTGGCCAGGCGGAAGCTGCCGTGGGGGGAGGAGAGCTCAAAGTTGGTCTGATCCAGGGTAATGTTGCCCAGGGTGAGCTGACTGGTCACCTGGCCTCCGGCCTGACTGCGTGTCATGGCCCGGATACGAGCCATGAGCTCGGCGGTGGAAAAAGGCTTGGTCAGGTAGTCGTTGGCGCCCGTGTCCAGGCCGGTGACCTTGTCCTCCACCTCCGACTTGGCGGTGAGCAGCAGCACCGGGATGGGGTTGCCCGCCTGCCGCAGCCGGCGCAGCACCTCCAGTCCGTCCAGCTTGGGCATCATGATGTCCAGGATCAGGGCGTCGTAGTTGCCTGCGTCCAGATAGGCCAGGGCCTCCTCGCCGTCGTACACCGGGTCCACGGAGTAGTTGTTCTTTTCCAAAAGGGCTGTTACCGCCCGGGACAGGGAGCGTTCATCTTCTGCAAACAGTATGCGCATACGGTTTATCCTTTCTGTTCATCTTTTTGAAGCCAGCATACCGCCGCTGCCTTAACCTTAATTAAAATCATAGCACAGCCCGCGCGTCCTGTCACTGTTCCTGCGGGAAAAGGGCTGCAAGCTTGAAGAAACAGGATCTTTGCTCCGGATACAGAACTTGCGAAGCCGAAAAAGCGTTCACTTTTTGTTCAGGAAAAGGCTGCCGCAATTAAACTCCAATTATGTTTCGGTTCTTACACTGGCAACACGATATCCAAACAAGGAGGCCCCGTCTGTGAAGAACCAGATGATCTTTCAACGATACGAATTCAAATATTTGATGGATTTCCGCCAGCTGCAAGCCGTACTGGCTGCCATGGCTCCTTACATGGTGCCGGACGAGTACAGCCACAGCTCCATCCGCAACCTGTACCTGGACACGCCGGATTACCGGCTCATCCGCCGCAGTTTGGAAAGGCCTGTCTACAAAGAAAAGCTCCGCGTGCGCAGCTACGGTCAGGCGGAAAAGCATGAACCGGTGTTTGTAGAATTGAAAAAGAAATATCTCTCCGTGGTGTATAAGCGGCGCATCCCTATCCCACAGGATCAGGCGCTGGCATGCATTGACGGGAGGCAGCCCTGGCCGGACAACCAGATCGGCGCGGAACTGGCCTACACCATGGATTTTTACAAAGCTCTGCGCCCGGCAGTGTTCCTCTCTTACGAGCGGGACTCCTTCCGCGGCGTGGAGGACGAGGAGTTTCGGGTGACCTTTGACAGCGAGATCCGATACCGGCAGAAGGAGCTGACCCTGGATTCCGACACCTGGGGCACGCCCATTCTGCCGTCCGGACAGGTGCTCATGGAATTGAAGGTGGCCGGAGGTCTGCCCCTGTGGATGGCCCATGTTCTTTCGGAGCAGAGGATCTTCAAGACCTCTTTTTCCAAATACGGCGCCGCCTATCAGGACATTATGCTCACCAGACAGAGAGGAGAAAGAAAATATGCTTGACACTGTATTCCGCGGGCTGTTTGATACCGCCCTGACCGACACCATTGCCCCCGGAAACTTCCTGCTTTGTGTGGGCGTTTCTCTGGTTCTGGGCCTGCTGCTGTGCGCCATGACCGGCTGGCAGTCCCGCAGCAGCCGCAGTTTCACCGTTACCCTGGCCCTGCTGCCGGCGGTGGTCTGCGTGGTCATCATGATGGTCAACGGTAATGTGGGCACCGGCGTGGCGGTGGCCGGTTCTTTCAGCCTGGTGCGCTTCCGCTCCGCTCCCGGCACCGCCCGGGAGATCTCAGCCATCTTTGTGGCCATGGGCACCGGCCTCATCACAGGTATGGGCTATTTGGCCTACGCCGCTCTGTTTGCCCTGATTCTCGGCGCTGCCACCATGGCGTACACCGCATTCAGCCTCCGTCCCCATAATGGAGGCCCCGTCTGCCGCACCCTCCACATCACCGTTCCCGAGGACCTGGACTACATCGGTGTCTTTGAGCCGGTGCTGGACGAATACACCCGGCAGTACAGCCTCACCCAGGTGAAGACCACCAACATGGGGAGCCTTTTCAAGCTGACCTACGATGTGACTATGAAGGACGCCGCCCTGGAAAAGAAATTCATCGACCAGCTGCGGCTGCGCAACGGCAATCTGGAGATTGCCCTGGGACATCAGGATAATGCCGTGGCAACACTCTAAAATAGGAGATGATAATACGATGAAACAGGCAAAGCGCAGACTTACCGCAATTTTGCTGTGCAGCCTGCTGCTCCTCAACGGCTGCGGAGCGCAGAACACAGCGGAGGACACTTCCAGTACGGAAACCGCTTCCTCCGGGAATATAACGGCCACCACCGTATCCGCCATCGACACATCCAGCGTGTTCAGCGACCGGGATCTGGCGGGGACCTATGACGAGAGCGAGGCCATTTCCATTACGCTGAATGGAGACGGTGCCTCCTGTGATTCCAGTTCCGTTGTCATTGACGGCAGCACTATCACCATTACCGCCGAGGGGGTCTATCTCATTTCCGGTGCCCTCACCGACGGCCAGATCATCGTGAACGCCGGCGATACCGAGAAGGTACAGCTGGTGCTGGCGGGAGCGGACATCACCAGCACTACCTCTGCCGCCATCTACGCTCTGGAGGCTGACAAGGTGTTCATCACCCTGGCGGAGAGCACGGAGAACACCCTGACCAACGGCGGGGAATACGTGGCCATCGACGACAACAACATCGACGCGGTGATCTTTGCCAAGACTGATCTGACCCTCAACGGCTCCGGCAGCCTGACCATCAACGCGCAGGCCGGTCACGGCGTCGTATCCAAGGACGACCTGGTCATCACCGGCGGAAACTACGCTATTACCGCCGCAAGCCATGGCCTGGACGGCAAGGACAGCGTGGCCATCGCCGCCGGCACCTTTGCTATCACCTCCGGCAAGGATGGTATCCATGCGGAGAACAGCGACGACACCTCCCTGGGCTGGCTCTATATTCAGGACGGCAGCTTCACCATCACCGCTCAGGGGGATGCCATCAGCGCCCAGGGGGCCCTTCAGATCGACGGCGGTACCTTTGACCTGTATACCGGAGAAGGCAGTGCCAGCGTGGAGATGACCAGCAGCGACCAGTTTGGCGGCCCCATGGGTGGCGGCCAGCGGGGCGGCTGGACGGACCAGGCCACCGTCTCTGACACCCAGACCGCTTCCACCACACAGACGGAGGAGGACTCCACCAGTCAGAAGGGCATCAAGGGCGAGAGCACCTATGCCATCAACGGTGGCACATTCAACATCGACAGCGCGGATGACTGTCTCCACGCTGGCGGAGAGATGGTCATCGCCGCCGGAGAATTTACCCTGAACAGTGGAGACGATGCCGTCCACTGTGACGACGCCCTTACCATCCAGAGCGGCACCTTCACCATCCCCTACTGCTACGAAGGCATTGAGGGCCTGTCCATCACCATTGAGGACGGCGTGTTTGACATCACCTCCAACGATGATGGCCTCAATGCCGCCGGCGGCGCCGACAGCTCCGGCTTTGGCGGCTTTGGCAACCGGCCCCAGGATACCTTCGCCGCCAGCTCTGACAGCTTTATCCTCATCAACGGCGGTACCTTCACCGTCGTATCCACCGGTGACAGCGTGGACTCCAACGGCAACCTTACCATCAACGGCGGCACATTGAATCTCACCTGCAACGGCAGCGGCAACACCGCCATTGACTGCGACGGCACCTATACCAACAACGGCGGCGATGTCACCACCAACGACGGTTCCGAGAGCAACCCCGGCCAGATGGGTGGCGGCATGGGCGACCAAGCGGGCAGAGGCGGCAAAGGTGCTGTCGGCAGCCAAGCTGGCACAGCAAACTTCGGGCAGCCGGGGCAAACTTCCGGGACGTGATCCTGCAAATATCCCGCCTGGTAAAGCGTTCGGGCGGGATATTGATTCGGTCAAACCAGCTGCCGAAAAAGGAAAAACAAACGGTAAAGCCGGCTCCCAAGAGATGCGTTTCAGTCATGCGCTCATTTGTCTGCTGGACAAGCCGCTACTTTTTGAAGGCCGTTTTGCGGAAAATATAAGTCAAAAAATTAGGGCGTGTGGTGTTCCACATACCCTAATTTTACCCATACACGATGTTAAGCCCCATAGGTGCACAATGTGCACCTATGGGGCTTAACACTTGAGAAGGGCCTTGACCGAGCCTGGCGAGACAAGGTGATCCAGATTGCAGCTCCCTCTGTCTGCTCCCACCACCAAGGGGGCAGTGGGACCTGCGGTTTGACAACTTTCTGGCTCAGGCTTTGGACTGTGCCGGTATCGGTTAAGGGAACACCTTTTTGTAACGCATGAAGAAACACGAGAGGAACGATTACTAATTCTGCTGATTTATATCCAGTTTTGCTTTTGCGCAAGACGATTTGATTAAATACACTCCATCAAAATTTCATAAATCTCATCGTGGGTAAACTGCTTATAACCGTTGGGCAGCAGATTGGTGCTGTCGGCCACTTGCCGCAGAAGCTCGGGCGTGATTTCCGTTTTGGAGTGCAGCTGTGACAGCTTGGTGGGCAGGCCGCACTCCTGAATGAATCCGGCCAGCGTCTGGATACCAGCTTGGGCGGCCTTCTCATCGTCCGCCTCGGAGACACCCCACACCGTCCTGGCAAACTTGGCAAACTTAGGTACGGCACTCTTGTAGAGGTGCCGATAGTAGGCCGGATGGAGCACTGCCAAGCCCTGCCCATGGTTGCAGTCAGTGTATGCCCCCAGCTGGTGCTCGATCTGGTGGCACTCAAAATCGGTCAGGCGGCCCACCTTCAAAATACCGTTTTCCGCCATGGCGGAGGTCCACATCAGATTGCTCCGGGCAGTGTAGTCGTGGATGTCCTTGAGCAGCGTCTGCATGTTGGTGACGGTGCTGACCATGATGGCCAGGGCTACCTCGTCCGATACATTGTCCCGGTCGGAGCGGCCGAAGTAGGTTTCCATGGCGTGGCTCAGCGTGTCAAAAGCCCCTGAAAGCACCTGCATCCGGGGCAGGGTCATGGTATAGTCCGGGTCCAGAATGGCAAACCGGGGCGCGGCAGCATACATACCGCCCTTGATTTTAACCGTCTCGTTGGTAATGACAGCTCCGCCGTTCATCTCCGCACCGGTGCCGGAGGCGGTCACTACCGCGCCCAGAGGAATTGGTTTGGCGGGCAGTGGGGAATGGCGCACCATCTCCACCTCCCACAGATCTTCATCGGTGACGGCTTGGGCGCAGACGACCTTGCAGCAGTCCACCACAGAGCCGCCGCCCACCGCCAGCACCAGATCAATTTTATTTTCCCGGGCCAGCTTGGCACCCTCCCGAACCTTCTCCCAGGTGGGATTAGACATAATGCCGGTGAACTCAGTGACCGTCTTGCCGTTCTCCTTCAAAATACCGGCGATCTCGTCGTAGACACCGTTCTTCTTGATAGATCCGCCGCCGTAGGCCAACAGAACATTAGAGCCATAGACGGACAAAATGTTGGTAAGGTGCTGCTTGGCCGCCCCCTTTCCGAAATAGACCTTGGTAGGATACTCGTAAACAAAGTTTTCCATGGGCAACGCTCCTTTCAGCGGATGAAGTTGGTAAATTGAAATGGCTCCTGAACGGGAAGGTCCAGACCGTGGGCCAGAGCGACCTCCTTGCATCTCAGAAAGAACGCCATGTTGCGGCCCAGAACACGCATGGTCTGCATACCTTCCAGGTCCTGTCGGACCTCCTCCGGCACGGTACCGTGAACCATATTCCAGTAGCGGGAGGTAATGATGGGCATCTGCATCAGTCCAAAATATTTGTTCAGCTGATCCCAGGAAGCAGTGGTGCCTGCCCGCCGGGCTGACAGAACCGCAGCGGCAGGTTTCAGGTAAAAGCGATTCCCGTTTCCGTTGAGATCTGCATAAAAAGCACGATCCAGGAAAGAGGTAATGGCTCCGGTTGCTCCACCCCAGTGGACGGGGGAACCCAATACAAAACCGTCATAGTCCCCGGCAATGTCCAGAAACTCATTTACTGCGTCCTGAATGACACAGCAATTCTGCTCGGAACACCTGTGACAGGCGATGCAGCCGGACAAAGGGCGATTCCCAATCCAGAACAGATCCGCATCCACGCCGCAGCCATTCAGTGCATCGCCCACTTCGCACAGGGCGGTATAGGTGCAGCCCTCTTTATGAGGGCTGCCGTTGACCAGTAATACTTTCATCATAAAACGCTTTCCTTTACAGCTCCAGGCTGTCGAGCCAGGTCTGGATCTCTGCCTCAGAGGTACTGCCGCGGAAGCGCTGGCCCTCCAGCCAATTCCCGGTGCCGGCCAGTTCCTCCAGCAGGTCTCCGCTCTGTCCCCGGCCGGAGCTGGAGGAGGTGCAGAAGGGAATCACAGTCTTGCCGGTGAAGTCGTTGGCTTCCACAAAGCTGTCCGTGGGCCAGGCGGCGATGCCCCACCAGATGGGGTAGCCGATAAAGACCACATCATACTCGTCCCAGTTGTCCACCGTGTCCTCCGCCAGCTCTACATCGCGTGCCTCCGGGTTTTCATATTCATAGACCACCCGGCTGTTCTCGTCTGTCCAGTTCAGATCGTCGCTGGTGTAGGGATCTGCGGGTGTAATCTCAAAGAGATCGCCGCCGGTCAAGTCTGCAATCGTGTTGGCCACCGACTCGGTATTACCGGTAGCGGAGAAATAGGCCACCAAGACACGGGGAGAATCAGAGGGCTGCTCCGGCTCCGTCTCATCCATAGTCAGGAAGTTACGCAGCATGGTGGCCACCTCTGCCCGGGAAGCGCTGTTTCGAGGCAGGAAACGGTTTCCATCCGCACCATTCACCACACCGTTGGCTCTTGCCCAGTCCACCGCCGTCACAGCATAGGAAGCGATCTCGCTTTCATCCGCGAAGTCCTGTCCAGCATCGGCGCTGGGGCTTCCGGCATACCGCCAAAGGATGGTGGCGATCTGCTCCCGGCTGACCGGGTCATTGGTTCCAAACAGGCCGTTGCCGTAGCCGCTGATGACTCCCTCCTGGGAAGCCCAGAGGACCGCGTCGGCGTACCAGGCGCCCTCCTGGGTATCCGTAAAGGCGTCACTGCCGGACACCGAGGGACTGCCGGCAGCCCGATAGAGCGTGGTGGCCAGCATGGACCGGGTCATGGTGTCATTGGGGGCAAATGTGGCGGCGCTGGTGCCGCTCATAAGCCCGTTGTCCCGGACATACTCCACCGCCTCAGCATACCAGGCGTCCACTGCCACATCGGAAAAGCCGGTATCCTCCACAGCGGCAAACGCTGTCACACTCAAACTGAATGCCAGCACCAGTGCCATCAGCATGGCACCCATACGTTTCAACTTTCGCATCTTGCATTGTCCTCCTTTGTTTGATTTTGATTGCATATTGCAGGGGCAAAACGGAAGTACCTATACCTTCCGGACCAGGCCGGCCAACATCTCCACCACGGCGGGGTCCCGGTGATCAAAGAACGAGCTGACGCCGGTATCCAGGGCAGCGATCGCATCCATGTCCTCCTGGGACAGGATGAAGTCGAACACATTGAAATTCTGCTCCATGCGCTCCCGTCGGGTACTCTTGGGGATGCAGACGATCCCCCGCTGGAGCTGCCAGCGAAGCACCACCTGGGCCACGCTTTTACCGTACTTTTCACCGATGGCTGTGAGCGTGGGGTTATGGAACAGATCGTTATGTCCCTCGGCAAAGGGCGCCCAGCTCTGCATCTGCACGCCTTTGGACTTCATGTACGCCTGGGCCTTTTCCTGCTGGAAGAAGATGTTGCACTCCACCTGGTTCACGGCGGGGGCAACCTCGTTGAATGCGATCAGGTCGGCCAGCCGGTCGGGATAGAAGCTGCACACGCCGATGGACCGGATCTTGCCCTCCCGGTACAGTTCCGTCATCGCCCGCCAGGCCCCGTAGTAGTCGCCCAGAGGCTGGTGGATCAGGTACAAATCCAGGTAGTCCAGGCCCAGCCGCTCCATGGAAGCGGAAAAGCCACGTTTGGCCCCCTCATAGCTGGCGTCCGAGATCCACAGCTTGGTGGTCACAAACAGCTCTTCCCGAGGAACGCCGCTCTCCCGTACCGCTTTTCCCACTGCCTCCTCGTTGCCGTAGGAAGCGGCAGTGTCAATGAGGCGATAGCCCACATCGATGGCCTCCCGCACCGCCCGCTCGCACTCCGCAGGGTCCTTGATCTGGTAGGTGCCGAAGCCCAGCAGAGGCATCTTGATACCGTTATTTAAGGTCACATAGTCCATATACTTTGCCCCCTGTCTTACTTCAATTCTCGGTATTCCGCATCTGCCACCGGCTCCAACCACTCGGCCTTGGAACCAGGAACGGAGATAGCCACATGGGCAAACCAACTGTCCTGGGCGGCCCCATGCCAGTGCTTGACTTCCGACGGGATGCTGATTACATCGCCGGGGTGCAGCTCCTGGGCAGGCTTGCCCCACTCCTGGTAGTAGCCCCGACCAGCAGTACACAGGAGGATCTGTCCGCCGTTGTGGTGGATGTGCCAGTTGTTCCGGCAGGTGGGTTCAAAGGTCACATTGGAGACGGTGACGCCGCCCTCACTGCTCAGTGGATGCAGGTAACTGGCCCCGCTAAAATACTGACCTGCCGCAGTGTTGGGACCGCCCTGGGGAAACAGGTTCTGAAACACTTCGCTCATACCAATTACCGCCTTACTTCTGCTCATCCACGGGAGGCACCATTTCCGCGTACTTCTTCAGCATCTCCGGGGTGCTGTGATAGTACCGCTGCTTCTTGTCCAGAGCGGCGATCTTCGCTATTTCCTCATCTGTAAGAGGGAAGTCGAACAGTTCCAGATTGGACTTGATGTGCTCCGGGTTCTTGGAGCCGGGGATGACAATGTTGCCAGCCTGAATATGCCAGCGGAGGATGATCTGGGCATTGCTCTTACCGTACTTCCTGCCCAGCTGGGTGAACAAAGGCTCCTGTTGGAGCGCCTTGTCTCCATGGCCCAAGGGATACCACGCCTGGATAACGATGCCCTCGCCGGACAGGAAGGCTTTCAGCTCCTTCTCCTGGGAGTAAGGGTGGACCTCCGTCTGGAGAACGGCGGGCTTCACCTTGCAGATGTCCAAAATCTCCTGGATCTGCCGGGTGTTGAAGTTGGACAGGCCGATGGCCTTCACCTTGCCCTCCTGATACGCCTTTTCCATCAGCCTGTACCCGGCCACATAGTTGCCGGCGGGCTGGTGGATCAGCAGCAGATCGATATAGTTGGTATCCAGCCGCTCCAAAGTCTTGTCCACCGCGTCGGTCTGCTCATAGAAGCTGGGCCACAGCTTGGTCTCCAGGAAAATGTCCTTGCGCTCCACACCGGACTTCTTCATGGCCCGGCCCACCGCTTTTTCGTTTACATAGGCGTTGGCGGTGTCGATGAGCCGGTAGCCGCACTGGAGAGCGCTGAGGACGGAGGTCTCCGCTTCATCCGGCGTCAGCAGGAAGGTCCCGATACCCGCCATAGGCATTTTCACGCCGTTATTCAAAGTCGCAAATTCCATTCATCTTGGAATTTTGTTGGATCGTTTTCCTTTATCTCGTATCTCTATTGTAATGCGTACCGAACAAAGCCACAGCCTTTGAAAGCCAAGGCTTTCAAGGCACATTGGCTTTGTTCAAGTGCAAGGTTTTTGGACGCAATCGTCCAAAAACCTTGCACCTTTCCTGGATACACAGCTGCGTATCCAGGAATATACGCATTGCAACAATGTCTGAATTGAGTAAAAACAGCTGTTTTCAGCCGTTTTTACTCAATTGCGCGGCAATGCCGCGCGAATAGACCGCAGGGCGGTTTATTCAGTAGACATTATTGTAGCCGTAGTCTCCCCGTGGGAGAAGTCTCGAAAAGTTTCGCTCTGTATACCTTTTGGTTTACAGTTTCTTGCCGAGCTGGTATGCCTCCTGGAACGCCTTCGTGTCCATGACCTCACCTTTCTGATAGACGCCGGAGCCGTAAACAGTACCCTTCACCTGGGCACCGGGCAGACAGTCGGTAAAGCCCCGCATGGCGTCTACGGTGCGCTCCATGGCACCCCGGCCCGCAGCGGCGGTGGCGATGAAGTAGACCTCCTTATCCCGGATCTCCGTATACCGTGGCAGAGTGCGGTCGATGAGGGTCTTGAGCTGACCGTCCATGGAATAGAAATATACCGGCGTGGCCAGCACCAGCACATCAGCCTGCACCATCTTGTCGAGGATGTCGGCCATATCGTCCTTCTGGACGCAGACGCCTGTGTTACGGCAGCCGTAGCAGGCCAGACAGGGGGCTATCTTCTTCTCCTGCACCCGGATCTTTTCCACCTTGTGCCCCGCCTCCTCTGCGCCCCGGGCAAACTGGTCGCACAGCAGGTCGGAGTTGCCGCCCTTCCGGGGGCTGGCGGACAAAATCAGAACATTCTTAACCATATTTCTCGCTTTCCTTTCTCAAAATCAAGTCGTAAGCAGAGGGAGCCGGAGCCTTGCGCCCCGGCTCCTTGCCGTCTTTCCGGTTATTCAGACAGCCCCAGGCTGTCCACCCATTCACTGACATCCTCCTGGCTGACGCCGGAGCGGAACCGCTGGCCCTCCAGCCAGTCGCCAGTACCTGCCAGCTGAGCCAGCAGCTCGCCGCTCTGGCCCAGGCCGGAGCTGGAGGAGGTGCAGAAGGGGATGACAGTCTTGCCGGTAAAGTCGTTGGCTTCCACAAAGCTGTCCGTGGGCCAGGCCGCAATGCCCCACCAGATGGGGTACCCGATGAACACTGTGTCGTAGGAATCCCAGTTCTCCACCTCCGTGGTGGTCAGCTCCACATCCCGCAGGGATTCATCCGCATACTCCCGACTGACCCGACTGTTCTCGTCCGTCCAGTTCAGATCGTCACTGGTGTAGGGCTCGGCAGGCGTGATGGCAAAGAGATCTCCTCCAGTGGCCTCCGCAATGTATCCGGCAACGGCTTCGGTATTGCCGGAGGCGGAGTAATAGACCACCAAAATGTTGCCGTCGCCGGTCGGCTCAGAAGCATCCGGAGTCGTGGCGGTATCGCCGGGCTCCTGAGCGGTGGTAGAGGGCGGAGTTTCCTGGCTCTGGCTGGTGGATTGGCTGTCATCAGTGCCATTACTTTGCCCACAGGCTGCCAGGGACAGGGTCATCACCGCTGCCAGGGACAAACTGAAAATCTTTTTCCAGGTGAATTTCATTGCTAAACATTCCTTTCTAATTAAAGTTACTGGTCTACATTTTCCTGAATCCAGTTTTCAATGTGGTCTGCGATCACATCATTGTTCAACTCCTGGAACATAAAGTGGGAGTTGCCGGTGATCCCCTCGTCGGGCAGGCGGACCACCGTGCTGCTGCCGTCAGCGGCGTTGTAGGCCTCGGTGAAGGTGTCGGCGGTAGCCGCCATCATAGACCACATAGCGGCAGCGGGCACGTCGGTGAACTCCTCGCCGATGTAGTCGCCGTAGTAGAAGGTGACGGGAATCTTCTGCTCCAGCAGAGCGTTGTAGGCCTCACTGTCCACCGTAGGTGCTGCGCCGGGCTCGATGGCCACGATGGCCGCCACATGGTCGGTGTATCGGGGGACCTCCCAGCCGGGCAGGCCACCCTGGGAGTGGGTCACCAGGATGGAATTCTGGCCGGTGCGCTGGTAGATCTCGTCAATGGTTGCCGCCACCGCCTGAGCCACCACCTCATTGTCGATGTTCTGATCGCCACCCGCGTTATCCATACCGGTGTCCGGCGTCATCTGGCGGAAGAACTGATCCAGAACATCCTCCCCTTGGGGAAACTGGGAGCCTTCATTGTAGGTAAATGCGTCATTGAGGTAGGTGCCAATGCGGAACTGGGTGTACCAGGTCTGGTCGGAGGGAGTGGTGGTCATGGTGCCCGCCACGGAAGTCTGTCCGGCCTCACCCCGCCGGGGCTGGTCGATGAGCCAGACACTGTGGCCCATTTTCAGGAACAGATCGGACCAGCCCTCCCGGCCGTCGGGGGTGGTCATCCAGCCCATGCGGGACTGGCCATAGCCGTGGAGGAACACCATGGGGAGGCCGGTGGCATCCTCAGGAATTTGATAAAGCACATTGGCGTGGTCCACATGGGAGGTGGAACCTTCCCGGGAGGTGTAATAATTGGACACATCAAAAGTGCCGTCCGAGGAGATCACCGTGCCGCCGGCGGAAAACATCCCCTGCTCCGCGATCGTCAGCGCGTCAGAATTGGCAGACTCCTGCGTGCTCTGATCCTCCCCAGCGCCAGAACCGTTGGCAGACGCGCCAGGATTCTGTGTTCCGGCGCATCCGGCCAGCAGAGAGAGGGTCAGAACTCCGGACAGGGCCAGAGTCAGCCATTTATGGTTGCGTTTCATTGGGATTCATCCTTCCTTATTTCATTTCTCTGGGGACCACTTCTGTTCCGCCGAATACAGCGGACATGGGAATGGAGCGCAATGTCTGGTCTATGGCAGCTACCTCTTCATTGGTCAGAACAACATCTGCCGCTCCGGCGTTCTCCCACATCCGTTCAGTCTTTCGGCTGCCGGGAATCGGAACGATCCAGGGCTTTTTACACAGCATCCAGGCCAGAGAGATCTGTGCGGGAGTGGCATGCCTTTGCACGGCTAACCAGAGCACTCTCAGGTCAGCGCCCAGTGTGCGCGAATTCATGGTCAAATGCCTCCTTGCGGGTATCGTTCTTACAGGAATCATGATAATGCAGGTTGGCGTCCCGCGGAAGTTCCGATTCGTTACGCAGTATATACCAAAAGGTTTTGAGCAGAGGCGGATTGCTTCAGATGGCACCGCAGAGCATCGTCCAATTCCGAATACTCCGTGGGCAGTTCCAGTTCCCGCAGAAATTCCACAAAAGCGCGGACACCAGCCTGGGCCGTTTCCTGATCGAACCGCCCCGTGTCACCAATCTCCCACACACGGCGGGTCAACTGAGCCAGAACGGCGGGATGCTGCTCCGCTTCATGGCGGCAATAGGCCAGCAGCAAAACGGACAGAGCTCCTGCATATTCTTCCCAGGTCGAGGCTGCGAGGATGGCCGCCTGGCGTACCGGCAAGGCCGGAAAGGAGAACCGTCGTCCCAGTTGGAAGAACCGGCTCCCCCACAGAGCACATCGCCACATCAGGTTGCTCCGGGTATCCTCGTTGCAGGAAGCATTCCGGAAAGCGCGCAGATCCTGAATCATACCCCGCATCAAAGTCTCCAGCAGTTCCCGGGAAACACCCATCCCGTCCGCCAGCGTCAGGTATGTCTCCAGCGCCCCAGCCAGAGCGGAGAACCCTTGCGCAGTGAACGACTGTCGGGATAATTCACGGGTACAGGACGGGTCCAGCAGAGCGAATTGGGGATCGCAAGGTGGATAGTCCCTCCAGACACACTGGTTCTCATGAATCAACCCCGCCGCGCCGTTGACGGCCCCAACCTCCAGATGGGAGGCCACAAAGCCTATGGGCAGGGGCGGCACATCCACCACGCCCTGCAATTCCCCAAAGTTCTCCCACAGATCGCCCCGACACACCGCCGCCAGAGAAGTGGACTTGCATCCGTCCATCACGGCGGAGCCACCCACACCCAAAATCAAATCCACCTGGCGTTCCCGGCACAGCCTGGCCGCCCGCTGCACCTGCTCATACCGGGGACAAAAGGGGCCCATTGCGTATTCCGTCGTCTGTTTCCCGCTCCGGCGCAGAATGTCCCGCACCTCGTCCACCGTATGGGAACGGTGATCCGATTCCTCCGTAACAAGCAGCACGCTGGGGCCGTACCCAGCCAGAAAGCTGGCCAAGTATTCCTTCACACAGCCCCCGCCAAAGAGGAACTTGGTCCCGTTTTCAAAGATAAAATTATTCATAGCACACCTCTGCGTTCGCCCCGCGAGGGCGATTCCGTTTGTGCCTTTATTATAAAAAAATCGAGACCTCCGCAGAAGTCTCGAAAAGTTATGCAGTATATACCTTTGTGTTACAGCTCGTACACCGTTTTGACCGCCTTGAGGAATCGCTTCACCGTAGCTGAGGGCTTAGGGGAATGGAACAGGCCGAAAGGAACGGTATAGTCCCAGTCCACTGGGATAGTTTTAAGCAGCGGGTGGATGTTCTTCCAGTTGTCGATGGTCATGAGGATGTCATTGGAGTTTTCGCACTGATTGAAGATGTCGATGCTGAGAAAGTCAAAGTTCACAATGTGAACTTGAGGGTGATCCCGCCACAGCTCGTCCCGCATCTGATCCAGATAGTGGTTCCAGCCCCGGCGAATCATCAGGAAGTTCTCCCCGTGGAGGTCATCCGCCGTCAGGCACTCTTTGGCGGCCAGCGGGTGGTAGATGGATACAGCGCAGCGGACTGGCTCGCGGCTTAGTTCCAGAGCGGCACACTGACGGGTATCCAGCAGATTTTGGTCATAGGGGCCGGCCACAATGTCGATGTTCTGTCCCAGATTGCGCAAGATTTCCCGGGCGTTCTCCGGGGTGTTCTCATAGGGCACCAGCTGGAACTTGATGTCCGGGCAATGCTGGTGGAGGCTGGGCCACAGATCCAGCAGGAACTGTCCCGGCGTCATGGGGGAGGTACCGATACGGATGACCTTGTCCCCCTCCTCAGCGGCGTTCTTGGCCCGTACCACCGAGTCCTTGCAGTATTGGATGATATACTGGGCATCCCGGTAGATCGATTTGCCCGCTTCGGTGAGCTTCAGACCCCGTGGACTGCGGACAAAAAGCTGGAGATCCAGCCCTGCCTCCAAGGAGGTGATCTGCTTGATGACTGCCGGCGGCGTAATGAATAGCTCCTCCGCCGCTTTATTGAAGCTCCCCGCATCCGCCACCCGGAGGAAGGTCTCCAGCTGAGGATTATACATCATATGCGCCACCGCCTTTCCGCCCATGCCTCGGGCCCTGTTTGTTTAAGAATTATTTTACTGTCTTTTGCCTAACATGGCAAGAAAAATACGCGGGCAGGCATATCGTCTGTCCGCGCATTGCACTTCACTTTCCAAATACCTCTGCCGCCCGGCACATATTCTCTATGACCGGCACCCCGAAGGGGCACCGCTTCTCGCAGGCTCCGCAGGATAAGCACTCCCCGCCATGGTGGGGAAGGACGGCATAGTGTTCCCGCACGGTCTCCGGTACCTCTCCCTGCGCCTGAACCAAATTCAGGAACTTGGTGACGCTGGCCACATCGATGCCTACCGGGCAGGGAGCGCAGTGGCCGCAGTACATACAATGGCCCACCCAGCTGATCTTGGGCAGAGCGGCAAAGGCGGCGGCATAGTCCCGTTCCTCCGCCGGGGCACTTTCATAGCCGATGCTGGTATTCAGCTCCTCCAGTGTCCGGGCGCCGGACATGACGGAGGCCACACCGGGCCGCGACAGAGCATAGTGGAGACACTGATAGAGGGTCAGAGCCTTTCCCGCCGGGGACAGCTCCGCGCTGAGCAGATCGCCTCCGCCGAAGGCCTTCATCACCGTGATGCCCACCCCCAGCCGCTGGCAGGTTTCATACAGCTCCTGCCGCTGAGGGTCCATGTTCACCAAAGGCTGGTCGTAGTTCTTCTCATTCCAGAGCTGCTCTACATCCTCTCCGGCGGGCTGGAGGTCATAGCAGGGATTGACGCTGAACATGAGTACCTCAATGGCTCCGCTGTGTACCGCTTCCAGAGCTACCTCCGGGTTGTGACTGCTCAAACCGATGCAGCGGATAACGCCCTGTGCTTTCAGTTCCCGGGCGTAGTCCAGCACACCCTTGTCCCGCACGGCTTCCCAGTCTGCCATAGAGTCCACATAGTGGATCATGCCAATCTCCACATGGTCTGTCTCCAGCCGATGAAGCTGGTCGTCAAATCCTTCCCGCACCTCTGCCAGATCCCGGGTACGCTTGTACTGGCCATCCTTCCAAATGGTGCACAGGTGAGCCTGAAGGATGAATTTTTCCCGCCGCCCCCGCAGGGCATGACCCAGATTGGAGCGAAACTCCGGATTGGGCGTATAGAGGTCGATACAGTTGACCCCGCCTGCCTCCATGGCATCCACCATCTTTTCCACTTCCGAATAGGGCTTGCCCACAAAGCCCTCACAGCCCATGCCGATCTCGCTGACCAGCAGGCCCGTCCGGCCTAACTGACGGTATTCCATTTTGTCGCCTCCCTGTTCATTTTCTGATACTCTACCGTATTTGAGGGATTTTTGCAACTGTCCTACATCTGCCGTTCCCAAAACCGGACTGCCAAATCCAGCCACCCCTCCGCAGAAGTGCCCCTTCCCAGGCCGAAGCCGTGGCCCAACCCCGCATACACATGGAATTCCGTGTCGATACCAAGGGCTGACAGCGCATCCAGCCGCGCTTTCATGATGCGCCAGCTGGCGATCCCGTCCTGATCTCCCACACAGGCATAGGTGGGTGGGTCGCTGGGGGAATACTCGCCCATCCCTGTGTACTGCATGATGACCGCTCCAGGCTGGGGCAGATCATCGCCGCCAAACGCCGCAGGGCCATAGGTGCCAAGCCAGGCCGCCATCCGTGCACCCGCTGAGCCGCCCCAGAGTGAGTAGCAGCTGGTGTCCACTCCCAGCTCCTCGGCATGATCAAAAATAAAGGTGATGGCCCGGGCCAGATCCTCGCAGGCCGTCTGTGCGCCTGGGCGGTAGATCAGAGCAAAGGCGTTGTAGCCTTGCTTGGATAGCTCCAGGGCGTGGGGGAAACTGTCGTGCATGGCGCCCACATAGGCAAAGGCGCCGCCTGCATTGCACACAGCAAAACGCGCTCCAAGGTCTCCCTTGAAAAAGAACAGCCCGGTATCTTTCTTGGCGGGATCGGCTGCCTTTTCCTCCTCGGTGTAAATATCGTAGAAAATCGTCTCGCCAGCCAGAGCCCGCTCCTTCAGAGTGTTGACGATCTCGACGGTCTCGTCAGGGTCAATGTGGCTGTAATAGGTCAACCGCAGGTCCCCCAGGGTTTCGCCGCTCCAGTAGCCTGTATCCACAGGAAAGAGCAGGCGGCCATAGTCGTCAAACACCGGGTCATCCATGACTGTCTGGATGGGGGTATCTACGGTAAACTCCGTTTCCATGGCCGCTCCTCCTTGTTCCTCCTGGCCGGACGGCACGGTATGGCCTTCTCCGCAGCTGGAAAGCACCAGCGCCAATACAAGTGCGCCGGCAGTCAGTACTTTGCTGATCATCATTTTTTCTTCTTTCTGCCTGAAAAGCGGCGCAGGCCTATCCCGCCGTAGTGGGCTGCACATGCGAACAAGCCCATCACAGCAAGGTAATCCACCACAAACCGCACCGCTGTTTGATCCGGAGCAAAAAATATAAAATGGGTCCGCAAAAGCAGGTAATCAGAAAACCTGTAACGGGCAAACGCATAGAGGCCATAGCCCACAAGCACCGCAGCCAGCAACCGAAGGAGCAGCACCCGGTTTCTGGACGCGTCCTGTATATGCAGGCGTCGGCGGACCGTGTTCATAATGCCGCTCCAATGCAGGCCCAGGTGCAGGCTCATAAGCAGAAACCCCCAATAGGCAAGGGGCAGATGGAGCATCCGGGCAATGGTTTCGCCACGCTGCAGGGGCAGAAAGTCCAAAATGTGCTGGGACAGGATCAGGCCGCTGAGGAGCATCCCCAGCACTGCCGCAAAAAGCAAAAGATTCAGTGCGGTCTGGACTGCTCGATACGGAGACGGCCTGCCTCGTCCAATGCTTTTATACCAGACTCGATTCCAGATATGGTGGAGAACAAACAATGCCAGCATGGCGATCCCCATCCACTCATGCAGGACTTCCCCAACCAGAGAGTAGGCCATCAGCAGTAGTAGAAGGACTGCCATCGCCAGATCTGTGATCCACTTTTTCCCCACAGGGTCACCTCCTTTGGATTATATTGTTACATTACTGTTTAAACAGCCAACCCATGATCTCAGGGTCTTGTGCAAACAGATTTCCGCCTCCGTGCTGATTGGGCGCACCTCCATTGCGAAAATAATCCGCATCTTTGATGTCCAGAACCAGAAGCTGATTGATCTCCGCCTGGGACAGACCTGCCTGTTCGTACAGCTCATGCAAGGAATCGTATGCCTCCTGGCTCGGCCCGGAACCGTAATACTCGTCGCTCTCCCCGATGACAAAATACACCGGCACCCTGGCCTCCACCACCGGCTCGTAGGCCCCGTCCCACTGAGAAGAACACTGGAGATAGGCAGTGAACAAATCGGGCCGCATCCCCATGACCTGCGACATAGTCTCTCCGCCGCCGGAGTAGCCCTCTGCATACACCCGCTCCTGATCGATGTTGTAACGCCCCAGCAGATACTCCGTCAGGGCGATCGTCTGCTCAGCTGAAGTCTCCCCCCAGTCGCTGAGCTGCGGAGCAGCCACAATCATGTGGTCGTTGTAATTCAGTGCTTCAAAAGCAAAGTTCTCGCTATATAAGTTCTGCCCCATGCCCTGGAAGTACAGGCCCTCATAGCCCGGCAGGGTAAGGAAAAGCGCATAGGGTTCGCTGCCGTCGTAGGTCTCCGGAACATAGATGTGATAATGAATGTCCCCCTCTGGGGCATGGAGTACATTGTCCATCTGGAAGCCTCGGTAGGTCTCTGTCCCCTCCGTGACCTCCAGCTCTGGTTCCGGAGATGGCGCAGGTGCGGGCTCCGGTGTTTCCTGCACCTGTGCCGGAGGTTCGGGCATTTCCGGGGTGGGCTGTGTTGTACCCTCCGCCCCGCAGGCGGTGAGATTCAGCTCCATAGTCAGCGTCAGAAAAAGCGTGAGAATCTGTTGAATGGAAAACATAGCGGCACCTTCTTTCGGAACTATTGTAGCCCCGGTACACCATCAGCGGAAGTTCCGATTAGTTGCTCGGTATTAACCAACAGGTTAATACCACCGCGATTGTCAAAATTGTATTCAATATCGTCGACTTCAAAACGATGCTGAACGGTTTACCCTCCAGCATTCTCAGTCGCTGCCTCTCCTTGTGTGGCTGCTCCAGCAGCAGCCGCATATGGCTGCGAAACCACTTCCACGACGAATCACTCATCTTACCCGCAGAAGGCTTACCAATTGGGCAGGCACCTCGGTTGATGCAACGGGAAAAACGAACCAGTCACTAGAGGCAAGAGAGCTGCAACACTTTTAACAGCAACAAACTCCAATTTTCATAAAAATCAGGCATCCTTTTCCGCTTCTTCCGACGGAAAGGGATGCCTGTCCATTTCAAAGTGATTCAGTTCGTATGCCAGTTCCCACGCCAGTTTAAACCCACAGAGAAAACTGTCCAGGGAGCGTTCCACAGTGATGAGATTCTGGGCATCCATGATCTGTAGCACCAGTTCTCTCTCCGGCTTTTCCAGTCGCTCAATGAGTTGCCGGTAGCAATCTTCAATTTCCTGCTCACACTCGGCCATGGACAGAGGCGTGTAAAATCTGTTGTAGAGTTGATTCAGAGTGTCGTTCATGTGTCCTACCTCCTTGCAGCAAGACAACATACCACAGGTCAGTTTGAAAAGCCACCGAAATATTTTTCTCCAGCAAATGCGCTATAATCAATTTTTGCAGACCATACACCGCAGTCCGTGGGCAAAAAACCTACCACTTTGCGAGAGCGCTGCGTTCGCATCTGTAAGGCCATCTGCTCGATCCCGATTAGGTCTACCAAAACTGGAAATCGCCGCAGTAAAAACTGCGGCGATTTCTCGTTTGACTATTTGAAGGGTACTCCTTCGGGGGAGTTCCTTTCTTTTTCGTTTTCTGCGGCGCAGCTTTTGAAATGAAACCGCAGGTATCCTCACCACGATTACGCATCTCTTTTGAAAACTGGTGCGGATGTGTTATAATAACAAAAATATGTTTCAGTGGGAGGTGGGCCCTTGTTACGACAGATCCAATATTTTCAAGCCGTTGTGCGCAACAACAGCTTTTCAGAGGCGGCGGAAGAATGTCACATTTCGCAGTCCGCCATTTCTCAGCAGATCAAGGCATTGGAGCAGGAACTGGGCTTTTCTCTGCTGGAACGGCAGAATCGGAAATTTGTGTTGACGCCTGCGGGGGAACACTTTTATAAAAAGAGCCTGATATTGATTGCGGATTATGAGCAGATGTGCAGCGAGGCCGCCAAGATTGCCCGCGGAGATGAAGCGATTCTAAAAATCGGATACCTGCGCAGCCATAATAGCCCAGAGGTTCATCAGGCACTGGAGGAGTTTTCCGAAAAATATCCGCGTGTTGATCTTCAACTGCTGTACGGAAACCATGAGGAATTGTTTGACCTGCTGCGCACCGGCGGCGCGGATCTGGTACTCAACGATCAACGCCGCGCTTTTTCTGATGAATATGTCAATTTGATTTTAGCCACCAATCGAATGTATATTGAGTTGGCGGCCCGAAACCCTGTGGCAGAACTTCCCTCTGTTACAGTACAGGAATTGAAAAACATTCCCTGTATTCTGGTGGCGTCCAAAGAACAACAAGCCACTGAAAAAGAGTTTTACCAGACCATCATCGGTATACAGAGTCAGATCCTCTTTGCAGAGAATCTGGAGGAGGCACGCATGATGGTCATCAGCGGACAGGGCTTCTTGCCGGTGGAGGGTAGCAACCAAACCATGACTTTCGGCGCTTCCATCCGCCGTATTCCCCTTTGCCGCGGAGAGGAACCGATTACCCGCAACTACTGCCTATTCTGGAAGAAGGACAACTCCGGCTATTATGTGGAGGAATTTTCCGATATTTTGCGAAGTAAATTCAAATCGTCCAAATCGTCAACTGGCGATGTTTTATGACTGCTCTCGCTCTGCGAGGGCAGTTTTTTCATATAAGCTAAACTTATCAAACGCAGCGGAAACTCAAATTGATTGTGCCGTGAGGGATTTTTATAATGATAATAGACCGTTCAAAGGAGGTCCTGTTATGAAAGTCCTGATTGTCAGCTCCAGCCCTCGGAAGGGCGGCAATTCTGATGTACTCTGCGACCAGTTTGCCAAGGGGACAGCGGAAGCTGGACATGAGGTGGAAAAAGTGAATCTGCGGGAGAAGAAGCTGTCTCCCTGTCGGGCCTGCTACGCCTGTATGGAGAATCACGTCTGTGCCATCAAGGACGATATGGCGGAGATCTTTCCCAAGCTGGTGGCTGCTGATGTGATTGTGCTGGCTTCGCCGGTGTACTTTTATTCCGTATCCAGCCAGATGAAGATGCTGATCGACCGCTGCCTGGTCAATCATAAGGCGATTGCAAACAAGCAGTTTTATTTTATCGTCACAGCTGCCGATCCACGGCATGAAGCCGCGAATGAAACGCTGGCGTCGTTCCGTGGGTTCCTGCGCTGCCTGCCGGATGCAAAAGAGGCAGGTGTGATCTACGGCACTGGCACTTGGGATAAGGGGGATGTCTATCAGCATCCGTCCTATGCTCAGGCTTATGAGATGGGAAAGCAGATATAGGGAGGAACGCATGATGGAAAACATCAAAAAGAACTTTGGCTTTGGCTGTATGCGTCTGCCCATGAAAGACGGCGAGGTGGATGCAGAGCAGACCTGCCGTATGGTGGACGCCTTTCTGGAAAACGGCTTCAACTACTTTGATACAGCCCATGGCTATCTCAACGGCAAGAGCGAAGGCGCATTGAAAACCTGCCTGACCAGCCGTTATCCCCGGGACCGCTATATCCTCACCGATAAGCTCACCAACTTTTTCTTCAAAAAGCAGGAGGACATCCGTCCGCTGTTTCAGAGCCAGCTGGAAGCCTGTGGCGTGGATTATTTTGACTTCTATCTGATGCACGCCCAAGGTGCGGACGTCTTTGCCTACTTCAAAAAGTGCCATGCCTATGAAACGGCGCTGGAGCTGAAGGCAGAGGGTAAGATCCGGCACTTCGGTATCTCTTTCCACGACCGGGCGGAGGTATTGGAGCAGATTTTGACCGAGTACCCCCAGGTGGAAGTGGTACAGATTCAGTTCAACTATCTGGACTATGAGGACCCCGCCGTAGAGAGCCGCAAATGCTATGAGGTCTGCCGCAAACACGGCAAACCGGTCATCGTTATGGAGCCGGTGAAAGGCGGCACTCTGGCGAACCTGCCGGAACAGGCACAGGCTGTTTTGGATGAACTGGGTGGCGGTTCCGCCGCAAGCTACGCCATCCGCTATGCTGCCGGGTTTGAGGGCATGATGATGGTGCTCTCTGGCATGAGCAGTATGGAGCAGATGGAGGATAACATCCGCTTTATGAAGGATTTCCGTCCGCTGGACGATAAGGAACTGGAGGCCATCGATCAGGTGCGGGAAATCTACCACTCCATGAATTTGATTTCCTGCACCGCCTGCCGCTACTGCGTGGCTGGATGCCCCAAGCACATCTCCATTCCTGATCTGCTGGCCGTGATGAACACCAAGCAGATCCATCACGACTGGAACGCAGACTATTACTACAACGTCGTCCACACCGGCGGAGGAAAAGGCAAAGCGTCGGACTGCATCCAGTGCGGAAAATGCGAAAAAGCCTGCCCCCAGCACCTGCCCATCCGCAAACTGCTGGTGGATGTGGCGAAAGAATTTGAAAAGTAAGGAGAACGCAAAATGGCAAAACTTGTCGCATTTTATTCGCGGGCTGATGAAAATTACTTCGGCGGCCAATATCGCTTTGTTGAGGTCGGCAATACGGAAAAGGTAGCGCACATGATCGGAGAGGCAACGGGGGCGGAACTGTTCAAAATCCAGCAGAAGGAACCCTACTCACCCAACTATAAGCACTGCATCGATCAGGCAATGGCCGACAAACGGGCAAATGCCCGTCCGGAGCTGGTGGAACTGCCGGAGAGTCTGGACGGTTATGATGAGATCTATCTGGGATACCCCAACTATTGGGGCGATCTGCCCATGGCAGTCTATACCTTCCTGGAGGCCTTTGACTGGACCGGCAAGACCATTCACCCCTTCTGTACCCATGAGGGCAGCGGCCTGAGCGGGACGGAGCGGAATATCGCCCGCACCTGTAAAGGCGCCCGCGTGACGGAGGGGCTGGCAATTTGCGGTTCCCTGGTAGACCAGAGCAGCGAAGCTATTTTGCGGTGGCTCAAAAAATAAAGAAAAGGACGAACATAATAGTGAAACAAAAAGTTATGCTTTTGACCGGCGCGGGCCAGATCGGTATGGCCATCGCCCGCCGGATGGGATATGGAATGAAAATTGTGATTGGCGACAAAAAGCCGGAGAACGCTCAGACCATCGCCAAGACCATGAACAATGCTGGTTTTGATGTGGTGCCGGTGGAGATGGATCTTTCCAATCGGGCGTCTATCCAGAACATCATCGCCGAAGCGCAAAAATACGGCGACATCACCATGCTGGTCAATGCCGCCGGTGTCTCTCCCAGCCAGGCTCCTATCGAGGCGATTTTGAAGGTGGACCTGTACGGGACTGCCGTTCTGCTGGAGGAAGTTGGTAAGGTGATCGCCACCGGCGGTGTGGGTGTGACGATCTCCAGTCAGTCCGGCCATCGGATGAAGCAGCTTACCCCGGAGGAAGATGAACAGCTGGCCTGCACACCCACCGAGGACCTTCTGAAATTGCCCCTGCTTCAGCCAGAGAATATCCGGGACACCCTGCACGCCTACCAGCTGGCCAAGCGCTGCAACGAAAAGCGGGTGATGGCTGAGTCCGTCAAGTGGGGCACCAGAGGGGCCCGCATCAACTCCATCTCACCGGGCATCATCGTCACCCCGCTGGCTATCGACGAGTTCAACGGCCCCCGCGGGGACTTCTACAAGAATATGTTTGCCAAGTGCCCTGCCGGACGCCCCGGTACGGCGGATGAGGTGGCCAATGTGGCGGAACTGCTGATGAGCAGCAAAGGCGCTTTCATCACCGGCTCTGATTTCCTCATCGATGGCGGGGCGACTGCCTCTTA
Source organism: uncultured Oscillospiraceae bacterium (assembly GCA_902478785.1). Taxonomy (GTDB): domain Bacteria; phylum Bacillota; class Clostridia; order Oscillospirales; family Oscillospiraceae; genus Oscillibacter. The sequence continues at coordinate 150,514 of CABSMJ010000001.1, forward strand.
TTTCTATGGGCCGCTGAAACCTTAAATGGTTAAAGGCAGTGGATCCAGTTTGAATCCTGCGGTAAAGCTGGCCAGGGAGGTTTCCTCCCGAAGAAGATTTTGGGTGTCCACCAGGTGCATCAGTCTGCGCCGCTGCAGCTTGTCCAGACACTCCCGCACCTCCTGCCGGGTGTTCGCGATGCCCTCTAAAGATACTTTCACCTCTTTGTCTATTTCGGGCAGAAATCCTCAAAAGGCTCAAACCGCAAAGCAAAAGTATTTTTCACTCTATGGCGCTATGGGAATGCCTGTTTTCGATAAAACCGGCATCATGCTTCTCCTCAAAAGCCTGTGGTATCTGGTATTTCAGCATTTGGTGCGGCCCAACCTCATTGTAGAACCAAATATTGCATACCCTCTGCGGTATCCCTTTTTTTGGGGATGTAGCGAAAAAGGGGATAGCGACTGTGTTGTCATGCAGGCGGCAGTGACGGAAAACGCCGGTTTGACCGTTCCGGCAGCCTGTGTTTCCGCCCTTATCACGGGCAGAACGTTCTATGCGCCAGTACCAGCGGCTTTCCATTCCCAGTCATCACAGTGGATGGGTATTCCCGTTCTGACCTGTCCGCATATTGTGGGAGATGGCACCATATGGGTTGTAAAGCCGCCCAGCTCGTTCCGCGCGAGCAGGATGTCCGGGTAAGCAGATGCCCAGATACGGCCCTGGCCGCCGGCATCAGCGGATTCACTACCCCACATTTCGCCGCCCAGACAGTACTTGTCACATATCGATACGTAGGGCTGCACAAATTTGCCAGATAGGGTTCTGTCACAGCTCTGGGACATCCCAGTACCCGCTTGGCATAACGGAGGCCAGGCGCCCGGAAACACCGCTGGAGTAGCGCTAGCTGAAAACATCCAGCCGCTCTTTGGTGCCTTCCATCAGGTCCGCACAGTCGCAGGGATTCGCGGCAAGCTGCTTGATTCCGCCTGTTTTCTGGCCTGTGCTGCCTTTCTCCAATCTGGTGCCGGGACTGGCTCCGGTGTCTACTTTACTGCAAAAAATAGGGGACGTTGCAGAATGGAAATCTGCAACGTCCCTCACTCTTTACGCGCGCTTATACAGGATGGGCTCATCATAGCCGAAGGTCTTTTTGCCGTTGACCTCCATGCTCTCGGTGACTTCCAGTACATCCTTGCTGAACCGCTCAAACAGTGTGAACTTCAGCACCGGGCTGAACATCGAGGTGCTGCCGCCCTCCCAGACGCCGTCCTTCTCGGTGTACAGGGCCGGGATGAACTTGGCCGAGGGCTTCAGGTCGGCGTAATCCACCGGCTTGAGGTTCTCATACTTGAAACTGTCCTTGTCATAGCCCGCAGGCAGGTCGTAGCTGGTCAGCAGCACACCGCCGTCCTGTTCGGTGAACAGGAACAGGTGCGGCGCCGCATGGGTGGAGCCATTGGCCGTGAAATAGCTCTCCTCCACCATGAATACCCCGGCGAAATCCGCAGGCAGGTTGCGAATCTTGTCGTTGCAGGCGGTGTTCACGTGCTCTGCATAGGGGAAGTTTTCCCCTTTCTTTGCCTCATACTGTTGGGCATTGTTGAAATGTCCGGTCAAAATCTGCATAAAATCGTTGAGCTTATTCATCGTTATACCCCTTTCTGAGGTGGGCCCGCAATGACGGGCGGGATTTTGTGTATTTGTTCTGTGGTCTTTCCACTTGACGAAGTCAAGCATACTCCCATTGACCGGCCAATTCCAGTAGTAAAATGGAAACCTTTTGTGAACAAACAGCGCAGCCCGTATTATCCGTCATTGTAGCGGCCACCACACCCATGGCAGGGTATGCCCCCTCGCCTCCCACAGCCAATCTGCGGCAGGCTTCCACTTCTCCCGTCCATCCAGTCACAGAGGGAACGCAGACCCATAAGACTCGCAATCAGCGGTTGTACCCATTCCTCTATCCTCTCCTTCCGGGCGTGGACTTATCCTGCTGATCGCAGAAGGGCACCTTGCCTACGTGGATGCCGCGAAAGGAATCTCCAGGCGGTTATTTCTCGATCAAGAGCGCTGCAACAAAAGGGGTTCTCTGCTTTAAGGCCGTCGCTTCTCCGTTTTCTGACATTGCATCAGTGCCAGGGCCAACTGATCCGGGCAGGAAGTCCCTTTATCCAGACACTGGATTCCTTTCAACTGCGCAATCGCGTCCTCCACACGCATCCCCACCAGCAGGCGGCTGAGCGCCTGGGTAAAGCCGGGGCAGCCCAATACAAATTCCACCGACTAAATCACTCCGCGCTCTACTTCTTCCAATTTAATTTCTTTGGCACAGGTGCCTTTGGTCTCATAAATCATACGCTTCTCTCCTGTCTCTGGTAATCCTTGGCGATTTGCTGTATAAGCATAGACTTTCCTACTATGGGAAAGTTAAGTGTCAGCCAAGGAGGGATCGCAGATGCAGAGCTATCTTTCCATCAGTGACTTTGCCAAACTTTGCAACGTAAACCCCAAATCCCTGCGATACTATGAGCGGATTGGAGCGCTGATTCCCGCCTATACCGACCCGGAGACGGGCTATCGGTATTATGCTTTGGAGCAGTTGGTGGAGATGGACATGATTCTCATGTGCCTGGAGCTGAACATCCCCCTGCGGGATGCGGAACAATACCGGCAGCCCGACCAGACATTGGATATCCGGCATCTCCTTCAGGACGGGCAGCAAAAGACCCTCGGGAAGCTTGCCCACCTCCGCAACACCATGCAGCAGATGGAGGAGGCACTCCGAGAAAACCAACGCTATCAGCAACAGGAGGGCGTCTATCGACGGCATCTGCGCCAGCGGCTTATTTTGCGGGAACCCTTTACCCCCTCCGGCGGAGAGCTGGAATTCAAGCAGAGCTCCACAAAAATCTTTCTCCACGGGCACTCCCTGGGCCTGCTGCCCGCCTTTACCTTTCCCATTGCCCTGCGGCTGGGCGGCTGTGACTATGAGGCCGGTGGAAGCACCGTGGAGGACTGTGGGCTGCTGGAGCACAGCGGCGTGGATCTGTTCCATCTCACCGGCGGCATGAACGGCTTTGTCCGCCCCGGACACGGGGAGCCCGGGTATTTTCGGGATCTGTCTGTTCCCGTGAAGCAGACGGTCCATCTCCCTGTCCTCCTGACCGGAGGGGTCATCCCCCGGCCCAGGCTGAGGCCCTTCTGGAGGAGGGCTGTGCCGACCTTATCGGCGTGAGCCGGGCCATCTTCAAAAATGCCCACTGGGCGGACTGAGTTTCCCGTCTCATATTCCTCCCCCCTTGTGCGTACAACACAGTCTACGCCTGCTCTCCCATCCATGATAGAGGGCGGTTTTGCCGCTGGCGCAGCATAACCAGGATGCGTTGGATGCGTGCATGCAGAAGGTCTCAGAAATACCCATCGTGAACCGTGCTGCACTGTAAATCCCAGGAACTGTGTTAGTCATGTCAGATGAAATTCGCAGAGAAAACACCTACTGCATGAGTTGTTCTTTGCAGACCATACACCGCAGGCCATGGGTAGAAAACCTGCCGCTTTGGGAGCATATTACATTCGCATTGTGTGGGGCATCGGTTTGCGCTCGATCAAGTCCACCGTTTATGGAAATCGCCGCAGTTTTCACTGCGGCGATTTTCTGTTTGGCCACCTATCCTAACCTCACAGGGACTTTTTACGGCAGAAACGAGAGGGCACCTCTCTTTACAAAAGAGCGCCCTTTTCGCTCGGTTGCCCACAGGCTGCCTCCGTCAGCGCGTGCTGCCCCAATAAATCAGCGCCAGCATACCGGGGCCGGTATGTGCTCCAATGATGGGACCAATATCCGCCGTGAAAACCTCCGCCTCCGGAAACCGTTCCCGGACGGCCTCCCGCAGGGTCTGGGCCCCGTCCGGGCAAGCCCCATGGCCCACCACAACTGTCTTCCCCATTTCAGGCATCCAGCCCCGCTCCATTTGAGCCAGTTGCGCCTTGATGGCCTGTTTTCGGCCCCTTGGTTTCTCCACCACAGCCAGTTCTCCGTCCAAATTCACATGAAGGAGGGGCTTGATCTGCAAAGCGGTCCCAAGAACTGCGGCGCCGGCAGATACCCGACCGCCCCGCCGCAGATGGTCAAATACATCCACCGTAAACCAGTGGCAGACCTCCAGACGGTGTTGGGTCACCCAATCGGCCAGCTCCTCCAGCGCATATCCTTCGACCTGCCTCTGGGCCGCCTCACAGACCAGAAATCCCTCCCCCACCGAGGCGCACAATGTATCCAGGCACAGGATGGTTCGTTCTGGATATTTCTCACGCAGATCCTCTGCGCATACCTGAGCGGACTGGAAGGTCCCGGACATACCGGAAGAAAAACACAGGTAGAGAATATCGCTTCCTGAGCGCAGCACAGGTTCAAACGCCCGAAAATAATAAATCGGGCTGATTTGTGAGGTGTTGGCATAATTTCCGGCCTTTTGGAGGGTGTAAAAATCTTCCGCGGTAATGGTTCCATCAGGACCATATGTATATTCCCGGCCGCCGATCTCTACCCGCATGGGGATAACGCCAATGGAGGGCAGCGACTGGAGCCACTGAGGGCTGCAATCCGCCGTTGCATCGGTAAAGATCTGATAGGGCGCCATCCCGGTTACTCCTTCTTTCCGCAGGCGGAGCAGTTGGCACAGCCGTTCCAAAGAGCTTCCGCAGTCCCCTTCCAGTTCTCCGCATAGGGAGTCGTCTTGTCGCACAGATGGTCCACACTCTCCGGGCTCTGGTAGTCGGTGCTCACGGCGCCCGTCTTTTTTACCATGGCCCGCAGCGCCTCGGGATTTTCCAGCATGGGGCAGGGACGCAGCATATTCTCATTAAAGGGCTGGTTGTCATGGTACGCCATGAAAATGGGACTCTTGAGGGCATCCAGCAGACTGGTGTCGTGGATGTTGCAGTTGGAGTAGTGGATGAATACGCAGGGCTCCACATCGCCCTTGGCGTTGATGTGCAGGTAGTTCCGGCCGCCGGCGATGCAGCCGCCCACATACTCCGCATCGTTCTGGAAATCCATGGAGAAGATGGCCTTGCTCTGGCGGAACTCCCGAATCCGATGGTAAACCACCTCCCGCTGCTCCGGGGTGGGAAGCAGCTGGGTCGCCGCGGCATTTCCAACGGGCATGTAGTGGAAGAACCAGACAAACAGCGCGCCGCTGTCAATGATGTAGTCAAAGAACGCCTCACTGGTGATGTCAGCGTAGTTCTGGCTGGTGTAGCAGGTGGAGATGCCGAAGGGAAGGTGATGCTCCTTCAGCAGGTCCATGGCCTGTTTGACCTTCTGATACACGCCCTTGCCCCGGCGGGAGTCGTTGGCCTCCTCAAAGCCCTCCAGAGAGATGGCCGGGACGAAGTTCTTCACCCGCAGCATCTCCTGACAGAAAGCCTCGTCAATGAGAGTGCCGTTGGTAAAGGCCAGGAACTCGCAGTCCGGGTGCATCTCACAAAGCCGGATGAGGTCCGCCTTCCGCACCAGCGGCTCGCCGCCGGTATAGATGTACATGTAGGTGCCCAGTTCCTTGCCCTGGCGGATAATGGAGTCGATGGTCTCCAGGCTGAGATTAAGCTGATTGCCATACTCGGCCGCCCAACAGCCGGTGCAGTGCATGTTGCAGGCGGAGGTGGGGTCCAGCAGGATCGCCCAGGGGACGTTGCAGTTCTCTTGCGCCTTGACCTCGTTTTGCGTGGCGCTGCCCTTTAAGCTGGCGTTAAAGAGGAAATTCTGAAAGAACGCCTTCCGCACGCCAGGGTCCAGTTCATACAGCCGCAGAATGAGCTGGTACCAGTTGTTCTTTTCCTCGATCACCTGGCGTATGGCGTCCCGCTGGCTCTGATACCATCCCTCCGGCGTAAACCGGTCCACCAGAGACATCAGCTTCGGAAGGTTCTCCTCTGGGTTCCCCTCAATGTACTTCAACGCCTGATTGATGGCAAAATTCTGCATATTATCTTTTACGCTGCCCATGACGTCCATCCTTTCTTTGCCTTATTTGGCTGTTAAGGCACATTATAGGAGGCACTTATAAAAAGTCACGGGACACAATGGAGGGCCGGTCAAAAATTACGACACGCGCCCATCTCCGTTACCTTTTGGGACAGGACACACAAAGTGTCCCTTGCCTACGCGGACACGGAACACTAAGCTTTTTCTAACAAGCATCATACAGCTATCTCGGAAGGAGCCCCATTCATGGAAAGCAATCTGTCCCGCATTTTAATTGAGACCACCGTTCGGCAAACTCTGAAGGGACTGAAAGAGAACCCCAAAAGGAGCATCAGGAATCTGGTTGACATGGCACTGCATTTTTCAGAAGGCCGGTTTCAGAGCCGTTTTTTTGAGACGGCCCACACCATGCTGGAGCATGAGGACAGTGCATACTACGCTCTGGTGGAAGATGCCGCCAACCACATTGACACGGAGCACCTGGTGAAATTCGGCATGAACCTGGGCTACAACAGCTGCACCCGGGGAGCCCAGCGCATCCGCATGAATGAAGCCCAGCTGGGCTTCAACATCCCCTGGACCGTGCTCTTTCATATGGAGCATCCCCAATGTTCCGATCACTTCTCCCAATACGACAGCGCCATAGAGGAAGGCGAATCGCTTGGGATCTACTGCTGGATGCTCCTGTCCCAGGGCAATCTCCTGGAGCTGCTCCCACTCATCGAGCATCACCCTGACAGCGCCTTTTTCCTCTTCTGTCAGTCCGAGGATGTAACTGCCGCTGTTCTGGATGAGATCGCTCCTCTCAAGCACCTCATGCTGGTGGTCCGCTGGGACGACGGGGCTGACGAGGCCTGTGCCATGCTGAGAAACGCTCAGCTGCCGTATTCGGTCTACTATCCCTACTCACACAATGATCTGCCCTCCATTCTCAACGGAGATCTGCTTTGTGACACGCAGCAGCTGCACCCCCTGTTCACAGTGCTGGCGGCCAAGCCGGACTGCCCGGCCGATCTGAGGCGTCTGGCCCATCAGGCCGCGGTGGAGGTGCGAAAGGGACAGACCTATCAGACCGTGCCCTGGGAGCTCTCCTACGACACCAGGAATCTGGATGAAATCATCTCCGATGACGCCTGCTGTGTCTTTTTTGATGGGCAGGGGCAGATGTTTGCTCTGGACAATCCAGAGCGCGCTCCCTTGGGCAATCTGTTTGAGGAGGGACTGACCCCGCTGATTCAGCGTGCCTATCCCAAACCCGCATCGGTCACTTCTAAATAGACAGCAAAAGAGGGCGTACCGCAACGTCTGTGCGGTACGCCCTCTCTTTTGATCTGCCTATGCAGGGTGTTTCCCCCTGCCAGTTCCATCAGGAGGATTCCTGCTCCGCCTGAACCAGCTCCCGACAGATGGAGCGGGCACTTTCTTCCATAAGCGCCTTCACTTTCTCCAGAAATTGCTCCGGCGGCATGCACTCCTTAGTCAGCAGCCACCGCTCCATGGCGCAGATCACCGCGTCTGTGAAAAAGTCCATGGTGAATTGGTCCAGCTGCTTTTGTCCAAAGAGAGCGGAAATACGATCCGCCAAAAGCGGCTGAATATACTCCCGGAAGTGGTCACTGAAAGAATTTTGCCCCTTGATTTGCAGAGCCTTCCGGTAGAATCCGTGATTGTGATAAAAATATTGGCAGATCTTCTCGATAAAGGCCCAGCGCTCCTTGTAATTGGAGCGGCTTACGTCCAAATTCTCGTCTTTCAGCAGGGCAATGAACTCGGTATCGAAAATCCAATTCACAAGGTCATATTTGTCCTTAAAGTGGTAGTAGAAGCTTTTGCGGTTCATATCACACCGCTCACAGATCTGTGCCACATTGATCTTTTCAAAGGGCTGCTCCGCCATCAGCTCTTTCAGCGAAGTCGCCAAGGCCCGCTTGGTAATATTGGAATCTGCCATACACGGCCTCCTTTTTTCCACATCTGCAAATGCTTCATAAAATCGAGGTCCCCGGTTCTCATCATCTTTGCTGCCCAAAAAATCCTTTCGGCAAGTAAAAAAGAGACTTACCTGCCAATACAGATAAGTCTCGTCATTTAAGATAATACCAGGAAAGCTCCAGGATGTTGGTATCACCACACCAAAGTGCTGACTACTCCCTTATATGAAAGCAAGTATATCATATTGTCGGATGCTTCTCAACACAATGCGACATTTTATCTTTAGAATCTTTGGACAAATCCGTTTGTGTGTCCCATTCGTTCTGCGCAAGTACTGCGACGGTCAGCAGGCCTCATTGGCGGGGTTCAGATGGATCATAATATGCTTCACATCAGGGAAGGCATGTTCCACTTCATCGTGAACGTGTTCCGCCACCTTGTGGGCGTCCCGCAAAGACGTTTCCCCATCCACCTGGATCTCCAGATCGATATAAACCTTGTTGCCAAACATTCTGGAACGGAGCGAATCCACGCAGACCACGCCGTCCTGCCCGGCAATGTACTCTTCCATTTGTTTATCATAGCTTTCGCCGCAGGAGGTGTCCAGCAGCTTGGACACGCCGTCTTTCAAAATATCATAAGACGCCTTCACGATAAACAGGCAGATCACCACGCTGGCCACGGAGTCCATCACAGGAAAGCCCAGCATGGCGCCACCGATGCCGATGAGGGAGCCGATGGAAGAAAATGCGTCGGAGCGATGGTGCCAGGCGTCTGCCAGAAATGCCGAGGAGTTGATCAGCTTGGCATAATAACGCGTGTACCAATACATGGCCTCCTTGCTCACAATGGAGACGATGGCCGCCACCAGTGCAATGGTGCTGGGGATGGCAAGGGTCTCATAACTGCCGGAGACGATATGCTCCACCCCCACTTTCCCTACGCCCAGTCCGGTCACCAGCAGAATGATGCCCAAAAACAAAGACGCAATACACTCCATGCGCTCATGTCCATAGGGATGGGCAGAGTCCGCTTCTTTTTTAGAGGCTTTCACCCCGATCCAGGCGATCACCGTGGTGATCACATCGGAAAAGGAGTGGATCGAGTCGGAGATCATGGCACCGGAGTTGCCCGTGACGCCGGCAAAGAATTTGAATCCGGACAGTACCGCATTGCCGGCAACGCTGACAAAGGACATTTTGCGGATTGCGGACGCCTCATCAATAGGGTTCTTACGGGAAACGGTATCGGTCTGCTTGTGTGTGGCTTTCATTGGAAGTTCCTCCTGTTCATAGTCTTTAGACCAGATGTTTCTCTTGTAAGCACACATTGAAAATTCTCGTTTCCCCAGGTGAATATAAAAAAGCACCTGCGGGACATACAACTGTCCCGCAGATGCTTTACGTCTGCTGCCATCACGGCCCGGCAAATGACCGCTAGTCATCGCCTGTTCAGTTTGTACTGTTGAACTCGCATTCCAAAGGGAATGTAATGCAGTGCAAAGAGTGACTTCACTTTACATGGGAAGCGGCTCTTTGTCAAGAATTTTTCTCAATTTTTTTGGGACAAACTATGGGTTTTGTCCCAAAATGTAACACTAACCATGCGGCTGAGGAAAAGTGTAACGCAAGCAGCACTTTGCCCAATGAAACTGTATGATCTTATGATTACAATATCCCTTGCATGTGCAGGCAATGTTTGTGAAGATCCGGCCGCATCCGCTGATTTGAGAAGCAACCGATCACAGGGAGCTCAAACGCAGCACTCCCATTCCCGCTGACTCCTGCGGCCGGCCGCAAGGTGCGAGGGTTTCTGTTACGCACACTCAATCCCCAACTTTTTTGATTTGGAGGAATGCTTTCATGAAAGGTTTAAGAGAATCTGCCGCAAGCCTCGCCCTGTGTATTGTGGAATTGGTTGCGGGTATTCTTCTTTTGCTTGACCCGGTCAAATTTACTTCCACGGTCATCATAGGGATTGGCGTGGTACTGATCATCCTGGGTCTTATTGAGGTTGTTAACTATTTCAGGACAGACGCAAAAGTCGCCGCCCTTGGGCAGATGCTCACCAAGGGGCTTATCTCACTTCTCGCCGGAGCATTTTGCGTTGTGCAATGGGACTGGTTTCTTGTCACCTTCCCCGTATTGACCATGGTGTACGGGATTCTCATTTTATTGACTGGTATCAGCAAAATTCAGCTGACAATTGACATGGTCCGCTTAAGGGGCAGCCGATGGAGATGGGCCGCGGTCAACGCATCTCTCACCCTGATCTGCGCCACTTTGATTCTAGGCAAGCCCTTTGCCTCCACAGAAGTTCTGTGGTCCTTTACCGGTGCCGCACTGGTAGGCATGGGGATCTTTGACTTGGCTGTGCTCATTCTTTGCAGAAAGGCGAAAGGAGCGGACACCCTATGAATATTAACTGGAAATCCTGTGCCAGAATCGCCATCTCCACCTTTCTTTTGTATTTGGGCATTACCTACTGGCCCGCCTTTGCCAATTTGCTTACCCGAGTGCTCCAGGCCGCCATGCCTCTGCTGTTGGGCTGCGTGCTCGCATACGCCATCAACATTTTGATGAGCTTCTATGAAGCCCATTACTTTCCCCGGTCAGTCAACCCCATCCGGAGCAAAACCCGCCGGCCGGTATGTATGCTATCTGCCTTCCTTACCCTGGCGATTCTTCTGATCTTCGTGGTCAAGCTGGTGGTCCCGGAGCTGGTCTCCTGCATCAAACTGCTGGTCGGGCAAATACCGGGAGCCGTTGACCAGCTGCTCAAGTGGCTGGAGACCAAAAACATCGTGCCTGAGGATATCCTGGCCTCCTTGCAAACGGTGGATTGGAGGGCAAGGGCCAATCAGGTGCTCAGCATTTTGACCTCTGGAATCGGCAATGTGATGGGGGTGGCCCTCAGCGCAGCCACCTCGGTCTTCTCCGGTATTGTAACGCTGTTTCTTGCCCTGATTTTCGCCATCTATCTGCTGCTGGGGAAAGAAAGACTGGGGCGTCAATTTCACCGGCTGATGCTGCGATATGTAAAGCCCAGCATCTATACAAAGGTGCAATATGTCCTCTCCGTCGTCAATGATTCGTTCCATAAATACATCGTGGGGCAGTGCACCGAGGCCGTCATTCTGGGGGTGCTGTGCACCATGGGCATGTTGCTCTTGCGCCTTCCCTATGCCACCATGATCGGCACTGTCATTGCGTTTACCGCCCTGATCCCTGTGGCAGGGGCCTACATCGGTGCAGGTGTGGGCGCGTTTATGATTTTAACGGTCGCTCCCGTCAAGGCAATCATTTTTCTCATCTTCATCGTAGTTCTGCAGCAGCTGGAGGGCAATCTGATCTACCCCCGCGTTGTCGGCTCCTCCCTGGGGCTCCCGGCCATATGGGTGCTGACCGCAGTCACGGTAGGCGGCGGCTTGATGGGAATTGCGGGAATGCTTTTGTGCGTGCCGCTGGCTGCAGCTGTCTACCGGCTTGTGAAAGAAGACGTCAATCGATCTCAGACAAAGGAGTGTATCCGTATATGAAAAACACAAACCAAGCTGTGCAAGAAATCATCCCCTTGGAGGCCCAGCCGTCCCGCCTGATCCGCCATGTGGACAAGCGGCTCATGTCCTATAATATTGAGATGACCGAAATAACCGGCGGCACCTTCTGGAAGGCATATACGCCGGAGCAGATCGCAGGCACCGAGGCCTTTTCCCCCATCACGAATTTACAGGATGTGACTGCCGCGCCGGAACTGGTGCAGTACTATCCCCCCATTAACCTATATAACAAGCAGCTGCGAGAGCTGGCCAAGCAGCTTGGTCCTGCCTGGGTTCGGGTGTCCGGCACCTGGGCCACAAAGACCTACTATGACTTTGACGGCGTCACCGACGGCAAAGCGCCGGCAGGCTATGCCAGTGTTCTCACCGAGGCGCAGTGGCGGGGTGTTCTGGACTTTGTCCGATATGTGGGGGCAAAGCTTCTGATCTCTGTCAGCAACTGCACAGGGGACCACCCGGACGGCGGACCGCTGGATCTGACGCAAGCCAAGAAGATTTTTGATTTCAGTCACCGATATGGGGTGGACATCGACGCCGTTGAGTTCATGAATGAGCCCAACATGCTGGAGCTTTCCGGCGCGCCCAAGGGCTATACCGCCGCAGACTATGCCCGGGACCAGGATATCCTATACGCGTGGGTGCGGGAAAACTACCCCAGCTGCCTCCTGGTCGGCCCGTGCACCACCGGTGATCCTGGCGCAAATGTCCAGGGGGGCGGCTTTGGCGCCGGAATCGGCACTTTGGTCAAGGCCTGTACCACCCAGGAGCTGTTGGCAGGCACCACAGTAAAACTGGACGTCTTTAGCTATCACTACTACAATGGCATCTCCGAACGAATGGCCTCCCTGATGCCGTCCGCTCACTGGTCCGGGCAGCTGGCCCACAGCGACGCATATCTGGCGGTGGCTCCCGCCTGCGCCAAGGCCCACGCAGCTCTCAGAGATCAGTTTGTCCCCGGAGGGCAGATGTGGGTCACTGAGTCCGGCGATGCCGGTGGCGGCGGTGACACCTGGGCGTCCACCTATCTGGACGTTCTGCGCACGCTCAACGAGCTGGGCAGTTTCGCCACCATCACAGACGGCGTGATCTTCCACAACACTCTGGCCTCCTCTGACTACGGCTTTTTAGAGCACGGCACCTTCCAGCCCCGTCCCAACTACTTTGCCGTCTTGCTCTGGAATCGGCTGATGGGCACGGACGTGTACGACTGCAACAATCCCGACCGGGAGGGTGCACACATCTACTGCCACTCCCGCCGAGATGGCAAGCCCGGCGTCGTGTATCTGGTCATCAACAACTCCCTGACCAACACCACCACTGTGGAGCTGCCCAAGGAGGCCATGCGCTATACGCTCCACGCCAAAACCATGCGCTCGCCTGTGATGCAGCTCAACGGCAGCGATCTCACAGGAGTGCAAGGCGGTGCTCTCCCCGAGCAGGTGCCGCAAAAGCAGCCGGCAGGCGTTGTTGACCTGGCTCCCGGAAGCTGCACGTTTTTCGTTTTGTAAGCACAGCTCTTCCTTTTCCCCCAGATTGCACAGGTCTGTTATCCCTGCGCGCAAAAATAGCCACACCTTTCGGTGTGGCTATTTTTTAGGCCGCCGTCAGCAAAACATTCTCCCCTCCGCAGCCATTGAAAGCTTCAGAAATCCCATCCGGGTGATGCTCCCAAAGGTCGTCCCGGAGCCTCCTTATCCCGTGCCGCGCGGTCCTGTACGCCTAAGTATCGCGCACCTAGTGGGATTGGGAAATGGGCGTGCGCCTTCCCCACCATTGGGAGATTGCAGCCCATAAAAGAGATAGCACCTCAGCTGTTGCCGCCTGTCCTGTGTTGTCTGCTGCGGCGACGGCGAAGCAAAAGCACCACCGCAAGTCCCACCAGTGCAAGTCCGCCAATGACGGCCACAAGGACGCTCCAATTGGCCGCTCCCTCTGTGACACAGAAGGTGATGGGATTGTCCTGCGCACGCAGCAGCAGATACTGCCCGTCGGTCTCATAGTCCTGACGGCTCCAGGAGCCGTCCTCCCCCAGCACCCAGAGCGTATACCGCTTTCCCGTGTCCGGCAGGCGGTAGTGCACGGTGTAGGTTCCCTGCTCCAGGTCCGGGTCATCCACCTCCACGGTGTAGGCGGTGCCGGAGTGGTGCACGCTGCCGTCGGTCCAGGTCACCTCCTTGGTGGTATGGGTGACCGTGGCCTGGGTGCTGAAGCTGCCGTCCACCAGAATCTCAGGCAGCTCTCCGCCGTCTGTCAGAGCCGAGGTATAGGGGGTGTACTCCGCCTCCAGGGTCTGGCTGGCGGTGAGGCAGGTGTAGTCCAGATCCGGCCAGGAGGCGGAATATCCCTTTTTGGCCGGGATCTCCGGCAGAGCCTCGATTCCGCCTCCATACTGGAAGGGAATCACCGCCACGGTCACACCGTCGGCCACAAAGGTGAGCTCCAGCTGGGAAAACAGCTCCGGCACGCCGGAGGTGGTGCACAGCGTGTCAAAATCCACCGGCTCCGCCTTCCCTGCGTAGCTGATTCCGTCCAGAGCGCCCAGATCGTCACTGGTAAAGGTGTTGCCTTGCAGCTGGCCGCCGCTGTCCATATCTCCGGCCACAGCGCCCAGATAGGCGCTTCCCTTCTCGATGTCCACCAGGGTGTGGCAGTTCACCACCGTGGCGCCCAGGCCGGCCACGCCGCCCACGTAGTCGCCGCCGGAGAGATGGCACTTGCTCCAGCTGTCCCGGATGCTTCCCCAGGAGGCTCCGGCAATGCCGCCCACATAGTCGCCGTCCGTACTGGACACGGTGCCGTAGTTCTCACATCCGCTGACCCGGCCCAAATCCATCAGGCCCACCACGCCGCCGGCACAGTCCTGCTTGCCGGTGATCTCCCCGGTGTTGACACAGGAGACGGCTGCGGCCCTGGTCTGATAGCGGAAATCCAGGGACCGGTCCCCCTGCTGCACCAGATCATCCTCCGGGTCAAAGTCATACTCAATGGCCATGGAGCCTACGACGCCAGCCACATTGATGTCCCCCTCCACGGTCCCCTGGTTCCGGGAATCGGAGAGAAAGCCGGTGTCCGCCTGGCCGGTCTCCTGGTCGGAAACATCCTCAAACCGGTCCTTGAGGTCCTCGTCAGCAGAGCCCTGCAACATATCCCGGAGCAGATCGGTGATGACGCCAAATTGGTCGCTGATGCCCTCCAGGTCGTCCAGCAGCGTATCGCTGGTGCTGGACATGGTCTCCCGCAGGGCATCCCCGTCGTCCAACAGGCCGGAAAAGATATCTCCCAGGGCGTCTCCCTGCTCCCGGAGGGTGCTGTCAATGGGGCGGATGGTGATGGTGGGGCGTGTGGACAGCTCCCGGAAGATGCGGGAAAGGGACTCGCTCATGCCCGAAAGCTGGGTCGAGAGCTGCCAGGCCGTGTTTCCGGCCTTGTGCAGCTGCGCCGCGGCGTCTCCCGCCTGGGTCAGCGCCTCCTTCAGCTGGCGCACCGCCGCTGCACTGGTTTCCGCGGCCCGGGAAAAGTCCTCCATAGCGGAGGACAGGTCCTCTCCGGCCCGCTGCAGCTCCAGACGGGCCTCCTCCCACGGGTCGGCAT
The DNA here is from genome assembly GCA_902478785.1 of uncultured Oscillospiraceae bacterium. Taxonomy (GTDB): domain Bacteria; phylum Bacillota; class Clostridia; order Oscillospirales; family Oscillospiraceae; genus Oscillibacter. The sequence continues at coordinate 165,565 of CABSMJ010000001.1, forward strand.
CGCCAGCGGCCAGATTCCACTGGGTTCCGATGGTCTGCAGCGACTGGGCGGCAGTTTTGATGCTCCTCAGGTCGGTGCGGACAGCGGACAGCTGGCTGCTGTCCTTCCCCGGCACCTTCCCCAGGTCTGTCTCCAGTTGGGCCTCTGCGGTCTCCGCCTCCGTCAGGGCGCTGTTCAGGCCCTCCATCGCCGACTTCCAGCGCTCCCCTTCCGGTGCGCTGGAACTTCCCAGGAGCTTGGAGACCTGGTCTCCCGCCGCACACAGCGCCTCCCGGGCGGCCGTGAACTCAGTCAGGTCCGTCTCCAGGGCCTTCTCCGCCGCCGCGTCTCCCATCTGTACCTGGGCAAGGGTCTGGGCCAGCTTTGCGCCTGCCGTCTCAAAGGTCCCTTTGGCGGCCAGCAGGGCATCCCCAGCGGCCTTCATCTGCCCGGCAGTTTCCTGGTTTTCGCCGTCCTGGAGCAGGCGCACCAGCGCCTCTCCCCCCTGCTCTAGACAGTCGGGAAGGGCAGCACAGGCCCTCTGAAACGCTCCCATCTGATCTGCCAGGGTGGTCCACGTCTGGGTCCCGGAAGCAGTTCCCGCTCTTTTGTCCAGCGCGTTCTGCATCCGGGCAAATCCATCGGCGATCTTTTGGAAGCTGTCGGCCAGGCCGGACGTGGCCTCCCCCACTTCTGCCGCCCCCTGGTCGGTTTGGGTGGAATCTCCCAGTCCGTCTCGCAGGTGCTTTATGGCCGTCTTGAGATGTTCCGCGGAATCCCTTCCGTGGTCCGCGGCGGCCTTGAGCTGTGCGGTGGCGCTTTCCATCTGCCCCGCCGCGCCGGCTCCCAGCTGGCCCGCCGTCTGGGCCTGCTGCGCGGCGTCACCCAGCTGCTCCGCCAGCTTTTCCACCAGATCCATGGCATCTGTGCCATCCTGCACCACAGGGGTCAGGTTGTCAATGAGCCAGGAGGCCCGGGCCGTCAGGCTGTTGATCTGCCCTATGTTGTCGTTGGCCCAGTCGGCGGCAGCATCCGAGAAGTTCCCAATGGCGTCCTGGGCCTGGCCCGCCCGCTGGGAGAGCGCCTGCATCCGCTCCGTGAGCTCATCCGAGGCGCCCCGGAGATCCGTCTGGGTCTGATCGATGAGATTGCGGAGGACATCCAGCTCATCCAGCAGCTCCCCCGTCCGTCCCTTGTTGTAGAGCAGACTCACCTCCGGCTCCAGCTGTCCGGCGATGCCGCCCACGTCCTTCCGGCCCAGAACGGTGCCGGAGTTGGTGCAGCCGTCCAAATACCCGGACTGCCGCCCGGCGATGCCGCCGATGTTGTAGCCCACATGGGCATAGCCCACCGCGCCGGTGTTGACGCAGCTTTGCACAATTCCGGAGGAGAAGCCGGCGATGCCGCCGATATCGGTGCAGGCCGGCATATTTTCCGCAGAGTTGAGCTGCTCCGTATTGAGGTCCTCCAGGCTCACCTCCGCGTCCACCTCGGTGGTGTTGATGCTGCCGCTGTTCTTGCACTGGATGATGCTGCCCAGATTCTGTCCGGCGATGCCGCCCACATAGTGTTCTCCTGTGACAGAGCCGGAAAAGGAGCAGTTGATGATCTGGCCCTCGGCCTCGTTGACGCCCACCAGGCCGCCGATGGTGTCTGTGCCGCTGACCTCCCCCGAAAAGCTGCAGTTACGCACCGTTCCCCGGTTGCTGCCGGCCAGGCCGCCGATGGTGTTCTTCCGGTCGGTGGGAGCGGCGCTGCCCTCTACGGTCAGGTCCTCCACCACGCCGGTGGGCTGGATGTAGCGGAACAGCCCCCGCACATTGCCGCTGCCGGAGATGGACACGCCGGAGATGGTGTGTCCCTGGCCTTCAAAGGTGCCGCCAAAGGTGGGGATGGGAGTGAATTCCCCCTCCTTCAGGGCAATATCCGCCTCCAGACAGACCGTTTTCCCCTGGGACCAGCTGTCCAGCGTGCATTGCTTGGCCAGGTCCGCCAGGTCCGCCGCCGTGCGGATCTGGATGGTCTGAGGCTTCCCGGCGGCCAGAGCGGCAGGAGTCAGCAGCCCCAGGAGCAAAACGGTAGTCAAAAGGAGGCTCAGGGTCTTATGGATTTTCTGTTTCATGGGCTTGGAGTTCCTCCTCTGTCTGATAGGTTCCGGTTTCCAGCATTCCAGAGACGTCGCCGTGGATCACACCGTGGATGGTGGCGTCCACCACGCCGGATACCCGGCCCCGGACGCGGCCATTGACATAGATGGTGCCGCTGACGCTTCGACTGACCTCCGGCATCTTGATGTTAAAGCGGGTCTTTTCCACGATCTCATCCCCCAGGAAGAGAATCTGGGGCAGGACGAACATCACCAAAAAGATGGAGATCAGGGTGCCGCGGCACAGGCATTCGCCAATGCCCACAATGGCAGGCTCCGTGGTGATCTTGGCAATGAGGAACCCGGCGGAGGACAGGATGCTCCCCGAGGTCAGCACCGTGGGGAAGGACAGGTCCAGGGCCTGGATCATGGCCTCCTTTTTGGGCATCGTCGCCTTGAGCTCGCTGTACCAGGAGGAGATCACGATGGCATAGTCGATGTTGGCGCCCATCTGGATGGCTGTGACGATCAGGTAGCTCATAAAGAAGATGGGTTCCTGGGTCACGCCGGAGAAGGAGAAGTTCAGCCAGATACTGCCCTGTATCACCAAAATCAGCAAAACGGGAAGGCCCACCGACTGGAAGGTGAACAGCAGCACCAGAATCACGAACACCACCGACAAAACGCTGATCATGATGTTGTCCCGGGCGAAGGACACGGACAGATCATAGTCGCTGGTGGAGTTGCCCACCAGATAGACACTGTTGGCATCATAGTACTGCTCCGCCTCCTGATGAAGGGTCTTGAGGAACGCGAAGGTCTCTTCCCCCTCCTCCGGCAGCTTCAGGCTGAGGAGTATTCTGGTGTAGTGCTCTCCCAGCAGCTGGACCCGGGCGTCGGAGAGCTGTTCATAGAGGTCATCCAGATCTGCCTTTTGCTCCTGGTCCAGATCCACATACCCCTCCTCCGCCTTGTCGTAGGCGAAGAAGAACATATCCATCAAGGGGACCGCGTAGTCATTCAATCCGCCCACGATCTGGCCGTAGTCCTCATTTTCGGCGGCATAGGCAGTGTAGAGCAGGCACACCAGGTCATAGTCCAGATCCGTCATCTCCGAAAACTGCCGGGGCGTGAGAGAGTCGGTGAGCGTGTGGCCGTCCTTGATCTCCACATTGGACAGCCCCAGGGCGTAGTCCACCTGGTCATAGGACTCCAGACGGCTGAGCAGCGCCTTTTCACTGGCATAGTCCCCCTTGGGCACCAGCAGCGCCATGATATTCTGGGCGCCAAAGGTCTCATTGATCTTCTCGGTGGCGATCTGGGACTCGTTTTTCCGGGCGGTTTCAATCTCCGTATAGCCGTAGACATAGGGGCAGCGGTTGGACAGGAACAGCCCCGCCACCAGCGCCACCACAAACAGCGGCACCCCCACGTAGCGCAGCTTCAGCGTGAATTTCCCCCACCGGTCGATCTTGGGAATGAAGCTGCGGTGGTGGGTGCGCTCCATAGCCTTGGAAAAGACCATCAGCAGGCCGGGCATTAGGGTAAACACGGAGAGCATGCTGAACAAGATCGCCTTGATGAGGATGATGCCCATGTCAAATCCGATGCGGAACTGCATGAACATCATGGCCGCCAGGCCGGAGATGGTGGTGAGGCTGCTGGCGGAGATGGAGGGGATGGCCGCACTCACCGCCGCAATGCAGGCCTCCCGGTCTCCGGCGTGCTCCCGCTCCTCCAAAAAGCGGTGGAGCATGATGATGGCATAGTCGATGGCCAGAGCCAGCTGCAGCACCACCGTCACCGAGTTGGACACAAAGGAGATCTCCCCGAAGATGAAATTGGTGCCCATGTTCAGCAGGGCCGCCGCCACGAAGGTCAGCAGCAAAACGGGGATCTCCGCATAGGACCGGGAGGTGAACAGCAGCACCAGTACGATGATGACCGCCGCCACGACCAGAATGATCTGCATCTCGCTGGCCAGCGCATCGGCCTGGGAGTCACCCACGGTGCTGTCGATGTAAAAGTCATAGGGCGCCAGCAGCTCCCGGATGGACGCCATGGCGGAGAGGCTGACAGGGTCCGTCTCCTCCCCGGCAAAGGTCACGGTAATCAGGGCATCGGCCCCTTTCATGTATTTGGCGATGTCCTCCGGTGTCTCCGGGCCGCTGTCTTCCACCTGGGTCCCGGTGGTGGAGGCCCCCAGCGTGGCGGAGGTGACTCCCTCCACCTGCTGGATCTCCTCCGCCAGGTGAGAAGCGATGTCCGCAGTCACATGGGACACCATCACCCGGGCGGTACCGAAGGTGGTGAACTCCTCGTCCATGATTGTCAGGCCCTGCCGGGTCTCCGTAGAGTCAGGCAGGTACTCCGTAATATCGTTGCAGACGCTGACCCAGTTCCGGGAAAACAGGCAAAAAATCAGGCAGCAGGCATAGAGAAAGAAGATGAGATTTCGCTTGTCTACAATGAACGTGGCCAGCTTTTCAAAAAAGGACGGTTTTCCGGTTTCTTTGCTCACAATTTCAACTCCTCCTGATGGGGATGCCGGCAGCGCGGCAGTTTACGGCTTCTGGGCGACGCGGGTCCCCCTCCACTGCATCCGGCAGGCCTTGGCGATGGTGGCACCGGTCAGACGTCCCTCCTGCAGCTGGAGCACCGACTCACAGGGGAACGTACTGACAGCCGTTTGGATGGAGTGAAACAGGTGCAGGGTGCCGTCCTCCGACCGCAGTCCCCGGACCGCATTCACATAGCCCACCAGCTTCAAGGTGCCGGTCACAAAGCTGCCCTTGTATTGGAGGGTCAACCGCCCCTCCCGGGGTCCCATCTGACTTTGCAGGGTGACCTGATATTCCTCCTTCATGGCTTCCCGCTCCTCTCCCATTTTCTTTCAGCATAGGAGATCACCGGGCAGAACACAACATGCAGATACCCGGCAGATGTCAGAAATCTGACACTTGCCCCCATTGTGCATCTATGACAATGCCCGACAGCTGTGCTATACTGGATTCTCAAAGACTACACTGCGGAAGAAGTCTCTGGAGGTCAAGATGGAAAAGCGGACTTATGAGGCCAGCTATACAGCCAAGCGGGAGATCTGTGCCGCCTTGAAAAAGCTGATGGCCCAAAAGCCTTTGAATAAGATCACGGTGGCAGAGGTCATGAAGGCCTGCGGCATGACCCGCCAGCATTTCTACTATCACTTTGCAGACATCTATGACGCGGTGCGCTGGATGTTTGAGGAGGAGGCCGTGGCGCTGCTGCGCAAGCACGAGGGCGTCATGCTGTGGCAGGACGGCCTGCTGCAGCTGTTCCAGTACCTCCAGGACAACCGGGCGGTCTGCCTGTGTGCCATGCACTCCATGAGCCGGGAGCATCTCCGGGCCTTTTTCCAGACCGATATCCATGCCATCATTCAAAGCACCATCCAGGCCATTGCCACAGATCTCAACTACCAGGCCAGTGACCAGGAGCTGACGCTGCTGACTGGATTCTATGTAGGTGCACTGGTCAATATGGTGGAAGCTTGGCTGCTGGGAGAGATCGAGGCCAGCCCCAAGGAGCTGATCGATTTTGTGGACCAAACGCTGCGGGACCATGTCCGGGGAGTAGCCCTCCGGTTATCCGAGGCCACTTCACATACAGATCCGTTTTTGTAGCTTATAAGGAGGGAGTAGGATGCGTATGCCCATGATCGCTCTGGGCCGTCAGTTCGGCAGCGGCGGCCGGGAGATCGGAAAACTGCTGGCGGAACGGTGGGAGATCTCCTGCTATGACCGGGAGCTCATCACTCTGGCAGCCCAAAAAGCCGGGCTGCAGGAGGAGCTGTTTGCAGGGAAGGATGAAAAGGCCGCCAATCCCTGGCTGTTCACCGGCGTCTATGAGGGCGGCGCCGGAGTGCGGAAGGGCCAGCCGGCGGAGGACATTCTCTTTGAGATGCAAAGTCAGGTCATTCTGGACCTGGCGCGGACAGCCCCCTGCATCATTGTGGGCCGGTGCGGAGATTTTGTCCTCCGCTCCGCCGGCATCCCCGTGGTGAGTCTGTTCATCTGCGCCCCCTTCGCTGACCGTGTCCGGCGCCGGATGGAGCGAGAGCATCTGAGTCAGAAGGCCGCCGAGGATCTGGTGCGGAAAATCGACCGGCAGCGGGGGAAATATTACAGCTCCCACACCGGTCAAAGCTGGGGCACTCCCGAGACCTATGACTTTTGCATCAACAGCTCCCTCCTGGGTCTGGAGGGTACCACCGAGTGGATTCTCTCCTGTGTCAAGGCCCTGGAGGGGCGGACCGCCGGCAATTCCCCCATCGCCCCCTAAAGCGCAGCAAGGGCGCTGTGACCGATTTCGGTCACAGCGCCCTTTTCATCGAAAGGAGTTTACCTTGGAAGCGGTCTTTCACCGCTCCGGTGCACTCAGGCGGCCCCAATAGTGATATTTCCTTCGGTTTGCCGCCAGGAGCACTGCCGTCACCCCCACGGCCATGGCCTCCGCCGCCACCATGGAGAGCCAGATGCCCTGAAGACCCCAAAGCAGCGGGAGCAGCAGCACCGCCACCACCTGAAACACCAGCGTGCGCAAAAAGGAGATCAGCGCAGACACCAGGCCGTCGTTGAGCGCGGTGAAGAAGGAGGAGCCAAAAATGGCAAAGCCGGAGAACAAAAAGGAAAAGGAATAGATGGCAAAGCCCTCCAGGGTGATGCCCAACAGCTCCTGGTCGTATCCCACGAACAAAACCGACAGGGGCTTGGCCAGCAGCTCCGCCGCCCCGCACATAGCCACGGAAAAGCAGGCCACGATACCCAGGCTCTTCCGCAGAAGACTTTGAAGCTCTCTGTGGTGGCCCGCCCCGTAGTGATAGCTGACCACCGGTGCCGTTCCCACTGCATATCCCAAAAACGCCGCCTGGAACACCAGATTCACATACATCAGCACCCCGTAGGCCGCCACGCCGTTCTCGCCGGCATAGCGGAGCAGCTGGACATTGTACAGCATGCTCACCAGGGACATGGAGACATTGCTCATCAGCTCGGAGGAGCCGTTGGTGCAGGTCTTCAGCACCGCCTTGCCGTCAAAGCGGGTCCTGGTCAGGCGCAGCAGACTGGTGTTGGGGCGCAGGAAGTAGAGCAGCGGCAAAATGCCTCCCACGCACTGGCTCAGGGCCGTGGCTGCGGCGGCTCCCTGGAGCCCACAGGGGAACACCGCCACAAGCAGGGCATCCAGCACCGCGTTGGTCAGCCCTGCCGCCACGGTCACATACAGGCCCAGCTTGGGCTTTTGGGCCGTGGCGAAGAGGCACTGGAACTCGTACTGGAGCACGTAGGCCGGCACCGCCGCCAGGATGATACGGCCATAGGTGACGCAGTCCTCCAGCATCTGCCCCTGGGCCCCCAGCAGCTTGGCCACCGGGCGCAGGAGCACCAGCCCCAGCACCGCCAGCACTATGCCGCTGGCCAGGGAGAGATAGACCAGCAACGAGAAGATCTGGTTGGCCTCCTCCCGCTTACCCTCCCCCATGGTCTTGGCAATCAGCGCACCGCCGCCGGTACCGAACATAAACCCCACGCAGCCCAGCACCAGCAGAAACGGCATGATAAAATTCACCGCGGCAAAGGGGGTCTTGCCCACAAAGTTGGAGACAAAAAAGCCGTCCACCACCCCATAGATCGAGGTGAAGATCAGCATGACAATGGACGGAAAGGTGAACCGCAGCAATCGGCCCACGGTAAAGTGATCGGACAGTTGGATCGTCATATACGGATTCTCCCAGCCCTCCGGGGCGTCAAGCCGCCGGAAGGTCTCCTTTCAGATTTGCGCTGTGGGCGCCAGCCGGCACCAAACCAGGTCACACGCTTTGGGCTTTTTCCCGCAGCTCCGTCAAAAACCGCTCCGTCAGCCCCAGATACTGCTGGACCTCCTCCTGGGACCAGGCGTCCAGGACCTGGTTTTCCATACGGAGGATCTGCCGGGCGGTGCCGTCGCAGAACCGGTCCCCCTCCTGGGTCAGGCAGACGGTCTTGGACCGGGCGCCTGCCGCCTGGAGATAGACCAGCCCCTCCCGCTCCAGCTTGCGCAGAGCGGAGTTGACGGTCTGCTTGCTCAGCCCCGTCCGCTGGCAGATCAGGTGCAGCGGACAGCTGACCCCTGCGTCGCAGATGGTGTAAAGGATTTTAGAGACACTGTCGGACATCCCCAGCCGGAAGGACAGATCGTGATACACCGCGTCCAGCTCTCCCAGCAGATGGTTGAAGCGCCGGATGGCGGAATCGCCGTTGGCCATTTTGCTCCCTCCTCATTGTACGAAATCATACCATCGGATTTTAGTACGATTTCGTACAAATGTCAAGTGCGGCTTTGCCTTTCCCCTATCCTCCGACGCCTCTTTGTCCGGGCAGGGCGGAGGAAAAATCTGCATCAAGGCCGCCGGACAGCAACAAGTGTTTTACAAATGCCGGCTTTTGGATTACGATGTATAGTTGAGAAAGTTTACACGATTGCACAGAAAAAGGAGTGTACTCTATGCCGAAATTTGCACAGCGTATGACCACCATGGAAAAGTCCGCACGGGTTGTGGAAAAGCTCTTCAAATCCATGACCTCCCCGGAGACCATCTCCTTCGGCGGCGGTGCGCCCGCCAAGGAGCTCTTCCCCACGAAGACTCTTCAGGATATCTCCTATGATCTCTTCGGTTCCCCCCAGCAGGGACAGCGGATGCTGCAGTATGGCAGCCCGGAGGGCGAGCGGGAGCTGCGGGAGGTGGTGGCCCAGTTTCTGCTGGAGCCCAAAGGCGTCTGCGCCGCGCCGGAGGATATCATGATCGTCAACGGCGGGTTGGAGACCATGAACCTGATCTGTCAGGTGTTCATCGACCCCGGAGACGTGATTCTGGTGGAATCCCCCACGTTTGTCCACTGCGTGGAGATCTTCGAGATGTTCCAGGCCAAGTGCGTAGCGGTGGAGAGCGATGAGCAGGGCCTTTGCATGGACGATGTGGAGCAAAAGATCCGGGAGCTCCACCCCAAGCTGGTCTATGTCATCCCCACCTTCCAAAATCCCAGCGGCAAGACGCTGCCTCTGGAGCGGCGACGGCAGCTGGCGGAGCTGGGCAGCCGGTATGACGTGCTGATCCTGGAGGACGATCCCTACCGCGACCTGCGGTACAGCGGGGAGGAGCTGCCCCCCATCCAGGCCTTTGACACCACCGGCCACACGGTCCTGGCAGGCAGCTTCTCCAAGATCTTCTCCCCCGGCGCCCGGCTGGGCTATGTCCATGCCTCTCCCGCCATCATCGCCAAGCTCTACAACGCCAAGACCGCCACCAACTCCCAGACCTCCACGCTGATCCAGCTCCTGTGCGCGGAGTTTTTCCGGCGGGGCTATTTCCCGGCCCATCTGGAGCGGGTCATCGACCTGTACCGGGAGCGGCGGGACGTGATGATCGAGTGCATCGACCGCTTCTTCCCCGCCGGTACCCGCCGCACCTTCCCGGATGGCGGACTGTTCACCTGGGTGGAGCTGCCCGGCGGCATCAACACCACCGAGCTGCTGGAACGGGCCTGGAGCTATCAGGTGGCCTTTATGCCCGGCGAGGGCTTCTTTGTGGAAGGCAATAGCAAGGGCACCAACTGCATGCGCCTGAGCTTCGGCAATGTGTCGCCGGAAAACATCCGCGTGGGCATGGAGCGTCTGGGCCGCCTGATCGCAGACGCCACCCAGGGCGCCAACTGAGCGCCTCGCCCTCTCTGGTCCAGAGAGAAACTGGGCGGTGAGGGCCCGATGCCGGAAGCGCACATTCTCAGCGAGGCGGATATTCCGCCTCTAAACCGCGGGTCCCACGCCCCAAAGCGGGACAGGGACCCCATAGGAAAATGAGAAAGGAGACCTGAACACCCATGGTTTCTTTGACACAGCAAAGCTGCAAGGCTTTTGCCCAGGCCCTGGCCTCCAAGGCCCCGGTGCCGGGGGGCGGCGGAGCCGCCGCCCTGGCGGGTGCTTTGGGCACGGCCCTGTGCGCCATGGTGGGAAATTTCACCGTGGGCAAGAAGAAGTATGCCGCCGTAGAGGCGGATGTCCAGGCCATGCTGGAGCGCTGCCAGGCCCTGCAGGAGCGGTTCCTCCAGCTGGTGGAGGAGGACGCGGCGGCCTTTGAGCCTCTGTCCCGGGCCTATGCCATCCCCAAGGACGCCCCCGACCGGGCCCAGGTGCTGGAGGAGGCCACCTGGCAGGCCAGCCAGGCCCCGGCGGAGATGGTCCGGTGCTGCGCCCAGGCGGTGGCGCTGCTGGAGGAGATGCTGGAAAAAGGCAGCGTGATGCTGCTCTCCGATGTGGGTTGCGGCGCACTGCTGTGCCGGGCGGCCATGGAGAGCGCCGCGCTGAACGTCTTTGTCAACACCGCCGCCCTGCAGGACCGCCAGGCCGCCGGGAAACTGGAGCGGGAGATGGACGCTTTGCTCCAGGACGCCCTGCCCCGGGCTGACCGGGTAGCGGAACAGGTGACGGGACAGATTCGGAAAAAGGAGGATGGAACATGGCAGTAATTTGGAAGGGGGCCCCTGTGGCCGCCGCTTTGAGTGAGGCTCTGGCAGCGCGCTGCCAGGCCCTGCGCCAGGCTGGGGTCACTCCCACTCTGGCCCTGGTGCGGGTGGGCCAGCGGCCCGACGACATCTCCTATGAGACCGGCGCTATGAAACGCTGTGACAAGGTGGGCATCTCCGTCCGCCAGTTCCTTCTGCCGGAAAACTGCTCCCGGGAGGAGCTGCTGGAGACCATCCAGGAGGTCAACGCGGACCCGGGCATCCACGGCTGTCTCCTGTTCCGCCCTCTGCCCCGCCGGGAAGATGAGGAGAAGGTCTGCGCCCTGCTGGCGCCGGAGAAGGATGTGGACGGCATGACCGCCGGCTCTCTGGCCAGCGTGTTCACAGGCAAGGGCCCGGGCTTTCCCCCCTGCACGGCTCAGGCGTGCCTGGAGATTTTGGACCACTACGGCGTCTCCCTGGAGGGCAAGCGGGCGGTGGTCATCGGCCGCAGTCTGGTCATCGGCCGTCCGGTGGCCATGATGCTCCAGGCCAAAAACGCCACCGTCACCATGTGCCACACCAAAACGGCGGACCTGCCCGCCGTCTGCCGGGAAGCGGACGTGCTCATCGCCGCCGCCGGCAAAGCCGGCGTGGTGGATGCGCGCTTCGTCCGTCCCGGCCAGCTGGTGCTGGACGTGGGCATCCATGTGGGCCCGGACGGCAAGCTATGCGGCGACGTAAACTTTGCCGCTGTGGAGCCGGTGGTGGAGGCCATTACACCGGTACCCGCCGGCGTGGGCGCCGTGACCACAGCGGTGCTGGCCAAGCACGTGGTGGAGGCGGCGGAGCGGGCCGCTGGCAGATAACGCGGAATTTTTCATCCAGCCGGAGGGAAGAGAAATCTCTTCCCTCCGGCTTTTTGTCAGGATACCAGACAGATATTGCTCCATGCGCTTTTCCACCGCCGCTGACTGTCAAATACTTCCCTATTTTTTTTAAGGATTTCTCCTTCTTTTCGCTGACCAGCCCTTTGTAAGAAACTGTCGATCTCCACAATGTCAGCGGGAATTTTTATGGTTCCCTACAAATATGTTAATTTCAAGAAAATGCAGATTGACATTACGTAAAAAGGGGATATAATGTTTTTATCAAAAGGTTAAACGTTTAGGCAAATGGATGCCATAGGTAATAGTATTTCGGGCACAGGCTTGAAATACTATTTCTTATATAGGTTAAACGTTTCACCAAAAGGAGGAAGAACTATGTTGGATCTCCTTGCAGGTACGATTCGAACAGCCACGCCAATCCTTCTGGCAGCCCTTGGCGGCTTGATTTGTGAACGCGTAGGTGTTTTCAACATCGCTCTGGAAGGCTTGATGCTCTTTGGCGCTTTCTTTGGGATTTGGGGCGTCTGGCTGGTTGGCAGTCCCTGGGCCGGTGCGGGAATTGCCATTGTGCTGACCAGTATACTGGCCTTCATCTTTGCTGTTCTGGTGGTAAAATTCCACTCAGACCCCACCATCACCGCTCTGGGAATCAATATGTTAGCCGAAGGCGTCACCACCTTTTCCATGAAGCTGGTTTTTGGTGACCAGGGTTCCATTCACTCCTCCCAAATTGTCGGTCTTCCTAAAATCGATCTTCCATTGATCGACAACATTCCTATTCTTGGCGATATTCTCAGTGGGTATACCCCCATGGTGTATCTGTCCTGGATTTTGGTTGCCCTGTGTGCTTTCTTTCTCTACCGCACCAGCGCGGGTGTCAACCTGCGTATGGTGGGAGAAAATCCCAGAGCCGCTGCCACGGCAGGTATCGCCGTGGAGCGCTACCAGATCCTGGTGGTTACCATCAGCGGCATTTTCTGCGCATTGGCAGGCACGCATTTGTCCATGGGGTATGTCACCATGTTTACTGAGAATATGACCTCTGGTCGAGGCTTCATTGCCTATACTGCCGTAGTGTTTGGAAAAGCGGACCCCGTTATGGTTCTGGTGGCCAGCCTTGTGTTCGGTGCAGCAGAATCCCTGAGCTATCGGGCCCAGCAGTTTGGCAGCATTCCCTCCCCCATCATCATGATGATGCCCTATCTCATTACCATTGTCGCCTTGCTGCTGCGGCGGGAACGCAGAAGAAAGGCTGCGGTTCAAGCGTAATTGCGGAAAAGGAGGTCAGTCATTGTGAACGGATACGGTCAAAATGAGAAAAAATCCACCCTCAAGGATGTGGCCCGAAAGGTCGGGCGCTCTGTGGCCACGGTATCCATGGTCCTGAACCAGAGCGCAGGCTGTGAGCGAATCAGCGAAGAGACGCGGCAATTGATTTTGGCGGCTGCGGAGGAGCTCAATTATCAGCCCCACTACATGGCCCAGGCGCTGAAAAAGCGCAACACCATGCTGGTGGCATTGGCTGTCCCCAATATCTATCACCCCTTCACGCCCCAACTGATCGGCGGCGTTCAGGACGCCCTCCGGGAAAGAGGTTATCATCTGCTTCTGCTGGATCTGACCAACAGTCCGGATGCAGAATCCGTCCGTACCGTGCTGCAATTGGAAAGCGGCGGGATCGACGGGCTCATCATCCACTCCATGAGCAAGGAACTGGGGCCTGTGGTGGACGGAAAGCTGCCGGTGGTATATCTGGATGAAAAATCCGTCTCCCCGGCGGTCTGGTTTGACGCCGGCGGTGCCACCCGCACACTGACCCAGCATTTTCTTCAGCAGGGCATCCAAAAAATCGGATACATAGGCACCTCTATGGGGCCAGAGACCTATACAGAGCGCGAAAAAGGGTATCGGGACGCCATGGAGCAGGCCGGTATCCCCGTAAATGAGGAGATGATTTGTCATGTTTCTCCTCAGTTGGGCGGCGGCGGAAAAGCCTTTGCCTGGTTCCAGGGGCTGAAGGAAAAGCCGGAGGCTCTGGTGGTCTTCACCGATAACGTGGCCCATGCCCTGATGCTGCAGCTCATCCGGGCCGGAGTCCGTATTCCAGAGGACGTGGCCCTGGCCAGCGTGGATGATGTGGAAATTTCCGCCCTGATGAACCCGCCCCTCACCTGTGCCTGGGTGCCCGCCTACGAGATGGGCAAGCGGGCGGCATACATGATGATGGAGCAGATTGCCGGAAAGAATCTCACCGGCGTGGTAGAAACCCTGCCCGTGGAACTCCATATTCGAGCGTCCAGTATTCGCCTTTCCCCTACACCCAACCCATAAGACCTTTATAGATCAGATAGGAGGAACCACCTATGAACAAAGACTATGCAAACATGTTGGATTTTCACGGAAAAGTCGTGGTAGTCACCGGTGCCGGTCATGGTATGGGCACCGGGATCGCCCGTTGCTTTGGGAAAGCCGGAGCTACGGTGGCAGTGACTTGCCACGGGAGTCGGGACGGCGCTGAGGCCGTCTGCCAGGAGATCCGTGAGATGGGCAGCCCCGCAGAGGTATTTGTGATGGATCAGAGCAGCCCCGATGATTGCCAGCGGGCCATGGATGAGATCGCCGCCAAGTTTGGTCACATTGACGCTCTGGTCAACAACGCCGGCATCAACATCAACAAGCCCACTATGGAGATCAGCGAGGAGATCTGGGATGCCGTGATGGATACCAACGTCAAGGGCTTCTTCTTCTGCTCCCAGGCCGCAGCCAAGCATATGATCGCCCAGGGCAATGGCGGTGCTATCGTCAGTGTGGCTTCCATCAATGGATTCACTCCCCTGCCCGACGGCGCTCACTATGGTGCTTCCAAGGCCGGCATTATCATGGGCACCCGAAGCCTGGCTATGGATTTCGGCCAGTACGGCATTCGGGTCAACGCAGTGGCTCCCGGCCTGATGGATGCGCCTGGCCTTGATGCAGCAGTCCCCGGCTGGAGAGAGCGGTATGTTTCCCGCGCTCCGCTCAAGCGCATTGGAAAATGGGAGGACATCGGAAATGTCTGCCTGTTTCTCACCTCTCCCCTGTCCGACTGGGTTACCGGTCAGACCATTATCGCTGACGGCGGTGTGGTTTGGGCCCCTGCGTATTGATGTATCAAAAAATTGTGGAGGGATTGCAATATGAATCAGTATGATTTGAACGGCCGTGTCGCCCTGATCACCGGCGGTGGAAGCGGACTGGGTCGAGGCATTGGCCAGGCGCTGGCCGAGCTGGGTGCCATTGTAGTGGCTGCGGATATCCAGACGGAGCCCGCTGAGGAGGCCGCCAGCGCACTGCGTCAGCAGGGCTATCAGGCCATGGCGGTAAAAATGGACGTCACCGATCCTGCAAGTGTGACCGCCGCTATGGAAGCCGCTTTGTCTCAGTTCGGGCATTTGGATATTCTGGTCAACAACGCCGGAATCACCAAGATGCAAAACATTGAGGATATTACGCCGGCAGACTGGGAAAAAGTATTCTCGATCAACGTAGAGGGTATGTTTTTCTGCTGCCAGAGCTTTGCACAGATCCTGCGCCGTACTGGCTCTTCGGGAAGCATCGTCAACATCGCCTCCAATGCAGGCAAAGTGACCTTCCCTGGCCAGGCCCACTACAACGCCTCTAAGGCTGCTGTTATGAATCTGACGCAGAGTCTGGCTAAGGAGCTGGCTCCCTGTGGGATTCGGGTAAATGCTGTCTGCCCAGGCGCTGTGGATACCGAGATGCTGCGTTACTGCATGCTCAAAACCATTGAAGACGCTCCCGCAGAGGCAAAGCCTACGGTAGAGCAGCTCCGTGCCACCTGGGGCCCTGCCCAGCTGGGCCGTCTGATCCAGCCCATCGAAGTGGGCCGGGTGGTGGCCTTCCTGGCATCAGATGCCGCTGAGATCATCCGCGGCCAATCCATCAGCGTTGATGCGGGCAATACCCCGTATTGATAGGCGTCACACATCCCATAAAATTGCACACACGAAAGGAGAACTCCCATGAAACGCACACTCAAGCAGTTTGTCACATTCGGATTGTCCATCGCAATGGCTCTGTCCCTGCTGTCCGGCTGCGGCGCGGATTCCTCTTCTCCTAGTAACAGCAGCGCAAATGACTCCGAAGGCGGCCAGAAGGTAGCTCTGGTCCTTACCCAGAGTTTGGGCGACAGCGGTCCCTCTGATGATATGAACAGCGCTGTCAAGCGCGCTCAGGAGGAGCTGGGCATAGAGGCCACCACCTATGAAGCCCTTCAGCCCGAGCAGTATGAAGAGAGCCTGAGAAACTTTGCTCAGAACGGCTATGACATGATCGTGGCCTCCTTCCCCGCCATGACCGACGCAGTGAAGAAGGTCGCTGCCGATTTCCCCGATGTGAAGTTTGTCCACATTTACAGCGCCGAGGATTACGGTCTTGACAACGTGGTTTCCATTGACTTTGCCTGCTGGGAGGCCAACTATGTCTGCGGCGTAGCAGCGGCTATGGCCTCTGAGAGCGGCCAGATCGGCCACGTCATCGGCGGCGAGGACAACACCATCCGCGCCAACTACAACGCCCTGGTGGCCGGCGCCCGCTCTGTCAACCCCAACGCCACTGTGGAGCAGATCAACGCTGGTACCTTTGACGATCCTGCCAAGGGCAAGGAGATCGCGCTGAGCCTCTATGGCAAGGGCGTGGACGTCATCATCGGCGACGCCGGCAAGGTGACTCTGGGCATTATTGAAGCCGCCGAGGAGACCGGAAACTATGTCATCGGCGACGCCAGCGACCATTCCTCCCTGGCCCCGGGCAATGTGCTCATGGATACGGCTCTGGGCTTCGGCGCAGCGGTTTATGATCAGATCAGCAAGCTGGTAGACGGCACCTTCACCGCAGGACTGGGCGCAGCCAATTATGCCAACGGCGGCATCTCCACCACCAAGAATACCACCCTGGCTGAGAACTGCACCGACGAAGCCATGAAGGAAAAGGCTCCTCAGATCTGGGAGAAAGTGGCTGAAGTGGAAGCCCAGATCACCGACGGAACCCTTGTGGTCGAAAAAATTACTGAGTAAAATATCGCCTCTGAAATGGCGTCCAGAGAGCAGGAGGGACACAGCATGACCTATGAACTGGAACTGAAAAACATCACCAAGAGATTCGGCCCCGTGGTCGCCAACCACAACGTGAATCTTCAGGTTGCCCCCGGTGAGGTCCATGCTTTGGTGGGAGAAAACGGCGCGGGAAAATCCACGCTTATGAACATCCTGTACGGACTGCTCCAGCCCGACGAGGGAGAGATCTTTCTTCGGGGACAGCAGCTTCGGCTTCGCTCCCCTCTGGACGCCATCGAAAAGGGGATCGGCATGGTGCATCAGCATTTCATGCTGGCCCCATCCATGACCGTGGCAGAAAATATTGCTGTGGGGAATCCCCCGAAGGGAAAGCGGATCTGGCGGAATGCAGATTTGGCTTCCGAGCTGCAGTCGCTCCAGGATCTTTTTGAACTATCCGTTCCGCTGGAAAGTAAGGTTCAGGATCTATCTGTGGGGCAGATGCAGCGGGTAGAAATCATGAAGTCTCTTTATCGCGGAGCCAAGATCATCGTCCTGGACGAGCCCACAGCTACCTTGACTCCCCAAGAGACCGATGAGCTCTTCCAATCCATCCGCAAGCTGAAAGCCAATGGTCATACAATCATCTTCATCTCCCACCGGCTCAAGGAGATCATGGAGATTTCTGACCGCATCACGGCCCTTCGCGCCGGAGAAACGGTAGGTACGGTGAATACTTCCGAGGTCACCCCCACAGAGGTAGCCCGGATGATGATTGGGCGGGATGTGGCTACTCTGGAAAAGGCTCCGCTCCACACCCAGGGAGATGCTCTGCTAGTCCATCAGCTCTGCGTTGCAGGGGACACCAAGGATCGGGCAGTAGACGGTCTCTCCTTCTCCTTGCAGCAAGGAGAGATCCTGGGCATTGCGGGCGTAGAGGGCAACGGGCAAACAGAGCTGGCCGAGGCCCTCATTGGCGTTCGTCCTATTCAAAGCGGTCGAGTAGAACTGCTGGGCGCAGATATTACCCGCTGCGGTGTCAGACAGCGCATGGATGCCGGACTGGCCCATATTCCCCAGGATCGCATGCGGGAAGGCTTAGCTCTGGACCGAACCATTCTGGAAAATCTGATCGTCGGGACACATGATGTTTCTCCCGTCAGCACCCACGGAGTGATCCACTGGAACTATGCCGCCCAGTGGAGCCGGGAAGCCATTCAGCGCTATGGCATCAAAACACCCAATGAGCAGGAAAAGGCCGGAAATCTCTCCGGCGGAAATATGCAGAAGATCATTGTAGCGCGGGAACTCTCCAGAGGCCCCAAGGTTGTACTGGCCTGCCAGCCCACCCGCGGCGTAGATATTGGTGCCAGTGAATACATCCACCAGCAGCTGCTCCATATCCGGGATGCCGGCGGCGCTGTCCTTTTGATCTCTGCTGACCTAGATGAAATTCTGGCACTCAGCGATCGGATCCTGGTGCTGTTCAACGGCAAAGCCTCTGGGCTTTTGCGCCGGGAAGAGGCCAACGAAGCCTTGCTGGGCCGGTATATGTTTGGTTTGGGAGAGGAGGAGCAGAAATGAACGCCGATGCTCAAAAGCGCACCCGCGCCATATTGAAAAATGTGTTGCGCCTTGTTCTCATCATTGCAGCGGCTTTTCTCATCAACGCAGTCATCCTGCTCCTTTTGGGAAAGGATGTAGGTGAGGTTTATCGCACCCTTTTCACCGGCGCCTTTGTAGGCAAATGGAATTTTGCCCGCACTCTGCGCTGGACAAGCCCGCTCCTCCTGACCGGCCTGGCTGCAGCGATCGGCTTTCGCGGCGGCGTATTCAATTTGGGAATCGATGGTCAGCTCTATATGGGCGCCTTTGCCGCCACCTGGGTAGGCTTTACTTTCACCAGCCTGCCCGGCCTGCCTTTGATCCTTCTGGCCGCAGCAGCGGCCATAGCAGCCGGTGCCCTTTGGGCCATGCTGGCAGGCTGGATCAAAATTCGCTTCGGCGCCAGTGAGATCGTCATTACGCTGATGCTCAACTACGTGGCCAAACTTTTCACGGAGTATCTGGTCATGTATCCGTTTTATGTGCCGGGAAGCGCCTCAGACAGTAAGGCCACTGAAAATATCGCCCAGCAGGCTCACCTTTCTGCCCTTATCGAAGGCAGTCAGGTGACCACCGCACTGCTGATCAGTATCGCAGTGGTTCTCATCATGTACATCTGGATGCACCATACAGTCTCTGGATTTGAGCTGCAGCTGGTGGGCAGCAATGACCGGTTCTCCAAATTTTCCGGCATCCATGTGAAAAAACGCCAGCTTCAGATCATGGCCCTCAGCGGCGGTATTGCCGGAC
Source organism: uncultured Oscillospiraceae bacterium (assembly GCA_902478785.1). Lineage (GTDB taxonomy): Bacteria > Bacillota > Clostridia > Oscillospirales > Oscillospiraceae > Oscillibacter. Next base: position 184,442 of record CABSMJ010000001.1, read on the forward strand.
TGTGCGGCGCCTTGGAAATTCTGGGCGTACATGGACGGTTTGTGGTCAATTTCACCTCCGGCCTTGGATTTGACGGAATCACTGTGGCGCTGCTGAGCGGAAACAACCCCCTGGCCATTCCTGTGGCGGCTTTGTTCATGGGAGCCATGACCAGCGGCTCCACGCAGTTGGAAATGGTCGGCGGCATTCCCCGGTCCATGGCATCTATTCTGATGGGCATTATCATCATGACGGTGACCATCAAAAAGCTGCCTGCATTGCGAAAGAAATATCGGGAAAAAAAGCCGGCTGAACACGCATAAGGAGGCAATATGCAGTATCATACAAAATTGTCCCCAGGCGATGTGGCCCCCTACGTCCTGCTTCCCGGTGACCCAAAGCGGGTACCGGTGGTAGCCAGCTATTGGGATGAGGCGCATCTGGTGGCCGACAACCGAGAGCATGTGACCTATACCGGTGTTTATAAGGGGATGCCCATCAGCTGTACCAGCACCGGTATGGGATGTCCTTCCACAGCTATTGCCATGGAGGAGCTGGCCCGGGTAGGTGCAAAAACCTTCCTGCGGATCGGCACCTGTGGGACCTTTCAGGATTTTATCCACAATGGAGACATTATCGTTTTTGACTCTGCCTGCCGCTATGAGGGCACCTCCAAGCTCTATGTTCCGCCTGAGTTCCCCGCCGTAGCCCATCACCAGGTGATTCAGGCCTGTGCCGACGCTGTGGAAGCCCTGGGATACCCCTATCACATTGGAACAACACGCTCCGCTGACACCTTCTTTGCCGGCCATCCCGCGCCCGGGTCCTCTTATAACGGCTATTGGAACTCCTCCTGGGCCCACCTCTTTGAAGATCTGCGTCGTATGAACGTCTATGGCGCAGAGATGGAGGCCAGTATTGTGCTGGTTTTAGGCAGAATCTGGGGGCTTCGTGCCGGCGGCATGGCCGTGTGCCTGGACAATCTGCTGCATGTATCGGACGGCGCGGATGCCTTTGATCCTGAGACACAGCTCTCTCACTCTGCCAGCAATATTGAAAAGCTCTCCATTGCCGGATGTGAGTCCCTGCTGCGTCTGTGGCAGGCAGATCAGAAGGCACTGAAATAATTCCCCCTGGCAGCTCCAAAAAAATGCCCATAAATCCCCTATTTGCTGCGTCCTCCTTGGGGCTCGGCAGATAGGGGATTTATGTCTTTTCACTTTCTGCCAGGCTTTTTATATTGCGCTGCCATCCAAAGAAAGGATCCTGGCGATTGTGGCGCTCATATTTGGAGAGAGCTAAACTTGCCATATGATCTATTAAAAGCGCCTTATAACCCGGCAAGGGGGCATCGGAATGGTTCCGACGCCCCCTTGCTTCATTTTATGTCATTGGCCGCCCTAACCCTTTCTAGACATTATTTAACCGGAGTTTGGTCGTTGCCAGACGGTGGAAAATCGTCGCGAATACCAGTCCAAATGTCACACCCAAAAGGGTATCCGCCATACGCAGGAGCACTGCTTCCTGAAGCCCATAGATCCCTGTGCCCAGCATGAGGGCACCAAAACAGTTCATTGCCGTTTTGTACCGATAATCGGTGCAGAAGCCCAGACACAACCCGCCCAACGGCCCCATCAACGAATGAAAAGCCTGGGGTGTTATCAAATAAAGAATAAAAAATGCACCAGAGCCCGCAATGGTTCCTACGATCCGCTGCTGAAAGCGGGTGGCTGTATTGCCGGAATACGGATATTCCGACAGCAAAGACGCACAGGCAAATCCCATCCACATAAACCGCTCCACACCAAATACTTGTCCGGCAGTCATTATGAAACTCACGCCAAGCGCCATGCGCAGCTGCCACAGGTGGGCCGGTGTGGAAAGACTAAATTTCTGTATCACATGATGAAAACGAATTGTTTTGTGTTGCTTGCGGTGCTTGGCAAACAGAATCGCACCGCAGATCAAATAGCCCACCAAGGCCAGAAGTCCGCGGCGAATCAAAGCCTCTCCCACGACCGGGTTGCCAGTCAGGTAGATGTAAGCAAAGCTGTATAAGCCACCGTTCCCCATTTCAGGCCGTTGAGTGGTCATGTATAGAAGGGCAAAAAAGGCGCCGAAATGCAGGGGAACCAAAAGTATCGGCGGGAGCACGGCCGCCGCGCAAGGAGCCAGCACCAAAATGACCAGCACTGCTGCCAAGGTGATGAGTGAGTCACCGATACAGTATTCAAAATTGACAAAGCGGATGCCCAGCATCATACAGAACAATGCCACCGCCATAGGAGTATTATCGGAGCCAAACACGCCGGAGAGCAAACTGATAAACACGATGGCGAAGGCTACGATCAGTACCGAACGCACTGCCATGGCGATCCAATAATATGTTTTTTCCTTCCTTGTGTCGCAGGCGGCAATCTTTCGCTTCAGTATAGAGGGATCTAACTGTAATGCATCATAAAATTTCACGGGCACGAGTATTTTCCTGTCCTTTCTCAATCTGTGTGGCGAGTTTATCCGCGTAATACATAAATGACTCAAAATCTTCACTTGAACTGCGCCACAAATCATAGAAGGGCTGTAAAATGCTTTCATATCCCTTTCTCAATTCGGCAAGACCAGTTTCTGTGATAAACAGCTGATAGCTTCGCTCATCCGTCGTCTGGCGCTGTTTGCGTATGCAGTTTTTATCATAGAGCGTTTTCAGACAGCGGCTTACCGCCTCTTTTTTCATACCGCTGCTTTGGCTGAGCAAAACAGGCGTATTCTGTTCCGGCTGTAAATACAGCCGAGCCAAAAGCTCACATTCACTTGCGGTCAATGAAGATTTTCGCACAGGCAGCAGGGCGCGCATGATCTTTTGAAATTGCTGTTGATAATGCATCATATCTGTCCATTCCATATTTCACACCTGCCTCCCCACATATAGTTAACTTTGTTAAGTATATCCCGGAAAGCTATCGTTGTCAAGGGTTTTCAGGTTTGCGATAAGGAAATATATACCTGAGTTTGAGGCACGCAAGACCAAAACCATCCAAGCAGTCCCTCCCTATAACGCTCTCTTTAAGGACTTTGCCAGGAAGCTGCCGAAACAAAGTATATCGGGTTAAGGAAGTTCCCATATACTCCCACATCGGGGCAACCAACTGCGGGCGCTCATTAGCAAAAGGGATTGCCAGCTTATCCCATGGCTGGGGAATCAGCACATGAGCAAGCGCCGCCTGCTTAAACAATCATCGCGCAAACAAATTCTATCTGAAATTTTTGGTGTGAAAGGCTGCCCAAATATGGTACAATCAAGGTGTCATATATCAAGGCTCTTTTCATCACGAAAAGGGTTTGGCAATGTTGGAAAAGCGGCAAAACCACAAGGCAGGAATCCCGCGGACAGGTGAGGACAGCGAAAAGACCTGATTTATCCATCCCACTATACAGGTATTCCGTCAGCTTTGACTGGGCAGTTGAGCCGATGCAAAGTCCTTGTGCTCCGTGACGGCTTAAAAAATCAGGTCTGATCCACAGCTGCTATGCCAGTTACTACACCATTTGCCCATGAAATTACGTAGAATTACGCAGATTTGTGTGGGCAGCAGGTAAAAACAAAAATGTCTGAAAGCCAGGGATAGCAACGGTTTGAAGACTTATAAAGGGGTATAAATGAGATGACAAAAATACTTTTCGTGTGCCACGGCAGGATTTACCGGACATGAAAAAACGCCTGTAAATCAAGAACTTCCTGTGTTTCAACCTCAGTTTTACCAATGATTTACCAATATTTCTGGAGAGCCAGGCTTGCTAACTATCACACCAGAATGAGGAGATCAACAACATGGAAGAACTCAAAAAACATATTTACGATGAACACAATGGCCTGCATTATACGTTGGTTGGCGACTACTACATTCCCGACTTGCAGCTACCGGAAGAAATCCGCCCTATTGGTTTTTGGGGGCGGATGCACAAAGACTATTTGGAGCAGTACCATCCAGCCCAGTATAATGACCTGATTTTGAGTGGCAGACTCTGGACATATCTGGCTGATCTGAATGAGCAAGCACAGAAGCGGATGAACCGCCTCATCAATCAGATGAAAGCGGCAGAAAACATTACCGAAAAATTGAAAGCCCATGATCCAATGGCGTGGATGGGCACCATGAACAACATCCGCAACCGGGCAGAAGAAATTGTTCGAAGCGAGATAATTTATCACTAAATCGTTATTTGGAATAACCGATAAGCAGGGATTGCTCTTTTGGGAGTAGTCCCTGCTTGTTTTATTCGTATATAAATGATTGATGAAATCTGTAAGGCTTTATGATATAATAAATTAAACTAATAGTGCAATTATATTGAACTTAATGAGGGCTTTAAAGCGATGTTAAAAAATAATATTGAGATAGATGTAAAAGTTAAATGTGTTGAGGAGCAGACAACTCAAGCGGAATTGGCCGAGAAGTCGGGAACTTCTCCATCATATGTGAATCGATTGATAAAGAGTCCGGAAAAGATTATTAATAAGACTTTTGTACAGATGCTTGAGCAACTTGGATATGATATTGAGCTTACCTATATAAAGAAGTAGGGCAGTTCGCAAAAAATACAAACTCTATTATAGAAGTATCGCGAAAGGATTATTTGATATGGACGAAAAAACAATCATCATCCCATCTGAAGATGTGGAAATAATTGATGCATCTGAATATAAAGAAGAACTATCGGAACATTTCGGGCGGGTCCCGGAAGTAGCGAAGCCTTTGCTCAAAGGTGCAAAGACGGTTTTTGCCCAAATAGAGAAGGCGTTATATACTGCGCCAGCCTTTATTAACGTCGTTAAAGCGGCAGTGCCGGATGTGACATTGCAAGCAGTGCTGACAGATGAGCAGAAGCAGCAGATTGCAAAAGGAGCCCTTAAGTTAATGACGAAAAAAGATGGCTCACTTATGGCAAACCTTATCAACCCTGAGACAAAGAAAATTGTGGCTACGATTCCTTTGAAGTCTGTGCAAATGGCTCCGGAAATGACTCAGGCTATGACGAGTTTTTCTACTCAGATGCAGATGGCGCAGATTGCCGAAGAGATCCAGGCAGTACAGCTTGCAGTCGAAGAAGTCCGAATGGGGCAAGAGTATGATAGATTGGCAACGGCATATAGTTGTCAGCAGAAATTACTGCAAGCGATGGAGATAAAAAATCCTGAACTGAAGGCTATGGCGCTTATGCAGTTAGCCGCAGCAGCTGAGGACAGTAGAAATCTTCTAATGCTGAGCCAGAAAAGCAATGTCGAGTTTATCAAGAATCAGCCTGAAAACTTTATACAGAAGATACTTTCTGGTTCCAACCCTGAAAAGATTAACGGCAGAATGAGTGAAATCCGTGAGAGTCTCTGTGCTGTGAACATGGTTTCTTTTGCAGAAGCTATGGCATATCAGGAACTTGGAGAGCATGAGGTGGCAAGAAAAAGCCTTACATACTATGCGGGCTTTATTGAAGATACATACACATCTGTTCCAGGATTAGTTCAGCGGTTGGACTCAATTGATCCTGCACCGGAAAATTACTGGTCAAAGACTCTACCAGATATTAGCGAAAAGATAAAAGCACTTCCGAGTGCGACCGATACAAGACTATTGGAGAATAAGCCAATCCGGAGGAAAAAGAAATGAAGAACGAATCCGTTGTAAGAGTTTGCAAAAATAAGAAATGCCAGAAGGTTCTACCGGAAGGCTATAAGCATAGGTATTGTGAAGCGTGCCGAAATAAGCATGCGCAGACCACCAAAAATGTTTTTAAAGTGATAGGTGCTGGAGCTACAACTGTAGCAAGTGTTGCTGTCGTCATTGTTACTAATGGAAAGATTAATCCCAAGAATTAAGTTACCTTGTAGAACTTTTCTAAACCTTGGAGAGATGCCGAGTCGTACCAGAAGTATGGCCTGCCGGGTGAAGAAGTCGCTTTCATTGTGTCTATGATTAAGCTGATGGAATAAGAAAAAATATCAGGAGGAGACGTCATAGTGAACATACAGGAGTTTATTTCAAATTACCACAATCACCCTGTACTGTTTGTTGGTACCGGATTAAGTTTGAGATATTTAGAAAATTCATATAGCTGGGATTCTTTGCTAAAAAAAGTGGCATCAGATTTTAACCCAGATCCAGAGTATTATCTTGATATTAAAGCTGAGCATATGCGTCCAACCGGCTATGCTTTTGATCAAATTGCTACCCAACTGGAAAAGGACTTTAATCAGCATCTAAAAGATAATCGTCACGGAAAATTCGAACATATTAATGATCTTTTTTATGCAAACATGGAAAAGGGAATAAATATCAGTAGATTCAAACTATATTTGGCTGATTTGCTGAGAGAAGCAACTATAAAGGATTCTGCATTGTCTGAAATTGCTGAGTTCAAAAAAGCTCGCAAAAACATAAGCTCTGTAATTACAACCAACTATGATACCATGATTGAGCAATTATTTGGATTCAATCCACTTGTAGGAAACAATATTTTGCTCAGCAATCCTTACGGTTCTGTATATAAAATACACGGTTGTGTATCACAACCAGACAAAATTATTATTACAGAAGGTGATTACGAAGAATTCAACCGAAAATATGAATTAATACGTGCACAATTACTTTCTCTATTCATCCATAATCCAATTATTTTTATTGGTTATAACATTGGCGATAAAAATATTAAGGATATTCTTAGGACCATCTTTTCTTATGTAGATTATGGTTCTGATGAAGCGAAAAAAATACGGGACAACTTCCTTTTGATTGAATATGAGCAGGGGTCAGAAAGCACGGAAGTTACAGAGCATGACATAGACATTGAAGGATTCGAAACCATTCGTATAAATAAGTTGAAAACAGATAATTTTATTGCTGTATACCAAGCATTGGCCAATCTATTTTTACCAGTTTCTGCTATGGATATTCGAAAAGTGCAAACTGTCGTTCGTGAAATATGTGAGGGCGGTTCCATCGAAGTTTCAATTACTGAAGATTTAGACGAACTCGAAAATTCTGATAAAGTACTTGTTGTAGGTTCCAAGAAAACCATCAAATATGAATTTTTGACAACATCTGAAATGATGGCAAATTATTTTCAGATTATTGAAGAATCTAACTCTCAGTTGTTATATCTCTTAAATAAGCAAAGAATTCAATCTTCGCAGTACTTCCCAATATATGCTTTTTCCCTGATATGTCCCGACATTGATAGAAGTGAAGATTTAAAGCAACAACAGCAAGCTAAGATTAATGCTCTTATTGCAGAAACTCCTTCGGCATGCTGTGGAAACCACGATAGACCCCAAGCAGTGATCGACGATCCACAAATCCCTCGGACTTATAGAACATTAGAGATGATTTGTTCCATTATGTCAGGTCAAATGGATTTGAAGCAAGTTGAGGATTACCTTAGAAATTTCCCGGATAAGCGTTCAACAGACTATCGCAAACTCCTATGTGCATATGATTTAAAGAACAATACTTAAAGCAAATGAGAAGGCCGCTATCCTAAACGGACAGCGGTCTTCTCTGCTATCTTCGCTTTTTCTTTTTTGTACCATGAGAATGCTGTGTCCGAACTTTCCCTCTCATATTGTTGGGGTTTTTCAGCAGCTTGGACAGGCTCAGTATCCGCATAAACGCTGAGAAATCCTCGGATGCAATCTTGTCAAAGGGAATCTGCATCTGGTCGCAAAACTCGTGGATTACCCGTTCCTCATTACTGCCCAGCTGCATGGCACGGTCAAACTTTTCCTTGACCTCTGTAAAAGTCGGCTGCGGATCGGCGGTGGTGCGGTCGGTGACATGGGCCTGACGAATATCCTGAACGATGCTGTCCAGATCATCATGAATCGTGTGGCTGAAAAAGTCACTCTCCTGCACCTGTCCCAGCTCCAGCGTGCGGACATAAAGGTCGTTATCCCCTGGTGCATGGCTGCGGATCACTTCCTGCCGGGTGGCCTCCAGCACCAGATTCATCTGGGCGATCCGCATATCAGCAATCCGGTCAACGAAAATCTCAATATCCGTCATCAGCCGCTGGAAGTTTTCATGCGTGGCAATCTCACACAGCAGCCGGTTGTTGATTTTCCCGCTGCTCAATAATGTAACCATATCATCACTCAAATGCAGGGCCTGAAGCTCTGTGTTTGGGTGATTTTTATTTTCCGATAACCCCATCAGGTAATCGGTGGACACCCCGTAAAATTCCGCCAGCGTAGCGATGGCAAAGGGGCTGATGTCCTTATAATCGTCGCTCTCATATTTGCTGAGAGCAGATTTGGAAAGCCCGGTCTGCTCGGCCAGTTGCTCCAGTGTCAGGCGCTTATCCACCACCCGCAAGTCTTTTAACCGTTCCGGGATAGACAGTTTTGTGTGCATCTAAAATCCCCCTCTCACCAGGAAATCCTTCCGTTTATGAACATTATACCATGCTTCCATAAGCGTGGAAATATGCTGATTTCAAGCCATTTTCCATCGTTTTGGACATACGGGAGAGGCCCTGTTTTTTCGGTAAAATGAGTTTTGTCGGGAGACACAGAACCTTGAAAATTGAATGACCGGCTGCAAGGGGTATGACCTCTGGGGAAGTGATGCCATGACAGGAGCGCACCAAGGAGGACAATACGCTGGGAAAAATCCGGGCAGGAGCGATTGCAGGCAAACCGGCAACTAACACATGGAAAATAAACTTTTAGGAGGTTGATTTTTATGAAATTGAGTATCCGAGAAAAGAAAGTGCTGTATGCCTTTGCCTGTCCCAACCACCACAACACGGTGACCAGGCTCAAATGGCTGACTGCCTTAACCGTTGACCCTCAGGCCAAGCACCGAATGCTGGAGTTGGCCCGGAAGATGGAAACGGAGATAGCAGAAAGCTGGTACACCGGCTTTTATCATAGGCTCCGTGCTGAGATGGACGAGTATTACTGTGCCAAGCGCCGCATGCGTTTGGTAAAGGAAAACACCGAGTATGAGGAGGATCTGTATGAAGAAGCTGTCTAAGTATGAGAAAGAAACCATTATCAACTGGAACGAGGCGGAGGACACCGCCAGTATCTACACCTTCAACGCCGATCTGAAGCGCAGGCTGGCCAAGTTCAGCCGCAAGTATCCCCAGCTGTGCCGGTTGGAGCGCAGCACTACTGAGGGCAGCGTGACCTATGTGATGGACAAGTCCCGCCTGTCCATCCGTCTGGTACCGCCGTACAGTGAGGAACGGCTGGCTGCTGCCAGAGAGTACGCCAAACAGCACGGATTTCAGGTCTTGCGGACGGACAAGAAGAGCGCCTGAAATCGGGTCAATTCACAGGAAAATAACGGGTCTGCACTCGGTATTTTGGCGGTGAATTGGTATCGTGATACCCCAGTATCCCCCATGCCGGGAAATGCGACAAAAGGAGCATTCAGAGCCGGAGGAACTGACAGAAACCGTACAAGTGGTGGAAGTCAGCTTCTCCGGGCAGGAGTACAGAGGGCGGCAAGCCCTTTGTGCTGGGTACAGGGGCGCAGCGCCCTGTTGGGGTCAAGGGGCAAGGCCCATTGGCGGGTTGAGGGCAGCCAGCCCCATCGGGTCAAGGGTGAAACGCCTTGCCCAGGGAGAGTTGATGCTTTGCGTCAATTCGTACTGGGTATTACCTGACGCAGAAATCCGCAGGTTTGGCGGCTTCGACGCTGCTCCCCTTCGAGAAAAATCAACGGAGAATGGAGGGATAAAAATTGAAACTGACACGGCACAACGGACGCTCCGGCAAGCATGGCACCTATAATCCCCGGCACAATGACCGCCGGTTTGATGTGGAGAACAGCGAACTCATTGATGCCCAGCGAGCCAAGAAAAATGTGTACTGGGACTGCTATCGTGGCTTCACTACCCCGGAACTTCGGGAGAGCACGGAACAGCCGGATTTCAGCTTTGAAGAAATTGAGCGGATGTATTACTACGAGCATTATTCCGACCATGTGGATGCCCAGAATGCCCGGAACGAGAAAACACGACACACCGAGCGCAACCGCACGGTGGAAGATCTTTTGAAAAACAACAAGACCTGCCCGGAGGAAAGTATCTACCAGATCGGCACCATAGAAGAATCCGTTCCACCTGGTACGCTGGCACTCATTGTCAGCGAATTTTACGAGGAGTTTGAACGGCGCTTTGGTTCCCATATCCACATTCTGGACTGGGCGCTGCATCTGGATGAGGGCACACCCCATATCCACGAGCGTCATGTGTTTGACTGCAAAAACCGGTATGGGGAGCTGTGCCCCCAGCAGGAAAAGGCGCTGGAGGAACTGGGCTTTGAATTGCCTGATCCGAGTAAGCCCAAGGGCAAACACAACAACCGCAAGCAGACCTTTGATGCAGTTTGTCGGACGATGCTCTTTGACATTAGCCGCAAACATGGGGTGCATCTGGAGCAGGAGCCGTCCTATGGTGGGCGGGCGTATCTGGAGAAGCAGGACTACATTCTGATGAAGCAAAAGGAGCAGCTGGCCGTCCAGGAACAGAAGCTGGAGGAGCTGACCCTGAAAATTGAGGATGTAGAAACACTGGTGGAGGAAGTTTCGGATATTGCCTATGATAAGGCGGTGGAAGTTGTCACTGACACCGTTCGGCAGGAGACCCACAAGGAGGATCTCCGGTTGGTGGAAGAAATGAAAAACTGGGTTCTCTCGCCGGAACGGAAAGCTCCGCAAAAAGAGCGTGAGTATGCCGCTGCCCGATTGGATGGTGTCATCTCCAAAATCAAAAACGCCATGCAGTCAGCCCTGACAAAAATCCAGAAGAAGCTGATGCAGCCGGAGGTCAAGCAGGCTGGCAAACAGCAGATTCAGGAAAAGGCCAAGGAATCCATTCTTGCTTTCCTGAAAAAAGCCAAGCAGGATAGCGCACAGAGAGAATACAACCGGAAAAAGCAGCGGGAAAAACAGGATATGGCGCTTTAAGGCATCTGATTTTGCGAACAAATCAGATGCTTTTCTCTTGAGGAGGTGAGAAACATTGAACAGCGAATCGCAGAGTTTAGTGCCTGCAACCCAGCAGGCCGAAAGTGAGGAATTGACCGTTGCTGAAGTGCGGGAAAGCCTTTCCACGACGGAAAAAGGACAACCGGCCAACACCATTGGAAATTGCCGCACGGTGTTTTGCCAAGATCCGCTTTTGCGGAGCGCAATCCGGCTGAATCTGCTGACCGACCGTGTGGATATTGTGCGGGATCTGGGTTGGCGCAGAAGCACCAGCGCCTTGACTGATACCGATGTCAAATATCTGCTCCTTTACTTTGAGCAGAACTACGGTTTGACCAGTGAAAAGAAGCTGATGGCGGCGCTCTCTATCGTAGCAAACGAAAACTGCTATCACCCTATCCAGGATGTGCTGAATGGTCTGGTGTGGGACGGCATACCTCGGATGCGCTCCTGCCTGCATCACTTTCTGGGGGCAGATGAGAGCGACTATGTGGAAGAAATGCTGAAACACTTTCTGCTGGGAGCCATCCGCCGGGTATTCCATCCAGGTTCCAAATATGAGGAGCTGCTTTGTCTGGTGGGCGGCCAGGGAGCCGGAAAGTCTACCTTCTTTCGCTTCCTGGCGATACAGGATGAGTGGTTCTCTGATGACCTGAAAAAGCTGGATGATGACAAGGTGTTTGCCAAGCTGCAAGGACACTGGATCATTGAGATGTCGGAGATGCTGGCCACCAGTAACGCCAAGAGCATCGAGGAGATCCGTTCCTTTATTAGCCGCCAAAAGGAAACCTACCGCACGCCCTATGAGACCCAGCCCAAAGACCGTCTGCGGCAGTGTGTGTTCGGCGGTTCTTCCAACACGCTGGACTTCCTCCCCCTTGACCGGGCCGGAAACCGCCGGTTCCTGCCGGTGATGATTTACCCGGAGAAAGCGGAAGTTCATATTTTGGAGAACGAAACCGCTTCCAGAGAATATCTGTTGCAGGTATGGGCGGAGGCTATGACCATTTACCGCAGCGGCGAGTATTCCATGAAGTTTTCAAAGGCGATTCAGAAGCAGCTGGTGGAAGTTCAAAAGGACTTCATGCCAGAGGACACCGAGGCCGGGCAGATTCAGGGCTTTCTGGAACACTACACCGGCAATGTGGTCTGCTCCAAGCAGCTGTTCAAGGAAGCGTTGGGACACGCCTTTGAGGAGCCGAAGCGTTGGCAGCTGCACAACATCAACGAGATCATGAACACAGTGGTGACGGGCTGGAAGCCCTTCTCCAATCCCCGAATGTTTGCGGGCTATGGTCGGCAGCGGGGCTGGGAACGGGAGATTTCCGACAACGAAGGTGGATTTGTGGAGCTGAGCGAGGAAGAAGTCCGTCAACTGGAGCTGCCAAAGGAGTGGATTGCCTGATTTACAGGGCCTGTTGCCCGGTTGGTTGTCGGCTGGTTGCTGACTTTGTTGCCACAAAATGGGGATGTAGATACGATAAAAGCCCATCAAGCAAGACCTTTTTTGGGGTATATGTTCTCTGACAACGAAAGCAACGAGATTTCACAAGAAAATTTGAAAAGTAAGAAACGATGGCCAGACGATAGGTTACAGGTTTTTCGGAGTCCGTTGCCGGACTTCGTTGCCGGATACTCTTTGTCTGGCCTTTCTGATCTATGGAGGTAGCCTATGGGAAATGAAAAGACAATGATTTGCAGTAAGAAGTGTTTGGATATTCCGGTCTGGCGGCGCTATACCCTGACCATTGAGGAAGCCGCCGGATATTATCATATCGGAGAGGGAAAGCTGCGGATGCTGATTGATGAGCATCCCAACGAGGATTTTTATGTGATGAATGGAAACCGTGCTTTGATCAAACGGGAGAAATTTGAGAGGTATCTGGATCAGGCCACTGCTGTATAATAGCCTTTCAAAAAGTCGATGGCAGATTGCCATTCTTTCATGGCAAAGCTATACGGAGAGCCAAACTTGTGCTATGATAAGAGTGCAAGTCTGGCTCTCCTTTCTTTTAGAGGAGAGATTTCAATGAGTGAAAAAAGACGAGACAATCGCAATCGGATTTTGCGAGAAGGCGAGTATCAGCGCAAGGATGGGAGGTATCGGTTCCGCTATCTGGACGAGGATGGCAAAGAGCAAAATGTGTACAGCTGGCGGCTGGATAAAAATGATCCTATGCCCAAGGGAAAAAAGCGAGAGCCTTCCCTGAGAGAAAAGGAAAAGCGGATTGAGGCTGATCTGTTCGATCACATCGTAACCAACGGTGGAAAGCTCACGGTTTTGGAACTGGTGGAAAAGTATGTGTCCTTGAAAACCGGCGTTCGCCATAATACGGTCGCAGGCTACAAGACGGTGATCAACATCTTGAAAAAAGAGTCATTCGGCAGGCAACGCATTGACAAGGTGCGTTTGTCGGATGCCAAAGCATGGCTCATCAAGCTTCAGAAGGTGGATGGCCGAGGGTATAGCTCGATTCATTCGATTCGAGGCGTTCTCAGACCGGCATTCCAGATGGCGGTGGATGATGACCTGATCCGCAAGAATCCGTTCGGATTTGAGCTGGCATCGGTAGTCGTCAATGACTCAGTGACGAGAGAAGCCATCAGCCGGAAACAGGAAAGGGATCTTCTGAAGTTTATCAAAGAGGACAAGCATTTCAGCAGATACTACGACGGGATCTATATCCTCTTTCACACAGGGCTTCGTATCTCGGAATTCTGTGGACTTACGATCCAGGATGTTGAGTTTGAGGAAATGCGTATCAAGGTGGATCATCAGTTGCAGAGAACATCACAGATGGAGTATGTGATCCAGCAGCCAAAGACAGAAAGTGGCATCCGCTATGTTCCGATGACTGAGGAGGTAGCATCCTGTTTCCGCCGGATCATCGCCAACCGTACGGTCCCCAAAACGGAACCCATGGTTGATGGATACGTTGGTTTTCTGTTTCTGGACAAGAACGATATGCCTATGGTGGCACTTCATTGGGAGAAGTACATGGAGCATATTGTCCAGAAGTATAACAAGATTTACCGCATCCAGATGCCGAAAGTAACGCCTCATGTGTGCAGGCACACCTTCTGTTCCAATATGGCAAAATCCGGGATGAACCCCAAGACATTGCAGTACATCATGGGTCATGCAGACATCAGTGTAACGCTGAATACCTACACCCATGTGAAGTTTGATGATGCCAAAGATGAACTGTTGCGTGTGGCGAACGCTTAAAATTGCCCGTTGGTAAAGCGACTTTCTTTACCAACGCCTTTACCAATATTGCAGGAAAAAACATGAGAAATCCTGAGAAGATTTGAGAAGATATCTTCAAAGCAGGTGGAAACTCAGGCTGCACGGAAAGTGTGAAAAATCCTGTAATATCAAGCATTTGAGAAGAAATACAGGACTTATGAGGAGTTATAAAAAGATGACCAAAATACTTTTCGTTTGCCACGGCAACATCTGCCGCAGCCCCATGGCGGAATTTGTGATGAAGGACCTGGTGAAAAAGGCCGGGCGGGAGGCAGAATTTGAGATCGCCTCCGCCGCCACCAGCACTGAGGAGATCGGCAACCCGGTCTATCCCCCGGCCCGGCGGGAGCTGGCGGCCCACGGCATCGGCTGCGCCGGCCACGCCGCCCGGCAGCTGCGGCGGGCAGACTATGACCACTATGACCTTCTCATCGGCATGGACGGCGCCAATGTGCGGAATATGCGCCGCATGTGCGGCGGCGACCCGGACGGGAAGATCCGTCTGCTTCTGGACTTCGCCGGCCGGCCCGGTCAGGAGGTGGCCGATCCCTGGTACACCGGGGACTTCACCGCCACCTGGCGGGATGTGGAGGCCGGCTGCAAGGGACTGCTGGAGCAGCTCAAGCCCTGACGCAAACCGAAAAGGCCCCGCCTGGGAAAATTCCCAGGCGGGGCCTTTTTTGATCTGTCGCTTCAGGATTTTTTGCCTCTTTGCAGGTGCCGATGCTCCGGCTGGGCCATGACGGTGCAGATCTTCCGCACCAGCGACGTGTCCTCCTCCGGGTGCTCCATCTGCGCCTTGGGCAAAATCCAGGCGGTCTCCGGCGCGGTGAAGAAATAGAAGGCCTCCGGCCGCTCCTCCACCGTAAACTCCCCGAAATCCGCATGGCTGGAGGCATCCTCGGTCTCACAGGTGACGCCCAGGGCGTTGATGGTCAGGGTCTGGCGATAGGTCCAGCGGCTGCCGTTGACATAGGCGGTATTGCTGGCCTTAGCCACGGAATAGCACAGCATTCCCCAGCACAGGCCCAGCACGAAAGCGCCTCCCAGAAGGCTGCTGAAAACCTGGAGCCAAAAGGGCGGCACCTGTCCGCGCCACAGCATACGGAGCACAAAATTGCCCGCCAGCAGGCCCACGGCAGAGCAAATCCAGATGCCCCGCTGCCGCCGGGCCCACTCCACGCGGCGGGTGAAACGGCCCACCTCCTTGCTGGTGATGGTAAAGGTTCCCTTGTATTCCATGGCGCACCCCCATGTGTTTTTTTACAGTTTACCTGTTTTTCCCCTGCTTGTAAAGAAAAAAGCCGGGCGAACGCAGCTGCGTCCGCCCGGCAATGTTGCTCCAAAGGCGTATTTGGGGTCTTACTGAATCCGCTCCCCGGCGGCCTCCTTGGCCCGGATCTCCTTCATGGCGTCCTTGTGAGAGAGGTTCCAACGGCCCTTCTCATCGATCTCCATGAACTTGACCCACATCATGTCGCCCACCTTGCAGGCGTCCTCCACCTTCTCGATGCGGTGGTCAGCCAGCTTGGAGATGTGGACCAGGCCGTCCTTACCAGGAGCGATCTCCACGAAGGCGCCGAAGGTCATCAGGCGCACCACGCGGCCGTAGTACAGCTTGCCGATCTCGGGAACGAACACGATGTCGTCGATGCACTTCTTGGCAGCGTTGCAGCTGGCGGCATCGGGAGAGGCGATGTGAATGGTGCCGTCGTCATCGATGTCGATCTTGGCGCCGGTGTCGGCCACGATCTTCTGGATGACGCTGCCGCCCTTGCCGATGACCTCACGGATGCGGTCGGGATCGATGTGCATGGTCAGCATCTTGGGGGCGTAGGGAGAGACCTCCTCCCGGGGCTTGGAGATGCAGGGCAGCATGATCTGGTCCAGGATCTCGCACCGGGCGTCGTAGGTGGTGTCCAGAGCCTCTTTGATGATCTCCATGGTCAATCCGTCGTTCTTCAGGTCCATCTGAATGGCGGTGATGCCCTTCTTGGTGCCGGCCACCTTGAAGTCCATCTCGCCGTGGAAGTCCTCCACGCCCTGGATGTCGATGAAGGTGGTGAAGGAGCCGTCATCGTCCTGGATCAGGCCGCAGGAGATGCCAGCCACAGGGGCCTTGATGGGCACGCCGGCGTCCATGAGGGCCAGGGTGGAGCCGCAGATGGAACCCTGAGAGGTGGATCCGTTGGAGGAGAGCACCTCGGAGACCACGCGGATGGCATAGGGGAACTCGTCCACGTCGGGGATCACAGGCAGCAGGGCACGCTCGGCCAGAGCGCCGTGACCGATCTCCCGGCGGCCGGGGCTGCGGGCGGGCTTGGCCTCACCCACGCTGTAACCGGGGAAGTTGTAGTGGTGCATATAGCGCTTGGACTCCTCTTCCCAGATGGTGTCCAGCTTCTGAGCGGCGGAGAGGGTGTCCAGGGTGCACACACTGAGCACCTGGGTCTGGCCGCGGGTGAAGAGGCCGGAGCCGTGGACCCGGGGCAGCACGCCCACCTCGGCGCTGAGGGGACGGATCTCGTTCTTGGCGCGACCATCCACACGATGGCCCTCCAGCAGCCAGGCCTTGACGATCTTCTTCTGGAACTTGTAGGTGATCTCGTCCAGGTACTGGTCCATGTTGGGATAGTCCTCCAGGAACAGCTCGTGCCAGTGGTCGATGAGCTGGTTCCAGCGGGCCTCCCGGACGTTCTTGTCGTCGGTATCCATGGCGGCCTTGGCCTCGTCCATGGTGGCAGCCACGATCTTATCGAAGAGCTCCTGATCGAAGTCGGCATGGGGATACTCGAACTTGGGCTTGCCCACCTCGGCCACCATCTGGTTGATGAGGGCCACCTGCTTCTGGTTCTCCTCGTGGGCCATGCGGATGGCCTCGTACATGACGTCGTTGGGCACCTCATTGGCGCCGGCCTCGATCATGACCACCTTCTTGCCGGTGGAGACCACGGTGACGTCCAGATCGGAGACCTTGCGCTGCTCGCTGGTGGGGTTGAACACCAGCTTGCCGTCCACCAGGCCCACCTTCAGGGCGCCCACGGGGCCGTTCCAGGGAATATCGGAGATGGCCAGGGCGGCGGAGGTGCCGATGAGGGCGGCGATCTCAGGAGAGCAGTCGTGATCCACGCTCATGACCGTGGCCATGATGGAGACATCGTTGCGGAAGTCGGAGGGGAACAGGGGACGGATGGGACGGTCGATGACACGGCTGGTCAGGATGCCCTTCTCGCCCGGGCGGCCCTCCCGGCGGTTGAAGCTGCCGGGGATGCGGCCCACGGAGTACAGCTTCTCCTCAAAGTCCACGCTCAGGGGGAAGAAGTCGATGCCGTCCCGGGGTCGGGCGGCGGCGGTGGCGCACACCAGCACGCGGGTGTCGCCGTAGCCCACCATGACGGCGGCGTTGGCCAGCTCCGCCAGCTTGCCCACCTCCAGGGTCAGAGGACGGCCGGCCAGCTCCATCTCATACTTGTGGTAGTTGGGGAATTGTCTGTGGGTGATAATGGTTGACATAGGATAGCTCCTTTACTCAGATGCTCGGGAGCGGCTTTTCGTATTTGAAAGCATGTCCGAAAAGGCCTCGGGCACAGTTTCAAACACAAAAAGCGGATCGCTCCCGGCGGATGCTTTCAGGGGCACTGAGGACGTAAATGGCAGTATCGGGTGACGGAGGCTCTCCTCCGTCACCCGACAAAGTGCTTATTTACGGATGCCCAGCTTGGCGATCAGAGCACGATAGCGCTCGATGTCCTTCTTGGCCAGGTAGTCCAGCAGACGACGGCGCTTACCGACCATCTGCAGCAGGCCGCGGTTGGAGTGCTTGTCCTGGGGGTTCTTCTTCATGTGGGCGGTCAGCTGATTGATCCGCTCGGTGAGAATGGCGATCTGGACCTCGGGAGAACCGGTGTCCGTGGCGTGGGTGCGGTTGGCCTCAATGATGGCCGTCTTCTGCTCTTTGAGCATCATAGTGTGTTTCCACCTTTCCTAAAATCTCCCGCGGGACTGAGCTTCGGGCCGGTGAAGCTCCGCGAAGCTAAGTGCCAGGGCGTTTGGCACGTTTCGGGCGTGCTTAGTAAATATATCATAGGTATGCCCCTTTGTAAAGCGAAACTTGCAAAATATTCGGAATTTTTTCCTGCTTTTGCCCATTTTACCGTTGACAAACGAAAAAAAGAAAGGTATGATACTCTTCGATAACTGAATATCCCGGCGTGGATAAGGACGAGTACCCTCTCTCCGGCTGCACAGAGAGCCGCCATTTTGGTGCAAGGCGGACAGCAGGCAGAGGCGAAAATCACCTTGGAGCCTCCGGCTGAAAGACGACGCGAGTAAGCTTGGACGTGTGACGGACGTTACACCGTTGCCCCGTGTTGGCGGGGAGTGAGGGGTCGTCTCCCGTGAGGGGGCGGCAAGTGAGAGTGGTACCGCAGAGTGTATTTGACGCTTTGTCTCTTGTGGAAAGAGACAAAGCGTTTTTTATTTGCCCTGGCGGGGCCGGGGCCCCATTCCATCCGATTCTTTTGAAAATTTTGATAGGTAAGGAGCGGTCAATTCTATGGACTACAACAAGACCATCAATCTGCCCAAGACAGACTTCCCCATGCGGGCGGGTCTGCCCAAGCGGGAACCTGAGATGCTCAAGCGCTGGGCCGAGCAGGACATCTACCACGAGATGCTCAAGAAGAACGAGGGCAAGCCCCTGTTCAACCTCCACGACGGCCCTCCCTTCTCCAACGGCGCGCTGCACATGGGCCACGCCCTGAACAAGGCCCTGAAGGACTTTATCACCCGTCTGTATGCCATGCGGGGCTACTACACCCCCTATATCCCCGGCTGGGATAACCACGGCATGCCCATCGAGTCCGCCATCATCAAGCAGAATAAGCTGGACCACAAGGCCATGAGCGTGCCCGAGTTCCGCTCCGCCTGCCACGACTTTGCCCGCCACTATATGGACGTGCAGAGCGAGGGCTTCCAGCGCATGGGCGTCATCGGCGACTGGGAGCACCCCTACTGCACCATGGCCCCCGGCTTTGAGGCAGAGGAGGTCAAGGTCTTCGGCGAGATGTACAAGAAGGGCTATATCTACAAGGGCCTCAAGCCCGTGTACTGGTGCCCCCACGATGAGACCGCTCTGGCCGAGGCGGAGATCGAGTATCAGGACGACCCATGCACCACCGTGTATGTGAAGTTCCCCATGGCCGACGACCTGGGCAAGCTGGGCCACATCGATCACAGCAAGCTCTTCTTCGTGATCTGGACCACCACCATCTGGACGCTGCCCGGCAACCTGGCCATCGCCCTGCACCCCGACGAGTCCTATGCCCTGGTGAAGGCCCCCAACGGCGAGATCTATATCATGGCTGAGGCCCTGACCGAGAAGGTCATGAAGATCGGCGGCTTTGACAGCTACGAGGTGGTGGAGACCCATCCCGGCTCCTTCTTCGAGAATATGCTGGCCCAGCACCCCTTCCTGCCCAAGACCTCCCGTCTGCTGCTGGCGGACTACGTCACCATGGACTCCGGTACCGGCTGCGTCCACACCGCTCCCGGCTTCGGCGCCGACGACTATGAGACCTGCAAGCGCTACGGCATGGACATGGTGGTGCCTGTGGACGACCAGGGCCGCCACACCGATTACGCCGGCAAGTACGCCGGCATGAAGACCGACGAAAGTAATCCCATCATCCTCAACGACATGAAGGAGAGCGGCATGCTCTTCGCCCAGGAGGACATCGTCCACAGCTATCCCCACTGCTGGCGCTGCAAGGGCCCCATCATCTTCCGTGCCACGCCCCAGTGGTTCTGCTCCGTGGACGCCTTCAAGGAGGATGCCTGCGCTGCCTGTGACGACGTGCGCTGGGTGCCCGGCTGGGGCATTGACCGGATGAAGTCCATGATCCGGGAGCGCAGCGACTGGTGCATCAGCCGTCAGCGCCGCTGGGGTCTGCCCATCCCCGTCGTTTACTGCAAGGAGTGCGGCAAGCCCATCTGCAACGACGAGACCATCGCCGCCATCTCCTCCCTCTTCGAGAAGGAGGGCTCCAACGCCTGGTTCGCCAAGGAGGCCGAGGAGATCCTGCCCGAGGGCTTCGTGTGCCCCCACTGCGGCAAGAGCCATGGCTTCACCAAGGAGGAAGACACCCTGGACGGCTGGTTCGACTCCGGTTCCACCCACTTCGCCGCCATGAAGCGGGACCAGGGCTTCTGGCCCGCCACCATGTACCTGGAAGGCCTGGACCAGTACCGCGGCTGGTTCCAGAGCTCCCTGCTGGTGGCTGTGGGCGCCCTGGGCAAGGGCGCGCCCTTTAAGGAGTGCGTCACCCACGGCTGGACCGTGGACGGCGAGGGCAAGGCCATGCACAAGTCCCTGGGCAACGGCATGGACCCCTATGAGATCATGGACAAGTACGGCGCAGACCTGCTGCGTCTGTGGGCCGCCAGCGCCGACTATCACTCCGACGTGCGCTGCTCTCACGACATCTTCAAGCAGCTGAGCCAGAACTATCTGAAGTTCCGCAACACCGCCCGGTACTGCCTGGGCAACCTCAACGGCTTCGACGCCGACCACCTGGTGGCGCCGGAGGAGATGGAGGAGCTGGACCGCTGGGCCCTGACCCGCCTGAACGCCCTGATGGACAAGTGCGCCAAGGCCTACGACGACTATGAGTTCCTGGTGGTCACCCACGCGGTCAACGACTTCTGCGTGGTGGATATGTCCAACTTCTATCTGGACATCATCAAGGACCGGCTCTACTGCGAGGAGGCCAATGGTCTCAAGCGCCGCAGCGCCCAGACCGCTCTGTTCCTGATCCTGGACACCATGACCAAGCTGATGGCCCCCATCCTGGCCTTCACCTGCGACGAGATCTGGCTGGCCATGCCCCATCGCGCCGGCGACGACGGTCGGAACGTGCTCTTCAACGAAATGAACCAGCCCTTCACCGACTACGCCCTTTCCGATGAGACCATGGAGCGCTGGGCCACCGTGTCCCAGCTCCGTGACAGCGTCAACGTGGCTCTGGAGAGTGCCCGGAACGAGAAGATGATCGGCAAGGCTCTGGAGGCCCATGTAGCCCTCTACGCCGGCACCCCCGAGGCCCAGGCGGCCCTGGATGCCGTAAAGGACATGAACCTGGCCGAGCTGTTCATCGTCTCCAACTGCGCTGTGACGGCTGAAAAGCCCACCCAGGGCAAGGTGGTGGACAGCACCGCCTTCCCGGGCCTGACTGTGGCGGTCACCGAGGCCACCGGCACCAAGTGCCCCCGCTGCTGGATGCACTCCGAGGAGGCCAACGCCGAGGGCCTGTGCCCCCGCTGCGCCGCCGTGGTGGCAAAGCTGCCCCAGTTCTAAGTCCCCCCTTTCCCGCGCTTTTGCCCCCGGCCGGTCTCCGGCCGGGGGCTTTTTCTCCGAGAGCCCTCCCCCTCTTCTCCGGTTGCATTTTTTCTCCGGGACGTGTAAACTGTCCTCAGCGGTTTTCCCCTCCGCCTTGCCTGGGAAGCGGAGACGATACCGCCAGTTCAACGAAGGAGCAAACCATGATGTATATACTCTGTATCCTGCTGGGCCTGGGCACCCTGGCCCTGGATCAGTGGGTCAAATGGTGGACGGTGAACGCCTTTGCGGCTCCCGCTGTCGGCTTCAACGCCACCGCCGATCCTGCCCAGTCCCTCCTGCCCGGCGTGGTAGAACTGACGAGGGTCCACAACTACGGCGCCGCCTGGTCCAGCTTCTCTGGCATGCGGTGGGTGCTGGTGGTTGTCACCTCCCTCATCGTACTGGCAGCGGCCTTTGTGCTCATCCGCGGCATCGTCCGCCATCCCCTGGGTGTGGTGGCAGGCTGCCTCATCATCTCCGGAGGCCTGGGCAACATCATCGACCGGGTGCGCCTGGGCTATGTGGTGGACATGTTCCACTTTGTCTTTTGGCCCTCCTACCCCGTGTTCAACGTGGCGGATATCTGCGTGATTTGCGGCGTGATTCTAGCGGCGATCTACTATCTGTGGTTTTATGAAAAATATGACAAAAGAGGGGTCCGCCCATGAAAGAGCAGACGCTGCAGGCATCCCCTGAGGCCGCCGGCACCCGACTGGATGCTTTCCTTTCCCAGGAGCTGGAGGAGCTGACTCGCTCCGCCGCCGCCCGGCTGTGCGAGGAGGGCCAGGTGTGCCGAGAGGACGGCACGGCCCTGGCCAAGAACTACCGCCTCCGGGGCGACGAAACCCTCCTGGTGACGCTGCCGGACCCGGAGCCCCTGGACGCGGTGCCTCAGGACATCCCCCTGGACGTGGTCTACGAGGACGCCGACGTGATCGTCATCAACAAGCCCAAGGGGCTGGTGGTCCATCCCGCCCCCGGCCACCCTGACGGCACGCTGGTCAACGCCCTGCTCCACCACTGCGGCACTAGCCTCTCCGGCATCGGCGGGGCCCTGCGGCCGGGCATTGTCCACCGCATCGACCGGGACACCTCCGGCCTCATCATCGCCGCCAAGAACGACTTTGCCCATCAAAAACTCTCCGCCCAGCTCCAGGACCACACCCTGGCCCGGACCTACGAGTGCGTGGTGGTGGGCAATCTCCGGGAAGACCAAGGCACGGTGGACGCCCCCATCGGCCGCTGTCCCAGCGACCGGAAAAAGATGGCAGTTGTCCCCGGGGGACGCAGCGCCGTCACCCACTGGGAGGTCATCGCCCGGTATCCGGGCTACACCCATGTGCGCTGCCGCCTGGAGACCGGACGCACCCACCAGATCCGGGTCCACATGGCCTACATCGGCCACCCCATCCTGGGGGACACGGTGTACGGCGCCAAAAAGGCGGTTCCCGGCCTCCAGGGCCAGTGTCTCCACGCGGTGGGACTGCGGTTCCTCCATCCCCGCACCGGGGAGGCGGTGGAGCTCAAGTGTCCCCTGCCGGAGGAGTTCCAGGCAGTGCTTCGAAAGCTCCAAAGCCGCTCTTAAAAGGCGCAGAAAAAAGCGCCCGGCATCTGCCGGGCGCTTTCCTTTTTCACTTGGCAGGACTCTGAGCTGCTTTTCTTTTCCGCCATCAGACGATGAGGAAGAACTTCACCAGGAAGAGGACGGAGATCACATAGGTCAGAGCGGAGACCTCCTTGGCCTTGCCGGAGAAGACCTTGATGACAGTGTAGGAAATGAGGCCGATGCCGATGGCGTGGCCGATGGAGCTGGAGATGGGCATGGCGATGAGCATCAGGGACACGGGCACCATCTGGTCCAAATCATCGAAGTTCACGTTCTTCAGACCCATGACCATCAAAACGCCCACGTAGATCAGCGCGGAGGAGGTGGCCGCCGCAGGGATGATGGCGGCGATGGGGGCGATGAAGATGCAGGCCAGGAAGAGGACACCGGTGGTCAGGGCGGTGAGACCCGTGCGGCCGCCGGCCTCCACGCCGGAGGCAGACTCCACGAAGGTGGTGACGGTGGAGGTGCCGGTGCAGGCGCCGGCCACAGTGCCGATGGCGTCGGAGAGCAGCGCCTCCTTCATGTTGGGCATGTTGCCGTCCTTATCCACCATGCCGGCCCGGGAGGCGGTGCCCACCAGGGTGCCGATGGTGTCGAACATATCGATCATGCAGAAGGTGATGATCAGGGTGATGGCAGTGAACCAGCCGATCTGCAGGAAGCCGTTGAAGTCAAACTTAAAGAGGGTGGTCTCCACCATGTCGGCGAAGGGGGGCACAAAGGAGGCAGTGGCCAAAGAGGCAAAGGGATTCACGCCCAACACCGCATAGTCGCCCACCCAGTAGATGACGGAAGCCACCAGCATGCCCAGCAGCACAGCAGCCTTCACACCCTTTTTGGCCAGGATCACGATGACGAACACACCCACGAACATGGTCACCACCGTGAGGACCATGGTGGAATAGCCGCTGCCCATGTTGGTCTGGGCCACGCTGGGGGTCAGGGCACCGAAGAAGTCCCGCATCACATAGAAGGGGCCGCCGGTCTCGGAGTAGACGCCCACGTTGGACCCCAGACCGATGTTCATCAGCATCAATCCGATGGCCGGGGCGATGCCCAGCCGGACACCCAGGGGGATGGCATCCACGATCTTCTCCCGGATGTTGAGCACCGAGAGGATCAGGAACACGATGCCCTCCAGCAAGATGATGACCAGGGCGGACTGGAAGGACTCCACATAGCTCATGCCGGTGAGGCCCGCGATATTGGCCACCACGATGGCAAAGAAGCTGTTCAGGCCCATGCCGGGAGCCAGTGCGAAGGGCTTGTTGGCCAGGAACGCCATGCAGAACATGGCCAGGGCGGAGGCGATGCAGGTGGCCAAAAAGACGCCGTTCCAAAGGGAAGAACCCACGTCAAAATTGGTCAGCAGGTTGGGGTTAAGCGCGATGATGTAGGCCATGGTCATGAAGGTGGTCAGACCGGCCAGGAGTTCTGTGCGAGTGGTTGTGCCATTTTCCTTTAAGTGAAATAGTTTCTCCATAGTATGCTCCTTTCTCCATGAAACGCTTCCTCATATATCCCTGTTCTTATCATAGGAAATCCACCCAGAAAAAGCAAGTGTCCGTCTGGTAGAAAAGGCCAGGTGTTTTTAGGAGAAATACACAAACTTTTACTAATTTTTTTGCTTTTTGAAGAATGTGCCAGGGGCACACCCCTATTTTTTCCAAATTTATCATCAGAAGTGGAACCGGCGGCGGACCTCCTCCCGCAAAGAGGCCACCCGACGGACCACCACCAGAGGGATGCACAGTCCCACGCAGCACACCAGCACCACCACCGACCAACCCGGGGACCACCGGCCCAGCAAAAAGCGGTCGCAGCAGAATTCCACCCCCACGCAGAGGACGCCCGCCGCCAGGAGCAGCAGCGTCACCGTGGTGAGCACCGAATGGCCCCGGCGCAGCAGCGCCCACAGCACCAGCACCACCCCTGTCGCCACGGCCAGCACCGGCACAGCCAGAGGGAAAAACCACCACTCCCCGCCGGTGGTCAAAGCGATGAGGTAGACATATACCCCCACGGCGGCCATGTCCAGGATCAGCCGCAGCCACAAGGGCGCCCGCCGGACAAGCAAAGGCAGCACAAACCACACCCAGAGCATGGCGGCGGCCCCCACCACAAAGAGGGACCAGCCGTACCCGGGCCGCAGCACCAGGTTCAGCAGGACGCAGCACACCGATAGGGAGGCCAGCATGGCGCTCAGCAGCGCCGCCAGGGCCTTTTTGGACACCGGCGGCACCTCCGCCCGGCGGGTGGGGAAAAAGGGCGACGGCTCCGGGCCGTCTCCGTTGGGTTGAACCACAGGGGTCCGGCACAGGGGACACCGAACGGTGCCCGGGCTCAGCTCCACGCCGCAGTTGACACAATAGGGCATATGCTCACCTCCCGCGCTCAACGGCGCTTGTTTGACAGACAGCATCCGCCGTCACGTCCGGTTGCTCTCGATTCGGACCGGGAGCCCCTGGCGCACCAGGAAGCGGAAAAACTCCCGCTCCGTGTCGGTGTCCTTCTGGGTCCCGGCAAAAGTAATCTCCATGGTGTTGCCATAGCTGATGGAGGAAACGTGGGGCCGAGGCACGGCGGCCTGGCCCAGGACCACCTCCATATGGCTGATGTGGGGCGCCATCTCCGGCGGAACCGGAAAGGGGCCAGGGTTGGTGAAGGTGGCGGAATAGGGCCGCACGCCCTTGGTGCGGTAATTCCAGGCCATCACCGGGTTTTTCAGCAGCCGGGGAATCAGCTGCAAAAACAGGTTGGAGGTATAGCGGACGTTCCGGGTAAAAACCGCCCGCATTTCCTGAGGATTAACGTGTAGGCGCATATAGTGGTGCACCTGGCGCAGGACCTCCTCAAAGCTGTATGGCCCCAGAGCCGGGTCCACAGAGGGCTGCACGGTGAGGATAAAGTTGCGCAGCGTCTGGGAAGGGAACCAGGGCCGGAGATTGATGGGCACCGCTAGGGACACCGGCAGCTCCCGCCAGGGCTTTTCCCGCCGCTGCTTTTCCATCAGCACCCACAACAGCACCGCCGACAGGTACTCCGTCAGGGACACCTTGTGGCTCCGAGCGATCTCCAGCAGCTGGTCCAGGGGCAAAAAGCCCATGGTCACATGGAAGGTGTAAAAGGGCTCCGCCTCCCCGATGTTGGAGTAGGCTCGGCGCAGCAGCACCGGCGCCCGAGCCACCGGTCCGGCGTAGCGGGCGTAGGCGTCCTCCCGCTCCTCCCAGCTGGGCGGCGCGTCCACGTCCAGGATGCCCGCCCCGTTGGGGATGGAGTAGCCCCGCTCCCGCAGATACACCGCCAGCAGCGTGCGGAAAAACACCAGCGCACCCGCCCCATCGGCCAGGGCGTGGAACATCTCCAGGGAGATGCGGTGGCCATACCAAAGGAAGCGCACCAGCCAGCCCCCATCCTCGTGGAACCGCACCGGCTGGCAGGGGTCCGACACATCCGCCTTCAAAAAGGGGCCCGGGGCGTGGTTGGGCTCAAAGTAGTACCAAAAAAATCCCCGCCGGATGCGCACGGCAAAGCCGGGGAACCGGGGCATACACCGGTCAATGGCCTTTTGCAGGGCCACCGGGTCCACCGGGTCTGTCATCCAGGCGGAAAAGCGATAGAGGGCGGAGTAGTCCTCCCGCTGCAGGGCGGAATAGAGCACGCCCGCATTGTCCAGCTTATACCATGGCTTGCTGCTGTGGGCCATGCGCCTCCCTCCTCTCTCTTTTGTATTCTAGCATGGGAGCCGACGGGGACGCAAGGGAAAGGAGTCGGCCTTTCCTTTCGCCCCGATTTATGATATAGTGAGTGCAGTTTTCACGCAAGACGCACCAAGGAGGTCCCCATGGAGAAAAAGCAACCCAATCTGCGCCCCTCCCATCGCACGCCGGCCCAGCGGGACGCGGCGGAGCGCCGCCGGATGGCACCGGCCATGCGCCTTTTGAAGGCCCTGCACAGCGCCGCCTCCCCCGGCGAGATGACCGCCGAGGAATTGGATCGCCAGCGCAGAGGCCAGGCCCTGCTGGGCACCCTGGTGGCA
This sequence comes from uncultured Oscillospiraceae bacterium, assembly GCA_902478785.1. GTDB lineage: Bacteria > Bacillota > Clostridia > Oscillospirales > Oscillospiraceae > Oscillibacter. The sequence continues at coordinate 211,685 of CABSMJ010000001.1, forward strand.
CCCATGGCGGGCATGGACTGGGAGGAGCTGAAGCTGGGCGGCATGCCGGCAGCCTGGATGCGCCTCTCTCGCCCTCACCCCCGCAGGCGAGCCATTTTGTACTGCCATGGCGGCGGCTACACCAGCGGAAACTTAGGCTATTCCAAGGTCCTGGCCTCCAAGCTGACCCATGTGACAGGCATGGACGTGCTGACCTTTGAGTATCGCCTGGCGCCGGAGCACCCCTACCCGGCGGCGCTGGAGGACGCCCAGAAGGCCTGGGACCACCTGATGCACCTGGGCTACGGCGCTCGGGACGTGGTGGTGGCCGGAGACAGCGCCGGCGGGAACCTGGCCCTGGTGCTGTGCCACCGGCTCCGGGCCCAGGGACGGATGCTGCCGGCAGCGCTGCTGCTCTTCTCCCCCTGGACGGACATGACCGCCTCCGGGGCCTCCATGACGGAGCGGGCGGACCTGGACCCCATGCTGACGCCGGAGTACATCCGCTCCGTCCGCGCAGCCTACGCCGGCGGCGCGGACCTGAAAAGCCCCCTGCTCTCCCCTCTCTTCGGAGATTTTTCCGGCTTCCCCCCTGCCCTGATCCAGGTGGGCTCCCACGAGATTCTCTTCTCCGATGCCCAGCGCCTGCGAGACCGGATGCGAGCCGCCGGCGTGCGGTGCCATCTGGAGGAATGGGAGGGCATGTGGCACGTCTTTCAGATGTTCCCCATGAAGAAGTCCGCCGCAGCCATGGAGGAGACCGCCCGTTTCCTCCTGGAGATTCTCTGAGGTCTCCGGCAAAACAGGCAGCAAGCGCCCCGTCCGTTGGACGGGGCGCTTTTTGTCAGGTGGAAATTCTCTTTTCAGCGGGGCTCCTTCCCTTCCTGGAACAGGCAGATCATCTCGTTGGTCAGGCTGACGTTTTCATTGACATGGTGCAGGTCCTCCCGGGAAAACCAGGTGCCCTCTGCCAGCTCGTCCTCCTGGAGGGTGATCTTCTCCTCCCCGTCCAGGTCGCAGAAAAAGCCCATGAGCAGGCAGCCGGAGAAGGACCAGGGCTGGCTCTTATAGAACCGCAGGTTCTTCACCCGCAGGCCTACCTCCTCCCGCACCTCCCGGTGCACGGTCTCCTCGATGGTCTCGCCGATCTCATTGAAGCCGGCGATGAGGCCATAGCCCCGCACGGGCCGGTCGGAGTACTTGGTCAGCAGCAGCTTGTCCCCGTCCGTCACGCCCACGATGACCGCCGGGGAGATGCGGGGATAGATGGTGGCCCCGCACTTGGGGCAGCGCATCATCCGCTCCTTGTGGTCCGGCTCCGTAGGGGTGCCGCACCGGCCGCAGAAGCTACTGTCCCGGTACCACTGGGCCAGCTGGCTGCCGGTGACGCCGGCGAAGCGCTCCATGGGGTCCCGGGATTCCCGCAGCTGCTGGAGTGTGGCAAGGCCATAGCCCTCCGGCCCCTGGCCCAGGCCCAGGAAGTACTTCCTTTCGTCAATGGTGAAGAGGTAGCGGTAGGGGCCTCCGGCCTCGCCCGCCTCCTGGAAAAGGGGATAGCGGATACGGCCGTCCTCCAGACGGCACAGGACCTTGGCACCGTCATAAAACAGCACCGTATCGCCGGCGGCGGGACTCTGCTCCCGGTATTCGTTGTGATAGACGTGGGGGGCGATATCCTGAATCATAGCGCTTTTTCTCCTTCCTGACGGTGCTCCATCTTTCTCATCAGCTTGCGGAACTGGGTGAAGAACAGCGTCACAGTGGTGGCCACCGCCAGGGTGTCCGCCACCGGCTCCGCCAGAAACACGGCAAAGGTCTTGTTTTCAAAGAAGTGCGGCAGGATGTAGATCAGCGGGATCAGCAAGATCACCTTCCGCAGCAGGGCCAAAAACAGCGAGCACTTGGCATTGCCCAGGGCAATGAAGGTCTGCTGGCAGGCGATCTGGGCGCCGAAGACCAGTGCCATGGCCATGTAGATCCGCAGGGCCCAGGAGGCATATTCCACCAGCTCCGGCTCATCGTTGAAGATGAGCACAAAGGCGTGGGGGAACAGCTGTACCGCTGCCCACAGGAGGGTGGAAAAGCAAAGGCTGGAGATCAGCAGCAGGCGGAAGGTCTTTTTCACCCGCTGCGGCTTTCCGGCGCCGTAGTTATAACTGACAATGGGCTGGGCCCCCTGGGTCAGGCCCTGGAGGGGCAGCATGGAAAACTGCATGACGCTGGAGAGAATGGTCATGGCGCCCACGGCCAGATCGCTGCCGTATTGGAGCAGCGAGGAGTTGAAGCACACGTTCAGAACGCTCTCCGTGGCCTGCATGATGAAGGGGGAAAGGCCCAGACTCACGCAGGGCAAAAAGACCTTGGGATGCAGCGCCAGGCAGCTGCGGCGAATGTGGAGCTCCGTCTTTTTCCCGGTGAGGAAGCGCAGGATCCAGACCATGGACACCGCCTGGGAGATGATGGTGGCCAGAGCCGCGCCGGGCACGCCCATATTCAGGCCGAAGATGAAGATGGGGTCCAGCACGATGTTGCACACGGCGCCGATGGTCACCGTGAGCATACTGATCTTGGCAAAGCCCTGGGCACTGATGAAGGCGTTTAGGCCCAGGGTCAGCTGCACGAACAGCGTGCCCAGGGAGTAGATCTTCATGTAGGATACGGCATATTCAATGGTGTTGGGACTGGCGCCGAACATCAGCAGCATATCCCGGGAGAAGAGCTGGAACACCACCGTCAGCACCAGAGAGACCAGAACCAGCAGCGTCACGCAGTTGCCCAGGATTTTCTCGGCCTGCTCCTTCTCCCCCTTGCCCAGGAAGATGGAGGCCCGGGGCGCGCCGCCCATGGCCACCAGAGCCGCAAAGGCAGAGATAATCATGATGAGGGGCAGACACACGCCCACGCCGGTCAGCGCCAGTTTGCCCACGGTGTCTGTGGGCTGGATATGGCCGATGTACATCCGGTCCACCAGATTGTAGAGCAGATTGATGATCTGCGCCGCGATGGCCGGCGCCGCCAGCTTCACCAGCAGCTTTCCGATTGGCTCCGTCCCTAGGACATCCGTCTTATTCTCTTCCATGGTCCTATCGTCCTCCTTGCTCTGCCCCGTCTCTCTCGGTTGGGGCCTCCTCCGGTATGGCCGCAAAAAAAGTCGCCGGAGCCTTCGGCGCACCATTTTTCGCGCTGCATTCTTTCAGCATTGTATTCATATCCGTTCATTATACTATGGATATTCGGGAATTTCCATGGTTGTTTTGTAAATTGTGCCGGTTCTTGCCGAAAAATCCCGAAACCTTGTCCCATGCGGTTGAGAACCCCTACTGGGACATGGTATAATAGCTGCAAAGCAGCTATCATGCTGAGATATTCTTTGCTGTTTTTTCGTCCCTGACGGGACAACCGAAAAACATCGCGTGATACCATTCCGGCTGCGCCGTCATGGGGTCATGCAGGAAAAGCTGCTCGGTCCCCCTCCTCTTTCTCTTTCCAAAGAGAAGGCACCGCAGGTGACATTCTTTTGTTCTCTTTGTCCCCGGCCCCTCTTGGGTCCGGGGCTCTATTTGGTTTTTCCACGAAAGGAGCGGTCCCCATGTCCCAATGCACCATCACCCTCAGCGCCAACGCCGGCGTGGCCATCGAGTTCGGCGGCTATAAAATTTGGAGCGACCTGCTCCACGACGAGAAGGTCCCCGGCTTCAGCACCGTGTCGGAGGAGCTGTGGCTGGCCATCCGGCGCTCGGTGGCTTTCCGGGACCCGGACCTGATCTTCTTCACCCACCGCCATCCGGACCACTACTCCCGGTCGTTGACCCTCCGGGCCAGAGCCGCCTTCCCCCAGGCCCGCCTGGCCGCTCCCTTCCGGGACTTTGACGACCAGATCCTCCTCTCCGGGCCCCAGCCCGCTCTGACCCTGCCGGGGCTGCGGCTGCGCTTTGCCCCCCTGCCCCACGAGCCGGAGGAATACACCGACATGGTGCCCAACTACGGCTGCATTCTGGAGGCGGAGGGCCGGAACATCCTCATCGCCGGGGACTGCGCCACCGCCGCCCCGGAGCTGGCGGATTTTGTGGGCTCCACCCCCATTCACCTGGCGCTGATGAACTTCCCCTGGGGCGCCCTGCGGAAGGGCCGGGCCTTCCTCCAGCGCTACGTCCGGCCGGAGCACCTGGTGCTCTACCACCTCCCCTTCGCCGAGGATGACGAGTTCGGATTCCGCCACGCGGTGGAGCGGTCCCTTCGCCCCATCGACGGCACCAGCGACATCCGCATTCTCCAGGACCCGCTGGAACAGCTGACCTTGTCCCTGTAAACACCAAAAAGCGGCAGACTGCCTGAGGGCAGTCTGCCGTTTTTCTTATTCGGATACGTGGAAGATGGTCTCCAGAATCTCCTCCCGGGTGATGGAGCCAAAATACTGCTCCAGGGGGAAGCGGCTGAGCACCTGCTCCACATCCTCCCGACGGAAGGGGCAGCCCTTCAGAGCCTCGGTGAGAGGCTCCAGGGAGGTCAGGGACAGGAAATCCCCGAAAAAGACCGCCTGGGTGATGCGTCCCTCCTCCACGGCGATGCGGGGCTCCAGGATGCCGCCGTCCCACTTGCGGCGGTTGGTCATGGTGTATTTGGGAGAGCGGCCGTAGGTCCACTCCCAGGTGGCGTACTTCTCATCCCGCAGACGCTGGACCTCCTCCAGCTCCTCCGGGGTCAGGTGCTCCTCCTGCAGCTCCCCGCCCTGGGCCAAGGCCTGCTTGAGATACTCCCAGAAGGCGGGCAGAGTCATGTCCTTAGGCAGGAAGCTACGGATGTTGCCGATGCGGCTGCGGACAGACTTGGAGCTCTTGGACTGGAACTTGGCCGGGTCGGCCCGAAGGGCGCCGGCCACCATGGACGGGTCCGAGTCAAAGAGCATGGTGCCGTGGTACAAAATGCGGTTGCCCACCAGACGCTGAGCGGTGCCGGAGACCTTCTTGCCCTCCACCAGAATGTCGTTGCGGCCTGCCGCCTCCGCCTGAAGACCCAGGCCCTGGAGGGCTGCCACCACCGGCTGGGTGAACCGGGTCATGGTGATCTGCTCGGCGTCGCCGGAGTCGGTAATGAAGGAGTAGTTCAGATTCCCCAGGTCGTGATAGACCGCACCGCCGCCAGTGGTCCGGCGGACCACGGTGATGCCATGGGCTTCCACAAAGGCCCGGTCGATCTCCTCCTCCGCGTTCTGGTTCTGTCCCACCACTACGGTGTTCTCGTTCTGCCAAAGCATCAGATACTCCCCTTCCGTCCGATGAGTCAGAACGAACTCCTCAAAGGCCAGGTTATAGCGGGGGTCTCTGGAACCCGTCTCCAAATAATGTACCGTTTTTTCCATATGCGCCTCCTTGTCCGGCTCCGGGCCGGTGTCGATGCTCAGCATTATAGCGCAGCTGCCGTTCTTTGGCAAGCGCGCCGCAAGCAAAACGGGCCGGGCGCTTGTCGCCCGGCCCGTTTTATCACGCCCCAGTAGCAGGCGAAACCGCCTGGAAATAGAAGTGCCCCAGGCTGTCCCGCTGGAGTCCGCTGCAGCTCTCCCGCAGCAGCCAGCAGGTCTCATCCACATACAGCGGCACCAGAGCCCCATCCTCCAGCAGCAGCTGCTCGGCATCGTGGAGGCAGGCCTGGCGAACCGACTCGTCAGAGGCACTGCGGATCACCGACAGCAAGGTGTCAAAGGCGCTGTTGGAGTAGCCCAGGAGGTTCCGCTCCCCGCCGGTCTCCCACAGGTCCAAAAAGCCCATGGCGTCGTCACAGTCGGTGCCCACGTCCGCCGCCGCCAGGGCATACTCCCCGGAAGCGAGGGCCGTTTTCAGCTCCTCTGCCGACACCCCCTTGGGCGTCACGGACACGTCCAGCACCTCCTGCCACATCTCCGTCACCAGCTCCGCCACCGCCTGGGCGGTCTCGTCGGAGGTGTCATAGAGATACTCCAGGGTGGGGAATTTCTTGTCGTCCCCATAGCCGGCCTGGCGCAGGAGATTTTTTGCCTCGGTCCGGTTCTCCTCCGTCTTGGTGCCCTCCAGGTCCAGCAGCGCGCCACCGGCAGTGCGGAAGTCCTCGTCGTCCTCCTGGCCGATGCCGGAGGGCACCAGGCCGGAGGCTGCGGTGGCTCCGGTCCCCAAAATCTCAGCCAGAGCGCTGTGGTCAATGGCCAGGGCCAGCGCCCGGCGCACCTGGATGTCGCCCAGGGGCTCCGTCTTTTCATTGAGCAGGAGGCAGTCAGTGGCCGGCTGGGACACCAGGGCGTCCTTGTTGCTCTCCAGCTCCTCCTGGGGCAGCTGGGAGACAAAGTCCACCTCCTTGTCCTGGTACAGCTCCCAGGCCTCCTGAGCGTCGTCGGTGAAGTGCAAGATCAGTGTCTGGGGCCCGGAGGCGCTCTCCTCCCGACGGGTCAAGGTCAGCTGGTCGCCCTTCTGGCCCTGGGCCTCATAGACGCCGTTGGTGACCAGGTCGGGCCAGTTCTCCGCCCAGCCCTCTTCCCCGGTGCTCTCCTCCCGCAGGGGCATGGTGGCCGCCGAAGTGCACACGTCGCTGAGGAACCAGGGGCAGGGATAGGCCAGCACCACCGTCAGGGTCTGGTCGTCCTCCGCGGTGACTGCCAGGGTGGCCTCCGGGTCTCCGGAGCGAACCTCCGCATAGCCCTGGACCATCTCCAGGAGGCCTGCGTTGGGGGAACCGGTGGCCGGGTCCACCAGTCGCTGCCAGGCGTAGACGAAGTCCTGAGCCGTCACCGCTGTGCCGTCGGACCAGCTGGCCTCCCCATTGAGATGAAAGGTGTAGGTCACGGTGCCGTCGGCGTTGGCGGTCTCGTTATAGCTCTGGGCCACGCCGGAGGCCGCGGGGCTCTCTCCGTCGGAGGAGGCCGTGCGCTGCATCAGATTCTGATAGAGATGCAGCAGCACCGTCTCCTGCGCCGCACCCTGGACCATGGCCGGGTCGCCGGAGGGCATCTGCCCCACCAGAGCCGCCTGGAGGGAAAAGCCGTCCTTGTCCTCCCCGCAGCCGCTGAGTAGTCCCAGGCACAGGCACAGCGCCAGCACAGCGGCGCCCATTTGTTTCCACATTTTCATATCAAAACTCCTTATTGTCGGGAAAAATACGCTGTTTTTCCTCTCTTTTCCAGAGAAAACCGTCTCTTATTATACGGGGTTTTCCTCCGATTGTAAAGGTCAGAGCGGGTAAAAAGTAACAAATAATTACAAATTAAAGGTCTGTTCACATTTGCCCGACCTAAAAGGAGACAAAAAGAGAGACAGGCTGAAGCCTGTCTCTTGTTTTGTAACGCTATCTATTCTTCTCAAAGCAGCCGAAAAGGGGGGATACAGGACTTTACTTGACCTCCACCAGGCGGCCGTCCTCGTCGAATTTCACGTTCAGGATGGTGCTGCCGGTGCACTTGGCGATGTTGTCCAGCCGGAGCTTGGAGGGGTAGTCAGAGACGAAGGTGATGGCCACGCCGTGGCGCTTGGCCCGGCCGGTACGGCCGATGCGGTGGATATAGTACTCGTTCTCGTCGGGCACGTCATAGTTGAACACCGCGTCCACATCGTCCACGTCGATGCCCCGGGCGGCCACGTCGGTGGCCACGAACACCCGAAGCTTGCCCTCCCGGAAGCGCTTCATCACCTGCTCCCGCTTGTTCTGGGGGATGTCGCCGTGGATGCACTGGGCGTCCACGCCCCGCATCTGCAGGAACTTGGCGGCCCGCTCCGTGGAGCCCTTGGTGTTGCAAAATACCATCACCCGCTCCAGATCGCCGTCCTCCATCAGCTTGACCATGGCGTCGGTCTTCTGGTCATGGGGGATGTCCATACGGAACTGAAGGATGTCGGGCTTGTTCTCCTCATCGGCCCGGACGGTGATCTCCGCCGCGTCCCGCTGATAGACCCAGGCGATATCCATGACCTCCCGGGAGATGGTGGCGGAGAAAAGGCCCAGGTTCTTCCGGTTGGGCATCTTGTCCAGGATCCGGGTCACGTCGTGGATGAAGCCCATGTCCAGCATCCGGTCCGCCTCGTCCAGCACCACGGTCTTGGCCGTGTCCACCCGGACGGTGCGGCGCTTCATGTGGTCGCTGAGGCGGCCGGGGGTGGCCACCACGATCTGGGGCCGCTTCTTCAGCGCCTCGATCTGCTTGCCGATAGGCTGGCCGCCGTAGAGGCACACCATCCGCACCCCGGTGCAGAAGGCCGCCAGGTCCCGCATCTCCGCAGTGATCTGCATGGCCAGCTCCCGGGTGGGGGCCAGGATCACCGCCTGGACCGACTCGTCCTCGGGATCGATGTGCTGGATGATGGGGATGCCGAAGGCAAAGGTCTTGCCAGTGCCGGTGGGGGCCTTGGCGATCACATCCTCCCAGTTCATCATGGGGGGGATACAGCCCGCCTGGACGGGGGTGGACATCTCCAGTCCCCGCTTTTGGATGGCCCGCAGAATTTCGTCCGACAGGCCCAGAGTGTCAAAACGCACGCCTTGTGTGATTTCCATAGTGTCTCTCTTTCCTTGGAAGGCCCGCGTATGCCGCTCTTTCCCCGCCGGGGGATGGTCCTTCCTCCTTCAAAATTGCGATTTCCGCTAATATTTTATTATATGTGCAATTTTGCCCGTTGTAAAGTGATTTTCTCCCATTTCCCTGTTTTTCCGGGAGAAAGCCCCCTTTCCCTGCCCTAATCTTCCTCCAAAAGCAGCAAAAATCCAAGAGGCGGAGCCGCCTGGAGCGGCTCCGCCTTCTATCTTCTCTCTGGCGCCGGCGCCTCAGTCCCGGCCCCCTGCGGCAGTGTAGGTCACGCCGCCTCCATAGTCCCAGATCGCCGTCCAGGACGCCAGGCTGCCGGTGACGGTCACGGTGCAGCTGTGCTCTATACTGGTGCCGTCGCTCTGGGGCTCTTCCAGCGTGAACGTCCGGCGGAAGCTGCCGGTCTCCTCCAGCTCGTCGGTGATGTCCAACTTCTGCCCCGCCGCCCGGAGGATCAGCCGGCCATCCTCCTCTGTCAGCAGCTCACTCTGGTCCATGGTCACCGTGACCCGATCTCCCTGGTCGTTTTCCATCTCCATGCGGGCGCCGGTGCTCCAGAGCACCCGGAAAAGCATCCCGTCGGTGACCTGGTTCACCGCTCCGGCGGTGATGGCCAGGGCCGCGATCAGCGCCGCCGCCAGGCCTACCACCCGGCCGATCCGCCGGGTTTGTCTATTTTGTCTCGTTTCGATCATGGAAAGGACCTCCCTTTTTGCCTCGTCGGAGGCGCGGAGCTGGGAAAAAGTCTCCCGAAACAGTGTCTCATGCATCATACCCTCAAGCCTCCTGTAATGATTCCCGCAGCAGTCCCCTGGCCCGCATGAGCCAGGTCTGCACCGTAGACGGATTGGCGCCCAGCGCCTCCGCGATTTGGCGGACGGAGAATGACTCATAGTAGTACAGATACACCGCCAGGCGGTACTTGGGCGGCAGGGCCATGACCTCCTCGAACAGCGCCCGCTGGGCCAGGGTGTCAAAGGTCACAGCCTCGTCCCGTTCCTCCAGAGGCACGCTGCGCCGCCGCCAGGCCGAGCGCAGCAGCTTTTTACTCTCGTTCACCGCCACCCGGATCAGCCACCGCTTTTCATGCTCCGGTGACTGAAAGGGCTTTTTCTCCATATAGAATTTCAACAGCGTCTCCTGCATCACGTCCTGGGCGTCGCTGCGGTTGCGCAGGCAGCTGTATGCCACCCGGAACAGTGTGTCCCCATACTCCTCCACCGCCTGGGCAAAGGCTTCCTCCGTCACATTTTTCACCTCGTTTCCCGTCAGATGGGCGGCGGCCGTCGCCGCCGGAGAGAGGCCTCTCTACCGGGTATATCCTCCAGGAGGGGAAAATATCTCACCGCGCCCCCACTTTTCTCTCTTTTTTCCCAGGGCAGAGAAAAAGGGCTCCCGGCAAAAGCCGGAAGCCCTTGCAGCCCCAAGGAATGAGCAGGGAGTTTCCTTTACTTGTGGGGCACGTGCCAAATCTCGTCGGCGTACTCCGCCACGGCCCGGTCGGCGGCGAAGATGCCGCTGCGGGCGATGTTGTGCAGGCTCATCTGGTTCCACTTGCGCCGGTCGGCGTAGGTGGCCACCATCCGCTCCTCCGCCGCGCAGTAGTCGGCAAAATCCGCCAGCAGGAAGTACTCGTCGGCATTGCCGGCGCCGCCCACCAGGCGGGCGAACAGGTCCTCATAGGTAATGCCGTCCCGGAAGCCGGCTTTCATCTGGTCCAGAGCCCGGCGCAGGATGGGATCCCGGCTGTAGAACCGCTGGGGCACATAGCCCTCGGCCTTCATGCGGGCCACCTCGTCGGCCCGGAGGCCGAAGAGGAACATGTTCTCGTCGCCCAGCACGTCGTGCATCTCCACGTTGGCGCCGTCCAGAGTGCCCACGGTCAGGGCGCCGTTCATCATGAACTTCATGTTGCCGGTGCCGCTGGCCTCCTTGCCGGCGGTGGAGATCTGCTGGCTGACCTCGCTGGCGGGGATCAGGCGCTCCGCCAGGGACACCCGGTAGTTCTCCAGGAACACCACCTGCAGCTTATCCTTGCACAGAGGATCGTTGTTGATCTGGTCTGCCAGGGAGTTGATGAGGCGGATGATGCGCTTGGCCACGGCGTAGCCCGGAGCGGCCTTGGCGCCGAAGAGGAAGGTCCGGGGCTGGGTGATGCAGTTCGGATCGTCCTGGAGCCGCTGATACAAAGAGATGATGTGCAGGGCGTTGAGCAGCTGGCGCTTATACTCGTGGAGGCGCTTGACCTGCACGTCGAAGATGGCCTCCGGGTTCAATAGCACACCCTGGGTCTTTTTGGCGTAGGCGGCAAAGTCCTCCTTGTTCTTGCGCTTGACCGTCTCCAGACGCTCCAGCACCTCGCTGTCGTCGGCATAGTGGTCCAGCTTCTCCAAGGCCTGGGGATGGAGCAGGTACTCCTCCCCGCCGCACAGGTCCTGGACCAGGCTGTCCAGGCCCGGATTGATCTCGCTGAGCCAGCGGCGGTGGTCGATGCCGTTGGTGACGCTCTTGAACTTCCAGGGCTCCATGCCGTAGGCCTCCTTGAACACATCCTTGCGCAGGATGTCGGAGTGGAGGCCGGAGACACCGTTGACGGCCATGCCGCCGGCGATGCACAGATTGGCCATGCGCACCTCGCCGCCCCAGATGACGGCCATGCGCTCGGTCTTATGCCCATCGTGGTAGAAATCCTCCACCTTCTTCTGCCAGCGGTTGGAGATCTCCACCAGGATCTGCCACACCCGGGGCAGCAGCTGCTGGACCAGGTTCTGGGGCCAGCGCTCCAGGGCCTCGGAGAGGACCGTGTGGTTGGTATAGGCCACGGACTTGGTGGTGATGTCCCAGGCCTCGTCCCAATCCAGGCCCGCGTCGTCGATGAGGATGCGCATGAGCTCGGGGATCACCAGGGCCGGGTGGGTGTCGTTGATCTGGAATACGTTCTTCTCATGGAAGTTCTTCAGGGTGCCGTACACCTCCAGGTGCTTGCGCACCACGCTCTGGACGGTGGCGGAGACGAAGAAGTACTGCTGCTTGAGCCGAAGGGACTTGCCCTCATAGTGGTTGTCCTCGGGATAGAGGATCTTGGCGATGACAGAGGCCATGGCCTCCTCCTCGGTGGCCTTCAAATACTCGCCCCGGGAGAACAGGGACATATCCACAGGGGTGGGGGACTTGGCGTCCCACAGCCGCAGATTGTTCACATGGTCCGTGCCGTAGCCGGCGATCTCCATGTCGCAGGGCACCGCCAGCACGGTGTGATAGCCCTCGTTGACGATGTGCAGATGGCCATCGTTCCAGAACTCCCGCAGAGTGCCGCCGAAGTGGACCTCCTCGGTCTCCTGGGGCTTGGGCAGCAGCCAGGCGTCGCCCAGGTCCTTCCAGTTGTCGGGCAGCTCCACCTGCTGACCCTCCACGATCTTCTGGCGGAAGATGCCCAGCTCATAGCAGATGGAGTAGCCGGTGGCGGGGATCCCCAGGGTGGTCATGGAGTCCAGATAGCAGGCGGCCAGGCGGCCCAGGCCGCCGTTGCCCAGGGCGGCGTCGGGCTCAATCTCAAAGATGTCCGCCGCCTTGAAGCCCAGATTCTCCAGGGCCTGCCGCAGCTGAGGCAGCAGCCCCAGGTTGTAGGCGTTCTTCATCAGGCTGCGGCCCATGAGGAACTCCATGGACATATAGTGGACCTGCCGCTTGCCGGCCCGGCGGGTCTTTTGACGGGTGCTCACCTCACGCTCCGCCATCATGTCCCGCAGCACCAGGGCGCAGGCCTTCATCATCTGGGCGTCAGTGGCCTCCTCCACGGTGCTGCCGAAGTTCAGGCGCAGCTTCTCACACAGTTCGTTTTCCAGTTGCTTTGTCGTGTAATTCATAGAAACTCCTATAACATGGAACAAGGCGGGACAGAACCCGCCTTGTTCTGCGATTTGACAAATGGGCCCGGGGGCCCAACGCGGGACAAAGCCCGCCTTGCGGATTTAACGGTGGCTCCGGCCCAACACGTTTTCATAGATGCGCCGGTACTCACAGGCGCTGCGGTTCCAGCTGAAGTCCTGGGTCATGCCCCGCTTCTGGAGGCGGTTGTAGGCGTCCCGGTAATCCCGGTACAATCCCGCCGCCGCCCGGATGACATAGAGCATGTCGCCGCTGTTGTAGTCGGCGAAGGTGTAGCCGTTGCCGGAATCCCTCCAGGCCTCGTAGGGCTGGACGGTGTCCTTCAAGCCGCCGGTCTCCCGGACGATGGGCACAGAGCCGTAACGCATGGCGATCATCTGGCTCAGGCCGCAGGGCTCGCTCTTGGAGGGCATGAGGAACAGGTCGGACCCGGCGTAGACCCGGGTGGCCATGGCCTCGTCATAGGCAAGATAGGCCACCAGGCGGCCCTCATACTGGCGCTGGGCCCAGCGGAAGAACTCCTCGTAGCGGTGGTCGCCCCGGCCCAAAATCACCATCTGCACCGGCAGCTCCATGATGTCCCGCAGCACCTCGCACACCAGATCCAGACCCTTGTGGGCCACCAGGCGGCTGACCATGCCGATGATGGGCACGTTGGGGTCCTGCCGCAGGCCCAGCATCCGCTGGAGCTCGGCCTTATCCACCGCCTTGCCGGTGAGGTCGTCGGCGCTGTAATTGGCGGCCAGATCCGGGTCGGTGGCGGGATCATAGCGCTTCATATCGATGCCGTTGAGCACGCCGTAGAGCTTGTGGTCGCAGGCGTTCATGACGCTCTCCATACCGTGGGCGAAGTAGCTGTACTTGAGCTCCTGGGCGTAGGTGGGAGACACGGCGGTCACCGCGTCGGCCATCAGCAGCGCGCCCTTGAGCAGATTCACGTCCCCGTCCATGGCGATGGTGCCGTCGTCCCACCAGCCGTGGTCCAGGCCGAAGAGGTCACCCAGGGTGTCCTTACCATAGCGGCCCTGGTACTCGATATTGTGGACCGTCAGCACAGTGCGGATGCTCCGCAGCCGCTCGTCCCGGACGCCGTCGTCCTTGAGGTAGATGGGCACCAGAGCGGTCTGCCAGTCGTTGCAGTGAATCACCTCGGGCCAGAAGTCCAGGGAGGGCAGCAGCTCCACCACGCAGCGGCTGAAGAAGGCGAAGCGCTCGCCGTCGTCATAGTAGCCGTAGAGCTCCGGGCGACGGAAGTACTGCTCGTTGTCCACAAAGTACCAGACGACGCCGTCCCGATCCATGCGGAAGAGGCCGCAGTAGATGCTGCGCCAGCCCAGGCGGACGTAGGTCCACTTGACAAAGCTCATCTGGTTGCCGAATCGCTCCTTCACCGTCTGGTACAGGGGCAGCATCACCGCCACCTGCTCACCCTCCGCCGCCAGGGCAGGAGGCAGGCTGCCGGCCACGTCCGCCAGGCCGCCGGTCTTGCAAAAGGGCGCCGCCTCAGAGGTGACATACAGCACCCGCACCGGCTGGTGGTCGGGGGCATTGGTTTTCTCCTCAGATGCCATGGTGGATTCCTCCTTTGCCGGAGCGGCAGCGGCCTGAGGCTCCTCCGGCTGGGGTGCCGGAACTGCCGTCTCCACCTTCTTCTCCTCTGCCGGAGCGGCCTTGGGCTCCGCCGGGGCGGCCTTGGTGGCCGTCTCCTGCTTTACAGGCGCTGCGGCCGCGGGCTCCGGTGTCTTCATGGGCACCTTGCGCTCCGGCTGCACCGCCAGAGGCTTTTTCTCCTCCACCGCCACAGGGGGCTTGCGTTCCGGGCTGTGGGCCACGGCGGTGGAGGGGCGCACCTTCAGGGACTTCTCCTCCCCGGCCGGTGCGGTGACAGGAGCCTTGGGCTCCTCTGTGACAGCGGCCTTGGGGGCCGTCTCCTTCTTCTCCACCGGGACAGCGGTCTTGGCCGCGCTCTTCTTGGCAGCCGTCTTGGCTGTGGTGCTCTTCTTTGCTCTGGAGGCCTTGGGCTTGGCGGCGGATTTTTCCGCCGGGGTGCCGGTCTCTGGCTTATTGGCTTTCTTTTCCGTCATTAGATCTTGCTTCCTTTCGCAATCACCAGCGGATAGCTGGCGTGTCCCATCAGGGTGCGTCCGTCCATGATCTCCACATCCTTGTCGGAAATCACATTGTGCAGCACGGAGTTCTTATGGACCACGGTGCCCTTCATCAGGATGCAGCCCTGGACCTGAGCCCCTCGCTCCACCACCACGCCGGGGAAGAGGATGGAGTCCTCCACGGTGCCTTCGATGCAGCTGCCGTCACCCACGATGCTGTTGACGCAGTGGGTCTGGGGATCGATGTAGGAAGAGGCCTCATCGCTGCTCTTGGCGCGGACGGGCCGCTCCGGGCAGAACAGCTCCCGGCGGATGGCCGGGTCCAGCAGCTGCATGCTGCGCTCATAGTACTCCTGGACGGAGCGGATCTGGGCAGCGTACTCCTTCCAGATGAAGGCGTGGATCTTCAGCTGATCCCGACGGGCCTGCAGCACATCCCGACGGAAGCTGTACTGGTCGTGGCTGGCGCACTCGTCGGTGAGCCGGATCAGCAGCTCTTTGCTCAGCAGATACACCTCCAGCCCCCGGCGGCCTCTGGGTTGGTGGATGTGATAGAGGGTATCAGTGACCCAGCCGTCCTGGTCCACCTCAAAGTAAGTACCATCCGCCACGGCAAAGCTGTCGTCGGCGCAGACCACGGAGATATCGGCACCGCTCTTGAGGTGCTCTTCATACACCTCATCCAGGGGCAGGTTCACCACCAGGTCGCCATCGGTCATGACCACATAGTCCTGGCGGATCTCATCGAGATAGGAACGGATGCCCATAAGGGCGTCCAGCTTGCCCCGGAAGGTGTTGTCCTCCCACTTGGGCTTGTCGGCATAGGGCGGCAGCAGCGTCAGGCCGCCCCGCTTGCGGCTCAGGTCCCAGTTCTTGCCGGTGCCCAGGTGGTCCAGCAGGCTCTGGTAGCGGCCGTGGAGCACCACGCCCACGTCGGTGATGCCGGCGTTGACCATATTGGACAGGGCAAAGTCGATAACGCGGTAGCGCCCGCCGAAGGGGATGGAGGACGGAGCCCGCACCTCGGTCAGCTCGCCCAGGTCATTGCGCCGCTCATAGGAAAAGATGATGCCATGCATGCCCTTCATCTCGCCACCTCCTTACCGTAGCGGTCCAGCATCGTCTTGGCCGGGACCACTCTGCCCGGCTCTGTCTTGCTGCCGGGCCCCAGAACGCTCAGCCCCCACTTGTCGGGGTCTGTCTCCGCCGGGTCGCTTCCCACCCGGCCGTTTTCACCGATGTAGCAGTTCTCGCCCAGGATGGCATACTGCACCACAGCGCCGCTCTTGACCACAGTGCCGGGCATCAGCACGGAGTAGGAGACCTGTGCCCCCTTCTCCACCACCACGCCGGGAGACAGCACCGAGTTGAGCACGGTGCCCTCCAGGTCGCAGCCCCGGCTGACAGCGCTGTGCTCCACCCGGGCCTCCTTGCCCAAAAAGGCCGGAGGCAGAGAGATGGTCCGGGCGTAAATGGGCCAGTCGGGCTCCAGCAGGTCCAGTCCCGCGTCCCGAGCCAGCATATCCATATTGGCGTCCCACAGGGACTCCAGCGTGCCCACGTCCTTCCAGTAGCCGGAGAAGCGGTAGGCAGCCATCTTTTCTCCCGCGGCCAGCATGGCGGGGATCACATTCTTGCCGAAGTCGTTTTCAGAGTTAGGGTCCGCCTCGTCGGCCTCCAGGTAGTGGCGCAGGGCCTTCCAGGAGAACACGTAGATACCCATGGAGGCCAGGTTGCTCTTGGGCTCCTTGGGCTTTTCGGCGAACTCGGTGATCATGTCGTTTTCATCCACGCTCATGATGCCGAAGCGGGAGGCATCCGCCCAGGGCACCTCCATGACGGAGATGGTGCAGGCAGCGCCCACACGCTTATGCTGCTCCACCATCTGGGAGTAGTCCATCTTATAGATATGGTCACCGGAGAGGATGACCACATAGTCCGGGTCATACAGGTCGATGAAGCCGATGTTCTGATAGATGGCGTTGGCCGTGCCCTTGTACCAGGTGGCGCCGGTGGCGGACTGGTAGGGGGGCAGGATGTGGACGCCGCCGTCGCTGCGGTCCAGGTCCCAGGGCTGGCCGCTGCCGATGTAGCTGTTGAGCTCCAGGGGGCGATACTGGGTCAGAACGCCCACAGTGTCGATGCCGGAGTTGGTGCAGTTGGAAAGGGGAAAATCGATGATGCGGAATTTGCCGCCGAAGGGTACCGCCGGCTTGGCCATGTCACCGGTGAGTACATACAGGCGGCTGCCCTGGCCTCCGGCCAGCAGCATGGCAATGCACTCTTTCTTCATTTTTTTCTTCCTTTCTCCGAGGTTTTCCGCCGGAGAGGCGGTTTGCGAAACCGACCCCTACCCTCCAGAAAAACGGCGCCGAAGGGCGGGATGCGGATAGCAATGGAGTTATCCTTTCCATGGGACGGCTTGCCGGAGACGTATACCGGTTTGTCGTTGCCCACTCCGCTGCCGCCAAAGGCCGGGTCATCGGTGTTGAACACCTGCCGGAACAGGCGGCGGGGCGGCACGCCGAAGCGATAGTCCTCGTAGGTGTTGGGAGAGAAGTTGATGGCGCACACCAACTCGCCCCCCGACTTGTCCTTGCGCAGGAACACCACCACGTTGTTCTGATTGTCGTCACTGACCAGCCACTCGAACCCGGCCCAGTCGAAGTCGATCTCCCACAATGCCGGCTGGCTGAGATAGAAATGGTTGATGGCCCGGAAGAAGTCCTGAGTCTTGCGGTTGGCCTCCTGGTCCAGCAGATACCAGTCCAGCTGACCGTTGGAGTTCCACTCGTGCCACTGGCCCAGCTCCGCGCCCATGAACATCAGCTTCTTGCCCGGGTGGGCCAGCAGATAGGCGATGAAGCCCCGCAAGCATTGAAGCTGGGTCTCATACTCGCCGGGCATCTTCCCCACCACGGAGCCCTTCATATGGACCACCTCGTCGTGGCTCATGGGCAGGATAAAGTTCTCCGAAAAGGCGTAGAACATGGAGAAGGTGATGTCCTTGTGGTGGAACTGGCGGAACCAGGGGTCCAGCTTGAGATAGTGGCACATGTCGTTCATCCAGCCCATGTTCCACTTGAGGTTGAAGCCCAGGCCGCCCACGTCCGGCGGACAGGTCACCAGGGGCCAGGCGGTGGACTCCTCGGCGATCATCAGCACCTGGGGGTCCACGGCGAAGGCGGTCTGGTTGAGCTTGCGCAGGAACTCGATGGCCTCCAGATTCTCATGGCCGCCGTATTGGTTGGGGGTCCAGGCGCCGCCCTGGCGGTCGTAGTCCAGGTACAGCATGGAGGCCACCGCATCCACCCGCAGTCCGTCGATGTGGTACTCCTGGAGCCAGAACACCGCCGAGGAGAGCAGGAAGCTGATGACCTCGGGCCGACCGTAGTCAAAGACCCGGGTGCCCCAGCTGGCATGCTCCCACTTGTTGGGGTCGCTGTACTCATAGCAGCAGGAGCCGTCAAACTCCATCAGGCCGTGGGCGTCCTTGCAGAAGTGGGCAGGCACCCAGTCCAGCAGCACACCGATGCCCTTCTGGTGCATGGTATCCACGAAATACTTGAAGTCGTCCGGCGTGCCGAACCGGGAGGTGGGGGCAAAGTAGCCCGTGCACTGATAGCCCCAGGAGTCGTCCAGGGGGTGCTCCGTCACCGGCAGCAGCTCGATGTGGGTGTAGCCAAGGTCCTTGACGTACTCCGAGAGCTCGTCGGCCAAGGAGCGATAGTCGTAAAAGGCGTCGTCCTCCCGCCGCTTCCAGGAGCCCAGGTGCACCTCGTAGATATTCATAGGGCCCTCCTGGACACTGCGGCGGCCAGCCCGGAAATCCGCGTCAGTCCAGGGGTAGGGTTTGAGCTCGTAGAGTTTGCTGGCCGTCCCCGGCCGGGTCTCGGCGTGGAAGCCATAGGGGTCACACTTGAAGTGGGTCTTGCCGTCGCAGCCTTCCACGGCGTATTTATAGCTTTCAAACTGCTCCAAACCGGGCAGGAAGGTCTCCCAGAACTCGTCGAACCGCTCCATGGGGGCGGCGCCCTCCTGCCAGTCATTGAACGTGCCCACCACCGAAACGGCCTTGGCATGGGGTGCCCAGACCCGGAACACCCAGCCGCTTTGCCCGTCCCGGGTCTCCCGGTGTGCTCCGAAAAACTCGTATCCATGGATCAGCGTACCGTCGTGGAAAGCGTTCTTCCTCTCTTCGCGTTCCATTGGCCGCACCCCTTTCCCGCAAGGGGACGCTCCCGAAGATTTTTCCAGCATTTTCCTCTTGCGTCTCGTAAATTGGTAAAAATATTATAGTCCCTTTCCCATGGAGCGTCAAGAACGCACATGTGACAAAAAGCCCTGGCTTCAACAGGTCAAAGCGCTGTTTTCCAATTGTCGGAACCGGATGAAAAAACACACCGTCCGCTGTACGCGGACGGTGTGCTGGAAAAAGAAGTATTTTTTCCCGGGGGCTCAGCCCACCTCGATCACGCGGATCTTGCCGCCTTGATCGGGGGTCTTATCGTAATAGAGGTTGGTGGTACCGCTCCAGGCCCGGGCGGCGCCCAGGGTGGTGAAGCTGCCGGTCTTACGGTTGTAGCACACCACGTTCTCCGCCACGGGATAGGTGATGCCGCCCACATTGACCAGGCCCGCGGTGGTCCAGGCGCTGTTGGGCACGTTCTTCAGGCCCTGGAGCTCCACATAGGCCGCCACGCTCTGGCCGTCGGCGGATATGGCCACGCCGTAGTACCCGCCGTTGTTCAGGCCGTAGTTGCTGGTGATGGGGCCCAACGTGCCCTCAGAGCCGTTGCCGAAGCGGACGGTCAGAGAGCCACTGGTGAAGCCGCCGGACATGGGATCGTTAGGATCGCCGGGGATGGCCTCGCCGGGGGTCACCTCCACCTTGCCGTAGGTGTAGCAGTCACCGGTGACATCGTTGAGGATCAGGATGCATACCCGGTCGTTCCAGTCGTAGCCCACATAGCTGATCTTCTCGCCCCGGATGGTCTCCTGGGTCAGCTGGGAGAAGCTGATGGGCACCAGGGCGCTGGAGCCCACCTTCTCATACACCCGCAGGTTCTCCGCCATGGGAGAGGAGCCCAGTTTCTTCTCCACCACGTTGAGGCTGGAGGAGGTGCCGCTGGAGAGGCGGGTGATGGAGATGCGGCCCTTGCCGCCGGAGGCCACCTTCACCAGCTGGCCGTTGTACTTGCCGGCCTCCTTGCCCATACCGTGGTTGCCCTGGAGCACCAGGCCGTTGAGCAAGGTGACTGTGGCGGTGGTGTCATTGATGGACGTCACCAGGCCCACGGCGTTGCTGCGGGTGGCGGCGCTGCTCTCCACGGCGCCGGCCACCTGATTGTCCGGCGTCAGCAGCAGCGTCACGGAGCCGCCCACCCGCAGACGGGCGAAGTCGGAGGCGGCGCCGGGCAGCACGGGGAACTCGTGGCCCATGACCGTGACCTTGGAGGGTCCCTCCATGTTGGGGTACACATCCTCCAGTGCGCCGGTGAGGCGGGTGTCGCTGACCTGGATGGAGTGGTTGGCGGGGTTGTAGACCGCCACGTCATACTGCCGCAGGTCGCCGGGGCCGGCCTTCAGGCCGTTTTTGTAGATAGTGTAGTTGTTGGAGCCGCCGGCCAACTGGCTGAAGCCCGCAGTGGAGCCCTTGGCGGCCACCACCACCGCGTCCGTGGTGGAGGAGGCGGAGCCGGCGAAGATGTACTCGGCCTTGCCGTCGGCGCCGAAGCAGATGGTGACGGACTGGCCGGTCAGGAAGGTGAAGAGCTCGCCGTAGCTCTTCTGCTCGCCCTGGAAATAGGTGACGGTGTCGGCGGTGACATCATAGGTCTGGCCCTTGCTGTCGGTGAGGGCGTTGGCCTTGGCCAGGGAGACGGTGATGGTCTTGGTGACCGTGCCGCCGGCAGGAACAAAGGTCAGCGCATTGCCGTCCCGGTCCAAAAGCACGGTGCCCTTGCGGCCGTTGAGGAGGCCCGTGCCCGCCTTTTCCGCGGGTTTGTAGACCTGGGTGGTGGAGGAGCCGGGAGTCGCCACCAGCAGTCCACCGGTGGAGCCGTCGGCAGCCACGGCGGAGGAGGAGAGCAGCACCACGTTCTCCACCGTACTCGCCGCCACGGAGGCGCCGAAGGTGCTGCCGCCGCCCTTCATCCGGGTGGCCAGCAGATTGGCAAAGAGCCGGGCCGCCCGGCCCCGGTCCACCGGGGCGTTGGCCGTGAGGTTCACCCCGTCGGTGAGGCCCGTGGAGGCGGCGCTGACCAGATAGCCGTCAGGCCACACGGCGCCCACATCGCCGTCCTGATACCCCAGCATCCGCATGAGGATGGTGACGGCCTGGCCGTAGGTCACGGAGCGATCCGGGCCAAAGGTACCGTCGGCAAAGCCGGCGATGATGCCCTGGGGCCCCTTGGGGACCTCCTCCGTGCTGCCGGAGGAGGTGGCGGTGCTCTGGTCGCCCCGGACCGCCAGGTTGATATAGCCGGCAGCCCAGTGACTGGACTTGACGTCGGGGAAAATGGTGTAGTTCTTATACTGGGCTGCCTGGTCCCCCTTGCCCATGGCCAGAACGGCCATCTTGCAGAACTGGGCCCGGGTCAGGGTGTTGCCGGGGCGGTAGGTGCCGTCGCCGTAGCCGTCCAGCACACCCATCATCCGCAGCACCTCCACGCTGACAGCAGTGTCCGCGTCAGAGATGTCGGAAAAGCCTACCACGCCATTGCTTTGGGCGGCGTGGGCCGTGGCCGGTACCCAGGGCACCAGCAGGCAAAGCGCCAGCAAAAACGAAACGATCTTCTTTTTCATATCCTCTTCTCCCTCTCTCATTCCGCCCGCAGGGCTTCCACGGGCTGAAGTCTGGATGCCTTGGCCGCTGGATAGATGCCAAAGAGCATGCCCAGCGCCACCGACAGCAAAAACGCCGCCAGCGTGATGCCCAGGGACGGCCAGATGATGTCCTGGAGCAAAAATTTTCCCGCAATCAGCGTTCCGATGGTCCCCAGGAAAATGCCGATGATGCCGCCGATGCCGCAGATCATGGCCGCTTCGATGAGGAACTGGGTGACGATGGAGCTGCGCTCGGCGCCGATGGCCCGGCGGATGCCGATCTCCCGGGTGCGCTCGGTGACCGTCACCAGCATGATGTTCATGATGCCGATGCCGCCCACCAGCAGCGAGATAGCGGCGATGCCGCCCAGCACCAGGCTGAGCATGGTAGTGTACTCATTGCTGCTTTGCTGCTGCTGGTTCTGATTCTCCACCCAGAACCAGCCGTTCTGCTCCGTGATGAAGCCGGAGAGAAAGCCGGTGATCCGTGAGGTGGCCTCCACCGCGGCGGAGGCGCTGCGGGCCTTGACGGAGAACTCGCTGAAACTGGTCTGGCCCGGGGACAGCGTACGGCTGGTGGTATAGGGAAAGACGATGAGATTGTCCATATAGGAGAATTCTCCGCCTTCGCCCCGGGGCGCATAGACGCCGATAACGGTGTAGGGCATGCCATTGACCTGCATGATCTGCCCCACTGGATTGGCATAGTTAAAAAAGATCTTCGCCGTCTGCGCACCCAGTACGCACACCTGGGCGTACTGCTCCACATCCAGGAAGCTGATCTCCCGGCCCTTGGCGATGGTCAGATTGTTGCACACACCGTACTGGTCACTGCCGAAATACAGGGTGGGCGGCATCTCCGCCGGACGGCTGGGATCTCCGTCGCCGTAGTAGGCCTGCTCCATATTGGCGCTGTTTTTCGCTCCGTAGACCACAGTGGCGGTAAAGCTGCTGTTGGGGGTGACACCCTCCACATAGTCTCCCAGCTTCAAACAGTAGTCGTACAGATCCTGAAACACGTCCCGTCCGTCATAGAGAGAGGCACTGACAGTGACCTTGTTGCTGCCCATGGCCTCGTACATCTCCATGGTCTTTTTATTCATGCCGCTGACGGTGGAGACGATGGTCATCACAGAGGCGATACCGATGATGATGCCCAGCATGGTCAGTGCCGAGCGGCCCTTGTTGCCCAGGATGGACTTGAAGGCCATTTTAAGGGCCTGTTGGATCTTCATAGCCAGTCCACCTCCTGAAGCCGGTCCTCCACGATCTTTCCGTCGGACAGCCGCACCACCCGTCGGGCGGTGGCAGCGATGCCGTTGTCGTGGGTGATGAGAATGACGGTGCTGCCCTCCCGGTTGAGCTGCTGGAGGAAGCCCAGCACCTCCCGGCCCGTGTGGGAGTCCAGAGCGCCGGTGGGCTCGTCAGCCATGATGATGGGCGGGCGGACGGAGATGGCCCGGGCGATGGCCACCCGCTGCTGCTGGCCGCCGGACATCTCCGCAGGGCGATGGCCGCCCCGGTTACCCAGGCCCACTCGTTCCAGGGCCTCCCGGGCCAGCTCCTTGCGGCGGGAGGCACCCACGCCCTGGTAGATCAGGGGCAGCTCCACATTCTCCTGGGCCGTCAGGGCGGGGATCAGGTTGAAGCCCTGAAAGATGAACCCGATCTGCCGGTTGCGGATGTGGGACAGCTGCCGGTCCGTCAGCTCCTTCACGTCCACCCCGTCCAGGTAGTACTCCCCGTATGTAGGAATATCCAGGCAGCCCAGCACGTTCATCATGGTGGACTTGCCGGAGCCGGAGGCGCCCACCACCGCCACAAACTCGCCCCGGTCCACCTGCAGGGACACCCCGTCCAGGGCACGGACTTCGCTCTCCAGTCCCTCGCCGTAGATCTTATAGACGTTTTGCAGTTCGATCAGCATTTCTCTCTCCCCTTAATATCCATAGGGATTGCCGCTGTTGGTCTGCACGGTGGTAAAGACCGTCATGTCCGCCTCCAGGCCGGACTTGATCTCGATGTTGTAGTTGTCGGAGATGCCGGTCTCCACCGGCACGGCGTAGAAGCCCTCCGGCACGCCCTCCACCGGGACGCTCAGGTCGATGGCGTTCTCCGGCCGGCTGTCAGCCTGGACGAACACTACCTTGCCGATGGCCCCGTCGTCCATCTCGGCGTTCTTCACGCACTGGATGGGCACCACCAGACAGTTGTCGTTCTCGCTGGCGATCAGGGTGTAGGTCATGTTGCTGCCGGAGATGATGGTGCCGTCGGGGTTGTCCAGGGAGATGACCATGGGATAGGAGGCCACGCCGTTTTCCACCTTACTGGTCAGGCTCACCGACTCCACCGTGCCCGTGTACTCCGTGTCGTCCCAGGACTTGACGGTGACAGGCATCCCCTGCTTGACGTAGCTGATGTTGCGCTCATCCACCGTGGCATCCACCAGGATCACCGAGGTGTCGGCGATCTGGATGACCGTGGTGTTGGCCTCCAGCTCCTGCCCCGGGGTCAGGGCCAGCCCCATGACGGTGCCGTCAATGGGAGCCACGGCGTTGCAGTTGTCCAGGTTCTTCTGGGCGGTGTCCAGGGCCTTCTGGGCCTCGGCCAGAGACTGCTCCAGGGTGAAGATCTCGTTTTCGCTGTCCTGGCCATCGATGCGCACCAGCACCTGGCCTGCCTTCACCGGCAGATAGTCCAGGAGGCTGCTGGAGATGACCGTGCCGCCCACGGTGCTCTTGAGCTCGCCGGAGCGGTTGTACTCCAGCTTGCCGGACTCGTAGGGATAGATGGTCTCCCCGCCGGCGTTGACCACCGCGGAGGCCACCATGTCCGCCGTCAGGGAGCCGGCATTGTTCACCACAAACTCCACCTCAAAGAGCTTGGAGCCCTCGGGGGAGATGCGCTCCACCATGTGGACCGCGTCCACCCGGCCGGTGACGGTGCTCATGAGGGCGGGGATGGAGACGCTGGCGCTCTGGCCGGTACGGATGCTGTTTTTGTAGGCGTAGCTGTAATACTGCTTGAGGCGGAAGGTGGAGTCATCCACCAGCTTGGCCACCACCTGGCCCTCGCTGATGGTGTCGCCGGGATTGAGCTTCACGGTCTCCAGGAGCTTGCCGCTGAAGGTGGGAGCCAGGTTCAGCCCCGCCACCGCCTTGTACTTGGCGTCCAGCTGCTTCTGATAGCCCTCCACGTCCTTCCGGGCCTTTTCCACCGCCACACGGGCGGCCTCACTGTCGATGGTGAAAAGCTTGTCGCCCGCGTGCACCTGCTGGCCCTCGGTAACAAACACATCGGTGACCGTCCCGGCGGTGGTCAGCGTGATGGACTCGCTCTTCTTGGGCCGGGACAGGCCGCTGTTTTCCACCTTGCTGGTGATGGAGCCGTATTGGACCACGTCAGTGACCACCGTGGTCTCGTCCTTACTGGGCGCCAGCAAACGGTACAGGCCAAAGCCCAGAGCCACCACGATCACCGCTGCCACGCCCCATTTGATCCATTTCTTATTTCGTTTTTTCTTTCCCTTGGGCTTGCCGGGCACGGGCACCGGCAGCTCCTCCGCGGGCAGCTCCTCCGCCACGGCGGGCTTTTGTTCCATATCCTGCACCGCCTGATCGGCCTGGTGATTGACTTCCAAAACGGGTTCGGTCATAGCCTTTCTCCATCCTTTCCTTTCCCTGGGCCTGGGCCCGTTTACTGTATGAATCATACTAATACACTCGGAACACATTGGCAACAACAAAGCGGTTACAAATTTCCCGTCCCCGCCTGGTGATTTTTCGCATAGTTCCTCTGTCAAATAAGACGGCGGAGAGCTGGGAAAAGTTGGTCGGGAACAAGTTTTTCCAAAGGCGCGGCTCCTGTTACTCTTTGTAGCCGCTTTGTTGTTGCCCCGCCGCTTTGGCAGGGGTATGATGGAGCCACCGCCGGCCTTCGGAAGGACATGGCCGGTCCAGTCTATGAAAAAGGAGATCTGTTTTATGAGAATTTGTGTGTTTGCCCTGGCGGCAGCACTGACGCTGACACTGGCAGGCTGTGGCCAGACGGCCCCCTCCAGCTCCGCACCAGAGAGTGCCACACCCTCCTCCAGCCAGGAGGAGGTCCTGCCCCCGGAGAGCGCCGGAGTGGAAAGTGCCAGCCCAGAGGACGCGGTCCAGCCGGAAACCACCCAGACGCCCGCTGCCACCATCACCCAGGAGGAGGCGCTGGCCCTGGTGGAGGACCACTTTGGGGAAAAGGACGAGGCCACCGGCAACACCTTCTCCATCGGCTTTGAGGACATGGTGACACTGGGTGGTGTGGAGTACTACAACTTCTGGGTCTCCTGGCTGGTGAACGGGGACCACATGTCTTACCTGACCAACTACCTGGTGTCCCTGGACGGCAAGGAGATGAAGGAATACCTGCCTCAGGAGCAGGGCGCCGCATCCTGACGCCCCTGGGTCAAAAAACGAACAGGAGGCCGCCCCATACGGGGCGGCCTCCTGTTTTGCCGTCTTATTTCAGCAGTGTGCCGCTGTTCCACAGCGGTGCGCTGTAAAGGAACAGCACATCCTGGCCCGGGTGGAAGTCCACATACTGCTCCAGAATTTGGCTGGAGAGGTAGCGCAGGTCCACCAGGGTCACCTTGGCGTAGCTTCCCAGCAGCAGCGGCGCCAGAGAGCTGCCGAAGGAGTCCCGGAAGAGGATCAGCTCCCGGTCCGTCTGGGCCAGGGGGTTCTCGATGGTCACCACCGCCTGAGCACCGTTCAGGAAGATGTCGTAGCTGTCCAGGCCCTCGAACTTGTCCAGCACATACACCGGCAGCGTGCCCTGGACCTCAGCGCTGGTGACCACGGCGTTTTCTGTCACCGCATCGGTGAGATACACCATGTCCTCCGGCTCCGACGGCAAAGCCGCCTGGCCGTAGTACACGCCGGTGAAGCCGGGCAGGGTGTGGGACTCATAGGTCCGGTCCTCCCCCTGGGCGCCGAAGGCCTCCAAAATCCGATCCGCCACCGGCTGGATCCGCTCCTGCCGCCAGTGGGTGTCGGTGCGGTAGTAGTCCTCCAGCTCCAAAAGGTCTGCAAGGGGGATCTCCTCCACGCCCTCCGGCACCGAGGCGGCGATCTGCTGACGCAGGGCCTCCAGGTCCAGCGTGGGATGCTCCGTGCCGGAAAGCTGACTCTTGTCCGGCACCACCGCCCAGCGGACGGTGCTGCCCTCTAAAAGCGTATCGCAAAGGGTGGTGATCTTGTCGGTGGCCCACTGGACCTGCTCGGGCTCGAGGGGGTCCTCCATCTTGCAAAGCCAGCCGTTCTGGTCAAAATAGCCGTTGTTGTCCTTCTGGCCCAGCACCTTGGTGCGGAAGGCCCCCATGGCGGTCCGCAGCTGGTCCCGCAGGGGGAACTGGTCGGAGAGGTAGGTCTCCAGGTCCTCTCCATAGTCGCCGGAGGACACGGTCTCCCAACTCACTTCCGGTGCCTGGGCCAGTTTCCGCCGCTCGGTGCGGGAGAGCTCCTCATCGGGGCGCAGCAGCTCCGTCAGGCCAAAGCCCAACACCACCGCCGACAGCAAAACCACTGTCAAAACCGCTTGTATGCGTCTCATGGCCTGACCTCCTTAAAAGCGGAAATACAAAAAGGGATTGAAGGAGCCGTCCACCAGGGCGGCGGTGCACAGCACCAGAGCGGCCGTCAGCACCACCGGCTCCGCCACCGTCATGACCCGGCAGTGCTCCAGGCGCTGGTACAGCCGCCGGGGCCAGGGGGTGGCGCCCACCAGGGCCAGCACCAGCAAGATGGCATAGCTGGAAAGGTAGTAGCCGGTCTCGCCGCTCCACAGGGGCAGTCCCCCGGCGCCAAAGAGACCGCTCAAGTCCGCCCGGGCGCCGCTGAGGCCGTCGGCGTTGAAGAGCACAAAGCCCAACATGGTCACCAGGGCCACATACAGCCGGGGCACCACAGGGCCCAGCTTGGAGATGAGGCCGCCCAGCCAGAACTTCTCCACCACCAGCAGCACGCCGTAGAGCCCGCCCCAGAGTACGAAGTTCCAGGCCGCCCCGTGCCACAGGCCCGTCAGCAGCCACACTGCCGCCAGGTTCAGCGCCCAGCGGCCCCGGGGGACCCGGCTGCCGCCTAAGGGGATGTATACATAGTCCCGGAACCAGCCTGAGAGGGTCATGTGCCACCGGCGCCAAAACTCGGTGATGGAGGCGGAGATATAGGGATAGTTGAAGTTCTCCGGGAAATGGAAGCCCATGATCCGGCCCAGGCCGATGGCCATGTCCGAATAGCCGGAGAAGTCGAAGTAAATCTGGAGGGAGAAGGCGGCGGCGTAGAGCCAGTAAAAGGCCACGCTCTTGTCGCCGCTGTCCCGGAAAATGGTGCACAGCTCCCCCAGGGCGTTGGCCAGCAGCACCTTCTTGGCCAGGCCGCAGACGAAGCGCCGCAGGCCCTCCGCCGTGGTCTCCCAGCTGCTCTTGCGGCTGTGCAGCTCCGCGGAGACGTCGGTGTAGCGGACGATGGGGCCCGCCACCAGCTGAGGGAAGAGGCACAGGAAGGTAGCGAAGCCCACAAGGCTGCGCTCCGCCCGGGCGGTGCCACGGTAGACATCGATGAGATAGCTCATGGCCTGGAAGGTGAAGAAGCTGATGCCCAGGGGCAGGGGGATGCCCGGGGCGGGCACCGCCGCGCCGGTAAGGGCGTCAAAGGTCTCCACCAGGAAGTCGGCGTACTTGAAAAAGGCCAGCAGGCCCAGGTCCAGGATGAGGCCGCAGGCCAGGGCAACCTTGGCCCCCCGGCCGCCCCGGAAGCGCTCCATCAAAAGGCCGAAGCACCAGCCGGACAGGGCGCACAGCAGCAGCAACACCACCCACCGGGGCTCGCCGAAGGCGTAAAACACCACACTGGTCAGCAGCAGCCAGGGGTTGCGCGCCCGAGAAGGCAGCAGGGCGTATCCCACCAGCACCACCGGCAGGAAGGCATAGAGGAATGTGACGCTGGAAAAAAGCATGGTTCACCTCAAAGGGGCAGCCTCTCCGGACAAAGGCCCGAAGAGGCTGCACGGATTTCTATGGACAGATCGGGGAAAACTCTTTTACACGGACAGGGCGTCGAAGTTGGCAGCGATGGCGTCGGCAATGTCCGTGGTGGACATCACCAGCAGCACCAGGTTGCCCTTGGTCTTGACGATGACCTTCTCCGCCTCCACGCAGATCCACTTCCGGGGATCGGCGTTGTCCTTGACCTGCTTGGCAATGCCGGACACGTCGGCTCCGTCAGGCAAGCGCATGAGCACCACGGAGTGGGCGATGGAGCCGATGAGACTGTCAGCGGTGACGGCCTGAGCACCCTCGGGCTGGTCGATGAACAGGTACAGGGGATACTGCTCCGCCGCCAGCTCGGTGATGGCGTAGCCCGGGGTCTCCACGCCGCTGAGGATGGAGGTCATCAGGTCGGTGAGGGACTTCTCCGTCTCGGCAGGCTTTTCCGGCTCACTGGGCTTGGAAGTGCCGGTGGAGCCGGAGCCGCCGCTGGAGGAGTTTCCGCCGCTGGGCTTGCTGGTATTGGAGCTGCCGGTGGAGGTACCTCCGGTAGGCTTGGAGCTGCCGGTGTTGGACCCGGTATTCTCCGCAGGCTTCTCGGCATCGGTGCCTTCCGCGTCCTCAGCGGGAACCTCAGGTTCCTGAGTGGAACCCTCGGGCTCGGTGGTGCTCTCCATCTCCTGGTCGGAGTTGATATCGGAGGTCAGGGAGCTCTCCGGCTCGCCGCTGGAGGGGGTCTGGTCGGTGGAGCCGCAGGCTGCCAGGGACAGTGCCAGCGTCAGGGCCAGCAGCAGGGCGATAATCTTTTTCATAGGGATTGAATTCCTTTCTTCCGTTGTTTTCTGCTCCTTGGACGGAGGGGATTGGAAAAAGGTTCCCGAAAAAAAGACAGCCGGGCAAAAATTTTTGCCCGGCTGTGGACACTGTGCTGTTTTACTGCTGGGCGTCGGAGGCAGGATCGCTCTCCAGCAGCGCCTTGGCGGAGGCGGCCAGACCCGCCAGCCCCTGGATCTCCGAGGGGATGATGATCTTGGTTGCCTTGCCGTCGGCCACCTTCTGCATGGTCTCCAGGGCCTTGAGCTTCACCACCTGGTCGTTGGGGGCGGCCTCGTTCAAAAGCTTCAGGGAGTCGGCCAGGGCCTGCTGGACCTGCATGATGGCCTGGGCCTCGGCCTCGGCGGCCATGATCCGGGCCTCCTTCTCACCTTCGGCCTTCAAAATGGCGGCCTGCTTGGCGGCGTCGGCCTTCAGGATGGCGGACTGCTTCTCGCCCTCGGCCACCAGGATCTGGGACTGCTTGGTGCCCTCGGCCTGGAGGATGGACTCCCGGCGCTCCCGCTCGGCCTTCATCTGCTTTTCCATGGCGTTCTGGATTTCCTTGGGCGGGATGATGTTCTTGAGCTCCACCCGGTTGACCTTGATGCCCCAGGGGTCCGTGGCCTCGTCCAGGATGGACCGCATCCGGGAGTTGATGATGTCACGGCTGGTGAGGGACTGGTCCAGCTCCATGTCGCCGATGATGTTGCGCAGCGTGGTGGCCGTCAGGTTCTCGATGGCGTTCATGGGGTGCTCCACGCCGTAGGTATAGAGCTTGGGGTCGGTGATCTGGAAGTAGATAACCGTGTCGATCTGCATGGTGACGTTGTCCTTGGTGATGACGGGCTGGGGCGGGAAATCCGCCACCTGCTCCTTCAAGGACACCTTCTTGGCGATACGCTCAATGAAGGGGATCTTGAAGTGAAGGCCCACGTTCCACACCGCGTGGAAGGCGCCCAGGCGCTCCACCACATAGGCCCGGGACTGCTGCACCATCTGGATGTTCTTCACCAGCAAAAGCAGGATCAAAATCAGCAAAACAATGATGGCAACCGTGCCGAAGGGGAAATTACCCAACATATCACTTTACCTCCTGTTCTTTTTCACACACATCACAGCTCTCCACGAAGAGCTTCACGCCCTCCATGCGCTCCACCCGCACCAGGGTGCCCCGGGGGATGGTCTCCTCCCCGGCGGAGCGGGCGGTCCAGGTCTTGCCATCCACATACACCGCGCCGGTGCCCGCCAGGTTGTCGATGGTCTCCGTCACCTTGGCGGTCTCGCCCAGGACCCGGTCGGCGTTGGTGGCCTCGCCCTTTTGTCGGCCCACAGCCTTTTTCACCAGCGGCCGGGTCACGGCCAGGGCCACGGCGGTGACCACCACAAAGGTGCCCAACTGGACCAGCAGCTGCGCCCCGGCCAGCGCCGCCACAAAGCCGCCCAATGCACCCAGGGCAAACCAGATGGAGGTCAGTCCCACGGTCATGGCCTCCACGATGGCAAAGACCACCACGGCCCCAAGCCACACCCAAATCATCACTGTCACGCGCTCTCCTCCTCTCCATGGGGATTTCTTACGCTGATTCTACCATATCCCCCCGCGTATTTCCACTGTTATTTCCTGTGGTTTTTTCCACAGTCCGCATTGCACTTTCCCCGGTTGTCTGCTATACTTTTTCCGAGCTGTAAAAATTTGAGAGACGCGCTGTTTCCCCACCCTTTCCAGCGGGGGGAGCGCGCCGTCTTTTGTGTATCCATGTATATAAGGAGGCTTTTGCCATGATGACCCTGACCGTGCCCTGCCTGTTCGGGCTGGAGAGCCTGGTGGCCGACGAGATGCGCCATCTGGGGCTGCAGGAAGTCCGGGCGGAAAACGGCCGGGTCCGCTGCCGGGGCACCCAGGCGGACATCCCCCGTCTGAACCTGAACCTGCGCTGCGGCCAGCGGGTGCTTTTGGAGCTGGGCTCCTTCCCCGCCGGCGACTTTGACGCCCTCTTTGAGGGCACCCGGGCCCTGCCCTGGGAGAACTTCATCCCCCGGGACGGGGAGTTCCCCGTCAAGGGCTACTCCCTCCAGTCCGCCCTCCACTCCGTTCCCGCCTGCCAGGCCATCGTGAAAAAGGCCGTGGCCCGGCGCCTGGGCCAGGTCTACGGCCTGGAGACCCTGCCGGAGACCGCCAGCCGCTATCAGATCCAGTTCTCCCTGGTTAAGGACGTGGCCACACTGTACCTGGACACCTCCGGCGAGGCGCTGCACAAGCGGGGCTACCGGGCCCAGGGTGTGGCGGCTCCCCTGCGGGAGACGTTGGCGGCGGCTCTGGTGCTCCTGTCCCGCTACCGGGGCAAGGACCCCTTCTGCGACCCCTTCTGCGGCTCCGGCACCATCCCCATCGAGGCCGCCCTCATCGCCAAGAACCGGGCCCCGGGCCTGGACCGCTCCTTTGCCGCCCAGCGGTGGAGCACCCTGCCCTCCGGGCTGTGGCTGGACGCCGCCCAGGAGGCCCAGGACAAGGAGTTCCACGGCGCCTATGACATCTGGGGCGGGGACATCGACCCCGCCGCCGTGGAGCTGGCCCGGCACAACGCCTCTTTGGCCGGGGTGGAGGACTGCGTCCGCTTCGAGGTGGCCGACGCCGGGAAATTCCACCGCAGCAGCGAGTACGGCCAGCTGGTGACCAATCCCCCCTACGGCGAGCGGCTGCTGGAGAAAAAGGAGGCCGAGGCCCTCTACCGCGCCTTCGGTGAGGCCTACCGGACCCTGCCGCCCAAGTGGCGGGTGGTGGTGCTCAGCTCCCACACGGAGTTCGAGCGGTGCTTCGGCCGCAAGGCGGACAAAAAGCGCAAACTCTACAACGGCATGCTCAAGTGCGACGCCTTCGTGTTCAGCAGATGAGCCGGGAGACCCGGCAGGATACCCAGGCAGGACAAAGCGCCCCAGGCGGGCGCGGGGAGGTTTTTCGGGAATGAAACACATTTTTATCATCAATCCCAAGGCCGGCGGCAAAAAGGGCAATACCAGCCGCGTCCTGGCCATGGCGGAGGACCTGCGCCAGCGCCACGGTCTAGACTGCACCTGCATGCTGACCCAGAGCCCCGGCCATGCCCGGGAGCTGTCCCGGCGCATCGCCGAGGGCGGCGAGGAGGTGCGGCTGTACGCCTGCGGCGGCGACGGCACCGCCAGCGAGGTGGCCAACGGCATCGCGGGCTTTGCCAACGCCGCCATGACCTGCATCCCCGCCGGCACCGGCAACGACCTGCTGCGCAACTTCGGCGACGACATGCCCAAGTTCCAGGAGGCGGAGAACCTGTGGGACGGCCCGGTCTTCCCCCTGGACCTCATCGACTGCAACGGCCGTCTGGCCCTGACCATCGCCTGCTCCGGCATCGACGCCCGGGTGGCCGATGACGTGCACAAATACAGCCGCATCCCCCTTTTGAACGGCACCAACAGCTACGTGGCCTCGCTGCTGGTGAACTTTCTCTTCAAGGGCATCGGCCGGCGCTGGACCATCTCCCTGGACGGCCAGGAGATCATCGGCCAGTACGCCCTAGTGTCCTGCTGCAACGGCCGGTACTACGGCGGCGGCTTCATGCCGGTGCCGGAGGCCCAGATGGACGACGGTCGTCTGGAGACCATCATCGTCAAAAACGTCAGCCGCCTGAAGTTCGCCCGGTTCGTCCGCACCTATGCCACCGGCGGCTACGCCGCCTTCCCCCAGCTGGCCCGGGTGGTCCACGCCAAGGTGGTGAAGCTCCACTCCGAGGATGAGGACATCGTCACCTGTCTGGACGGGGAGTCCATCCGGTCCCGGGACGTGACGCTGCGCCTTTCCGACAAGAAGGTCCTCTTCTTCGGTCCCAAGGGCTGCACCCCCAACGCCACCGCCAGATGATCTCCCGCCCCGCCGCTTCCCCGGCGGGGCTTTTTGCGCCCCTCTGCTGCCTCTTTTCTGTGATTTATTTTCCCTTTACAGCTATTTCAAGCTCAGCGGCAGAGCCCGTTTTTCTCCCCGAAGCGCACAAAGGCGCCGGAGGACAACAAGTCCTCCGGCGCCTGTCTTTTTTTCGGTCCTTTACAGTTCCGTCTGGCCCCGGGCCTGGGCGATCTCCTCACGGATGCGGTGGCGGGTGTCGTCAAAGAGCAGCTCCTTGTTGTGGCGGAAGTAGGCCTCGCAGCCGAACTGCTCCACGAACCAGGAGGTGTCAAAGCCCGCCGTCACCTCGGTGACGAAGATCACCAGCTCCTGGCTGTCCCCGAAGGTCTCCTCCAGGAAGCGGAAGGCGTTGTCAAAGCACTCCCCCGCGGTCTTCGCGGCGGCGGAGCGGGCCTCTACCTCCCCGGCAAACCACTGCCGCACCCGGTCCATGGCCTCCTGGCCGTCCCGGATGTCGGTGAGATCCCGGGCGTAGCGCTCCAGAATCTGGATCTCCCGCTGGCCCAGGTCCCGGCGCTCCCGGTCCAGCTGGCCTGCCAGGCGCTGGCGCTCCATGGTCCCCTGGCGCTGCTCCAAAAGCTCCGTCAGCACCTCTGCCGGATCCCGGCCTGCGGCCAGGGTTTCCTTGAACTCCGTCAGGGCGCCGTGGAGGGCCGTGGTCAGGGCGTCCTGGAGCCGACTTCTGCGGGCCTCCTCGCTGAGCCGGGCCATCACCAGCCCCATGACGGAGAGGCGCTCGTCAAAGGCCGCCGCCCGCAGCTCCAGCACCGTGACCCGGGGCCACTTGCCGGAGAGGATGTCCTCCACATGGTAGGTCCGCTGGTACTTGTAGTACAGCTCCAGGTAGTTGGCGAAGTCCTTGGCGATGCGGGGCAGCTGGATATACTGGCCCACCACCTCCCGGTCCGCCGTCAGCTCCAGCTTCTCATAGGCCTGGAGCAGCTCGCTCAGGTCCTCCCAGCCCCGGGCGGTGGCGAACTGGAGCCCGTCCACCGTGGTCTCCACCCGGTAGAAGTTCTCCTTTTTGATGTCCAGATAGGAGAGGATGGCCCCGTGGAGCCCCTTGCGCCGGGCGTAGTCCTTCCACACGGCGTAGTCCTCGGTCACGTCGATGCGCTTGACCCGGTCCAGCGTCACCACGTCAAAGTCCCGGACGGACTTGTTGTACTCCGGCGGGTTGCCGGCGGCCACGATGGTCCACCCCTCCGGCAGGGCCTGGTTGCCGAAGGTCTTGCACTGGAGGAACTGAAGCATCATGGGCGTCAGCGTCTCGGAGACACAGTTGATCTCGTCGAGGAAGAGGATGCCCTCCCGCAGTCCCGTGCGCTCCATCAGCTCATAGACGGAGGAGAGGATCTCGCTCATGGTGTACTCCGTAATGGTGTATTCCTTGCCGCCGTAGGTCCGCTTTTCGATGAAGGGCAGGCCGATGGCGCTTTGCCGGGTGTGGTGGGTGATGGTGTAGGCCACCAGGCCCACCCCCGTCTCGGCGGCGATCTGGGCCATGATCTGGGTCTTGCCGATGCCCGGAGGGCCCATGAGCAAAATGGGCCGCTGCCGGATAGCGGGGATCAGGTAGTTCCCCAGCTCATCCCGGGTGAGATAAGCCCGGACGGTGTTTTCGATCTCCTGCTTTGCCTGTTTGATATTCATAATGGGTGTGGTTCCTCCCTCACGTCATAGGATGGGCAGCTCTGCCAGCTCCTCCATGTCCCGCTCTCCGGCGTCCTCAGGCAGCGCCTCCCGGGCGGCCCGGTCCAGCTCCGGCTCCGTCAGCGTCAATCGGATGGCCCAGGGCGGCACCTCCACCCGGATGGCCGGGTCCTCCATCATCACGAAGGCCGTCTCATAGGGCGGCCGCTTTTTGGGGTAGATGCCCATGCCGTCGGTGAAGTAGATGAGGCCCCGCAGGCGGGTAAAGGCCCCCTGGGCCAGCAGCTGCTCCACATGGGCAAACACCGGACGGAAGTCCGTGGCGCTGCCGCCGCTGAGCTGGAAGTGGTCCATCAGGCCCTCCAGCTCCCCCAGGTCGTGGAGCACGGTGTCGCTGCGGACCTGGTCGTCGCACTGGATCAGACGGATGTTCACCTTCCGGGAGAAGGTCTGGGTGCTGCGCAAAATGGCGTAGGTGCAGCGCAAAAACTCCCGCACCAGCTCCCCGGAGGTGGACATGGAGGTGTCCACGGCGATGACGAAGTCCTCGATGCGCTTCTCCTCCTTGGTCTCGGGCGGCTCCACCAGGGGCATATTGCCGTATACCCGCAGTCCGTAGGCGTAGAAGCCGTAGTCAAAGGCGTCGTCATCCACGGCCATGATCTCCCGGGGCACGGCGAAGCGCCGCAGGAAATTGCGGTAGTCCACATTCTCCCGGTTGGAGACCTTGATCTGCTCGTAGACCGCCTCCCCGCCGGTGGACTGGCCTGCCAGCACCGTCTCGAGCCCCGTCTGGGTCCGCTCGGACACGCTCTTCCACTTGCTGTCCTGGCGCTGGTTCTGCGCCTTTTGCTCCTGAGGGTCCCAGAGCACGTGGTCGTCGGCAAAGAACTCCCGCTGGAGCCGGGCCCGCTCGTAGGGGGGCACCTTCTCCCGCAAAAAGGCGCGATAGATACCCTCGGCGGTGAGCACCGGCATCTGCCGCCGCAGCCGGCCGTACAGGGTCTCCCGGGTGGGATGGGTCCCCTGGTCCAGGCACGGGTAGTCCAGGCCGTCCAGAATGCTCTCCACGGCGATGTCGCAGCTCAGGTCCCACAGCTCCGGGTCCTTGCCCCGCTTTTTTCCTAAGTGGCGCAGCATACAGTGGAGGATGCTGTGGAGGTAGATGCGGTTGACCAAAGTCCTGGACCGGAGGAAGCGCTCGGCCAGATAGTTGCCGTCGTAATAGAGGTGCTCCCCGTCGGTGGCAGTGAAGATTGTCTTGCCCTCCCCGCTTTCAAAGGAGAGGGCGCACAGCGCCGCATCCAGGTAGGGCAGGTTGAGATACAGCTCACTGCGGGCGCTGTCCAGAATTTCCAGTCCGATGGCCGTCAAGTCCTTTTTCTCTCCCATAGAGCCTCCCTCCTTTCCAATCCTCTCTTAAAGGTCAAAGCGTTTCTCTCTTCCCACGGGAAAGCGCCGGTGCTGCTCCTCCAGCAGCAGCGCCACGCCCTCGGCGCAGCCCCCTGTCCGGGCCCGGTCGCAGGCCCTTTCCAGAGCCGCTTTGTCCAGGGAAGTCCGGCTCAGAAACCAGCCCAGGCCTCGGGTGTCCCGGCGCTCCAGGAGCCAGGCCAGCACATCCTCCCCCCGGCGGGTGAGATAACCGAGGTACCCCTGCTCCGCCTCGGCAGACAGCTCCCGGGGCCAGCGCAGCCGGTACCAGGCCAGACGCAGGGCGCTCTCCGGGTCGTGGTCCATGGCCAGCATTCCCTGCCACAGTCTGTCGTACTCCCGCAGGTCCAGCGCCCGCTCCCGGAAGCAGTGGTGGTAGGGATAGCCGGGGCCGTAGATGGTGTAGTCAAAGTGGTGGGCGGGGCTGTTCTCCTCGTAGTCCTCCTGGTACTCCGGAAAGATCAGCCGGGCCTCCCCGCCGTCCGGGTAGATCAGCGTCACGTCCAGCTCCCGGCTCAGCTCGTCGGCCAGGTAGCTGAGCACCTCCGCCCGCTCATCGGGAAGATGGATGCGGAAGCCAGAGAGGCTCCGGCAGTTCATCCACACGCTGCCGCCCCAGTCCAGAGTGGCCCCCCAGAGGGTCACCTGCCGCAGAGCGGCGCAGTTATAAAAGGCGTAGTCCCCCACGGAGCACAAAGAGGCAGGCAGGGTGACGGATTCCAGGGCCGCATTGTCCACGGTCAGCTCCCCTGCCGTGGTCCAGGCCACCCGGATCTGCTCTCCCTCCCCCTGCCGGGGGCCGGGGGCAAAGGCGTGGTGGCCGATGGCGGTCACCGGAACGCCCCGGATCTCCTCCGGCACGATGGCCTGGGGCCCGCCGGCCTCCACCCGGGTGATGCAGATGCCCTCCCCCTGCCGGTGATAGGTCAAAAGCAGGTCGCTCTGCCCGCTGATCGTCTCCACAACTGACGCCTCCTTGTCCCGTTTCTCGCCCCTGTACCATACCACATTCCCGCCGTCACCTCAAGTCCCCGGTCTTTTTCCACGCAAAAAGGACGCCCGGAGCTTTTCCGGGCGTCCCATGCTATGTTTTCTCAAAACGGCTGGTTTTTCCGGTGGAACCAAAGGCCTGCGCCGCGGCGGACCATCTCTGCCACCACGTCCAACTCGATCCACCCCCAGTAGATCCACAGGGGCAAGAATCGGGTCCGGCTAGCCGCATGAAATGCACAGACGGCCAGGAGCACCAGTGCCGCCAGCTCACAAAGCGTGAACCACTTGTTCCAGGGCCGAGGGATCTGGGGGAACACCTCTGCCCATTGTCCACCTCTGCCCTGTATCACTACAGCCAGCATCCCGGCGGCAAAGATCACCGCCCCAGGCAGCACCAGGGCCCACACCATGGTCCAGGAGCCCACCGTATCCCAGAGCGTTTCGCCCTGGACCACCATCCATCCAAAGCACCCCAGGGACGCCAGATCCAGCGCCAGCACCCCGGCCCGGATCCGCCGCTTTTTCCTCTCCTGCATGGCCCTTGCCTCCTTTCCCAGAGACCGTAGAAGCCTTTTCCTTATGCATAGCATATCTCCAATTTTTTCCTCTGTCAATCACTCTGGCCCTGACTTTTTGAAGCCTCCCGCTGGCCCCTCTGCGGCATCCTGCCCAAATCTCACCTTAAAATTTTTGTGTTGCATACAAAAATATTTTGGTCCTTTTCGTTGTTTTTGTACACCCTGTCTGGTATAATAAGTATATCGTTTTTCCGGGTAGGAACACCAGAGGAGGTCTTGTCCATGTCCGAAGCAGGAAAGCCCAAGGGGAGCATCTTCGAGCTGACGGGAGTCCCCAGTCTCAAGCAGGCGCTGCCCCTGGCAGTGCAGCACGTGGTGGCCATGATCGTGGGGTGCGTGACCCCCGCCATCATCGTCTCCGGCGCGGCAAACGGCGGTGCCGGGCTGTCCACAGGGGATCAGGTGATCCTGATCCAGTCGGCTCTGGTGGTGGCCGCCCTGTCCACCCTGATTCAGCTCTTCCCCATCGGGAGAAACTGGAAACTGGGCATCGGCGCGGGCTTGCCCGTCATCATGGGCGTCAGCTTTGCCTATGTCCCCAGCATGCAGGCTATCGCCGCGGACTACGGCGTGGCCACCATTTTAGGCGCCCAGCTGGTGGGCGGTCTGGTGGCGGTGGTCATGGGCCTTCTGGTGCGAAAAATCCGGGTGTTCTTCCCGCCCCTCATCACCGGCACTGTGGTCTTTACCATCGGTCTTTCCCTGTATCCCACCGCCATCAACTACATGGCCGGCGGCACCGGCAGCGCCGACTACGGTTCCTGGCAGAACTGGCTGGTGGCGGTCTTTACCCTGGTGGTGGTCACGGTTCTGAACCACTACGGCAAGGGCATCTGGAAGCTCTCCTCCATTCTCATCGGCGTGGTGGCGGGCTACGCCCTGGCGGCGTGCTTCGGCATGATCCGGTTTGACAGCGTAAGTGAGGCTACCATGTTCCAGCTGCCCGGCCTCATGCACTTCGGCATTACCTTTGAGCCCTCCTCCTGCGTGGCCATCGGCCTTCTCTTCGCCATCAACTCGATCCAGGCCATCGGCGACTACTCCGCCACCACCATTGGAGGCCTGGACCGGGAGCCTACGGATCGGGAACTGCAAAACGGCATCGTGGGCTACGGCCTGAGCAACGTGCTGGGCTCCTTCCTGGGCGGCCTGCCCACCGCCACTTACAGCCAGAACGTGGGCATCGTCACCACCACCAAGGTGGTCAACCGCTGGGTACTGGGTCTGGCAGCGGTGATCTTGGGCGTGGCGGGCCTGGTACCCAAGTTCTCCGCCCTTTTGACCACCATCCCCTACTGCGTGCTGGGCGGCGCCACCGTGTCGGTGTTCGCCAGCATCGCCATGACGGGCATGAAGCTGGTGACCTCCGAGCAGATGGACTACCGCAATACCTCCATCGTGGGTCTGGCGGCGGCCCTGGGCATGGGCATCTCCCAGGCCTCGGCGGCTCTGGCCACCTTCCCCGCCTGGGTCACCACCGTGTTCGGCAAGTCCCCGGTGGTGCTGGCCACGCTGGTGGCGGTACTGCTGAACGTAGTGCTGCCCAAATCCAAGGAGACCAAATGACACGCAAAAAGGGCGGCGCAGAATGCTGCGCCGCCCTCTTTTTCACTTTGCCTGGCGGCGGGTAAACTCCGTCAGGTCCTTCACACACTGATTCGCCAGGTCCTGAGCCTCCCGGGCGTCGGCGTCGGTCATCTCTTCGGTCACCGCCACCACCTGAAGACCCGCCTCCTTGAGGCGGCGGAGGGTCTCCATCCGGCCGGTGAACACCACCGCCGTGTCCCGGACCGACCGCAGACGGCGGATGGCCTTGTCATAGAGGACCGGGTCCGTGCGGTCTGTTCCCGTCTCCTGTGCGGATACCACGCCCCGCAGATATTTTCCCAGAGTCTCCGGGACCAGCAGCTCCTGGGCCTGATGCCGCTCCAGCTCTGTCACCAGATACATCCAGACCCCCTCGATCTTCAAAAGGGCCAGCGCCTCCTCCACACCAGGTTTCCACGCTCCCGCCGCGTCGGTCAGCAGCTCCGTTCCGTCAAATACCGCGCTCTGCAAGCGCATACGATACGCCTCCTTTATTCTTTCCCCTCCAGTATAGGTTTCTCCTTTTCATCCGTCAAGACACAGGAAAAGCGCCGGCTCCGCCGCAATATGCGGCGGAGCCGGCGCTGGTTTTTTCCCTCAGGCGCCCACGATCCGCCCGTAGGTCCGGGCCGTCAGGCCATAGACCAGGGCGTAGACCAGGGCAAAGGCCCCCAGGGTGCCCGCCGTGCAGGCGGCGAAGAGGGGGATGTCCTGGAGCTGGAACAGGCCCAGCAGCTTGGAGATCATGGGGAAGGCCGCCAGGATGTGCACCGCCGCCATTCCCAGAGGCAGGAAGAACACCAGCAGGATCTGGCTGTGGATGGCGCTGCGGGCCTCCCGGTCCGTCAATCCCACCTGGCGCATGATCTGGTAGCGCCGCTGGTCCTCATAGCCCTCGGAGACCTGCTTGTAGTAGATGATGAGAGCCGTGGCCAGCAGGAACAAGAACCCCAGGAACACCCCCAGGAAGAGGAAGCCGCCGTACATGGCGTAGAGATCCTGGGCGTTGTCCTGACGGCTGGTGACGGTATAGACGGACTCATCCACATTCGTTTCGAGGATGTCCCAGGCCAGGGCCAGCTTCTCCCCCTCGGTGCCGTCCAGGTCCATCTGGATGCGGAAGGTCTCCCGCTGGACTCCCTGGTCGGAGAGACAGAGAGAGGCGATCTCCTCCAGTGCCTGCCGGTCCGCCGCCACCAGCAGCAGTTCCGTGGGTTCGCTGCTGCTGACGACGACGGGATCATTTTGCTGCAATCCGTGCTCCAGCCGTCCGGCCACCCGGAAGGGCTGGGCCCCGATGTAGAAGGTGTCGGGCAGCTCCAGGCCCTGGGCGTAGACCAGCACCTCATCCGGCCCCATCTCTGTTGTCCGGCCGGTGACCCGGGTATAGTCCTCCGCCGTTACCAGATACACCGTCACATAGGTTCCCGGAGCATCCTCTGACCAGCCCAGGGTGTTGCCGCTGTAACTGGAGGACACCCGAACCTCGGTGTACCAGCTCAAGTACTCCGCCGTCAAGCCGGAGTCCTCCAGCAGCTCGTCGATCCACGCCAGGGTGGCCTCCGTCTCCTGCTGCCGCCGCTCCGGGGTCAGGGGGTCCAGGGGCTGATCCAGATGGGTCAGGTCCTGGCTGACCTGAATGTCATGGGGAAACATCCGGTCCAGCGTCTCCTCGCAGCCCAGATACAGGCTGGCCGTGGTGGACACGGTGACCAGCACCATGGTGGAGAGGATACAGATGTTGGCAAGGCCCACGGCGTTTTGCTTCATCCGGTACAAAAGGCCGGACACGGAGATGAAGTGCCGGGTCTGGTAATAAAATTTCTCGTTGGCCCGCAGCCGCTTGAGCACCGCCACGGATCCGGCGGTGAAGAGGCAGTAGGTTCCCAGCATCACCAGCAGCACCGCCACAAAAAACAGCATAAAGGCCTCCAGGGGGTCCTGGACCTTCAGCGCGATGCCGTAGCCTCCCGCCAGGGCCAAAAGGCCCACCGCCACCAGGAGCTTCCTGGTCTTGGGCTCCCGCTCACCCATCTGGGCACCGTGGAGCAGCTGGATGGGCCGGGACCGGCCCAGGCGAATGAGGTTCCAAAGGAGCGTCAGAAGAAAGAGCACGGCAAAGAGGCACAGCGTATGCCACATGCCCTGGACACTCACCTCAAAGCCAAATTGGACGGGAATACGGGAGAGCTTGAGGAGCACCAGCAAAATGAGCTTGCTCAGTCCAACGCCCACCAGGATGCCGCCTAAAATCACCACCGCCGCGCACAGCAGTGTCTCCCAGAGCATCACATGGGCGATGTGCCGCTTTTCCAGGCCCAGGATGTGGTAAAGGCCCAGCTCCCGCTGGCGCCGCTTCATGACGAAACTGTTGGCATAGAGCATGAGGACGGCGGAGAAAAGGGCCACCACGATGCATCCAAGCCCCATCAGACTCTGGAGATACCCGGCGCCCCGGACGGAGGCCACAATGTCGCTGACGGTCAGGTAGCGCAGGATATAGTACATGGCCGCGGTGCCTATGCCGGAGAGGAGATAGGGCCCGTAGTAGCGCCGGTTCCTCACCAGGTTCACCAACGCCAGCCGGGGAAAGAATCCGCCCTTACGCATGGTCTTCACCGCCTTGGGTCAGCACGGTCAGGGTGTCGGAGATGCGCCGGAACTGCTCCTCCGGCTTCTCCTCGCCCCGGTAGAGCTGGTGATACACCTTTCCGTCCCGCAGGAACAGCACCCGCCCGGCGTGGCTGGCCGCCTTCACCGAGTGGGTCACCATGACGATGGTCTGGCCGGCGGCGTTGATCTCCTCAAAGAGCTCCAGCAGCCGGTCCGAGGCCCGGGAATCCAAGGCGCCGGTGGGCTCGTCGGCCAGCACCAGCTGGGGATCGGTGATGAGGGCCCGGGCCACCGCCGCCCGCTGCTTCTGGCCCCCGGAGACCTCATAGGGGTACTTGGTCAGAATCTCGCTGATGCCCAGCTGCCGGGCCAGGGGCTCCAGCTTCTTTTTCATGGTCTCGTAGCGCTCCCCCGCCAGCACCAGGGGCAGGAAGATGTTGTCCTGAAGAGAAAAGGTGTCCAGCAGGTTGAAGTCCTGGAACACGAAGCCCAGGTGGGACCGGCGGAAGGCCGCCAGGTCCCGTTCCCGCACGTCGGACAGGGCCTTGCCGTTGAGATAGACCTCCCCGGAGGTGGGCCGGTCCAGGGCGGCCAGGATGTTCAAAAGGGTGGTCTTGCCGGAGCCCGACTCGCCCATGATGGCCACATACTCCCCCGCCTCCACGGTGAAATTCACGTTTTGCAGGGCCTCCACCTGGTTGCCGCCGAAGCGGGTGGTGTAGACCTTTTGCAGATGCTGTACTTCCAATAGTGCCATGGTTGTTTCCTCCTCTTGGATCTTGGCCTCATTGTACCATGCCGCCCCGACGCCGCGCCATCGATTTGCCTTACACTTGCCGCTCCGTTCCTTACGTTTTTGTAAGGCACCGCCGGGGCGCGTTGACTTTTTCACCTGTGGGTGCTATGCTCCAAAGGCAGCAAAGGAGGGGTGCTATGCACCGTATTTTTATTGTAGAGGACGACGCCGTCATCGCCGACGTGGTGGAGCGCCACCTGAGCGGCTGGGGCTATCAGGTCCGGCAGTGCCAGGACTTTGAGCACGTGCTGGAGGAGTTCGCCGCCTTTGACCCCCAGCTGGTGATCCTGGACATCTCCCTGCCTTTTTTCAACGGCTACCACTGGTGCCGCTCCATCCGGCAGCTCTCCAAGGTGCCCATCCTCTTTCTCTCCTCCGCCTCGGACAACATGAACATCGTCATGGCCGTGCAGATGGGCGGGGACGACTTCGTGGCCAAGCCCTTTGACCTATCGGTCCTCACCGCCAAGGTCCAGGCCCTGCTGCGCCGGACCTACGACTTCGGCCCGGCGGCGCCGCTGCTGGAGTGCGGCGGAGCGGTGCTGAACCTGTCCGACGCCTCTCTCACCGTGGGGCAGGCCCGGGTGGAGCTGACTAAAAACGAGTTCCGCATCCTCCGCCTGCTCATGGAGCACCGGGGGGAGATCGTCAGCCGGGAGGCCATCATGACCTGCCTGTGGGCCTCCGACAGCTTCGTGGACGACAACACCCTGGCGGTAAATATCAACCGGCTGCGCAAGAAGCTGGCGGGGGCCGGGCTCGGAGACTTCATCCGTACCCGCAAGGGCGTCGGCTACCAGGTGGAGGGCTGACACATGAAGATGCTGTCCTCCTATCTGCGGCGCCAGGCGCCGTATCTTGCACTGCTGGTAGTCTTTGCTGCTGTTTTCGCTCTGGTCTTTTCCCTCTACGATCTGCCGGTGGAGGCGGTGGGCTACGCCGCTGCGCTGTGCCTGGGGGTGGGGCTGGTGCCCTTTTTTCTGGGGCTCTTTCTCTATGCCCGCCGCCACCGCCAGC
Source organism: uncultured Oscillospiraceae bacterium (assembly GCA_902478785.1). Lineage (GTDB taxonomy): Bacteria > Bacillota > Clostridia > Oscillospirales > Oscillospiraceae > Oscillibacter. The sequence goes on from CABSMJ010000001.1 coordinate 255,472, forward strand.
TCCAAAAGCTTCTCAAGGCCGTGGAGCTGCCCCAGCTGCCCCTACCCGTCCCCCGGGATACCCTGGAGCAAGACTACCAGGCGCTGCTCCAGGCGGTGTGCGCCCACCGCTCCACCCTCAAAAGCCGGAGCGAGGACCGCTACCGGGACATGCTGGACTATTATACCCTCTGGGCCCACCAGATCAAGACCCCCATCGCCGCGGCGGAGCTGCTGGTCCAGAGCGCCGGAGCCCAGAGCGGCCCCCTGGCAGCGGAGCTTCTGAAGATCGAGCAGTATGTGGAGATGGTTCTCTCCTACCTGCGCCTGGGCAGCGAGTCTACGGACTACGTGCTCCGCCGCTGCGCCCTGGACGACATCATCCGGGGCGCCGTGCGCAAGTTCGCCCGGCTGTTCATCCTCAAGCACATCTCCCTGGACTTTCAGGAGACCGGCCGCACGGTCCTCACCGACGCCAAGTGGCTGTCCTTCGTGCTGGAGCAGCTCCTGTCCAACGCCCTGAAGTACACCCCGGAGGGCGGCTCCATCCGCATCTACGGCGACGGCACCACCCTGGTGGTAGCGGACACGGGCATCGGCATTCGAGCAGAGGACCTGCCGAGAGTGTTTGAAAAGGGCTTTACGGGCCTCAACGGCCGCTCGGACCGCAAGTCCACCGGCATTGGACTGTACCTGTGCCGCCAGGTCATGGACCGCCTTGGCCACGGCATCTCCCTCTCCTCCCGGCCCGGCCGGGGCACGCTGGTGCGCCTGGACCTGGAAAATGCGCCCCAGGTATTAGAGTAAAGGAATTTCCCTTGTCCCATGCTCCGACCTTGTCTGCGGAGCATGGGGCTTTTTTCACCAGTTTTTTCCTGCTTTTCCCTCTCTTTTTTGTTCTGAACGCCACAAATAGCCCCTGGGGAGCGTCATTTCCCTTGACGAATACACTTTTTCCCTTTAACATGGTAAAAAACCGGCCGCGCCCGTTTTTGCGGACGAGCGGGGCGGAAAGGATTTCCTGACCATGAAAACGCTCATTAAAAATGGTCTGGTCATCGATCCGTGCAACCGGGTCCAGGCCAGACTGAACCTACTGCTGGAGGACGGCCGGGTGGCCCTGGTGACCCGGCAGGAGCCCCCGGCGGACCAGGTGGTGGATGCCGCAGGACGGGTGGTCACCCCCGGCTTTATCGACATCCATATGCATGAGGACCCGGTGGGACCCGACGGCCGTCTGGTGAACACCGAGGAAACCGCCATCTTCAACTGCATGCTCCGCATGGGCGTCACCACCGCCATCGGCGGTCAGTGCGGCATCAGCCAGTACGACCCGGTGGCGTATCTGGACCTGGTGGACCGCTATGGCGCCGCGGTGAACGTGGGTATGCTGGCGGGCGAGGCCTTCTTCCGGGAGCGAGCCGGCCACGACGACAAGTACACTCCGGTGACGGAAGGCGAGCTCGCCACCATGGAGCGGGAGTTGGCCCAGGCCCTGGAGGGCGGGTGCCTTGGCGTCTCCTACGGCATCCGTTACTCCCCCGGCATTGACCGCCGGGAGCTGGAGCGGACGGCAGCGGTGTGCCGCCGCCAGGACAAGCTCATCGCCGCCCACCTGCGCAGCGACGCAGGGGAGATCATGGACGCCGCCCGGGAGTTTTTGGACGTGGGCCGGGACTTAGGGTTGCCGGTCCAGGTGTCCCACATCGGCTCCATGGCGGGCTTTGGCCAGATGGAGGAGTTCCTCCAGCTGGTGGACGAGTACCACATGAACGGCCTGCGGGTCAGCTGTGACTGCTACCCCTACTACGCCTTCTCCACCGCCCTGGGCTCCACTACCTATGACGAGGGCTGGCTGGAGCGCTACCACTGTGACTACGATGTCATCGAGCTCAGCCAGGGCAAGTACAAGGGCCGGCGCTGCACCAAGGAGATCTTCGATGAGGTGCGCCGGGACGAACCGGAGTGCTTGACGGTGTGCTACGTCATGAAGAGCAGCGACGTGGACCTGGCCTTCTCCCACCCCGACGTCATGCTGGCCAGCGACGGCATCATGAACTACGGCCAGGGCCATCCCCGGGCAGCTGGTTCCTTCCCCCGGCTGCTCTCGGAGTTTGTCCGGCCGGGCAAGATGGCCCTCTACGACGCCATCGCCCGGATGACAGCCATGCCGGCGGAAAAGCTGCGTCTGGCCCAAAAGGGGCGCCTGAACGTGGGCGCCGACGCCGACCTTGTCATCTTTGACCCGGAGCGGGTGGCCGACCAGGCCACCTTTGAGGAGCCCACACTGCCCCCCGTGGGCATCGACTACGTCTTCCTGGGCGGCCGCCTGGCGGCTCGGGACGGCAAGATCGTCCAAGGGGATCTGGGCCGCTCGGTCCGAGGATAAGCCCAGTCCCTGCCCCAGCGAAAAAAATCACATCAATCTGGTAATTGGAGGTCTTTGGTATGCAATATGGATTCTGGTCCATCGTCCCCCCTTTGGTCACCATTGTGTTGGCATTGGTGCTGAAGAACGTGTTTATCTCCCTGCTCATCGGTATTTTCCTGGCCTGCCTCATTCTGTGCGGCTTCAACCCCATCGTGGGCCTCAATGACACTTTCTACGGTCTGGTGAACACCTTCGCCAGCAGCGGCAACACCATCGTGCTGCTGTCCATGCTGCTTATCGGCGCCCTGATCCATATGATCGAGCGCTCCGGCGGCATCGAGGGCTTCGTGGACATCATGGTGAAGAAAAAGGGCATCATCCGCTCCAAGCGGGCGGCGGCTCTGTTCACCTGGCTGCTGGGCATCGTGGTGTTCACCTCCGGCTCTTTGAGCTGCATGGTCACTGGCTCCGTCTCCCGTCCCCTCAACGACAGCCTGAAGCTGCCCCATGAGAAGGCGGCCTTCCTGGTACATACCACCTCCACCCCCTGGTGCGTGCTCTTCCCCCTCAGCGGCTGGCTGGCCTCCATGATCGGCTACCTCACCTCCGGCGGCGTGGCCGAGGAGGACGCCATCACCGTGCTGATCCAGTCCATCCCCCTGAACTTCTACTGCATCATCGCGGTGGTCTTTGCCTTGCTGGTAGCCCTGTTCCCTCTGGATTTCGGCCCCATGCGCAAGGCCGAGCAGCGGGCGGCCACCACCGGTGAGCTGGACGATCCCGCCTCCGTGGACAGCGAAGCTGCCGAGACCAACGCCCCCGTCAGCGGCGCCAAGCCCCGGGCCAAGAACATGCTCATCCCCATGCTGGTGATGATCGTCACCATCCTGGTGTCCCTGTGCGTCTCCGGCGGCGGCAATCCCACCCAGGGTGACGGCATGCAGGCTCTTCTGTGGGGTTGCATGATCTCGCTGCTGGTGATCTCCGTCATGTGCATGATCGAGCGCCTCTTTACCCTGGATCAGCTGATCAATGAGATCATCCGGGGCATGTCCACCATGCTGCCCATCTTCTTCGTGCTGCTCTTCGGCCTGACCATGGGCACTCTGGTCAAGAGCCTGGACACCGGCAACTACCTCTCCTCCATCTTCATGCAGCTGCTGACCCCCGCCCTGCTGCCTCTGCTGACCTTCATCATCTCCATGCTGCTGTCCTTTGCCACCGGCACCTCCATGGGCACCATGGCCATCATGGGCACCATCGCCATCCCCATGGCCATCAACATGGGCGTGAATGTTCCCCTGGTGGCCGGCGCCATGTTCGGCGGCTCCATCTTCGGTGACCACGCCTCCCCCATCTCTGACACTACCATCATGTCCTGCGCCACCACCGGCTGCAACATCATCGACCACGTCAAGACCCAGGCCCCCTATGTCCTGTGTTTTGCCGGCGTGTCCATGGTGCTGTATGTGATTGCCGGCTTCATTCTCTAAGCACCTAAGTGAAAAAGCGCCTGGCGGACCAATACAGTCCGCCGGGCGCTTTCTTATGTTTCTATTAGGAGAGACGTTGGCATGGTTTTCTCCCGGCAAAGCTCCGTCAGATACGCCAGGAAAGAGGCAAGATACGGGTCCTGGGCCTTTTTCCGCAGGCAGATAAAGCTCAGGGCGATGTGGACCTCCGGCAGCATGGGCACCGCCGCCACGCCGAAGTACTCCACAAAGGACTTCGGGCCAATGACAAACCCCTTCCCCCGGCGCACCAGCCCCATGATGGTGGAGATGTTGTCGGAACGGTAGGATTTCACCAGGGTGATGCCGTAGTCCCGGCAGTCCTGCATCATGATCCGGTCCTCCAAAGAGCCTTTGGCGCCGGTAACCAGAGTGCTGCCCTGGAGGTCCCGGAAGGACAAATGCTCCTGACGGCTGCGGGGATCGTCCCGGGACAGAAGGATGCACTGGCGCTCCTCCAGCAGCTCCCGCCAGTAAAACCGGTTTCCGCCGGGAATGAGGTTGGCCGGCGGCAGCCGGTCCAGCGCCACATCCATCCGTCCCTCCTCCAGCTCCTCCAGGATGCTGCCGCTGATGTCAGTGATGAAGGTGACCTCCACCTCCGGGTGGGCGTCAAAATAGGCCACCACCGGGTCAAAGAGGCCGTTGGAGTAGACCCGGGCTCCCAGCCCCACCCGCAGGGGCTCCACCGGGCGGGCCGTCAGCTCCCCGGCCACCTGCTGAAGCTCCTGCCAGCTCTGGGCCACCTGCCGGGCGCTTTGGCAGAAGCGCTCTCCCTCCGCCGTCAGGCTCACCCCCTGGGGCGTGCGCAGAAACAGGGTACAGCCCAGCTCCTCCTCCAGCTTCCGCACCTGCTGGGACAGGGCCGGCTGGGACAAAAACAGGTGCTCCGCCGCCCGGGAGAAATTCTGATATTTTGCCACCGCCAGCACATCCAGCACCTGTGAAATATTCATAGTCCCTCCACTGCTATTCACGTTGCTTATAGCCCCATTGTACATCGGTATTTCCCTCTTTTCAAGTTTCTTTGTACAATAAAATCAGAGAGCAGCGATTTGCTGCATGCAGCAGAAAAAAAGAAAGGTGGAGGCACATATGGAGCGTCATCTTCTCTCTGGAAATGAAGCCATTGCCCGGGGCGCCTATGAGGCGGGAGCCAAGGTCTGCTCGGCCTATCCCGGCACCCCCAGCACGGAGGTTTTTGAAAATCTGGCCCAGTATCGCGATGATCTTTACTGCGAGTGGGCACCCAACGAAAAGGTAGCCACGGAGGTGGCCTACGGCGCCAGCATCGGCGGCGTGCGCAGCCTGTGCGCCATGAAGCATGTGGGCGTCAACGTGGCCGCGGACCCCATTTTCACCGCTACTTACAACGGTGTGGGGAAGGGATTCGTCATTGTCTCCGCGGATGACCCGGGGATGCACTCCTCGCAAAATGAGCAGGACAACCGCTACTACGCCAAGTTCGCCAAGATGGCTATGGTGGAGCCCTCTGACTCCCAGGAGTGCCTGGACTTCATGAAAGAGGCTTACCGGATCTCCGAGGAGTTCGATCTGCCGGTGCTCTTCCGCACCACCACCCGGGTGGCCCACTCCAAGAGCCTGGTGACCTTCGGGGAGCGAGAGGAGCAGCCTGTCACCCCCTATCAGCGCCGGACGGAGAAGTTCGTCTCCTCCCCCGCCGCCGCCTACCTCCATCACCCGGAGCTGGAGGAAAAGCTGCGCCGGCTGGAGGCCTATGGCCGGACCTGCCCCCTCAACCGCATGGAGATGAAGGGCAGCAAGGTGGGCGTCATCACCGCCTCCATCGCCTATCAGTACGCCAAGGACGTGTTCCCTGAGGACACCTCCTTTTTGAAGCTGGGCCTGACCTATCCTCTGCCCATGGACCTGATCCGGGAGTTTGCCTCCAAGGTGGAGAAGCTCTATGTGGTGGAGGAGCTGGAGCCCTTCATGGAGGAGCAGATCCGCTCCGCCGGCATCCCCTGTCAGGGCAAGGAGCTCATCGGCAACCTCTATGAGCTCAACCCCCAGCTGCTGCGTGAGCGCCTCTTCGGCATCAAGCCGGAGACCGTGGACGTGGGCGTGGAGGCCGTGTCCCGTCCCCCGGCCCTGTGCCCCGGCTGCCCCCACCGCGGCTTCTTCTACACCATGTCCAAGAACAAGAACTTCGTCATTGCCGGCGACATCGGCTGCTACACTCTGGGCAGCGCCGCGCCCCTGAACGCCATGGACAGCTGCGTGTGCATGGGCGGCGGCTTCTCCGTGGCCATGGGCCTTGCCAAGGCCTTTGAGGCCACCGGCCAGACGGAAAAGAAGGTCTTCGGCGTGGTGGGCGACTCCACCTTCTTCCACAGCGGCATGACCGGCGCGGCGGAGATCGTCTACAACAAGGGTCATATGATCCCTGTGGTGCTGGACAACTCCATCACCGGCATGACCGGCCACCAGGACAACCCCGGCAGCGGCTACACCCTCCAGGGCGACGTGGCCGCAGCCATCCGCATCGAGGACGTGCTGCGCTCCTATGGCTATGAGAACATCTTCATCGTGGATCCCCAGGACCTGACCGCCATGCAAAAGGCAGTGGACGACGCCCTGGCCTCCACGGTGCCGGCGGCCATCATTACCCGCCGGCCCTGCCTGCTCATCAAGCGTATCCACCACGATATCGGTCTTTGCGTGGTGGACAAGGGCAAGTGCATCGGCTGCAAGAAGTGCCTGAAGGTGGGCTGCCCGGCGGTGATGATCCAGGACGGCAAGTCCCACATCGACCCCACCCAGTGCGTGGGCTGCACCGTCTGCGCCCAGGTCTGCCCGGTGGGCGCCATTACGAGAAAGGAGAACTGAGCCATGGAAAGCAAGAGTGCTCTTTTGGTAGGCGTGGGCGGACAGGGTGCCATCCTGACCGCCAAGGTGCTGGTGGCCGGCCTGATGCAGGCGGGCTACGATGTGAAGATGAGCGAGGTCCACGGCATGAGCCAGCGGGGCGGCAGCGTCTCCACCCAGGTCCACTGGGGCGACAAGGTCTACTCCCCCGTTATCGGCCCCGGCGCTGCGGACATCGTGGTGGCCTTTGAGAAGATGGAAGCCGTGCGGTATGCAAACTTCCTCAAGCCCGGCGGCGTGGCGGTCATCAACGACTATGAGATGCCCTCCTCCACCGTGGCTGCGAGCCTGTGCCAGTATCCCCAGGGCTGCCTGGAGGCCATGCAGTCCCACTTCAAGTGCTACACCCTCAACGCCGCCCAGATCGCCCTGGACCTGGGCAGCGCCAAGTGCATGAACATCGTGCTCTTCGGCGCCATGACCCGGGCGCTGCACATGGATGACATCGACTGGGAGTCCGTCATCCGCGACACGGTGCCGCCCAAATTCCTGGAGCTGAACCTGAAGGCCTTCCGGGCCGGCCGGGATGCGGCGCAGTAAAAAAGGAGGAACCCCATGAACGTACAGGCAGAATACCGCTCCAAGCTCCGCACGCCGGAAGAGGCAGTGAAGGTCGTCAAAAGCGGCGACTGGGTGGACTACGGCACCAACGTGGGCTTCCCCACGCTGCTGGACGCCGCCCTGGCCAAGCGCCGGGATGAACTGACCGACGTGAAGCTCCGGGGCAATCTGCTCTTCGGCCCCATCCAGACCGTGGAGTGCGACCCCACCCGGGAGCATTTTCTCTACAACAGCTGGCACTGCTCCGCCTATGAGCGCAAGCTGTGTGACAAGGGGCTTTGCAACTACATCCCCATGATCTTTCGGAACGTGGTGCCCTATTACCGCCACTTCCTCACAGTGAACGTGGCCATGCTGGGCGTCACCCCCATGGACCGCCACGGCTATTTCAACTTCTCCTGCTCCACCGGTGTGGCCCGGGGCATCATGGAGAAGGCGGATATCGTGATCCTGGAGGTCAACGAGCATCTGCCCCGGACCCTGGGCGGCTTCGGCGAGTGCGTCCACATCTCCGAGGTGGACTATGTGGTGGAGGGCGAGCACGCGCCTCTGCCCCAGTTCCCCGTGGCCAAGCCCACGGAGGAGGACGTGAAGATCGCCCAGATCATCGTCCCCCAGATCCCCTCCGGCGCCACGCTGCAGCTGGGCATCGGCGGTATGCCCAACGTGGTGGGCTCCCTGCTTGCCCAGTCGGATCTGAAGGACCTGGGTATGCACACGGAGCTGTGCGGCGACGCCTACTATCAGCTCTATGAGGCGGGCAAGCTGACCAACCGGTGCAAGACCCTCCACCAGGGCAAGGGCGTCACCGGCATCGTCTTTGGCTCCAAGGACCTCTATGAGTGGGTGGACGACAACCCCGGCATCATGGTGGCGCCTCTGGAGTATGTCAACGCCCCGGAGACCATCGCCCAGATGGACAATATGATCTCCATCAACAGCTGTATTGCCGCGGACCTTTACGGTCAGGTCTGTGCCGAGAGTGCTGGCCTGCGCCACATCAGCGGCACCGGCGGCCAGCTGGATTATCTGACCGGCGCGGCCATGTCCCGGGGCGGCAAGGCCTTCATCTGCATGACCTCCTCCTTTGTGGACAAGACGGGCGTCCGCCGCTCCCGCATCCTGCCCCACTTCGGCGGGGACATCATCACCGATCCCCGCAGCCAGGCCTACTACCTGGTCACCGAGTACGGCGCGGTGAATCTGGCTGGCCGCAGCACCTGGGAGCGGGCGGAGATGCTGGTCTCCATCGCCCACCCGGACTTCCGGGAGGAGCTGATCGCCGCCGCCGAAGCCCAGAAGATCTGGCGCCGGTCCAACAAGCGCTGATCGTTCCCTCTTCATCACGCGGAGAAAGGAGTCTTTCATGTTTTCACAGTCCATGTATCAGCTGGGAGCCAAGCGCTCCTGCATCCGTGAGCTGTTCGAGTATGGCCTGCGTCAGGCCAAGGTGGTGGGGCCGGAGAACGTATTCGACTTTTCCATCGGCAACCCCTCCATCCCCTCTCCCCCAGCGGTAGGGGAGGCATTCAACTCCCTGCTGAGCCAGGAGGACCCTCTGACCCTTCACGGCTACACCCCCGCCTCCGGCTGTGAGGAAGCCCGGCAGGCTGTGGCGGAGGACCTGTCGCGCCGCTCCGGCATGGCCATCCGCCCGGAGAACCTCTTTTTCACCTGCGGCGCGGCTCCGGCGCTGATCTCCGTGATCCGCGCCCTGGCGGTGGAGGAGGCGGAGGTCGTGGCCTTTGCCCCCTACTTCCCTGAATATCGGCCCTTTGTGGAGTCCAACGGTGTCCGCTTCCGGGCGGTGCCGGCGGACCGGGAGACCTTTTTGCTGCCCATTGGGGAGCTGGAGTCCTATCTGACCTCCCACACCCAGGCCCTGCTGGTCAACTCCCCCAACAACCCCTCCGGCGTCATCTACCCCAAGGAGAATCTCCAGGCCCTCAGCGAGCTGCTCCAGCGCAAGAGCCGGGAGTACGGCCACCCCATCTACATCATCTCCGACGAGCCCTATCGGGAGCTGGTCTACGACGGGGCGGAGGTCCCCTTCCTCCCCGCCATCTATCCCAACACCGTGATCTGCTATTCCTGGTCCAAGTCCTTGTCTCTGCCTGGCGAGCGCATCGGCTATGTCTGCGTTCCCGACTGCGTGGCGGACAGCGCCCAGCTCTTTGCCGCCGTGGCCGGCGCGGCCCGGACCATGGGCCATGTGTGCGCCCCCTCCCTGCAGCAGCGGGTGGTTGGGCTGTGCACCACCCAGAAGCCGGACCTGGAGGCCTACGACCGCAACCGCAAGGATCTCTATGAGGGCCTGACGGAGATGGGCTACCGGTGCGTCCGGCCCCAGGGCGCCTTCTACCTCTTTGTCCAGGCCCCCGGCGGCAGCGCCCAGACCTTTTCCGACCGGGCCAAGGAGAAAAACCTCCTGGTGGTACCCGGAGACGACTTCGGCTGCCCGGACTATTTCCGCCTGAGCACCTGCGTAGCCCATGAGACCATCACGGGAAGCCTGCCCATCTTCCGGGAACTGATCGCGGAATTTTAATTGCTCCCCCACTCCCCCCTTGGCAGGCGCCCCTCCGGCCGTTCGGCTGAAGGGGCGCTCTTTTTATCCCAGGGGCATTCTCTGTCCCGGCAGCAAATTGCCCCTCCGGCCAAAAAACCGAAGGGGCAGCAGAAACCGGCGGGAGCAGACTTTCCGCCGGAACGTATCCATGATTTAATCGCGGGGCTTTTTCAGCTTCCCGGTCTTTTTCATTCCGGAATCCATAGTCCGCTCCGCGTCGCCCACCAGCAGCGCGCCGCACAGCGGCAGCACCACCAGCACGCACAGTCCTCCAATCACGGCTGACATCTCTTCTCTTCCTCCTTTCCCGTCTCTCCCCCGTCGGCGCCGTAGCGCCGGTCCAAAATCTCCACTACGTCGGCCACCGCGCCGTCCTGGCAGGGGGAGAGGATCCGGACGCCCATGTCCCGGATCGCGTCGATGCAGTTGGCGGGGGCGAAAGCCTGGGCCGCCACCTTCAGCATGGGGATGTCGTTGGCATGGTCGCCGATGCAGTAGATGTGGGCCCGGTCAATGCCCAGCAGCTGGGCCAGCCGCAGCACCATGCCCCCCTTGTGGGCGCCCCGGGCGGTGAGCTCCAGCAGATGGTCGCTGGAAAAGATCAGCTCATAGTCCTCTGCCCAGCCCCGCTCCTTCAGGTACTCTCCCACCTGGGTCAGCACCGGCATCTCCTCTTCAAAGAGCAGCTTGGCGCAGGGCTCGGGGATGGACCACAGGTCCGGCATCACCTGGTAGGGCGCACAGGTCAGATGCTGGTGCATCTTCGTCCAGTGGTTGGGCTGGACGGCGTGGACGTTGTCGCTCTCGTGGTAGACCTCACAGCCCACAGTGGGAAAGGCCTTGAGGATCTCCATGCCCCGGTCCCGGACCACATCGTCCAGCAGAGCGGTGTAGATGTACCGGTCCGCCTGAAAGTCATAAAGCCCGGCGCCGTTGCACACCACCCCCGGCGCATTCATGGGCACCTGGTCCACAAAGCGGCGGAAGGCCGGCAGGGCCCGGCCGGTGGAGATGGCAAAGCGGCCGCCGTTGGCCATGAAATAGCGCAAAGCCTCCCGGTTCCGCTCGGGCACCTGGGGCATGGCGGTACCCTGACGCAGGGCGTCCTCGGTCCACACCAGGGTGTTGTCAAAGTCGCTGGCCAGTAGCACGCCGTCAAATTTTCCCATGGCTAAAACCTCCCCCGCCGCCCCATGTGCGGCGTTTTTTCATTCTCCCCAGCCGTCTGGAAACGGGCCGGGGCAAAAGGCCGGAGGAGCCATCCTGCTCCCCCGGCCGCAAGTGCGCAGATTATTCCGCCTTAGGCGCGGCGCCGCCCTTGTCGCCGCCGCCCCGGTTCCGGCGCCGGCCGCCCCGATGGTGAGGCCGGCGTCTGCCGCCGCCCTCCTTGGCCGGCTGGGCCGCCTCCGCGCCCTCCCGAACGGGAGCGGGCCGCTCCTCGGTGGGCTTTTTCGGCGCCTGGGCGGACTTGGGCTTTCCGCCTCTGGGGTTCCGGGCAGGCCGGTTGCCGTCCCGGTTTTCGCCCCGCTCCGCCTTGTCCGCTTTCTCGCCCCGCTCCTTGGGCTCCGGCTCCAGAGGCAGAGGCTCGCCGCCCTTGCTGCCGCTGCGGCGCCGGCCGCCCCGGCTGCGGCGCCGGCGGGGCTTGTTGTCCTCGCTGTCGGCGCCCATTTTCACCCGATAGGGGGTGTCCTCGTCCTGGAGCATCTCCAGCAGCGGAGAGGTAACCGTCTGGAAGGTGTCCTCCTGGTTCTCCTCCACATACCGGGCGGGCCGCTCCTCGGGGATCTCGATGCCCTCCCGGCTGCCCTTGCCGTTGCGCAGAACGCAGATCTCACAGTTGTGGTAGATGTGGGGCGCGTTGTCCGTCTGGCCGTCCAGATGGACCTTCACCGTCTCCTTGAGCAGATTCACCGCCGTCACATTGCCGGGCCCATCGGGGGTCTGGACAAAGGAGTCCTGCTTGGGGCAACGGTGGGCGGCATCCTCATAGGCCTCCTGCTCGTACTTCAGGCAGCACATCAGCCGCCCGCAGGTGCCGGAGATCTTGGTGGGGTTCAGACTCAGATTCTGGGTCTTGGCCATCTTGATGGACACCGGCAGGAAGCCGCCCAGGAACTGGGAGCAGCAGAAGGGCCGGCCGCAGATGCCGATGCCGCCCAGCATCTTGGCCTCGTCCCGGACGCCGATCTGGCGCAGCTCGATGCGGGCCCGGAAGATGGACGCCAGGTCCTTCACCAGCTCCCGGAAATCCACCCGCCCGTCGGCGGTGAAAAAGAAGATGATCTTGTTGCCGTCAAAGTTGCAGGAGACGTTGACCAGCTTCATCTCCAGGCCGTGCTCGGCGATCTTCCGGCGGCAGATCTCGGCCGCCTCCTTCTCCCGTTTGCGGTTGTACTCCATGGTGCGCCGGTCGTTTTCCGTGGCCAGGCGCATGACCGGGCACAAGGGCTGGACCACCGACTCGTCCTCCACCTGGTGGTTGCCCTGGACGCAGGTGGCATAGGAGGCACCCTGGGCGGTCTCCACCACCACGTCGGTGCCCGGGGCCACCGTCAGACCCTTGGGGTCAAAATAATAGTTTTTCGTTCCGCCCCGAAAGCGGACGCTGATGACTTCTGTCAAAGGATACCCTCCAATTCCGCAGCCAGAGCCCCCAGGACATGGCCTGGGCCCACGTTCCAATCACATTCCCGTCGGTAGCTCTGGAATAGTTCTATTGTGCGCATGATCTGCGCTTTTGTCAAGTTTTCCGTCACCTGAGCGGCCAGTTCCCGCCGCTGAGGCGGGCAGGGCTGTCCATAGAGGGACAGCGCCGCGGCGGCAAAGACCTCCCGGGCCTCCTCCAGCAGCGCTCCCAGCTCCTCCCGCTTGATCTTTCCGGTCTCCAATCCGGTGAGAAACCGCACCAGCCCCGGCATCTGCCGCCGGGCCACCAGGCGGCACAGCTCCGCCGCCCGCTCATCCGTGTCCGTTCCCTGGCTCTCCCCGGGCCGCAGCTTCAGCTCCACGCACCGGGAACGCAGGGTGGGCAGAATCCCGGCACTGTTTTCCGCGCAGAAGAGGAACGCCGCATAGGATGGGCCTTCCTCCACCACCTTGAGCAAAATGTCCTGGCAGCGGTCGTCCAGCTGGCCGCAGTCGTCGAAAAGGTAGACCTTCCGGGCCCCCTCGTTGGGGATGATATAGGCGTCGGAGCGGACGGAGCGGACCAGGTCCACGGACATGATCTTGTGCTCCGGGTCGTGGACCACCGTCACATCCGGGTGGATGCCCGCCAGCACCTTCCGACAGGCCTCGCAGACGCCGCAGGGCCGGCGGCCCTGGGCCGTACACTCAAAGGCGGCGGCGGCGAACTGGGCGGCGGCCAGACGGTCCCCCGGTCCGCTGAAAATCAGCGCGTGGGGCAGGGCACCACGGGCGGCAGTCTCCCGCAGTCGGTTCTCCACCGCCGGCTGGTCCGGCAGGGTCAAGGTCTCCATGGTGCGCCTCCTCTCTCAGGCAATCGATTACGTCATTTTGGCGTATGTGAATACAGAGTATAGTATAACACAACCGGTGCGGAAAAGAAAAGGGGTCCAAAATAATTCCGTTAAAAAATCCGCATTTTGTGCAAGGTGCGCAACTTTTTCCTCCAATTTTTAGCAAGTCGTGAGAAAAATTATTTGTTTTCCACATTGTAAAAAGAGAAAAAAGCCGTTATAATTGAAGCCTGGCGTATTTTAATTGGGTAGAAAAGTTAGAATATCCACAGAATTGACAGATGGAGGAAGCGAAACCATGGCAAAAAAGTATTGTTACCTGTTCACTGAAGGCAATGCCAACATGCGTGAGCTTCTGGGCGGCAAGGGCGCCAACCTGGCCGAGATGACCAACATCGGCCTGCCCGTACCCCAGGGCTTTACCATCACCACCGAGGCCTGCACCCAGTACTATGAGGATGGCCGCCAGATCAGCCCGGAGATCCAGGCTGAGATCATGGAGTACATCACCAAGATGGAGGGCATCACCGGCAAGAAGTTCGGCGATCTGGAGAACCCCCTGCTGGTCTCCGTCCGTTCCGGTGCCCGGGCCTCCATGCCCGGCATGATGGACACCATCCTGAACCTGGGCCTGAACGAGACCGTGGTGGAAGTGCTGGCCAAGAAGTCCGGCAATCCCCGCTGGGCTTGGGACTGCTATCGCCGCTTCATCCAGATGTATTCCGACGTGGTCATGGAAGTGGGCAAGAAGTATTTCGAGGAGCTCATTGACCAGATGAAGGAAGCCCGCGGCGTCACCCAGGACGTGGAGCTGACCGCTGAGGACCTCAAGGAGCTGGCTGGCCAGTTCAAGGCCGAGTACAAGTCCAAGATCGGCGAGGACTTCCCCACCGATCCCAAGGAGCAGCTGATGGGCGCCGTGAAGGCCGTGTTCCGTTCCTGGGACAACCCCCGCGCCAACGTCTATCGCCGCGACAATGATATCCCCTACTCCTGGGGCACTGCCGTCAACGTCCAGTCCATGGCCTTCGGCAACATGGGCGACGACTGCGGCACCGGCGTGGCCTTCACCCGCAACCCCGCCACCGGCGAGAAGAAGCTGTTCGGTGAGTTCCTGACCAACGCCCAGGGCGAGGACGTGGTGGCCGGTGTCCGGACCCCCATGCCCATCAGCCAGATGGCCGAGAAGTTCCCCGAGGCCTTTGCGCAGTTTGAAAACGTCTGCAAGATCCTGGAGGATCACTATCGCGATATGCAGGATATGGAGTTCACCGTGGAGAACGGCAAGCTCTATATGCTCCAGACCCGTAACGGCAAGCGTACCCCCGCCGCCGCTCTGAAGATCGCCTGCGACCTGGTGGATGAGGGCATGATCGACGAAAAGCGTGCCGTGGCCATGATCGAGCCCCGGTCCCTGGACACCCTGCTGCACCCCCAGTTCGACGCTGAGGCCCTGAAGAAGGCTCCCCTGGTGGGCTCCGCTCTGGCTGCCTCCCCCGGCGCTGCCTCCGGTAAGATCGTCTTCACCGCTGAGGACGCCAAGGCCTGGGCCGAGCGCGGTGAGAAGGTGGTCCTGGTCCGTCTGGAGACCTCTCCCGAGGACATCGAGGGCATGAAGGCCGCTCAGGGCATCCTGACCGTCCGCGGTGGTATGACCTCTCACGCCGCCGTGGTGGCCCGCGGCATGGGCGCCTGCTGCGTCTCCGGCTGCTCCGCCATCAAGATGGACGAGAAGAACAAGTGCTTCGAGCTCTCCGGCAAGACCTTCCACGAGGGTGACTGGCTGAGCCTGGATGGCTCCACCGGCAAGATCTACGACGGTGCCATCCCCACTGTGGATGCCACCATCGGCGGCGAGTTCGGCCGGGTCATGGCCTGGGCCGACAAGTATCGCCGTCTGAAGGTCCGCACCAACGCCGACACTCCCCACGATGCCGCTCAGGCCCGGAAGTTCGGCGCCCAGGGCATCGGCCTGTGCCGTACCGAGCACATGTTCTTCAATGAGGACCGTATCCCCGCCATCCGTGAGATGATCTGCTCCGACACCACCGAGCAGCGCGAGAAGGCCCTGGCCAAGCTGGAGCCCATGCAGCAGAGCGACTTCGAGGGCATCTATGAGGCCATGGAGGGCTGCCCTGTCACCATCCGCTTCCTGGATCCCCCTCTGCACGAGTTCGTTCCCACCGAGGAGGCAGACATCGAGCTGCTGGCCAAGGATATGGGCAAGAGTGTGGCCGACATCAAGGCCATCATCGCCTCTCTCCACGAGTTCAACCCCATGATGGGTCACCGCGGCTGCCGTCTGGCTGTCACCTATCCTGAGATCGCTGCCATGCAGACCCGGGCCGTCATCAAGGCCGCTTTGAACGTCCAGGCCAAGCATCCCGAGTGGAACATGGTCCCCGAGATCATGATCCCCCTGGTTGGCGAGGCCAAGGAGCTCAAGTACGTCAAGAACGTGGTGGTGGAGACTGCTGACGAGATCATCAAGGCTGCCGGCTCCAACATGAAGTACCTGGTGGGCACCATGATCGAGATCCCCCGTGCGGCTCTGACCGCCGACGAGATCGCCAAGGAGGCCGACTTCTTCTCCTTCGGCACCAACGACCTGACCCAGATGACCTTCGGCTTCTCCCGTGACGATGCCGGCAAGTTCCTGGATGCCTACTACGACAAGAAGATCTACGAGAACGATCCCTTCGCCAAGCTGGACCAGAAGGGCGTTGGCAAGCTGGTGGCCATGGCCTGCAAGCTGGGCCGGGAAGCCAACCCCGACCTGCACCTGGGCATCTGCGGTGAGCACGGTGGCGATCCCTCCTCCGTGGAGTTCTGCCACAAGGTGGGCCTGGACTATGTGTCCTGCTCTCCCTTCCGTGTGCCCATCGCTCGCCTGGCTGCCGCTCAGGCCGCCATCAAGGACGCAGAGTAATTTCTCTTTCCCTCTGATTGGCAATATCATATCAATAAACCACCGCCTGTGGCCAAAAGCCACAGGCGGTGGTTTTTCTCTTTCATGCTGCCAAAGGCCCGGTTGCGGGCCTTTCCTAAATCAGCCCCGGTTTTCCCAGATAGAAAGTCCCCGGCTCCCACGGGAGCCGGGGACTTTCTATCTATGCCAATGGCATCTTCAGGCCGCAGATGTACTCCCGAACAAAGGCCTCCCCGGGCATGGCTGGGACGGTCTCCAGAATCTCCTCCGCCAGCTTTCGGCTGACCGCATCCGCCCGGAGCAGCTCTTCCTGTGGGAAAAAGCGCTCCTTTGCCGCCCGGCAGATGAGAAAGGGGATCTCATCGTAGGAGATGGACTGGAACTGGCCAGCCTCCTTTCCCAGCACCAGGATCTTCTCCATATCGCTGGGCAGATAGCGGGTGTAGAGCATGATATAGTCATCGCCTTCGGAAAAGGCGTATTTCCTCCGCAGCTTTGCCAGCACCTCCTCGGGATGAGCCAGCATGCTCTCAAACATGATCCCCTCCTCCAGGGTGTCCAGGTAGAACTGGCGGAAGGGGCTGGAGAGCAGGTAGCGGATCTGAACCCGGGCCTCCGTAATGTCGAACACCAGTGGGTCCTCGGTCCCCGGGACGCCCTCCACCTGCCGGGACAAAAATTCCAGCATCATCAGCAGCGTCTGCTGGGCCAGCATCCGCTTGCTGCCGAAGTAGTGATTGATGAGCCCCAAGCTCACGCCGCAGGTGTCCGCAATCTGGCGGACGCCGGTTTTTTTATACCCCTTCTGTCCGAACAACGTCAGGGCCGCCTGCATAATTTTGCACATACTCACTTGATAAATATCCACCATTTCCCCCTCTTCCTTGTCAAAACGGAGAAATCCTTTCCCGCGCGCAAAAAAGAAATTGACAGCTGCGCCCATTCAATCTATACTAATTCAACAGAAAATGAACACGTTCAATTTTGTATATTTATCATATGACTCCATTGTAGCAGTTCTGCTCTCCAAAGTCAAAGGACAGCTGCGGGCCTCATGTGATAAGACCGGGTTCGTGTTCCTACCCCAAACTGTTTGTGAGGTGCGCCATGGATATTATAGAGATATTTTCCCAGTATTACGAGTACTTTCTACGCGGCACAAGAACCACCATCGTGGTGGCCCTCATCACCGTTTGCCTGGGCACACTGCTGGGCTGCATCATCGCCCTGCTGCGCCTGTCCAAAAACCGATTCCTCAACGGCTTTGCCCGGCTCTATATCACGGTACTCCGGGGAACGCCTATGCTGGTCCAGCTCTATATCGTCTACTACCAGCTGGACTTCCTCCCCTACCCCGACGGCAGCATCTTCGGCGCGGATCTGGATCGGATCATCCCCTGCGTCATCGCTCTGGCCATGAACTCCTCGTCCTATGTGGCGGAGGTCATCCGCTCGGGCATCCAGGCGGTGGACCACGGCCAGATGGAGGCGGCCCGCTCCTGCGGCATGACCTCCGGTCAGGCCATGCGGTACATCGTCATGCCCCAGGCGGTGAAGAACATTCTGCCGGCCATCGGTAATGAGTTCGTCACCATGGTCAAGGAGACCGCCATCATCCAATATCTGGGCATCAGCGACCTGATGTACAACAACGGCATCGTGGTCACCGCCACCTATAACCCCCTGCCCTGCTACTACATCTCCGCCATCATCTACCTGGCCCTGAACATCATTCTGGGCCGCGGCATGAACATCTTTGAAAGGAGGCTGAAGAAGAGTGAGCGCTGATTTGCAATCTGAGGTCCTCTTTGAGATCAAGGACCTGTGTAAGGACTTCGGCCAGCTGCACGTCCTCAAGGGCATCAACGAGACCATCTCCAAAGGTGATGTGGTGGTGGTCATCGGCCCCTCCGGCTCTGGCAAATCCACCTTCATCCGCTGTCTGAACCTGCTGGAGCAGCCCACCTCCGGCTCCATCATCTTTGAGGGCAAGGATATCACCGCCAAGGGATTCAACGTGAATCTCCACCGCCAGCGGGTGGGCATGGTGTTCCAGCAGTTCAATCTGTTCAACAACCTGAGCGTGCTGGAGAACCTGACCATCTCCCAGGAGAAGGTCAAGGGCGTCTCCCCCGACGCGGCCAAGGAAAAGGCCATGGAGCTGCTCAGCCGCGTGGGCCTGGCGGACAAGGCGGAGGCCTATCCCGCCCAGCTCTCCGGCGGCCAGAAGCAGCGGGTGTCCATCGCCCGGGCCCTGGCCATGGGACCGGACGTGATGCTCTTTGACGAGCCCACCTCCGCCCTGGACCCCGAGATGGTGGGCGAGGTGCTCCAGGTCATCCGGGACCTGGCGGACAACGGCATCACCATGGTGGTGGTCACCCACGAGATGGGCTTTGCCCAGAAGGTGGCCAGCCGGGTACTGTTCATGGATGGAGGCATGATCCTGGAGGAGGGCACTCCCAAGGACATCTTTGAAAACCCCCAGAACCCCAGGACCCAGGAGTTTTTGTCCAAAGTCATTAACGTCATCTAACGGATGCTCTGCACCCGCAAAATAGAGAAAGGAAGATCGAACGTATGAAAAGATGCAAAAAAATGGCAGCTTTGCTGCTGGCACTGATCTGTGCCCTGTCCCTGGTGGCCTGCGGCAGCAACGGCCAGACCGCCTCCAACCCCTCCTCCGCACCGGTCTCCGATGCCTCCTCCGCCGAGCCCGAGGGCACTCCCACCCTCGACGCCATCAAGGCCAAGGGCGAGCTGGTGGTGGGCACCTCCGCCGACTATCCCCCCTATGAGTTCCACACCGAGATTGACGGCGTGGACACCATCGTGGGCTTTGAGATGTCCATCGCCCAGTACTATGCTGACGCCCTGGGCGTGGAGCTGAAGATCGTGGATATGCCCTTTGACAGCCTGCTCATCGGCCTGGGCAAGGGCGAGTTCGACCTGGTCCTGGCCGGCATGACCGCCAACGACACGCGCAGAAAGTCCGCCGACTTCACCGACATCATCTTCACCAATGACCAGATCGTCATGATCCGCAAGGAGGATGCCGACAAGTTCACCAAGATCGAGGACCTGGTGGGCCACAAAGTGGGCGCCCAGACCGGCTCCGACCCCATGAAGCTGGCCCAGGAGTCCTACGGTGCTGAGAACGTCATCGGCCTGGTGAAGAACCAGGACCTGGTGATGGAGCTCAAGGCCGGCAAGATCGATGCCATCCAGACCACCTCCATGACCGCCATCCCCTATGTCAACGCCAACGACGATCTGATGATCCAGGATCTGGGCTTCCCCGAGAACACCGCCGGCTTCTCCGCCGCCGTTCCCAAGAACCAGCCCGACCTGCTGAACTTCCTCAACGAAAAGCTGGCGGAGATGAAGGACCAGGGCCTCATCGAGCAGTACGTGGAAGAGGCCCAGGCTCTGGCCTCTGCCGAGTAAGCAAAGAGGTACTCTATGAACAACTATCCCTATCCCCACCTGTTCAGCCCCATCGAGATCGGCGGCCGCCGGGTGAAAAACCGGGTGGTGGCCTCCGCGCAGGCCTCCCCCCACGGCGTGACGCCGGGGATGAACGGCTATGACAACGCCTCCGAGTACCAGGCCCAGTACATGGGCCTGCTGGCCCGGGGCGGCGCCGGTATCGTCAACACCGGCCATCTGGGCGTGGACCCCCGCTATGAGCTGGGCGCCCTGCGCTATGCCTTTGACTTTTTCAGCGACCGGCTGCACAACTATCAGCTGCCCATCCTGCACCTGATGTGCGACAACGTCCACGCCTACGGCGCCCTGGCCAGCATCGAGCTCAACCACGGCGGCGACATATGCACCCCCTTTGAGGGCAACAAGGTCCTGGGCCCCATGAACGAAGAGCGCCCGGACGGCCGCGTGGTGGTGGCCATGGACCGCGCCGAGATGGAGCGGGTGGCGGAGTACTTCGCCAACGCTGCCCGAGTGGCCAAGCTGGGCGGCTTCGACATGATCAACGTCCACGCCGCCCACAACTGGCTGCTGGGCAAGTTCCTCTCCCCCATCTCCAACAAGCGGGAGGACGAGTTCGGCGGCAGCCCTGAGAACCGGGCCCGGTTCGTGGCCATGGTCCTGAAGGCCATCCGGGACGAGGTGGGCTCCGACCTGCTCATCTCCATGCGCTACTCCGTGGCGGAGCTGGTGGCCGGCGGCGCCACTCTGGAGGAGTCCATCCGCTCCATCCAGGTCCTGGCCCCCTATGTGGACGTGATCCACTGCTCCGCCGGCAAGGTGGACAACATCCAGTCCAGCAACTTCCTCTTCCCCTCCGCCTTCGTCAGCCACGGTGTCAACACCTATCTGGCCCGTGAGGTCAAGAAGCACTTCCCCGACAAGGCCGTGGAGGCCATCGGCGGCATCAGCGATCCCGCCATGGCTGACAAACTCATCGCCGATGGCAGCTGCGACCTGGTGGCCATGGCCCGCTCCTTCATCGCCGACAACGACTGGGCCCAGAAGGCCCACGAGGGCATGACCGAGGACATCCGACCCTGTATCCGCTGCCTGCGCTGCCTGGCCGAGAGCGTCAACTTCTCCGGCCACCGCACCTGCTCCGTCAACCCTGCCCGGGTCCTGTTCCAGACCCTGCCCAAGAGCACCATGCCCACCCGTCTGAAGAAGGTGGTCGTGGTGGGCGGCGGCCCTGCCGGCATGCAGGCCGCCAACGAGCTGGCCCTCAAGGGCCACCAGGTGGTGCTGATGGAGAAGGGCGACAAGCTGGGCGGCCGGCTGAGCTTTGCCGACCATGTGGGCTTCAAGCAGGATCTGCGCCGCTACCGGGACTACCTCATCACCCAGGTGAATAAGCGGGAGAACCTGAAGATCTGCCTGAACACCGAGGCCACGCCCGAGCGCATCCAGGCCGAAGCCCCCGACGCCCTGGTGGTGGCCGTGGGCGCCGCCAACTTCTATCCCCCCATCCCCGGCGCCCATCTGCCCGGCGTGGTCCACGGCTCCGATCTCTTCGGCCACGAGGAGCAGGCGGGAGCCCACGCCGTGGTCATCGGCGGCGGCACCGTGGGCTGCGAGCTCACCATCCAGCTCCACACCCTGGGCAAGGAAGTGGATCTGGTGGAGATGGGCGATGAGCTGATGGAGGCCGACAAGTTCGACTATCCCGATCAGCGGGACATCACCCTGTACTACGTCAACCACAAGTGGGATATGTCCAGCAAGAGCACGGTGGAGACCCCCGAGATCGACACCGTCCACATCCACACCGGCACCCGCTGCGTCTCCATTCAGGAAAACGGCGTGGAGGTGGAGGGCAAGGACGGCGCAAAGCGGTTCATCGCCGCCGACACGGTGATCCTGGCCACCGGCCTCAAGCCCGACAAGGCCATGCTGGCCCAGTTCGAGGGCCTGGCCCACGATGTGCTCTTCATCGGCGACTGCCAGAAGCCCGGCACCATCTACAACACCTCCACCAGCGG
Source organism: uncultured Oscillospiraceae bacterium (assembly GCA_902478785.1). Lineage (GTDB taxonomy): Bacteria > Bacillota > Clostridia > Oscillospirales > Oscillospiraceae > Oscillibacter. The sequence continues at coordinate 277,227 of CABSMJ010000001.1, forward strand.
CTACTACGCCGCCATGCAGCTGTGATCTCCCTTTAGAGCGCAGCCCCATACCCCCTTTGCAGCGACTCCCCTGGGTCCCGCGGGACCCAGGGGAGTTTTTTCTCTTCAGACGGACAGATGGAGAATGGCCGTGGCGATATAGAAGTAGATCATCACGGCGCCGGCGTCCACGATGGTGGTAATGAGCGGCGCGGCCATGATGGCCGGGTCCATCCCAAACCGCTTGGCCAGGATGGGCAGCGCGCAGCCGCAGAACTTGGCCAGAACGATGGTCACCGTCAGGGAGCAGGCGATCACCAGGGCAATGGCGGGGTCACGATACATGATCCAGATCCGTGCTCCGTTGGCCACCGCCAGGAAGGCGCCCACCACCAGGGATACCCGGAACTCCTTCCACATGACCCGGAACACATCCCCCATCTGGATCTCCTCCAGGGCCAGGCCCCGGATCACCAGGGTGGAGCTCTGGGAGCCGCAGTTTCCGCCGGTGTCCATCAGCATGGGCAGGAAGGACACCAGCAGGGGGATGGCCTCGATGGCCGCCTCATAGCGGGTGATGATCATGCCCGTCACCGTGGCGGAGAGCATCAAAATCAGCAGCCAGGGCACCCGCTGCCGGGCGTGCTCCCAGACGGAGGTCTCGAAGTAGGACTTCTCGCCGGGGGTCACCGCCGCCATGATGGACATGTCCTCCGAGGTCTCCTCCGTCAGCACATCCACGGCGTCGTCGATGGTGACGATGCCCACCATGCGCCCCTCCAGGTCCGTCACTGGCAGGGCCAGCAGATCGTACTTGGCCAGCAGCCGGGCCGCCGTCTCCTGGTCCGTATGGGTGTTGACGGACACCACCTGGGTCTCCATCAGCTCCTCCACCGGCGTCTGGCCCGGGGCCGTCAGCAGATCCTTCACCGTCACGATGCCCAGCAGCCGGCGGTTTTCCAGCACATAGCAGGTGTAGATGGTCTCCTTGTGGATGCCCGTCCGGCGGATGACCTCCAGGGCCTGGTCCACCGTGTTCTCACGGTGGAGGGAGACATACTCCGTGGTCATGACGCTGCCGGCGCTGTCGCTGGGGTAGTGCAGCAGCGTGTTGATGGCGGCCCGGCGCTCCCCGCTGGTGGTCTTGAGAATTCGGGTCACCAGATTGGCGGGCAGCTCCTCCAGAAAGTCCACCGCATCGTCCAGGTGCAGCTGCTCAAAGACCTGCTGCATCTCCTCCTCGGCAAAACTCTCCGCCAGCTGGGTCTGTACACTGCCCCGCAGGTAGGAGAACACGTCCGCCGCCTTGTCCTTGGGAATCAGGCGGAACAGCACCGCCTGCTCCGCGCCTTCGACCTCCTCCAGAAGTGCCGCAATGTCCACCGCATTCCACTCCTCCCAGAGAGAGCGGATCTCCTTGTAATTCCGGCTGTCCAGCAGCCCCTGAAACACCTTGTTCATCATGGTGCATCCCTCGCTTTCTTTCGTTTTTCTCTAGCATCTGCTGTTTATGACCGGAACCTGTGTCCACTGCGTTCACCTCCTTTCCGTTTTCCCGGACCTATCCGGGACAAAAAAACTCCCCCTGCCGATTCCTCGGCAGGGGGAGCACTTACATCCACCACTGGCTTTCGTCCAAGCTTCAGCATCACGGGGCGTTGTAATCGCGTTAAGCGGCGCCTTGAATCGACGCAGCCTGTTGACCAGCTCATTGTGTCTCCACAATTCCGCGGCAGCGATCTTTGGATCTCTCCGGATCCCCGTGGTAGCCTCACCTACCGAGCGCCGTCAGTATAAATCCTTTTTTCCCGTTTGTCAACCCCCGCAGAGTATTCTTTATTTTTTAGTACTTGACATTACATAGTAGTCGCGTTAAGATAGAGCCCAAGGAGGGATGGGATGAATGCACAATTCAAAAAGGGCGTCCTGGAGCTGATCGTGCTGGAATCCGTCCGAAAGCGGGACATGTACGGCTACGAGCTGGTGGCCGAGGTGTCCAAGGTGGTGGATGTGAACGAGGGCACCATCTACCCGCTGCTCAAGCGGCTGACCAACGAGCACTATTTTGAGACCTATCTCCGGGAATCCAGCGAGGGACCGCCCCGAAAATACTATCACCTCACCGCCGCCGGGGTTCTGTACCGGGACGCCTTGGAGGCAGAGTGGGACGTGTTTCAGCAGCAGGTGAACCGATTTCTAAAGGAGCAGAAGCTATGAGGAACAAGGCGTGGTTTTTGAAAGAGCTGCAAAGCCGCATCGCCGTACTGGAGGACGCGGAGCAGCAGGACATACTGGCGGAATACGCCCAGCACATCGACCTGCGGGTGGCCGGCGGGCTGACAGAGGAGGAGGCCATTCAGGACTTCGGCGACCTGGATCAGCTGGCATCGGAGATCCTGGAGGCCTATCATGTGAAGCCCGCCTTCCGCTCCCCCACGGCAGGGGTGAAGGTGGTGTCGGTGCCGGACCCCCGGCCTGCTCTCAAGCGGGGCTGCGCCGGCGCAGGGGCCCTGGTCCGCCGCCTGGGCGGTGCCCTGGGGCGGCTACTGCGCCGGATGGGTCTGGGCGCTGCGGCGCTGGTCCGGGCCTGCCGCCGGGGACTCCGGCGCATCTTCTCCCGCAAGGCGCAGCCGGCGGCAGAGGTGGAAACGGAGTGCCGGGCGGCAAAAGCGGCTGTATCCTCCGGTGAGGCCGCTTCTTCCGATCAGGGCAGCCCCCTTCTCCCCCGGACAAAACGGGGCCTGGGCAGCCTGTTCCACAGCCTGGGCCGCTTTCTGGGGTGTTTGGGACGGCTGGCATGGAACCTGGTGCTGCTTTTGTGCGCGGTGCCCTTTGCCGGAGCGGGGCTTTTGTGCCTGGTGGGCCTGGGATTCATGGTGGTGCTGCTGTTTCAGGGCTACCCCCTGGCGGGAGCCGTCCTCTTCTGCCTGGGAGGTGCGGCCTTCTGCGCCGGCGTGCTGGGCCTGGGCAGCACTTTGATCTCCCGCCGTCCCCGGCCTGTGGTAGAGCCGTCCATTCCAGCGCCCGATGAGGAGACCGGGGACCTGTCCGAGCTGCTGCTGGAGGTCGTGGGCCGGGCCAAGGCTTCAGAGGAGGAGGAAAACCATGACTAAACGCTTTCGCCTGACCATGTTGGGCCTTTTGTGCGGCGGTCTTCTGCTGCTGGGCATCGGCGCAGGGGTCAGCTTTGCCGAGTACTCCGGCTTCACCTACGTGGGCCAGCGGCTGCCGGAGGGCGCCCAAACGGAGGAGCAGAGCATCACCGTCCCGCTGGAGAGCGCCGACAAACCCATTCGCATCTCCAGCTACGTCTCCCAGCTCCACTCCGTTCTCCAGGAGGCCACCATTCTCACCAGCGACCAGGTGGAGCCCAACACCGTCCGCTTCGACGTGACCTACGAGACCCTGGGCGCCACGCCCGTCTTTTGGCAGGACAGCTATGAGGAAGCGGACATGCCGGACTGGATCCTCATGTCCTGGAGCGCCTCCAGCGATCTGTCGGTGCTGTTGGCCTGTAAGGACCAGGTGCTGGAGGACCTGCGCAATCGCCAGCTGGGGGAGTATCTTTCCTACCAGCTGCTGGAGGTGACCATCACCGTCAACCCCGCCGACGAGGGCCGGGTGTCCGTTGAATAAAGGGCAAAAAGCGCCATTCCCTGTGGGGAATGGCGCTTCTTTTTTCTTAAGGGGCAGGCTTACTCCTCCGCCAGCTCCATGATGGTAGCGCAGCAGACCTCGATGCCCTTTTGCAGCTGGTCATAGTCGGTCCACTCCTCGGGGCAGTGGCTGCGGCCATCCCGGCAGGGGACGAACACCAGAGCCGCCGGACCGATCTCGGCCATGATCTGGGTATCATGGCCGGCGCCGGAAACCATATCCCGGTACTTCATACCCAGAGCCTGGGCATGCTTGCCCAGCAGCTCACACATATGCTCGCTCAGGTCCACGGGCACCACATCCATCAGCATCTCGATCTCATAGGACAGCCCCTCCTCTGCGGCACAGGCCTCCTTGGTGGCCTGCTCCACCGCCGAGTACACCTCATCCAGACAGTGGGACTTGGGGCTGCGAATGTCCACAGAGAAGGTCACCTGACCGGGCACGATGTTGAAGCCGCCGGGCAGCACCTCCACCTTGCCCACAGTGGCCACGGTGCTGTTCTCTGCGGCGATGGCCGCCCGGTTGGCCGCCAGGGCCACCTTGCAGGCGGCCTGATAGGCGTCCGCCCGCATGTTCATGGGGGTGGCGCCGGCGTGGTCCGCCCGGCCATGGATGGTGATGCGCAGCTCCTTGATGCCCACGATGGTGCGCACCACGCCCACATCCTGTCCGCCGCTCTCCAGGATCTTGCCCTGCTCGATGTGCAGCTCCAGGAAGGCATGGATGCTGCCCTTGGGCCGCACGGCCTCGCCGATCTTTTCCGGGTCCAGACCGAAGGCCGCCATGGCCTCGCCGCTGGAGATGCCGTCCTTATCCCGGAAGGTCTGCAGCTCCTGCTGCGTCAGCTTTCCGGCCATGGCCCGGGAGCCGAACAGGCCGCCGCCGAAGCGGGCACCCTCCTCCTCGATCAGAGCCACGAACTCCACGCTCCGGTGGGGCTTGATGCCCAGATCCTGGAACACCCGGGCAGTCTCCAGTCCCATGACAACGCCTGCAGGACCGTCGAAGTTACCGCCGTTGGGCACGCTGTCATAGTGGCTGCCAGCCACCACCGGGGGCAGGGTCGGATCCTGGCCCTCCAACCGGCCCACGATGGTGCCCGCTGCATCGATGCGCACCTGGAGCCCAGCCGCCTCCATGGCCTGAATCAGATACTCCTGGGCGGCCCGATGCTCGGGGGTAAAGGACATCCGGGTCAGTCCGGCGCCGGGGGTGGCGTTGAACTGGGCCAGAGCCTCGATGTCCTTTTGAATGCGTTCCACTTTCGTTTTCATCGCTTCTTGGTCCTCCTCTGTGACATAATATTAGCCTTCATCATACCACAAGAGAAATGGACAGGGCAAGAGGCAATTTCCCTTCTATCTCCGGCGCCGTCCGGGACGGCCCCGTCCGTCGGCCACCGCCACCACATGGCCCGGCAGAGGCGGCGGCGCGGAGGCCAGCTTCCGCACCGGTACCTTTTGCTGGGGCGCAGGGCCCTTCTCCCCTGCCGGTGTCTCCTTGGAGGGCCCGGGGCGCCGGGTTTCAGCCGGCGCGGCCCCAGAGAGCTGAACCGGGCTCTTCCGGTCCCCGGCGCCGCCCCGCTTCTCCTGTGTGCCCCTTCTCCGGCGCCGTCCGCCGGAGCGCTCCGGAGCCTGCTCCGGCTGAGCGGCGGTCTCCCGGGCAGGCCTCTCCTCCCGCCGCCGGGGCGGACGCTCCGCCTTGGGCGTGGGGGCAAAGATCTCCATGGGCCAGGGGTGGTCCTCCACCTGGGGGATCTTCTTGCCGATGAGTTTTTCGATGTCTTTGAGCATCCCCAGCTCGTCATAGCAGCAAAAGCTGATGGCCAGGCCGCTGTGGCCCGCCCGGCCCGTGCGGCCGATGCGGTGGACATAGGTCTCCGGCACGTTGGGCAGATCGAAGTTGATGACCAGAGGCAGCTGGCTGATGTCGATGCCCCGGGCGGCGATATCCGTGGCCACCAGCACCCGAATCTCCCCGCTTTTGAAGCTTTCTAAGGCCCGGACCCGGTTGCTCTGGCTCTTGTTGCCGTGGATGGCCATGGCGGCGATGTCCGCCCGGCCCAGCTCCTTCACCACCCGGTCCGCCCCGTGCTTGGTGGCGGTGAACACCAGCACTGTCTGTTCCTGGCGCTGCTGCAAAAGCCACACCAGAAGGCGGCGCTTGTTGGCCTTGTCCACCCGGTAGAGCCGCTGCTCGATGGCGTCCACCGTAGAGGACTGGGGCGTCACCTCCACCCGCACCGGGTCGTGGAGGATGGTCCCGGCCAGCTCGGCGATCTCCCGGGGCATGGTGGCGGAAAAGAGCAGGGTCTGGCGCTTCTGGGGCAACCGGGTAATGACCTTGCGCACGTCGTGGATAAAGCCCATATCCAACATCCGGTCCGCCTCATCCAGCACGAAGATCTCCAGACTTCCCAGGTCCACATGACCCTGGGCGCACAGGTCGTTGAGTCGGCCCGGGGTGGCCACCAGCACGTCCACGCCTCGCTCCAGGGCCTCCACCTGAGGCCCCTGGCCCACGCCGCCGAAAATAACGGTGCTGCGCACGGGCAGGTACTTGCCGTACTGCTGGAAGCACTCCTGGATCTGCAGCGCCAGCTCCCGGGTGGGCGTCAGCACCAGGGCCCGGATGGGCCGGTGGCCCCGCTCCACCTTCCCCTGGAGCATCTGCAAAATAGGCACGGCGAAGGCGGCGGTCTTGCCGGTGCCGGTCTGGGCGCAGCCAACCAGATCCCGGCCCGCGAGCACTGGCGGGATGGCCTGGGCCTGGATGGGCGTGGGCTCCCGATACCCCAATTCATTCACCGCCCGCAGCAGGGCGGGCAGCAATCTCAAGTCTTGAAATTTCATCGATTTTCTTCCACTTTCTTTTGTCATAATAGGAGCTAGTATACACGCTTTCCTCCGCAAAAGCAAACGCTTTCCGGCCCCCTCTGCGGCCCCCGCTGTAAAAACAAGGGAGCGGCCGATCCTTCCGGCCGCTCCCTGCGGTATGATTTTTGCTTTCCTGGACAGGATGCCCTCTGTCTCAGGCCCGGACGGCCCGGGGCATGTTGGCGGTCATGCCGGCCCGGTCCAGACCCAGCACCAGCAGCGGGATCAGCACCAGCTGCACGATGATGCCGGGGATGGCGGTGGTGAAGGCACCGGCCACGAAGGCGGAGAAGGGAAACTCCGTATTCTGCAGGCCGGACAGGACGAATTTCACCACGCCCCACACCACACGGCCGGCCAGCATGGCGCTCACCAGGGACACATAGATGTTGCCGGTGCGCCGGGGCAGGCGGCTGTACAGAAGCCCCGCCACCGCGCCGTAGGTGGCCAGCTCAAAGGCCATGGGGATGGCGGTCCAAAGGGGCGGCATAGAGAACAGGGCCAGCCGCAGCAGTGGCGCCACCACGCCCACCGCCAGGGCCCAGGGCCAGCCGCACAAAAAGCCGCACAGCAGCACCGGCAGGTGCATGGGGCAAAGGGCGCTGCCGATCTGGGGAATCTGACCAGTCAAAAAGGGCAGCACCAGGGCCAGCGCCAGGCACACGGCGGCATAGACCAGCTTGCGGACGGGGCTAGGATTTTTTTGCGTTGCTTGCATGTGAATGTTCCTCCCTCTGGGGCAAAAAAGGCGCCGCCCTCCTCCAGGAGAGCGGCGCCTTCCAGGCACCAATTTCAAACGTGATAAAAAGAGTTTTCCGCTCCGGCACCGAAGCGACGGAGCAAAGGCGGGACTTCTGTCCTCCGGGCGGCTTCCTGCCAGCCCGTAACGATGATTATACCAAAAATTCCCGGGTCTGTCAATTCCAAGGCGGTCCTCACCTCTGCCCGGCCCGTCTGCCGGGGGCTTCTTACAGCTTCCCTTCCAGCACCCCCTGGATCTTATCCATAGCGTCCTCCAGCAGCCGGGAGGCGGGCACACCGCTGACCCCGGCGATCAGGGTCTCGCAGCGGTTGATGGGCACCAAGATGCGGACAGCCCGGCTCTGTCCCACGGCGGTGGCCATGGCCGGCGTCACCTCCCCCATCAGGGAGTCCGCCACCACGATGCCCACAGGCCCCACGATGATGTCCGCCCGGCGGCAGGCCACCAGCACCGCGTTTTCCCCGGTGGCGCCCCGCTGGGCACCGCCCTTGAGTAGGTTGGCCGTGGCCGCGCTGTTGGTGCCCACCGCCAGCAGCTCCTCCTGGGGGAAGCGCTCGGCAATGGCCTTCACCAGCTGCCGGCCCAGCTTGCCCCCCTGTCCGTCGATCACCAAAATGGTCATATGTGCTCTCCTTTTGTTCGTTGTGCAGTTCATTCTTTTGTATCATAGCATAAGCGTTTCCCGGCTGCAAGCGGCGGCGCCGGGCCTCTCCCCCGCTGCCTTTTCGTCATTTTTCCCCAAAGTGTTTCTGTGTTGCAAACATTGCACGTTCTTTTTGTCATTCCAAACGGCTTTTTGTGTATTTTCTTCAAAATTTTCACAAAAAGGCTTGCATTTTTCAACCGGATTGACTATACTTGTCGTAAAGATTTCGTTAAAAACAAAATCTAGTCTGTTAATTTATTGTTAATTCACAAGGAGGGTTCTCTATGTCAAACGGTGGTTTCGCGATTCTGGGTATCGTTGTTTTGTTTGCGGCCTTCATGATTATTGACAAGATCCTGGAGAAGAAGGGTCTTGGTCCCAAGAAGGAAGAGGACTCTCAGGACGTGGCACAGTAACTTCACCTCTCCCCCTCACACAAAAGAGCGGCCCCTTCCGGTCTTCCCCAAATGGGGAGCGCCGGAAGGGGCCGCTCTGTGCACAGAAAAAACGCAGGACGGGCGGAACGGCCGCGAGGCCGTTCCGCCCGTTTGTTGCGATATAGGAACGCCTTTAATACTCGGTGGTGCCGTCGAAGAGGAGCTTGGCGTCGCCGGTGAGGATGACCCGCTCGTCGGTATAGTTGACGGTCAGGTCGCCGCCCCGGAGCTTAACGGTGACGTCGGTGCCCTTTTCGCACTGGCCGGTGGCCACGGCGGCCACCACTGCCGCGCAGGCGCCGGTGCCGCAGGCCGTAGTCTCGCCGCTGCCCCGCTCCCAGACCCGCATCTTGATGGTCAGGGGGTTCACCACCCGGACGAACTCGGTGTTGATCCGCTCCGGGAAGAACTCGGAGTGCTCGAACAGGGGGCCCACCTGGGTCAGATCCACGCCGTCCACCCGATCGCAGAACACCACGCAGTGGGGATTGCCCACGCTGACGCAGGTGATGTTATAGGGCTCGCCGCCGATCTCCACGGGATAGTCGATGAGGGTCTCCTCCGGCAGCGTGGTGGGCAGGTCCGCCGCCTTCAGGCTGGCCTTGCCCATGTCCACGGCCACAGAGGTGACCTTACCGTCCACGGTGTAGAGGTCCAGATGGCGTACGCCGCCGCCGGTCTCCACGGAGAAGGACTCCTGGCGGGTAAAGCCCTTGTCGTACAGGTACTTGCCCACGCAGCGGATGGCATTGCCGCCGATGAGACCCTCGCTGCCGTCGGTGTTAAAGAGGCGCATCTTCACCTCAGCCACATCGGAGTCCTCCAGCAGCACCAGTCCCTCGGCACCCACGCCCCGGTGCCGGTCGCACAGCGTCAGGGCCAGGGACTCGGGGCAGGTGATCTCGCCGTTGAAGTTCTCGATGATGATGCAGTCGTTGCCGCAGCCCTCCAGCTTGGAGAACCGCAGGCTCCGGCGCCACTTGCGCATGTGGGCGATGTCCACCAGCTCGGTGTTGCGCTGGTTGTAGCCGCTGGCCAGGATATCGGTGAGGGCGGCAGCGGTGTCCAGAGAGGTCAGGCAGGGGATGGACAGCTGCAGCGCCCGGCGGTTGAGGTGGATGAAGTCCCGGATATAGGCCGGCTCGGTGGAGCCGGTGAGGATGATGTAGTCGATCTGGCCGCTCTCCAGCAGGGTAAAGACCCGGCTGTCCCGGCCCAGCTTGCCCACGATCTCCACGTCCGTGCCCAGCCGGGCGATCTCCCGGGCGGTGCCGTCGGTGGCGTAGAGCTTATAGCCCATGTCGTCCAGCTTCCGGGCGATGTGGACGATCTCAGGCTGATCCCGGCGGTTGACGGAGATGAGGATGCCGCCCCGCTTGGGCTTTTCCACCTTGTAGCCGGCGGAGACCAGGCCCTTAAACAGCGCCTCCTCCATGGTCTTGCCCACGCCCAGCACCTCGCCGGTGGACTTCATCTCCGGGGACAGAGAGGAGTTGGCGTCGGTGATCTTTTCAAAGGAGAACACAGGCACCTTCACAGCCACATAGGGCGGCGTGCGGTAGAGGCCCGTGCCGTAGCCCAGGGACTTGAGGGGCTGACCCACCATGACCCGGGTAGCCAGGTCCACCATGGGCACGCCGGTGACCTTGGAGATGTAGGGCACCGTGCGGCTGGCCCGGGGGTTGACCTCGATGACGTAGAGCTCGCCCTGATAGATCAGGTACTGGATATTGATGAGGCCCTTGGTCTTCAGGGACAGGGCCAGCTTCTCAGAGCAGTCGATGATGGTCCGGCGCATCCGGTCGGAGATGGAGAAGGGGGGATAGACGGCGATGGAGTCGCCGGAGTGGACGCCGGTGCGCTCGATGTGCTGCATGATGCCGGGGATGAGCACGTCGGTGCCGTCGGAGATCACGTCCACCTCCAGCTCCTTGCCCATCAGGTACTGGTCCACCAGCACGGGGTTTTCGATCTTGCCGGAGAGGATGACCTCCATGTACCGGCGGACCTCCTCGTCATTGTGGGCGATGACCATGTTCTGGCCGCCGATGACGTAGCTGGGGCGCAGCAGCACGGGATAGCCCAGCTCGTGGGCCGCGTCCAGGGCGCCCTGCATGCCGGTGACGCCGCAGCCCCGGGGGCGCTTGATGTGGAACTGCTCCAGCAGGGAATCGAACCGCTCCCGGTCCTCGGCCATGTCGATGGACTCGGCGCTGGTGCCCAGGATGGGGATGCCATGCTCGTCCAGATACTTGGTCAGCTTGATGGCCGTCTGGCCGCCGAAGGCCACCACCACGCCCACGGGCTTTTCCGCATCGATGATGTCCATGACATCCTCGGGGCACAGCGGCTCGAAGTACAGCCGGTCGGCGGTGTCGTAGTCGGTGGAGACGGTCTCGGGGTTGTTGTTGACGATGACCACATCGTAGCCCAGCTTCTTCAGCGTCCACACGCAGTGGACGGAGGAGTAGTCGAACTCGATGCCCTGGCCGATGCGGATGGGGCCGGAGCCCAGAACCATGATGACGGGCTTGCCGGACCGGGGGAAGGCACGGGACTCACAGACGGTGTCCCGGGTAGAGTAGAAGTAGGGGGTCTCGGCGTCGAACTCGGCGCCGCAGGTGTCCACCATCTTGTAGACCGCCTTCCGGTGCTCCGGCAGGGTGTCGGCGCCGGAGAGGCGGCGGAGGGCCTCGTCGGTGTAGCCCAGGCGCTTGCCCCGGGCGTAGAGCTCCTCAGTGAGGCCGCCGGCAATGGTCTTTTCATACTCGGCCAGGCCCTGGAGTTTCCAGAGGAAGAAACGGTCGATGCGGGTGATGTCGTAGATCTCGTCCACGCTCATGCCGGCCTTGAGGGCCTCGAACACGGTAAAGAGCCGGTGGTCGTCCACCCGCCGCAGCCGCTCGCTCAGAGGCGCCTCGTCCTCCGGGTCCGGTTTGCGGTTGAGGGTATCCATGGAGATCTCCGCGCCCCGGACGGCCTTGAGCAGGGCCATCTCAAAGGAGGGAGCGATGGCCATGACCTCACCGGTGGCCTTCATCTGGGTGCCCAGGGTACGGGAGGCGTCGGCGAACTTGTCGAAGGGCCACTTGGGGAACTTCACCACCACATAGTCCAGCGTGGGCTCAAAGCAGGCGCAGGTCTTGCCGGTAATGTCGTTGGCGATCTCGTCCAGGGTGTAGCCCAGGGCGATCTTGGTGGTGATCTTGGCGATGGGGTAGCCGGTGGCCTTGGAGGCCAGGGCGGAGGAACGGCTCACACGGGGGTTGACCTCGATGACCGCATACTCAAAGGAGTTGGGGTTCAGGGCGAACTGGCAGTTGCACCCGCCCACGATGCCCAGGGCGGAGATCATGTCCAGGGAGGCGCTGCGGAGCATCTGGTACTCCTTGTCCGACAGCGTCAGGGTGGGGGCCACCACGATGGAGTCGCCGGTGTGGACGCCCACGGGGTCCACGTTTTCCATGGAGCACACGGCGATGACGTTGCCCGCGCCGTCCCGCATGGTTTCGAACTCGATCTCCTTCCAGCCGTGGATGGCACGCTCCACCAGGATCTGGGTGATGGGAGAGGCGTCCAGACCGGTGGCGGCGATGACCTTGAGCTCCTCAGGGCTGTTGGCCACGCCGCCGCCTCCGCCGCCCAGGGTGAAGGCGGGACGGACGATGACGGGATAGCCGCCGATCTTCTCCGCCACCGCCAGGGCCTCCTCCACGGTGGAGGCGATGTCGGAGGGGATCACCGGCTGGCCGATGGCCTCCATAGTCTCCTTGAACAGCTCCCGGTCCTCGGCCTTGGTGATGGCCTCGGCGTCGGTGCCCAGCAGCCGGACACCGGTCTTTTCAAAGTAGCCCTCCTTGTTCAGCTGCATGGCAATGGTCAGGCCGGTCTGGCCGCCCAGGGTGGCCAGCACGGAGTCGGGCTTCTCCTTTTCAATGATGCGCTTGACGGTCTCGGCGGTGAGGGGCTCCAGGTAGATCTCGTCCGCCAGGGCCTTGTCGGTCATGATGGTGGCGGGGTTGGAGTTGACCAGGACCACGTTGACCCCGGCCTCCTTGAGCACACGGCAGGCCTGGGCGCCGGCATAGTCGAACTCGGCGGCCTGGCCGATGACGATGGGGCCGGAGCCAATGACAAGCACTTTCTTAATACTGGTATCCAGAGGCATTACTGCTCACCGCCTTTCATCATGTCCACAAACCGGTCGAAAAGGAACGAGGTGTCCCGGGGGCCGGAGCAGGCCTCGGGATGGAACTGCACCGTAAAGGCCCGCAGCTCGGGGTAGTCGATGCCCTCGCAGGTGCCGTCGTTGGCGTTGATATAACGGACGGTACCGCAGGAGAGGGAATCGGCGTCCACGGCATAGCCGTGGTTCTGGCTGGTGATAAAGGTCCGGGTGCCCTTCACGTCCCGGACAGGCTGATTGACGCCCCGGTGGCCATACTTGAGCTTGAAGGTCTTGCCCTCCATGGCCAGAGCCGTCAGCTGATGGCCCAGGCAGATGCCGAACATGGGCACCTGGCCGATCAGGGCGCGGATCTGACGGATCTGATAGGTGTTCTCCGCCGGGTCGCCGGGGCCGTTGGAGAGCATCACGCCGTCGGGCTTGCCCTCCAGCACCTCCTCGGCGGAGGCGGTGCCCGGCAGCACCGTCACTTCACAGCCCCGCTTCTGCAGCTCCCGGATGATGTTGCGCTTGGCGCCGTAATCCAGCAGAGCCACCCGGTAGGCCATCTCCCCTTCGGCGGGGAACACCTCCGGGGCGCAGCGGGTAACAGAGGCCACCGCGTCCACGATGGCATACTCCCGCACGGGCTGGAGATCGTCAGGGATCTTGGAGCAGATGGTGGCGTTCATGACGCCGTGCTCCCGCAGGATGCGGGTCAGCTCCCGGGTATCGATGCCGCAGATGCCGGCCACGTTCTGGGCCTTGAGGTAGGCGTCCAGCGCATACTGGCTGCGGAAGTTGGAGGGGGTGTCGCACAGCTCCCGGACCACATAGCCCCGGACACAGCACCGGCCCTCAAAGTCCGGCTCGATGACGCCGTAGTTGCCGATGAGGGGGAAGGTCTGGGTGACGATCTGTCCGTAGTAGCTGGGGTCGGTCAACGTCTCCAGATAGCCGCACATACCGGTGGTGAACACCAGCTCACCTACGGCGTCGCCATCGGCGCCGATGCGCAGGCCCTCAAAGACCTGACCGTCGGCCAAAACCAAGTATGCTTTCTCCATAGCCACGCTCCCTTTTTTGAACTCGGATATTTCTCTTTTGCGGTGGATGCTTAAAAATGCCTAAAAAAATTTCGCCCTGGGCGAAATCGATCTTGTATCGGGGACTGTCCCGGACCGGGACCTCTCCGCACCTTTCTCCAATTTTGACCGGAAAAGGGCGTACTCCTCCCCGAACTCTCTGAAACTTCTATTATTATGCAACATTTTCCTCCAATAGTCAAAGAGGATTCGTCTTACGAGTCCATAGAGTTTTGAGAAAAAGATTCTCCAAATTTGTGCATTTTCACAGCCAAAAACTGTGCATAATGTCAAATAATTTTTAGGTTGCCTAACAAAAAATATGGTGTCTTTACAAATTGTAATCATCGTGTTAAAGTATACGGTACGTATTTTGAGCCGCCGGAGGGAACGCCCGGCGGCGTGTTGTGTGACAAAGGAGAAAGAAATATGAACTCCGACTTTTCCAAAAAGCTCTCCCTGCTGCGGCAGGAGCGGGGCGTCAGCCAGCGGACGGCGGCGGCGGACCTGGGCATCTCCCAGGCCCTGCTGAGCCACTATGAAAACGGCATTCGGGAGCCGGGACTGCCCTTCGTGGTCCGGGCCTGCGACTACTATCACGTGTCCGCCGACTACATCCTGGGCCGGACGCTGTCCAAGGACGGGGCCATGATCGCCTCCGACGAGGTCTACGACCCGGAGGCGGAGCGCACCGGGGTCCTGAAGGGCTCCGTGCTGGCCACGCTGCAGAATAAGCTCCTCTCCGGCGCCATCTCCGTGCTCTTCGACCTGCTGGGGCGCCTTGGCGACCGGGACGCGGTGAACGCGGCGGGGGCCTATCTGGGCAGCGCGGTGTACCAGCTCTACCGCCACCTGTACCGCTGTGCCGGCCGGAACGAGGACTATTTCAGCGCCGAGCCGGACCTTTTTACCCTGGACGCGGTCAGCGCCGACATGAAGCTCTCCCAGGTCCGCTACGCCCGGGCCCTGGAGCGCCAGCGCCAGGAGAAGAAGGAGTTCCCGGACCTGTCCGATGAACATCTCCACGAGGCCTATCCCGGCCGGTGCCAGAGCGTGACCCAGGTGCTCCATAACACCGACACCCGCCTGGGCGGCCTGATGAAGGAGTGAGGGACGGCCCATGATCTTTCAGTCCTACGAGTTTTTGCTCTTTTTCGCCGTGACGCTGGCGGTGTGCCTGCCGGCAGCCCGGCGCAGCGTGCCTGCGGCCAAGGCCCTGCTGACTCTGGCCAGCCTCCTTTTCTACCTGTGGGGCTTTGAGGAGAACGCCCTGCTGGGCTTCGTGGTACTGCTGGCGGGCAGCTGGGTGAGCTTTTCCGCCGGGCGGTATCTCACCGCTCGCCGTCAGCGCGACGGCAGCGCCAAGGCGGTCTTTATCCTGGCGCTGATCTGGCACATCGCCGTGCTGGTGGCCTTCAAGTACACCGGCTTCCTCACCGGCGGCGCAGTGAGCGTCCCCTTTGTGCCCCTGGGCCTGAGCTTTTTCACCTTCCAGCAGCTGTGGTATCTCAAGGAGATCTGGACAGGCCAGTTCATCCCCTCCCGCTGGAGCCTGAGCGCCGGGGTGGACTTCCCCCTCTTTTCCTTCTTCTTCCCCACGGTGTCCTCGGGGCCCATTTTGCGGCCCGGGGCTTTCTTCCCCCAGCTTTCGGACGGGCGCTTTCTCCACCCCACCTGGACCGATGCCGGGGCAGGGCTCTACGCCATCGTTCTGGGCTGCGCCAAGAAGATCCTGCTGGCGGACTCCTTCGGCGTCCTGGTGGGAAACGGCTACGCCCACCTGACGGAGCTGGACACCGTCTCCGCCTCCATGGTGGTGCTGGGCTATACCCTGCAGCTGTACTTTGACTTCTCCGGCTACTGCGATATGGCCGCGGGCCTGGCAAGGCTCCTGGGGATCCGCCTGCCGGTGAACTTCGACTCTCCCTACCGCAGTCTCAGCGTGGGCGAGTTCTGGAAGCGCTGGCACATCACCCTCACCACCTTCTTGCGGGAGTGCCTGTACTTCCCCCTGGGCGGCAGCAAAAAGGGCACCGCCCGGACCTATTGCAACATCCTCATCATCTACCTGGTCAGCGGTCTGTGGCACGGTGCGGGCTGGACCTTTCTGCTGTGGGGCGCCCTCCACGGCCTGGCCCAGGTGGTGGAGCGACTGCTGGGCAAGCGCCGGGACAAGCTCCCCAAGTGGCTCCAGTGGGTACTGACCTTCGCCTTTGTCAACGTGGCCTGGGTATACTTCCGGGCCCCCAGCGTGGCGGAGGGCACCGCGGTGCTGCGGGCGGTCTTCTCCCTGCACTTTTCCAAGCCCCAGGCCTGGCTCTCCGAGGGCATCTTCTCCAGCGAGCTGGAGGCGGTGCGCATCCTGCTGCCGGCTCTGGCGCCCTGGCGCAACGTCCTGGCGGTGGCGGCTCTGTTCCTGGTGGCCATGGTCATTGTTCTGTGGCCCCGGAACACCATCCGGCAGATGGACCGTTTCAAGCCCACCTTCTGGCGGGGGGCGGCGCTGTTCGTCCTGGCCATGTGGTCGGTGCTGTCCTTCTCCGGCATCACCCAGTTCATCTACTCCAACTTTTAAGGGGGGAAAATCGACATGGAAAAATCCTATCGGCGCTGGACCCTGGGACTGGTGGGCGCCATCCTGGCGGCCCTCGTCCTGTGCGCTGGCTTTGTCCGTGTGGTGGACCCTTTTTTCCACTACCGCAGTCCGGACCCGGAGGCGGAGGTCTGGTTCGATCAGCGCTATCAGACTGCGGGCCTCATTCGCAGCCAGGACTATGAGACCATCCTCATGGGCACCTCCCTGGCCGCCAACTACCGCCCGCTGTGGTTCGACGCCTTCTATGACACCTCCACCGTGAAGATCACCTTCCCCAACGGCGGCTTCCACGAGTTCACCCAGGCCCTGGACTACGCCTACGAGACCCACGACGTCAAGCGGGTGATCTTCGGCCTGGACCCCAACATCCTCTGCCGCAGCGTGGAAGAGGCCCCCGATGAGCTGCCCGCCTATCTCTACGACACCAACCCCTGGAACGACGGGCCCTACCTCTTCAACAAGGATGTGCTGATCCGGTCTCTCTATGTGCTGCGGGAAAAGGCGGCTGGCAACACCCAGGCCCTTCAGGACGCCTTTTTGTGGGACGGGGACGTGTTCTTTTCCAAGGAGCTGGCTCTGGCCAGCTATCCCCGGCCTGAGCCTACGGGCACTGTGGAACCGGCAGACGCCTTCTTAGACATCTGCCAGGAGAATCTCCAAGTGGTGGAGGGCTGGCTGGAGGCCCACCCGGACACGCAGTTCGTCTTTTACTACTCCCCTTACAGCATCCTCTTCTGGGACAAGATGCAGCGCCTGGGCCAGACCGACGCCATGATCGAGATGCTCAAGTATGCCACGGCCCAGCTTCTGACCTATGACAACGCGGAGGTCCAGTGCTTTTTGACTGACACGGACATCATCACCAACCTGGACAACTACGCCGACCACATCCATGTGGCCGGGCGCATCACCTACCGGATGGCCCAGGCCATGCCCGGCGGCGCCTACCGCTTAACGGAGAAAAATTACGAGAGCAAACTGGACGCTCTGCGGGAATTTGTGGTAAACTACGACTACGACAGTATTTGGTGAGCGCGCCCCCTGATGGGGCGCCTCTGACCTTTGATTTGACGGCCCGCACCCATCGGGCCGGCCCAAGGAGGGTATCACACTATGACAGATCTATCCCATATCCGCAACTTCTCCATCATCGCCCACATCGACCACGGCAAATCCACCCTGGCCGACCGGCTGCTGGAAAAGTGCGGTGCCGTGGCGGAGCGGGACATGGAGAGCCAGCTGCTGGACAACATGGACCTGGAAAAGGAGCGGGGCATCACCATCAAGGCCCGGGCCGTCTCCTTCCACTACAAGGCCCAAAACGGCGAGACTTACCTTTTGAACCTCATCGACACCCCGGGCCACGTGGACTTCAACTATGAGGTCTCCCGGTCCCTGGCCGCCTGCGAGGGCGCGGTGCTGGTGGTGGACGCCACCCAGGGCATCGAGGCCCAGACCCTGGCCAATACCTATCTTGCCATGGAGCACAATCTGGAGATCCTGCCGGTGGTGAACAAGATCGACCTGCCCGCCGCCGATCCTAAGCGGGTGAAGGACGAGATCGAGAACATCCTGGCCCTGCCCGCCGAGGACGCCCCGGAGATCTCCGCCAAAATGGGCATCAATATCGACGCGGTGCTGGAGGACATCGTCCAGAACATCCCCGCCCCCAAGGGGGATGTGAACGCCCCTCTGCGGGCGCTGATCTTCGACAGCTACTACGACAGCTACAAGGGCGTCATCGTCTATATGCGCCTGATGGACGGCGCCATCCGCCCCGGCATGGACGTGAAGATGATGGCCACCGGCGCCACCTACAAGGTGGTGGAGTGCGGCCTGATGAAGCCCTTTGGCCTCCAGCCCACCGACTGCCTCCAGGCCGGCGACGTGGGCTACTTCACCGCCAGCATCAAGACCGTCAGCTCCACCCAGGTGGGTGACACCGTCACCGGCGTGGAGAATCCCGCGGCGGAGCCCCTGCCGGGCTACCGGAAGGTGCAGCCCATGGTCTACTGCGGCATCTACACCGAGGACGGCTCCAAGTACCCCGACCTGCGGGACGCCCTGGAAAAGCTCCAGCTCAACGACGCTTCCCTGAGCTTCGAGCCCGAGTCCTCCGTGGCCTTGGGCTTCGGCTTCCGGTGCGGCTTTTTGGGGATGCTCCATATGGAGGTTATCCAGGAGCGGCTGGAGCGGGAGTTCGACCTGGACCTGGTGACCACCCTGCCTTCGGTCATCTACGAGGTCACCTGCACCGACGGCTCCCTGGTCCGAGTGGACAACCCCCACAACTACCCCGACCCCGCCCGCATCGACCACGCCCAGGAGCCCTATGTGAAGGTCACCATCATCACCCCCAACGACTATGTGGGCAACATCATGCCCATGTGCCAGGACCGGCGGGGCGAGTTCAAGGATATGCAGTATCTGGACACCAACCTGGTGGAGCTGCACTATCAGATGCCCCTCAACGAGATCATCTACGACTTCTTCGACACCCTCAAGGCCAACACCAAGGGCTACGCCTCGTTGGACTATGAGCTCTCCGGCTATCGGGACAGCGAGCTGGTGAAGGTGGACATCCTGCTCAACGGCGACCAGGTGGATGCCCTGAGCTTCATTGCCCACAAGGACAAGGCCTATCCCCGGGCCCGGAAGCTGTGCGAAAAGCTCAAGGAGAACATCCCCCGCCAGCTCTTCGAGGTGCCTGTCCAGGCGGCCATCGGCGGCCGCATCATCGCCCGGGAGACCGTCAAGGCCATGCGCAAGGACGTGCTGGCCAAGTGCTACGGCGGCGACATCACCCGGAAGAAGAAGCTGCTGGAAAAGCAAAAGGAGGGCAAAAAGAAGATGCGCTCTCTGGGCAGCGTCCAGATCCCCACGGAGGCTTTCCTGGCTGTCCTCAAGCTGGACGAGTGAGCCAAAATCCGTTCCCCAGCAGAGGCAACAACAGCAAAATAAGCGATACCCGGCAAAACCGGGTATCGCTTATTTTTTCCGCCGGGTGGGCACAGCGGTGCTCCACAGCAAAAAACAGCGGCAAAGCGTGTAACCAACCGGGCCCAGAGGGTGCTTATGAAGGAGAAGGGCCTTTCAATACAGGGGAAAGGAGAGGAAAAGCCATGGAGGACCGTGAGATCGTAGAGCTGTATCTTGCCCGGGACGAGAGGGCCATCCGCCACACCGCCCAGGCCTTTGGGAGCCGTCTGCGGGCCCTGGCCTATGGCATCGTTCAGGACCGGCAAACCGCCGAGGAATGTGAAAGCGACACCTATCTGGAGGCCTGGAACAGCATCCCGCCCCACGAGCCGAGGGACTATCTCTATCCGTTTCTCGCCCGGATCACCCGCCACATCTCCCTGAATCGCTGCCGCCAGCGCAGCCGGCTCAAGCGCAGCGCATTCCTCTGTGAGCTGAGCACGGAGCTGGAGCAGTGCCTCCCGGCCCCGGATGATCTCAGCTGCCGCCTGGACGATCTAGCGCTGCGGGAGGCCATCAACGGATTCTTAGGCACCCTCAGCCCGGAGAAGCGGAATATCTTCCTGCGCCGCTACTGGTATCTGGACTCCATCGCCGACATCTCCCATCGCTTTGCCCTGTCCCAGAGCAAAGTGAAGACCACCCTGTTCCGCAGCCGGAATCAGCTGCGGGCATATCTGGAAAAGGAAGGGTATACGCTATGAGAGGAAACGAGTTTTTGGATAAAATGGAGCTGGTGGACCCGGCCTATGTGGCGGCCGCGGATGTCCTGCCAAAGCCCAAAAGGCACCCTGTCAGACGGTGGTGCGCCGCGGCGGCGTGCCTGTGCCTTGTCTTTTGCCTGGCGGTGCCCGCCATGGCGGCCTCCATCCCCGCCGCCTATGAGCTGCTGTACGCCGTCTCCCCCGCCACGGCCCAATTCTTCAAGCCCGTGGAGCTGTCCTGCGAGGACAACGGCATCCGCATGGAGGTCACCGCAGCCTACATCCACGACGACACCGCCCAGATCTATATCGCCATGCAGGATCTGGAGGACACAAGAGTGGATGAGACCATGGATCTCTTTGACAGCTATGCGATCCACACCCCCTTTGACTGCACGGGACGTTGCGACCTGGCAGGCTATGACCCGGACACCCAGACCGCCACGTTCCTCATCACCATTCAGCAGTGGAACAAGCAGGAGATCACCGGCGACAAGCTCACCTTCTCCGTCCGGGAATTTTTGAGCGGCAAGGAGACCTGGCAGGGCGTCCTTGCCGACGTAAGCCTGGAGGATGCGGCGGAAAACGCCGCTGCCCAGACCGTGGAGCCCCGGGGCCTGAGCGGAGATGACTCGCTTGCCGCCGCAGGCACACAAACCGTTCTCCAGCCCGCCGGCGACCTGGCCTCGCCCACCGACGGCGTGACCCTGACTGCCATGGGCTATGTGGACGGCCGCCTCCATGTGCAGGTGCACTACGCCGACATCCTCACCACCGACAACCACGGCTCCCTCTCCCTGCTCCACAGGGAAAGCGGCCAAATGCTCTCCTGTGCAGCCTCCGTGGCCTTCTTTGATGAGGAGGGAACAGGAAGCTACGAGGACTATATCTTCCCCGATGTGCCCGCCGATGCCCTGAGCGATTATGCGCTGTACGGGGAATTCGTCACCTCCCGGGGAGCAGTGAAAGGAAACTGGAGCGTCACCTTCCCGCTGGAAAATACCCCCGGCCAATAACACGCCCTCCAGGGGACCTGTGCCCGCAAAAAAGGGACGGCATGGCAAAAGCCATGCCGTCCCTGAAAAATAGGACCGTCTTTTTCCGCGTCTTTGTCCTCCTGGGCGAAGGCGCTTTTTCCTATGCAAAAGCACAGGAAAATAGACACGTACCGTCGGACTTTTTCTGTTTTCCCGGTGCGCTCTTGGCGCAGGAAGTTTCCCGCCCGGAAGGGACGTGCTTACTTGCCGGAGCGGGTGCGGATGGCCTTGAGCAGCTGGATCACCAGCATACTGCCAAGGGCCAGGCCCACGATGGCGCCCAGCAGAGGCGCGGACAGGGGGGCCACCTGGAACAGAGGCTCCAGAGGCGGAATCACCAGCACCGCACCCAGCAGCACCGCACCGATGATAAAGGCGCCCTGAAGGTACTTGTTGGAGAAGAACTGGTGGGTAAAGAGCACCGGGTGAGCGGACTTGCAGTTGAAGCCGTGGAACAGGCGGCTGAGGCACAATGTGGCGAAAGCCATGGTGCTGGCGGTCTCGGCGCCGCCGTGGCTCAGGCCGATGTGGAAGGCGGCAATGGTGGCCAGGGCGATGACCAGGCCCTCCACCGCCACGCTGGTGAGGAAGGGACGGGTCAGGATGCCTTCACTGCGGGGCCGGGGCTTCTCCCTCATGACCTCGTCGGTGTGGGGCTCCAGGCCCAGGGCGATGGCAGGAAGGCTGTCGGTGAGCAGGTTAATGAACAGCAGATGCACCGCCGTAAAGGGCACCGGCAGCGCCGCCAGGGAGGCATAGAGCACCGTCAGGATGCCCGCCGTGTTGCCGGAGAGCAGGAACTGGATGGCCCGCTTGATGTTGGCATAGACGTTCCGGCCGTTTTTCACAGCCTGGATGATGGTGGCGAAGTTGTCGTCCGCCAGCACCATGCCGGCGGCGTCCTTGGACACCTCTGTGCCGGTGATACCCATGGCCACGCCGATGTCCGCCTGCTTCAAAGCCGGGGCGTCGTTGACGCCGTCGCCGGTCATGGCCACCAGGTTGCCCCGGTCCTGCCAGGCCCGGACGATGCGGATCTTGTGCTCCGGGGACACCCGGGCATAGACGCTGACCCGAGGCACGAACTCCCGCAGCTCCTCGTCGCTCATGGAGTCGATGACAGAGCCCTCAACGGCCTCGGTGCCGGGGGTGAGGATGCCGATCTCCTTGGCGATGGCAGAGGCGGTGATCTTATGGTCGCCGGTGATCATCACCGGCCGGATGCCGGCGGCGATGCACTCTGCCACGGCCTGCTTGGACTCCTCCCGGGGCGGGTCCATCATGGCGATGAGGCCCAGGAAGACCATGGCGCTCTCGTCGCACAGGTTCAGGGACGGCTGGTCCATGACCCGGCAGCTGAATGCCAGCACACGGAGGCCCTCCTTGGACAGCTCCTCGTTGACCGCCAGGATCTGCTGCTTTTCCTCCTCACCCAGGGTGGTCCGGTCCAGCAGCACGTCCACGGCGCCCTTGGTGACCATGAGCAGCTCCCCCTTGACCTGGTTCAGGGTGGACATGAGCTTGCGGTCGGAGTCGAAGGGGATCTCCGCCACACGGGGATACTTCTGACGGGTGACCTCCTCGTCAAAGCCGAAGCGCTCGCCCAGACGGACCAGGGCGGTCTCGGTGGGGTCGCCCACCTCGCCCTGTTCATTGACGGTGGCGTCGCTGCACAAAAGGGCTGCCCGCAGCAGATCCCGCTGGGCGGGGTCGTCGAAGTTGGCCTCCTCCACCGGGATCACCTTTCCACCGGCATAGTACTTCTGGACGGTCATCTTGTTCTGGGTCAGAGTGCCGGTCTTGTCGGAGCAGATGACGGACACGCTGCCCAGGCCCTCCACCGCCTGGAGGTTGCGGATGATGGCGTTCTCCTTGGCCATCTTCTGGGTGCCAAAGGAGAGGACGATGGTGACGATGGAGCTCAGGGCCTCAGGGATGGCAGCCACGGCCAGAGCCACGGCGAAGAGGAACGCGTTCATCACCGGCTCATCCCGGAGGAACACGCTGACGCCGAAGAGCAGGGCGCAGATGACCAGGATGATGATGGACAGCTTCCGGCCGAACTGGTCCAGGCTCACCTGCAGGGGGGTCTTTTTCTCCTCGGTGTTTTTCAGCAGCGTGGCGATATGGCCCATCTCCGTGTTCATACCGATGCCGGTGACCAGGAAGGTGGCCCGGCCATAGGTGACGAAGCTGCCGGAAAAGACCATGTTCTTCCGGTCGCCCAGAGGCACCTCACTGGAGATGTCGTCCAGCTCCTTCTCCACCGGCAGACTCTCGCCGGTGAGGGCGCTCTCGGCCACCTTCAAGCTGGCGCAATCCAGCAGCCGTCCGTCGGCGCAGACAAAGTCGCCGGCCTCCAGCTGTACCACGTCGCCCACGGTGACCTCACTGCCGGGGATCTCCACCACGGCGCCGTCCCGCAGCACCTTGGCCGTGGGTGCGGAGAGTTTTTTCAGGCTGTCCAGGGAGGCGGTGGCCTTCACCGTCTGGAACGTGCCCAGGATGGCGTTCATGGTGATGACCGCCAGAATGACGATAGTGCTCTCCACATCGCCCAGAGCGGCGGAGATGATGGCAGCGATGATCAAAATGATAACCAGGAAATCCTTGAACTGCTCCAGGAAGATCATGGGGATGCTCTTGCGCTTCCCCGCCTGGAGTTCATTGGGGCCGTATTGCTCCTGACGCTGGCGGGCCTCCTGACTGGTAAGGCCTGCGTCGGAGACTTTCATGTCCCGGAACAGCTCCATTCTCGTTTTTTGATAGACCGGCTTTTCGTTTGGCATATCCATCTTTCCTTTCTCGGTGGCACGCAAAAAAGGCGAGGCCTTTTGCGTCAACACCCCAGCATTGATGCAAAAGTCTCGCCATTTCAATCCGCAGCGGGGCCAAAAGCCCGTACTGACGCCCACGGATACACAAGCAGTATGTGCCAGCTACTCCCTTTTCGTCTTGCTATCATATCCCGTTTTTTCCGCGGTGTCAAGAAAAATTTTGTCGAGGAAACATTTTCCTCTCTCCTCCAGAGAAAAAAGAGGGAAGGCACACGAAAATGTGTACCTTCCCTTCAATCTAGGCAGTAAAAACGACCGTTTTCCGGTTTTTACAGCACCACGCCGACCTCCAGCTGGCCGGAGGCTGTGTCGATGCGAACGCCGGTGCCGTTGCCCTCACAGGCAAAGTCCTGGGAGACCACCGGCGGCTTGATGTCGCACTGCAGCCCGCGCTTGACCAGTGCGGTGGCCGCATTGCCGCAGGAGATGTTGGTCAGCTCACACAGGGCGGACTGGACCAGCTCGTCCACCTCCGTCAGCTCCATGCCGGTCATGGTCTCCAGCAGGTGGAGGGCCAGCTTCTTGGAAAAGCCAAAGACTGCCTCGCCCTTCACATCGCCCACCAGCTGGATCTTCACAAAGACATCCTCCTGGGGCGCATAGGGGCTCTCCGCCTGCAGCTGGGCACTTCCCTGGTCAAGGCCCGCCATGGTCTCCATCACCTCCAGGGCACTGTGGGCAAACAGGTCTGCGTATTGGTCAAACCGCTTCTCCTCACCAGTCGCCTTTTCACCGGAAATGATCTTCTGATCGGTGTCCACCACATGGTAGATGAGCCAGGTGGTCACGGTGCCGGCCAGATCCTTCATGGTCTTTTCGTCAAATCCGTTCTCCGTCAGGCGTTTTTCGTAGTCCAGCACCGTCTGCGTGAACTGCCGGTGCTCCTCCTTGTGAGCCGCCATGCCGTCGTAGTGGATGGAAGCTTGGTAGGCCTCCTCATCCCGGAAGTGGTACACCACATAGTCCTTCAAAAATCCCAAAGCCTTTTGATATTCCTCTACACCGGCCCCTGCTTTTACCGCATTCACCAGGTCCTCCGTCATGCGGAACAATTCCATGTGCTGCTGGTCAATGCGCTCCACACCCAGCCGGTAGCTGTCTTTCCACATCATATGTTGTCAATCCCTCTTTTGCAGCAAAATTTGTATCATTTTACCACGTTAAGTTTCACAAAACAAGAAGCAGTTCATTTTTAGTAAAAATTTGTATCCATCGTTCTGTATTCCTTTCCTGCTTCGGATTCCTTTCTGTTTTGCGCGTACATATCCAAAAAAGGTTAAGACAAAAATAAACCGCTGGAATCTTACGATTCCAGCGGTTTTCTGGAGTGTAAGACCAATTGAGATATTTGCGGAAATCCATGATTTTCAAGGCTTTGCGGGTCTTCACCCATTATTTTTTGGCGTTTTCGCTGCGATGGCTGTGGATTTTCCACCCGAGGGTCAATTTTAGTGTTCGACCAAAAAAGATGTCCGCTTTATCCATGCCGAAAGATTGACTGAGGGAAGCGCCTGCTTCATCGGACACATTATCCAAGGAGTTCGTCCAGCAGGTAGTTGTATTCCGGCAGCTGATCCGTGTACTCTTTCATCCATTCCCGCATAGCTCGCTTTTCCAGATTGGTGGCTTCCGTGTAATCCTCGCTGTGCCCTTCCTGCTCCATAAAGTCGTATGCGAGATTCTGATAGATCTCTTTCACCAATGTTTCGGGATCTTCCAGTCGTGTTACATCGGAGTCATCAATGGAATCCGCCGCAGGCAGGCCAAGCAGAACATACCCGAACTTTTTCGAATAGACCACATCGAGCAATTCAGAGCCTTCAATGTAGTTCTGGAATACCCCAAGGACCCTCTCAAGCTCACTTTTCTTTTCCTCTAATGAACTCATGGCAACATCTCCTTCCTGCCGGAATGAGCAACTTTCCCGGTCTGGTGTATGTGGTTCTTTTATTATACCGCATTTTCTTTGGCCGTGGAAGAGAGGTGGGACGGGAACTTTTCCCAATCACATGGTCTGTTCCATCGTTGCCACCCGGAAATAATCATGAGAATATGCGGGGGCCAGATCAATTTCGCCATCTGGGCAATAGACCCGAATTCCTGCTGCGGTCAACTTTTCTCCAATTGCCGCCAAACCTTCGGCGTCACGAGCCAGACGGTCGCCGTTCATCACCAGCACACGGTCATAGACTCCATGTCGTGCATCACGGATCAGCGTTCGAATGCTCTGTCGGTTTGCGTCCAAGCCGCTCTCATATTGGAGCATCTCTGCGGAAATCGAAAAGCCAAGCTGGCCGGCGAGGCTTCGGAGTGCGGTGAGCTGCTGGTTTATGGCGAGACGATTGCTTTCCGTAGACGCTCCATCTACCCGGCAGTATAGGCAGCACTTAGACATCTGATTTGACCTCCTTGAACGAATTTGGGGAGACGCTACCACTCAGCCCTGACATTCATCCCGGATGAAATCATACAGGGCTTCCGGTTCCTTCAGGCACCACTTAGTTTTTTCATCATCGGTCCAGACTTCATAGTCCGGGGCGGCATCGTAAAGCCACCAGCTGATATAGTCGTACTGGTCGTTGACCGCTTCCTTCAGTACATCCAGCAAGGCGGCAAGAAGCGGTGCTCCGCCCTCAAATACGAAATGTCCGTCTCCCATCAGGGTGAGTGCCTTACTGAACTGTTCGTCTCGATCCTTTTGCGCTTGGATCTTTCGCAGGGCTTCACAGAAGGTTTCCTTGGACAGCATTAAAGTCCCCCTCCCGGATTCTCCCCCTCCGCTTCCTGTTCGGCTTTCCATTTCAGAAGCAAGGAGATGGCCAACTCCTGAGTAGCGGGATCGACGCAGAACTCGAAGAACTTCACAGCCAACATTTCTGGCGTCAGCCCCATCGGGGCGATTACCGCTTCCAACTGTTCCAGAAGCTCCGCATCTACTTGGATTTCCACGAGCTCATATTGCTTTTCATCCATGGTGCGTTTCCTCGCCTTCCGAAGATTCCTTCCGCAACTCGTCCAGTCGCTGCCGGAACAGCTCCTGGAGCTCCTTCCAGACCTGCGGCTGCTTGAGGGTCACTATCGGCTGGTTCAGTTCCCGCTCCAGATCGGCGACAGCCACCGAAAGCGTCTTTTCATCGAACAACTGGTAGTGGCGACGAAGATACTGGACGACCGCCGCACTCTCCTCATCTTCGCTGCGCATGGCATAGCGGAGGGCGCTGTTGATGACACAGGAAAAGTCATCCACATAGTCAAGGTTGAACCAGGAGGCTGGGCAGAGAACCAGGTCATCTTTGCCTTCCTCGGTGATCACCAGCCCAATGTCCTCGCGGCTTATCCTTTCCAGCACGGTGTCCAGGTCATCTGCCAGTGCTTGGCGTGAGATGCGTTCCATGCTTTCCAGAGGTTGTAAAATCGGCATCCTTTCCTTCCTCCTATCGTCTTCTTTGATTTTGCCAGATGTGAGCACCCGACTCAAGCTGTGCCACAATCGAGGATATGGCTCCTGTTCTCCATATCGGTTTAAATGTGCGCGGATCTCTGCCACAGCGGTGAAACGGGTAGCTTCGTCCAGACGGCTCAGGTTCCGGCAGGTGAATTCCGCGACTATGCCGGGCATATAAGTGTGCCGCCCCAGACTGTACTGGATCGCTGCCAGAACGATATGCCGCAGCCCTCCATCTAAAATGGGAGCGAGGATTCTCACGGAGAACAGCAGCCCGGTGCTTCCTTTTTGGGACTGGAGAGAGAGGCCGTTTCGCTCGGCTCGTTCCATCGTGTGCGTCCAGTCCTGCCGTGCGATGAAACCGGCTACAGGAGCCACCTCATAAAAGCCTTTTTTATGTCTCACGGCTGCACCTCAAGCCCGGCTTTTGACTGACCTTTATACAGAAGATTGTTGGCCTCCATCTCCTCAAAGGTGACCGGCTCGAAGTGATTGACATCCACTCCGGCATTCAGCATTCTCTCGTTTGCCTGGATGAGCGGCCAGTAATCCGCGTCGGTATTGCCGTGGATGTGGCCAAAGACCATGTAGCAGCGCATGATGTGAGGCCAAGACATCATGGGGTAGTGACAAAGTGTGTACTGCCGCTTCCCGTCTGCGACATACAGCAGGTTATTGACGCTTTCAAAGAATCGTTCTGTCTGACAACTCCTGATCCATCCCCTGTCATGATTCCCAAGGATGAGATGTTTCTTCCCCCGCAGCCGCCGCAGGTATTCCTCCGGCGGCTTTTGGCTGCGGTAGATCAGGTCGCCGAGGATATAGACAGTATCCTTCCCTGTGACCTTGTGGTTCCAGTTTTCGATGAGAGTTTCGTCCATCTCCTCGATACTGGAAAAGGGCCGATTGCAAAGGCGGATGCAGTTTTCGTGACCGAGATGCAGGTCAGAGGTAAAGAAGATCATGGGGTTTCACCCTCCTTCTTCATCCTGGGAACTGGGATTGGCTGCCATCGGCAGTATTTTGCAAGTTCATCCTGACGCTCCCGAGGCAGGTTCATAAAATCGACAATGCTCTCTCCCGGAAACCTGTCGTGGCAGTAGGCGGGAAAGACTCCCTCCGGCACGATGCCGATGGACTCCGCTCCGGTCAGGCGGGCCTTCAGTTCCTCTGTGTTTCGGATGCATACGGGAACGCCTGCCCGATAAAGCGCCAGGAAGAAACGGACCGCCTCAATCGTCCGGGTCTCCGCAAGACCGGCCACCACCAGATAGTAGCCATGCGCATCTTGGTGTACGATGCAGTCGATGTGGGTGCTGTTGCCGCCCCGGCATACCTCCCAGGGGTGACCGGTGCGGGGACGCTCCTTCAGCCACCGTGCAAAAGCTTCGGGGGAATCTCCGTCCAGCTTGGACAGTCCCTCGTCCCGCCCATCGGCGTGGAGAGCGTACTGCTCTTTTTCCGATTTCTCCGTTCCAGTGTATCCCATGGCCCGATAGCCCAGGGCACAGAAGTGATAGAATTCGTTTGCGGTCACGGATGGGAGCCGCTTGTTATTTTCCAAAGGATACCCAACCGCCGAGGTGAGAAACTCCTCCACCTCCTGCTGGGAGAAGTCCTGGAAGAACTCCTCCTTCCACTGTGGGAATACCCTCCACAGATCCCGGCGCAGGATGGTTCCGGTTCGATGCCAGATGGGCAGCTCCCGCTCCACCAGTTCCTGATAAGAACCGGTTTCCACCATCTGAACGGTGTCCCGTACCGCACCCTCCAGCCAGGCGGTGAATGGGGCGATGTCATAGGGGAAGGCGCGCTCTTTGCGGCTGTCCACCTCCAGCACATGCCGATGCCCCAAGAATATTGCCCGATACCCGATCTTCTGATCCTCGCCGGCGGCAAAGTGGAACCACGCTGCCTCCTCCGGGAACTCGGAATGCCACCAGGTTTCAAACTCCTCAAAGCTCTCCACCTGGCCGTCCGCCCGCAGCTCCTCAAAGCTGCCGAAGTCTTCAATGGTACCTCGCTCCGCACGGAGCCATAGTTCCCAGCTTGTGTTCTCCGGGCCTGGCTCCAGCCGGTGGAGAAGGCGGAAGATCCGGTCGATGGCCGCATAGGATGTCTCGTCATAGGTGAAGGAGCAGTTGATGTTTCGGTATTCCACCCGACCCAGCCAGTTGATGTAGTGCTTGATCTCCGGCGCTTTCATGTTTCCACCTCCTCAGTATCCGTATCCCCATCCTCCGTTTCCTCAAACTGGAGCCGGAAGAGGGCAGTGTGCTCTCCCACAAGAGCGGGGTATTTGTAATAGACATGGCGGCAGAGGGTTTTGTACAGTTCGAGGAGCCTCGGATTATCTCCGAAGTCCACAAGCCCGTCCATGATTCGCTCGATCTCCCGCTCCTCGGTGATCCTGCCGTTCAACACCTGTTCTACCAAACGGCTGTATTGCTGATATGCGGCGTCCATTAGGCGGGAAATCTCCTGGACGATCTCACGGATTGCGGCAAAGCACGCCTCCTGCTCCTTGGCCTCCGGCCTTTCTTCCTCTGTCATAATGTGTCCCCTCCCGTCAAGAGCTGCGGCGCAGCCTCCACGCTGTGGAAGAGGAAGTGCATCCGGTCGATATGCTTGTCAATATGCCAGTGTCCACAGAACCAGTGGTCGTATTTGAGTTTCCGCTCGATCTCCTCCAGCCATTTCTCGGTAGAGTCGTCCACGGTACTCTGGTCGATCATCGGAAGAAAGGCCTCGCGAGGCTCATACGGATAGGGACAGGTGTGGGAGAGGACGGTATCTACCTGCCACCCGCAGGCGTCCAGCGTCTGGATAACCTTGTCCTTGATCTCCTGGGAAGGCTGCTCATCCGGCCACCAGCCGTAACCTCTGGCCAGCCGGTAGAATTTGTCCACGCTGTAAGCTCCGCCGATGACCAAATGTCGGAGACCTTCCAGATCAAAGATCTCACCATCCATAGCAAACAGCAGGCGGGGAAAGGCTTCCTCTACCCAGACTGTCCCGCCGTTCCACTGCTTCGTGCGATAGGAAGGGATGCTGGCCGGCCGGATCTCATGGTTGCCGTGGATGCAGAGCATCGTCGGCTTTACGGCGGCAAGAACTCTCTTCATCTCTGTGTCTCGCCGGTTTCGGTAGTAGTTCGCTCCTACATCTCCAAGCAGAACCAGAGTATCCTGCTCTGTCAGCTTCTTGCTGTCGCAAAACTGTATGACCTCATAGGGGTCTCCGTGGATATCACCCGTGTAATAGATCATTGGTCATTCCACCTTTCTTTTCTCATTATACCAACTCGGAAGACCCATATCCGGGACTTTCCAAAAACATATCCACTGTTCCAAAAATATATCCACCTTTACTGGCATAGATCGACCGGCAGTCAATGCTCGTGACTTCCGGTTGATTGCTTTCTCAGGTTCAGACGGTAAAATCAAAGTTATCTGGTTTACCGTATCTGCCTTGATGCTCTTTCAAGGAGGCTTTCAGCGATTTTATAACATCCAGGAGAATCATCATCTCATAGGTACTGCAATCCGAAAGGAGCAGGGCGATTTCTTCGCTGGCGCACCGTTCAGTGCTGATGATTTGCTCCATCAAAAGCCGGTCGGGAGATACGCCCAAAGCATTGGCGATAAGCACAAAGGTGTCAAGGCTCATGCTCTTGATCCCGCTCTCTATGTAGCTGATGTAAGATGGCGTTTTATCCACCAGTTCAGAGAGCATCGCTTGCGAAAGGTGGTTGCGCTGACGGACTTCACGGATGTGTTTTCCAATGACTTTGTAGTTCAGGCTCATAATAAGACCTCCAAAAAATTTTGCAGTCTTATTATAGTGTTTAGATTATATCATCAACTCGACCTTATATCAATTTCACCCCAAGTTGATATACTCTTAGAAATAGATAATCTGGAGAATATATTTGAGGGGGGAAGCCGATGACGGAACATGATTTGACCGAGAGCCAGTTGGTCGGCTCCCGTATTCGAGATGCGCGGATCAATCGCCGGATGAGCCAGGCCGATCTTGCTGCAAAGGCCAATATCTCGCTGCCCCATGTCAGCAATATCGAAAAAGGCAAGACGAGCATGAAGTTGGAAACCTTTATCCGAATCATCGAAGCCCTGCAAGTGTCTGCTGATTCCCTTCTTCGGCCCGATGTGCCGGAGGTGAGAAGCCTATACCAGAGCGAGTTTGACGAGCTGCTGGCCGACTGCTCTCCCAAGGAGCTGGATTCCATCCTGAAGATTGTTCGTGAGTTGAAATCCACTATGGCCAGACGGGATGACAATACCTGAAAAATTGCGAGCTGGAATTGCCGGCTCGCTTCTTTTTTTCTCATCTATCGACCAGAAGTCAAGGTGTTGACTTCTGGTCGATTTTGTTATTAGTCTGCAGATTATATAATGGCCTGGAAGAGAAATAACACAGGGGGAGCAAATATGTCAGATCTGGCCGTTCAAAATAGAGAGTCAGAGCAGGAAGTTATGCCCTCATTTGATTTCCTGCTGGAAAGGGAGACGGAACGAAACACCCTTTTAGCGGAACATCGTGCCTGGTTAAAGGAAATCAAGCGGGAACGCCCGCTTCCCAAAACACATTACCGTGTGGCGGTATACATCCGCTACTTCAACCAGACCCGCTATGAGGACTATCTCTCAGCTCATAAAAAGCAATTTCTTGATACACTGGCTCTCTGCCCAAACTGGAAGTTTGTCGGTTTCTATGTGGACGAGGGCAGCACTGCGCCCAATATGGAGAACGCTCCGGAGTGGTCAAGGCTCCTTCAAGACTGCTACGAGGAAAAGGTCAATCTGATCATTACCCAGAAAGCAAGCAATATCTCGAAGAAGCTCTCCGAGCTCTCTTTCTGTACGCGCCTCTTGGCAGCACTCCCAAAGCCAGTGGGCGTTTACTTCGTTTCGGAGGATATTTATACGCTGGCTTCCTATTACCAGGAGGATCTACACGACCCCTACTTTTTGCCAGATCCCGGTTGGAAGATACTCCCTGATGACGAACCCCGGAGGGAAATGCTGCATGATTGACAAGTCCACACGCAAACAGCTTGCGGAACGGAAAGAACGGGTCCGCCGGCGTATCAACACAAAAGTTGACCCGGAGAACTATGAATTCATTCCGGCTAAAAAGCCCATCGACTATTACGATAATGATATAAGGCAGCGGGTCGCCGTGTATGCCCGTGTCTCCACAGACAATGTCCAGCAGACTTCCTCCTATGAGCTGCAAAAGAAATACTATGAAGATTTTGTTGTGCATCATCCCAACTGGACATTGGTCAAAATCTATGCGGATGAGGGGATTAGCGGAACTTCTCTGGCTCATCGGGACGAGTTCAACAGCATGATCGCCGATTGCCGCAGCGGGAAAATCGATATGATCATTACCAAAAGCGTGTCTCGCTTTGCCCGAAATGTGGTGGACTGTATCAGCATGGTGCGAATGCTTGCGGAGCTGCCCAGTCCCGTCGGAGTGTTCTTCGAGAGCGAATGTATCTTCTCCCTCAAAGACGATTCCCAGATGGCGCTTTCGTTTCAGGCCACCATGGCTCAGGAGGAGTCTCACATCCGCAGCCGGAGCATGGAAACCTCCTTGCGGATGCGGCTGGACGGAGGTCTGCCATTGACGCCCAAACTGCTGGGGTATTCTCACGACGCAGATGGAAACCTGGTCGTCAACCCGGATGAAGCCCCCACGGTAAAACTCATCTTCTATATGTATCTGTATGGATATTCCACCTCCGACATTGCGGCGGCGCTCACCGAGCTGGGCCGAAAGACTTATCTGGGAAATGTCAAGTGGACATCCAACTCCATTGTCCAGGTCCTTCGCAATGAGCGGCATTGCGGGGATGTACTGACCCGGAAGACCTTCACCCCCAACTATCTGAACCACAAGGCCAGAAAGAATCGGGGGGACAGACCCCAGAGCCTTTACCGGAACCACCACGAGGGCATTGTTTCCAGAGATGATTTCATTGCGGTTCAGCATCTTCTGAACAACTCCAAGTATGGCAACCGCTCCATCCTCCCGGAGCTGCGGGTGATCGATAGCGGCCTGCTCAGAGGGTTCGTGACCATCAATCCCCGCTGGGCTGGATTTAAGCCGGCGGATTATTACCAAGCGTCCGCCAGTATCCATCCGCCCGATGAGCAGCAGGCGGATGCATCCCTGCCCTCGAGCATCACATTGGTTCCGGGAGATTTTGATATGAGAGGCTTTGAAATCGCCCGCAGTGAATTCTTTGATAATTATCACCGTCCCTATGTACTGTTTCAAGATAAGAGAATCAAGTTCAGCACCACATGTGTTCGGTCTTTTGGGAAAGACAACCATGTGGAGCTGCTGGTCAACCCTGTGGAGATGAAGTTCGCCGTCCGTACAGCGGCGAAAAGCAGCCGCAACGCAGTCGTGTTTTCCAAGCTGTCAGACGGAAAGTATCAGCCCAGGGATATCGCCGGTGCGGCCTATGTAGAAACGCTTTTTCAGTTATTCGGCTGGAGTCCGGATTTAAAATACCGGATCGCCGGAGCGCTGTTTCAAACTGAAACTGAATCTGCGTATATTTTTGATGTCAATGATGCGGAAGCGTTTATTAAATCGTACCTGCTTTCCGGTTCAAAAAGCACGGAACAGGCAAAGGAGCCTGTACAGCCCCTTTCTGTCTCCGGCAAACGGGTGCGGGCAGTCCCGGAGGAGTGGATCGGCTCTTTTGGCAAGCAATATTACCTCCACCAACAGTCTTTCCCGCCCGTCTGCGATCAGAGTGAGGAAGACTGGAAAATCCGCATGGAGGGCCAGTTGTATGAAACCGGGCAGAAACTCCGCGTGACAGGATTTGACGTGCTGCGTGACTATATCTGTCAGGAACTCGGTCAGTACGGGAAGGAGGAATCCTAAATGTTCGAAGAAAGTCGGGAAAATACCGGCGGTGTAATCGCCGGAATGCTTCGTTCCCTGGAGGACGGGCATTTGGATATTGTTCCGTCTGCTGAATTAAAAAAAGCGGAACTGGCAGCTTCTCCCGCAAACAGCAGTAGTGATGAGGTCCTGGAGATGGCCGGTGACTTTAACTACGATGGCTACCAAGTGGTACGCCGTGAGTTCTTCGCCCATATTAATGAGCCGTCTGTAACTTTCAACAATTACAAATTTTATGTAAATACCGCCTGCCTGAACCGCTTCCCACAAGTTGATTATGTGCAGGTATTGGTCAATCAGGAGAGCAGGATCTTGGCGATCCGTCCCTGTCGGGCGGAAGATCGGGATGCCTGCGCCTGGTGCACCAACGGCTCCGGCAGACGTAAACCGAAACAGATTACCTGCAAGATTTTTTTCGCCAAAGTGTTTTCACTGATGGACTGGAATCTGGACTATCGATATAAACTCCTCGGGCGGATAATCCATGCCAAGGATGAGTGGCTCATCGCATTTGATCTCACAGCGACCGAAGTGTATCAGCGGGTGCAAAAAGACGGCCAGAAGCCCAAGTCTTCTCGAACTCCCGTGTTTCCGGAGGGCTGGAAGACGCAGTTTGGACTCCCGTTCCGGGAACACCAGAAATCTATGCAGGTAGACATTTTTGAAGGATATGCTGTATATGGGTTGCGCGATAACATAGCTCCTGCTGCATCAGAGCAGTCAGACGAGGCTGCCTCTGATACTGGTAGTAAGTCCGTTTTGGGAGGACAAGGACATGAATCATGAAAATCAATTGCAGGCTTACTTAACGCTGGACCCTGCGCGAAACCGGATTCGAATCCACAGGCAAACGATTCGTCTCTTGAAGAATCCTGCGTATGTGCAATTCCTGGTAAACCCTGAAGAGCTGTATATCGCCGTTCTCGGATCGGACAAACCTATTTCAGGCGGGACCGCAAACAAGGTTCGGATGTCAAACACATCCCAGCAGTCTATAGAATTCTATAGTACGATCCTTATTAAAAACTTTTCCGAACTGCTGGGTGGCTTTGACCTGAGATTTAATTACCAGCTGACCGGTGAGATCGATCAAGTCAACCGGGTCGCATATTTTTCCCTCAAAACCGTCAAACAGCTGGAACGCAGGAGGCTACATGACAGAGAAAGCATTTAGGCAGCTTAACATCGATCCGGAATTCAAAAACTTGATTCGTCCACTTCGCCGGGAGGAATACCGGCAACTGGAGCTGAATCTGGTCATGGAAGGATGCCGGGAAGATATCATCGCATGGAATGATACCATCGTCGACGGTCATAATCGCTATGAAATATGCAATAAAATGCGCATTCCTTATGGAGTCAAGGAGCTGGATTTTCCAAGCAGAGATGCTGCCATCGCCTGGATCTGTGCGAACCAACTTGGGCGCCGCAACATCTCAGAAGAAACCAGGAAATATCTGATTGGGAAACAATATGAAGCGGAAAAGAAAGTACAGCGAAATAGGAATGGCTATAATCAGTACCGTCCGAACCCCAACATTACTGTGGGGAGAGGCCGCCCAATAGATGAAGAGAGTGGCCGGCGAACAGCAGCCCGGCTGGGAAGGAAGTATCATGTGTCCGGCGCAACCGTACAGAAATATGCGAAATACAGTGCAGCATTAGATACCATTGAACAAAATGCTCCTGAGCTTGTTCCGCACATTCTTTCCGGGGCATATAAGATTTCTTTCGAAAATATCGTTGCTCTATCAGAAATGGAACCCGAAGAATTGAAAGCACTTAGTAAAAAAATCGGAAAAAATCCCTATGCGTTTGCTCGTTACAGTGAATCGAGACGATGCCTTTATTCCGACGCTTCTGCCAAGCCCGGTACAGCGGCGGCAGAACAGCCGGCAATCAAGACGATGCCCGCCTATGACCCGGATGCGGAAGTTGCTGGACTTACTCTTACGATCCCCTCCTGGATGAGCTCCATCGACCGGACAAAGTCCATGGCACATTTGGAAGCGATCTCACCTGCTGCAAGACAAAACCTCTTGGCGGCGTTGACTGAATTAGAAGGAAAAATCCAGGAAATGCTCAATGCAATTGAGGTGGAATCCTAATGGAAGATTATAGTATGTTTGTTCCCAATGTTCACTTCGAACAGATTCCCATCAAGAACCTCGTATCCAATCAGGAGTACCAGAGGAATATTTCCGAACAGCATGTGCTGAATGCTGCGGCACACTTTGATCTGTATCAGATCAACCCCGTGAAGGTAAGCCGTCGAAATGGGGTCAACTATGTCTTCAATGGCCAGCACACGGTGGAGATCGTCGCCCTGGCCTCTGGCTCTCGTGAAACGCCAGTCTGGTGCATGATATACGATGATCTGAACTACGAGCACGAGGCAGATATCTTCGCCAACCAGATGAAGTTTGTCAAACCGCTCCGTCCCTATGAAGTGTTTATGGCAAATGTGGAAGCCGGGAATCAGGAACAGCTTATGATCAAAGATCTGGTAGAGTCTTATTCTCTTTCCATTGGCCAGGTCAGAAACTATGGCGTTGTCTGTGCTGTCTCCACGCTTGAAAATATATATGAGCGGTTCGGTTACCATGTACTTGATCGAACACTCAGACTCTGCGTAGGCACCTGGGAGGGCGATATGAATTCGCTGTCTGCCAATATGCTCAACGGAATCGCCAGATTGGTCTACACGTTCGGCGATGCCCTGAAAGATGAGACCTTTAAGGAAAAAGTGGGGGAAATGTCGGTCAAGCTGCTTTCGAGAACAGCCAAGGAACGACGCCCCGGTTCTATGGGCTATGCTGAGGCGATGCTTCTGGCCTATAACCGCAAATGCAAATATCCGCTCAAATGGACCAAGCTCTACGAGAAGAATGTGGGGAACAATGAAGGACTGGACATTGATACGGATATGGACGAGGATGAGGGCGAGGACTCTTTTGAGGGAGTCGCCAAAGAATAAGCAAACGGACGGTTCCACCAGGAATCGTCCGTTTGTGATCTTATCATGGAAGGGAAAAGGCAGGGCGCATATACTCTATCGCTCCTCGGCTGAGACCATACTGCCCGGCCAACTGTTCCCAGTGTCCGGATACTGTTTTGCAGACCTCCTCTGCAGCCTGTTCCGCTTCCTGAGGGGCCAGGCCGAAATAATCGGCTACTTCCAGAGCCAGTTCCAAGTCAATGGTGTTATCATACTCACTCACATTGAGGGAAAGCCGGTCCCCCGAGGGGACTGGGTTCACATCATAGAGAGGGGCCAGCCGCCAGCCGGTGGGTGTCAGAAGGAAACCATGGTTGCGCAGGTGGTCGTCAGTATTGGATACCGCCATGCTGAACACGATCCGCTTCCACAGCTCGACCAGATCCTGCCGGGGTGATGCCCCGTTGGCCCGGATGAACGCCGCCAGATCCAGATAGCTGCTTCCGTCCGCTGCAGAGGCTCCATCGGTCTTGCCCAGCAGGGTCATGGCGGAGGCGAAGTGGATGCGGCGGCTGCCGTTTCGGTCAAATCGCTTGACGAGAAAGGTACTGCCGGTCTTGGAGAACGTCTCCAATTTGGATTCCGGAACATCCAGTCCGCAGAGCCGTGCCAGGTCATGGACGACCTTCTCCCACGCGCCGCTGTTATATTCATCATGCTTGGAAGGGAACTTGGCAATCCACAAGGCGCCATCTGTGGCCTGCACCGTAGCTTTGGGTCTTGCGCCTCCCAAGGAGGAACCGGGGGCCAGAAGCTCACGCAGCCATTTTTCATTCAGGCCGCTCTCATCATTCTCGAAAGCGATAGAGGCGTTTTCCAGCGTCCGAAGGTTTACCCATGGAGGCGTCGCAAACGCTTTATCGTTCGAAAGAAATTCGCCCCCTTCTTCCAAGCTGAACCGCAGCGCACCCATACGGGATTCATCGTAGACCCCCAACAGGAAGTCGCTCTCGGTGAGCTTACGGGGCTTGCGGTCCTCTTTGCGAGCGTCGATGGCCTCCTTGCGCTTCATTAGCAGACGCCCCCAGCGATCCGGACAGGAGTCGGAAAACAGGCCAAAGAGCTGCTTGTTCAGCGGCACATACTGCCGCC
>CABSMJ010000002.1 GCA_902478785.1 uncultured Oscillospiraceae bacterium
TGACAGACTCCGACTCTGTAGGCCACTGGTTCGAATCCAGCCGGGCGTACCAAAAACCACCGAAAACCTTATGTTTTCGGTGGTTTTGTTTTCATAGAGTAATATTTCTGGCTGTTGAGCTTGATTGACTTTGCATTATTTTTGGGGAGATCTAGGTTCGCCATTCAGATAAAAGATTGAGCGAGGGGATTCCCCTCGCTCAGTTGGTAGAACCATAATTCACTTTTTCTGCCAACCACGGCCAGGCTCTTGCGTTGGAGGAAGTCTATCACCGGGATCGATGTGAACGATTTGAGGATGAGTTACATTTCCTCCACGAGGACCAACCTCAACGTAAGTACCTGGTTTCTGATTGTCAGTGCCAGGTTTGATCGGCTTTGCCATAATACCACCTCCTTTTTAAAATATTATAACACAATATTTTGATGTGTATGGTGCAAAATGACACTATATATAGACGATTGCATCAGTTACAGCTTATCCGTCCCCAATAAACTGCAGGTAACGTTCGACTCAAATATATCAGTTCTGTTCTGATTTCTCCTCCCTTAGAGGGTCAGATTCCCAGCCTCTCCTGGAGCACCTGGCTGGCCGCCTGTTTGTTCTTGTCGAAGGCGTGCGTGTAGATGTCCAACGTGGTAGATGGCTGGCTGTGGCCCAGGAGGCCTGCCACTGTGGCCACGCCCGTGCCATTTGCAATGAGAAGGCTGGCGTTGGTGTGCCGAAGGGAGTGTACGTTCAGATACTCTGGCAGGCCGTGCTTTTTCAGAATCAGCTTGAACCGCCAGGTGAAGGTGGAGGGCGTCATGGGAAGGCGGCAGCCCTTGCGGCGGAACAGGAAGTCCCCGTTCTCCAGTTCTCTGCCGTCATAGGTCTCCGTCTCCCACGCGCACTCCTGACGGTATTCCCGTAGCAGGGACTCCATCTCCAGAGAGAAATAGACATACCGGTCCCCAGAGATGGTCTTGGGAGCTTTTGTGAAGATCTCCTCGTCCGTCACCTTTACCGCGTTCCGCAGATGTAGATGGAGCGCTGCTCCCAATCAATGTCGCCCCATTGCAGGGCGCAGCACTCGCCCCGGCGCATGCCTGTGGCAATCATCAGCTTGAAGTAGGTCTCATACTTGATGCTCTCGTCCTCCAGAGCGGAGATGATCTTTCCCACAGCCTCCGCGTCAGCGATATTCTTCTCTGTCTTTCGCCCCGCGTAGCGATAGGTGCGCCAGGTGGGGTTATGACGCAGAAAGCCACCCTCCACGGCATCGGAGAGGATGCTGCACAGTGTAGCGTGCACGCCCTCAACGGTGTACTCGGAGAGTGGCTTTCTGGTTTCCGTGCTGACGGTTTCACGGAGCTGGACGTAGAGGGCCCGGAAGTGTTCCGGCCGCAGTTCCGTGAGTTTGTAGTGGCCCAGGGAGGGGAGGATGCGGACGATGTCCTGCTGGTCCCGGCGGATGGTGGACTTGGCCAGCTTGCCGGGGGCGATTTCCCGCAGTCACAGATCGATGTAGGCGGCCAGGGTGATGGACTTTGCGGTTTCCTCCGGGGTATCCCGGCAGGAGCGCTCGAAGAGCACCGCCTGTTCCTGGAGTCATTTCTCCCTCTGCTTTGGCATCAGCCCCTCGGGAGGATGGACGGTTTTCTGCCGGGGGTTGATGCGTGTGCCTTTGTAGTCGTAGCCCATGGAGACCACAATGAGATAGCTGTTTCCACGTTTTCGGATGCTTGCCATATAGTGTTGACCTCTCTTTCCTTGGCCTCATTCCAGCTGAAGCCTGTTTGGCAAACACAACATACCGAAAGCTCCCGCTAAAAGTCATCACAACTTTTGCAAATACCATTTTTCCACGAAACCGACAATCTCGCACCCCGCCGCTTTGCCATACACGCTGCGGCCAGGTTGAAGATAGGAGTGCCGTCGGGACGGAGCACCGTGCGCATAGTGTCTGCCGCCTGTTCCTTCTGGGCCTGCTGGGGGTGGCAGTAGGTACGCTCCAGAAACCCTGTGTCGCCGTGGCCCACTAGATCGGCGACGGTCTGCTCCAGGAACTGTTCCCGGGAGATGGCGCACTTCATGGCTTCATTGATCTGCATGGCAAGCCGCACTTTCCAGCTCTGCCCTCTGGTAGCGATCCGGTACTCTGCCTGGGTGGGACGGGAGACGGTCTGCTGACGCTTTGGCTGGCAGACGGACAGGCCGTACCATATGCAGAGCGTGTCCGAGACTTGACGGAGCTGTGTCAGGTCCGCCTTTTCAAAGTGGAGCTTCCTGCCGGTCTGGAGCTGACGGAGTTGACGATGAAGTGGGAGTGGATGTGCTCTCGGTCCGTGTGGGTGGCCACGATGACCTCATAGTCCTTCCGCTGATGCACCAGCTCCGGCGTGACAGGTTCCTCCGGATGGAAAGACTGGACGAAGTGATAGTATATCCGGCCGCTGCCTTTTCCATATTGCGGCTTGATGCTGATGAACTCGGTGCAGCAGGAATCTGCCTGGCAACTCGCGCCGGTCACCAGATGGCGGTCCTGATCGGCAGTCTTTTTCTCTTTCATCACATACTGGAGCACCGCACGCATGCCGCCGCGGGTCTGCCCACGGGGACGGTTGACAGATGTGACGATGGCCATGTGTCACACCGTCCTCTCCAGCAGCACCTTGAGAGAACGCTGGATATCGGCGTAGAGGGCACAGGCCTCCTGGACATTCACGGTGGTGATTCGTCCCATGTTGGCTAGGGTAGTGAGCTGGTTGAGGTTGTTGCCTTGGGCCTTCAGGGCTTTTGTGAACTCCGTCAGCGCGTCGATCCGGATGATCTCCTTGCCGACAGCGCAGTCGGTCAGGTATTTGGTAAGGCTCACACCGCACGCTTTCGCATTGCGGTGGATGCGCTGAGAGTCCGCCTCGATCACGTAAAACGTCAGAGGAACGGATTTCGTTCGGTTGGGTTCTTGCTCACAGGGTTACCTCCTGTCTCAAATCTTTTCGTCTCCCTCGGAGAGCTGGGGAATTTTCAAAGGGGGACTGGTCCCCCTTGGAAGTTGCGCTGCCGGAGGCGTTTTTTCGCACTTCCGCAGAAGTGCGCGCAACTTGGAGTAGGTGCAGGGCTTCTGCCCGCAAAGAGATGCCGAAGGCTGTGCGCGGCCGCCTGTGGGCGGGCGTGAACAGCCAAAGGCAATGCTTGTTCTCCGCCAAATCTCCTGTTGTCATGCAATGGGCGGCGAAGACCTGCGTCCCCCTTCGCTTTCCGCGTTTCCTGGCAGTTTGGGGGCCGATGGTGGCCTTTCTGCTAGGGACGGAGAACACAACCGCCCTGTCAGACGGGAAAGTCCCGCAGAGGGGCTGTGGCGGCCTCCACAGGGTCGATGGGGACGCCCTTTGCAGCGGATCATCTACACCATCGGCCCTGCGCAGGCAGATGAGCCGGTCACCGTTGCTCTTGCGGAGCACGAAGCTGGAGTCCGTGGCGCCGCTGAGGCCCGTGGTGCCGGAGACCATGTTCATGGGGGCGCCATCATTGAGCTTCCACAGATGATGTATCAGCAGCACGGAAATGCGGTGCCGGTCCGCCAGCCCTTTGAGCGCACCGATGTCCCAGTAGTCGTTGGCGTAGGAACTCACATCATTGTTCACGGTGCGGATGCGCTGCAGAGTGTCGATGACTACTTGACTAATATCGAAGAAAGTCCCGGAGGCATTGCGCTGCAATGCCTCCGGGACTTTGCTATCATTTTTGCAAATCTGGCTAAAACCAACAGAAGTTTGCATCAAGGGGATGAACAGAGCCGGAGATTTTTCCTGCCGGCCCTGTTCTGGCTTACTTGTATTTTGCGTATGGCCTTGCGGATTGTGACGCATACCACGCCCTACGTTCCGACTTCGGCCAGACTGCGTTACGAATTCAGCAGTTCCTGGGCAATGGGATCGTTGGCATCCATCACTACCACCCGGCGGTTTTTGGCTCCCTCGCTCTCTACGAACTTGCCGTTGGCGTCCCGGTCCTGGCCCCGGACGAAGGGGTCAGCTTCAAAACCCAGACCGATGGTCAGCAGCTGCTCCTCCGGCACACCGAAGGCACTGACCAGCAGTCCTTTCACTGCCGCGGCCCGGCGGTTGGACAGATCTACACGGGCCTGCTGACTGCCGTCGGTAGCCGTGGTGCCCGCCAACAGGATTTTGTGATCAGGATGGGCCAGAATCACCTCAGCTACCGGCTTCAGAGCCTCCTTGGCGGCTTCTTCGTTGATGAAAGCGTCGCTCTCTGCCTTAAACATCACCTGGGTGGAGTTGAGCTCAAAGGGCGTTTCAAAAACCAGGGGCTCCTGTTCCACAGTGGCCGCTCCAGACGGCTCCTCTGGACCATGGATCTTGAGTGTGTACTGAATGCTGTCTCCCTTGTCCGCCCAAATATAAATGTAATAGGTGGTGTTGGGCGGCAGTTCCAGGCTGAGCGTGGCCGCCTTTCCGTCCTGCGCTGCCTGCAGCGGAGCGCCATAGGGGTTGTGCATGGTACTTCCGTATGCATCATAGACCCGCAGATCGAGGTTCCCCGTTCCGGGCGTCATGTTGACGGTAGTGATCTCATAGGTGGCGTTTTCAACCGAGTTG
The DNA here is from genome assembly GCA_902478785.1 of uncultured Oscillospiraceae bacterium. Classification (GTDB taxonomy): domain Bacteria; phylum Bacillota; class Clostridia; order Oscillospirales; family Oscillospiraceae; genus Oscillibacter. Next base: position 4,605 of record CABSMJ010000002.1, read on the forward strand.
GTGGTAAAGGCGAACCACTGGCCCAGGTCGTTGCTCACTTTGCCGGAAAGTTGGGTTTCCAGGGGGATCATGCCGCCGTCATCCTGGTTGGTGCCGGCGGAGACCTCCTGTCCGGCCACGGCTCCCACAGCCTCGGATACACTTCCGGCGGTGGAGTATCCGGTTTTCTGCTCTTCCGGATCCCGAATAATCAGGGAGTATTCGATGCTGTCTTCCTTCTCCGACCAGATATAGATGTAATAGGTCGTATCGGGGGGCAGCTCCAGGCTGAGGGTGGACGCCCGCCCCACCTGCGCCGCCTGCAGCGGAGAACCATAGGGGTCATGGATCGTTTTCCCATATGCGTCATAGACCCGCAGGTCAAGGTTTCCAGTGCCCAGGGTCTTATTGACTGCCGTGATCTTGTACGTCGCATTTTCTGCCGAACCGGTGGTGAAAGCGTACCAAAGGCCGCCTTCCTGTGTGGCTTTTCCAGTCAGCCGGGTGTTCAGAGGCAGCAGGACTGCGTCGTTTTGGTTGGTCCCGCCCCGGAGCGTTTCGCCCTGTTCTGCCGTTTCTTCCAGGCCGTCTGACACCACGGTCAGCGAGCCGTTGTCCGGCTTCTTGGCAGAGTCAGATTCCTCAGCCTGAACGGTTTCTTCCTGAGATGGTTTATCCGATGCATTGTTCCCGCCGCAGCCGGTCAGCGTAAAGACGAGCATCAATGCAAGAATCCATGCAGCTGTCTGTTTCATCATCATTTCCCCCTTCCTGTTCATCTCTGGGAAGCCGGGCCATCCGGCGCCTGGATGTTCAGGGTGTATTCGATCGTATCTCCCTTGTCGGCCCAGATACGAATGTAATAGGTGGTTTCAGGCGGCAGGTCCAGACTGAGCGTGGACGCCTGGCCCTTCTGCGCCGCCTGCAGCGGAGCGCCGTAGGGATCGTGGAGCGTGTCCCCGTATACGTCATAGACCCGCAGATCGAGGTCACCTGTGCCCCTGGTCATATTGACCGTAGTCAGCTCGTAGGTGGCATTCTCCGCGGAATTGGTGGAGAAAGCATACCACTGTGCCTTATCCTGGCTCACTTTGCCCTCCAGCTTGGCGTTCAAGGGGATGAGCTGGGCGTCGTCCTGATTGGTAGCGGCTGGAATTTCCAGGCCGTCTGCCGGTTCCGGTCCGGGCTGCGCCGTGTTGTTCTCCGGAAGCTGCCCCTCCGGACTTCGAACAGTAAGGACGTAGTCAATGACATCACCCTTGTCAGCCCAGATTTTGATATAATAAGTGGTTTCGGGCGGCAGGTCCAGGCTGAGTGTGGCCGCTTTTCCGCTCTGTGCTGCCTTTAATGGGGAGCCATAGGGGTCATGGATCGTCTCGCCAGACTCGTCATAGACCCGCAGGCACAGGTCGCTGGTCTCCGGTGTCTGATTGACGGCCGTAATCTTGTAGGTGGCGTTCTCTGTTGTATCCGTGGTAAATGCGTACCACTGGCTCTCATCCTGGGCGGTTTTGCCCGCCAGCTTGGCGTCCAGCGGCACAGCTTCCGCACTCTCCTGATCAACCCCTCCCTGGAGTGCGATGGGCTGCAGGTTCTTGTTGGAGGCATCATCGTCCTCTTGACTGCTGTTGCCCTGCGATTGCGCTGACTGGAGCTCTCCCTCCTCTGCGCCCCCGCCGCAGGCGGCCAAGGCGAGCAGCATACAGGCGGTCAATAAAAATAGGGTCAGTTTTCTGATCATGAAAATCATCTTCCTTTCCTGATTCATAGAATCTTTTTGTGATCTTGAGGCCATCTCACTTTCTTCCAGCATGCAGATTTCCAGGCTCAAATAGTGCCCCCATCCGGCGGGGGAAAGAAGGTCGAGATTTCTACGCGCAGCGGATCGGCCAGATCGATCCAGAAGGGCTCCTCCCCGGTGTCGGGCTGCGGTGGGGGCGGACTGTTCGGCCTTCTTTGTGCCTCTGCCTGTTCCTCCGGATAGCTATGCAGCGCTTCGTAATCCTCCTTCAGGGTGTCGGATTCCTTTCAGGGCACACTGCTTACGCCTTGGGTGGACAGCAGCATGGCCACCGCCAACCGACTTGGGGGCAAAGCGGGTGTTTGCCTCGCTTTGTATGTTCCACTCTATCCATGTTTCCTTTGACAAAGCAGCTTTTCATCAGCGTCACTGCGCGATCTTATCCCACCACATGGACATCTCCTGTGGCGGGCTGACCCACCGGCATGGAGGAATCGCTGGGCCAGTATGTATTGCTGGGGTCAATGCTGAAGGTCAGATGCTGCCCGTCGTATTGTTCCAGGCCCTTTGCATAGGCAACCGAAATCAGCCGCACCATGCCGCTTCTTGGAGAACCCACCGGGTCGCCCGATTGCAGTTCCATCTCCTGCGGTGTATCTAGCACGATCAGGCGGAAGGTCTGGCTGGAGTCCGTCCAGGGGGCGTTGGGATCGGGACAGCCCTGCAGGGCAATGACTTCTTCATAGCTGTAGGTGTCAACCGTGCCGGTGAAGACGATGCGGCCGTCTTCTGCGTCGCTTCCCTGACTTTTGGAGCCGGTCGGGGAAATAGGCTTCGCCTTGGTCTCCGCATTGCCGCTGGTCTCCGCAGTCTCGTTCTGGCCGGAACCATGGAAAGAGACCTCTGTCCATTTGATCTCGATCAGGCCCAGTGTCTCCGGCACTTCAGTGAATTTCCCGGACCACTGGGGTTCCCGAACCAGTGTCTTGTCCGCAAGGGTAATGCGGGTGATCTCGGTATCACCGCTCCCACCGTAGGTCTCTGTAAGGCGAACGCCGTTTCCGTCTGCCTCCCGGGCCAGACCGGCATGATACCCGCCTCCGCTGGATCCTTCTTCCAGACTTTCCTCCGGCTGGATCACGGAATCCGTTTCCGGGTCGTACTGGAAGAATCGCACATACCAATTCCCTGTGTCCGTCTCTTGGGCCAGAAGCAGTGTTGGCACAGGATCGCCGTCCTGCAAATCAAAGATAGAATACCGGTACTGGCCTGTGGACGCCGAGTCGGAGGTGGTGTAGGTGTAGTCGGGGGCACTGCTGATGATCTCACCGTAGAGGGCGATAGCCGCATCATAAGAAGCGGGAGCCTGTGGGTTTTGGCCGGACTCTGTTTCATGCTCCGCTGTACCAGCCCCATCTTCCATGGCGGTCGTATTCGCGGCTGTCTGTTCTTGAAGGTGATGGATTCCCCATGCACCAGCGCCGATCACCGCTACAGAGGCCAAACCGATGAGTCCCAATTTCACGATGCCCAGTCCACCGGCTGCCGCGCCCGTACCCGCTGCTGTGGTACCCCCGGCTGCAGCCGTGTTCGACGCTCCGGCTGCGGAAGCGGATCCGGATGTCGCAGCTGCAGCAGTCTGGGCAGTCTGTGCCAGTACATGCTGCAGGACCTGCTGGCTGGGCAGATGGACGGCCCGTGCCTCCTGGCCCCGCAGGAGCCAGAGAAGGAAGGGAAGGGGAGAGAGACCGTATAGCTTGGTGCCCCGCTTCTCCAGGTCCCGTACCTTTGCCTCAATCTTTCTGCGGCCGTACAGCAGCCGGCTTTTAACCGCGCTTTCTGATGCGCCCAGGGTCTCCGCAATGTCTTTGACCGGCATCTCCTGGTAGTAGTACATACCGATGACAGCCCGCTGATCCTCCGGGAGACTGTCGATGATCTCGCGGATCAGCCGCGCCGCCTCGGCCTGGTCAAGGACCATATCCGGTCGGTTCTGGCTGTTGCTGTCCACAAAGCGTTCTTCTACAGGCGCATCGGCATCATCTTCTGGGGCAAGCTCGGTAAACAGCGCCGGCCTCTTCCGCTTCAAATAGTCCCGCGCCGTGTTTGCCGCAATCTGCCGCACCCAGGAGGGAAATTTGGAATCTCCATCAAAAGTGCCCAAGTGGGTAAAGGCCTTGATATATGTATCTTGTAGGATATCAAAAACCGCATCCTCGTCCTTGATCATGGACTTGATGGTGTAAAAGACCTGGCTGTAAGTTTTTTCGTACAGGGACGCCATAGCATCCTGGTCTCCCTGCTTTGCCAGGGCGATGCAGCGGGACCAGCCTTCTGCCTGCGACGGCGCGCTGACCGGGCTTCCGCAAAACGGGCAGACTTGGGCGCTATCTGCGACTTGTTTTCCGCAATGACTGCAATACATCGTTATTACCTCCGCGTCCTTTTCTCTCTCAGAATGGTTTGCAATATCTCTCCCTTTTTCTTTTCACTGATGGGAAATGATTCGATCGCCGTTCTGACGATCCAGCGGATGATCGTGTCCATTTCAACTTTCCTCTCTTTCACCGTTGCACGGGCCTTTGTACCCATGAAACGAATGAGAAAGGGGGGAGGTTGTAAAAATTGAAAAAATTTTCGAAAAAATATTGGAGGGCAGGATGGCTTTTCATAAAATCATAGCCGAAGATATTTTAAATTTTAGCATATCTTGGCAATTCTCTCAACCATTCAACATTCTGCAGAAAGTGTATAAAATTGTGAGATCTTGCGGTAAAGCAAAAGGTTACTTACAAAATTTGGAGGAAAAACGGTCGGCCTTATAAAAAGATCACTTTATGCCGATACTACTGAAATATCTATAATTAGACAATGCAGTATGAATTAGGATTGGGCTATGGAAAGATCAAGTGATAAAGTACAGGTCATGTATAGATGTAAACCTTGTCGCGTAACGCGGACTACTATCTGACTACTACCAAAGAAATCTCCGGAGGCATTGCGCTGCAATACCTCCGGAGATTTCCTATCAAACTTTGCAATTTGGAGAAAATCCACAAAACCACTGGGACGCAGCGGTTTCCCGTTTGACCACCTGATGACTTCGACTCTGAAGGCCGCTGGTTTGGATCCAGTCGGGCATACCAAAAACCTCTCGTAGATTTGTTTACGAGAGGTTCTTATTTTGTATTTCTTTGAAGAATTGAGCCGAAAACCATAATCTGGTATAGTTAGGTTATAACAGATGTACAGGAGGGATGGCAATGGTGGGCATCGAAAATTTTGACCTCTGCGATTGGATTCGGAAAGCATACAAAAAATTTAAATCAACCACGTATTTTGATCGGACAAATGCACCTGTTCGCGAACAGATTATCCACTTCGAATCATCCCCGGATTGGCGTACTATATCAGATCCGGAGGAGTGCTTTCAAAAGATGGCGAAGGCGCTTTTAAGTGCCGATGAAAGTGAATGGAAACGGTATCAGGATAACATCGTGCAGAAGATACAGGCATTTTGCTATCCTAAGAAATTGAAAGTAGAAAAGGAACCCCGATTCTATACAACGGCTAAACAGCGCACGGCATGTGTAGAGAGGCTGCAGTATATGATCAATATGCCAGTCGAGGGGCATATCCTGGGTACTTTATGGATTTTGCTGTTTGGCTATCAGATTGACCAGAATCTGTATGAGCGCGCCTATGGAAATCGTATCCGCAAGACGTTGTACAATGAGCTGACTGACGGGCCTACTTATTCTCCTCATTTGTTTGAACCATATTTTCAGCAGTATCAAAGCTGGCGAGACACTGCTTTAGAAGATGCGCAGAAATGTGTACAGCAAGATTGCGACGTGGTTGTTTTCACCCTGGATCTGGCCAGCTATTATTATTCATTGGACGTTACGCCGGATGTTATGGAGCAAGTCCTATGTGAAATAGAAAAGCCAGAATGGCAGGAGCCGCTGGCCAGACGTCTCAGCTTATTTATTGCTGAGGTTTGTCGGGTATATGCACGTCGGCTTCCGAAAAGCGAGTGTGAAGGCCGTGCTGTACTGCCAATCGGATTTCTGCCCTCTAATATTTTGGGTAACTGGTTTCTGAATCGCTTTGACCAAGCTATCGTAGATCACTGGAATCCCTTTTATTATGGAAGATACGTAGATGATATGTTGATCGTCAGCAAGGTCGAATCCAACAGCGACATAGCGCGGAAAGCAAAGGAAGGACTGACCAAAAAGGATATCATTCAATTCTTCCTGTTGCAGTGCTCGAAATGGCCGGGGATATTGGATGATGGGGCATGCCAATCAAAGTCTGATTATGCTCTGCTTCAGGCAGGTGATGACCCACAGAAATACACGATTAACCCTCGTTATTTGCCGATGGGCAGCAACTGTAAGATATCAATTCAGAATGAGAAAGTTAATATTTTTTATTTTCAGAGGGGAGAATCGGACGCACTGCTGGAGTGCTTCAAGCAAAATATTGGCCGGAATGTCAGCGAATTCCGCCATATGCCAGAAGATGATGCAGTCTTTCAGCGGAATGACTACCATGAAATCTATTCGCTTACACAAAAGGGAATTAATAAATTGCGTGATGTTGAGAATGTGGAGGTAGACAAATTTCAACTTTCCAAATTCTTAGGCAAATACCTGCGGATTGGCGGTGTAATCGACGATCCTGCTGAGCATGAGTTCGAAAAAGATCTTGATAAGATTTTTGATTATCAGACTGCGATCAACAACTATCCCTTATGGGAACGGGTCGCTGAGATTTTGGTCGTGAATGAACGATTTGAAGCATTGACCCATTTCACCAGGCGGGTCCGCGAGGCGATTGAATTTATAACACTGAGTCCTGACCTCCCTTCAGAGGAACTTGAGAAACTAAAAGATACTTTGTTTCGTGTCCAACTCACAGGGGTGACAAAGGCGCTGGCACTTTGCTGGAAGCCTTCGGCAAGAAAGTTTTCCCAAGACTTTATGAAAACGTTACATGATGAGAATATCACATGTTATACCTACTACGACTATGATATTAACACCAAACATCGCGCTGCCTGGCTTCGCTGCCGGATGGCAGATAAATCCATCATGTCTGTTTTACCGGATTTTCTCCTGGCAGAGGAGTCTGCTTGGCGAGGGGAAGAGGGGGCCCTCTTTTGGAATGATGATTTGAATATCAATCTCAGCCGATTTGAGGATGTTTTACAGTTTCTCTCTTCCTCCGGAGAGCAAGAGTTGCTGCTTGAGCAACGCTTTACCTGCATGACCTCCTACAAATATCACCCTTATATGCTTACAATGCATGAGTTGTCCATGGCCCAGATGATGGCTCAACTTTTGGCCCATAAAATGCCTATGACTGCGGAAGACTATAAACGTCAGCGCAAGTTATATGTAGAGAGTAATTATCGGATACAACCATCTGATGAGAGACACGATGTGATTGATGCCTGCCCACTTACCTTTGGAAAACGAGAATCGGTGGAATGTTCTCTTGTTCGGGTGGGAGATGAAAATAAGGAAAAACTCCATATTGCATTGGCGAATGTTCCTCTTAAAACGGAGACTTTGATTGCCGTGCTGGATAGACGGCCTGATCGTTCCTATCATCGCTATCAAACGGTGTCCAAATTGGTGAATCAGGCTTTGGATGAATCGGCGGATATGTTGGTTATGCCTGAAGCATTCCTGCCGTATGAATGGCTTCCAATCCTAGCTAGGACTTGCGCAAAGAGCCAGATGGCCGCAGTGACCGGCATAGAGCATCTGGTGATTGGAAACACTGTATATAATTTAACCGCTACAATCCTTCCTTTTCGTGATCACGACAACCTCTGTGCCCAAATCTGTTTTCACTTGAAAAACTACTATGCACCAGCTGAACTCATAGAATTACAGAAATTCCATATGATTCCTCCAGAACATAAAATACGGTATGAACTCTTTTGCTGGAATGATTGTTGGTTTTCGGTGTACTGCTGCTTTGAACTATGCTCTATCCAAGACCGAGCACTTTTTCAATCCTATGTTGATTTTTTGGTTGCGGTGGAATGGAATCGCGATATTAATTATTATGGCAATATCGTGAAGGCCCTGGCCCGTGATATGCACTGCTATTGTGTGCAAGTGAATGAAGCCAAATACGGAGACAGTCGAATTGTCATTCCCACACGTACTGAAGAGCGCGACTTAGCACGTATTAAGGGAGGGAAAAATGCGTCTGTCCTGGTAGACGAGATCAATATTAAGGAGTTGCGTGACTTCCAGTTTATGAAGCACTCCAAAGTTGAATTTAAGCCGCTTCCACCCCAGTTTAATCGTGATATAGTAGGTGCAAAAAGAAAGCATACTCTGTTTGAGAACTTGAAAAAAAGAAAGTCAATCAATTAAGTGTAGGAGCGGTTGATTTGCTAGATCAACCGCTCCTACATCATTTGTTTGGAAAGTTACTCGAGATTTTTGGGAATTTGCAAATAGAGGAAATCATTGCGCGTCAGATCTCCAGCCCCTCCTGGAGCACTTTGCTGGCCGCCTGTTTGTTTTTATCAAACGCATGGGTATAGATGCCCAGCGTAGTAGAGGGCTGCCACCGTGGCCACGTTCGTGCCATTTGCAATGAGAAGGCTGGCGTTGGTGTGCCGAAGGGAGTGTACGTTCAGATACTCTGGCAGGCCGTGCTTTTTCAGAATCAGCTTGAACCGCCAGGTGAAGGTGGAGGGCGTCATGGGAAGGCGGCAGCCCTTGCGGCGGAACAGGAAGTCCCCGTTCTCCAGTTCTCTGCCGTCATAGGTCTCCGTCTCCCACGCGCACTCCTGACGGTATTCCCGTAGCAGGGACTCCATCTCCAGAGAGAAATAGACATACCGGTCCCCAGAGATGGTCTTGGGAGCTTTTGTGAAGATCTCCTCGTCCGTCACCTTTACCGCGTTCCGCAGATGTGGATGGAGCGCTGCTCCCAATCAATGTCGCCCCATTGCAGAGCACACTGTTCGCCTCGCCGGCAGCCGGTGTACAAGGTGAGCAGGTGATAGAACGGCCGGTAGTGCCGGGACTCTTTCGCCAGGGCGTCTAGGAGCTTCCGCACCTCGGCATGGGTCGGGATGCGCTGGATGGACCGCTGGGTCTGAGGCAGCGCTATGCGGGCAGGGTTCTTTTCCAAGATCTCGTTTCGCTTGGCGTCGCTGAAGGACGGCGGACGCCGCCGTTAGATACTTCTGCGCGGTTGCCTCCTGAATGGGCTTGCTTCCGCAGCTTTGCCAGCAGATTCTCCATATTGATGGGTCGCAGGCGGCGGAGAGGGATGGTGCCAATGTAGGGGTATAATACCCTCCAGCGTCTGGCGATAAGAGGCCAGGACTGCCTGTCTAGTCACCGGTGGGCATATTCCTCAAAGTGCATACCACTGTCCTTGCAAAAGCCGTTCTTCACCAGCTGTTCAAATTCCTTCGCTTGGTACGCCACATACTGCCGTATACCGCTGGCGCGAACACTGTCCGGCACCCAGGTTCTGAGCGGCTTTCCGGGCTTCCATCTGCTGGCGGCGTTTCGCTGGATCATCGCTGGGATTATCCAGAAGACTTATCCCTGCAAGAGCAGATGCCATACCAATTCCCACAGCGCCAGGATGATGGTGGGGATGTACATCTTCCAACTGATAGAACTGGCGGACTTTCGCAGCGTATCCTCCGTTTGCGCGAGGCTTTGCAACAAAACACTTATATGTAATCTAATAATCTAATCAATAATACAAATGCGCTACCTAACCTGTGGAGACCTAGTTTAACGTGGTATCTGGAGCGCTTATCCATGAAAAAGAGAAGAGAGTGCTGAAAAATGTGTATCTTTTTGAACTTTAGAAACTTTGAGTAACTTGTTTTTCTGGCACAGTGCCCAAAGTAGAGTGTCATCAGGAGGCTGCCTTCTGCTCTGCCGGGGTGGACTGCGTGGCCTCTGCCTCAGCCTGGAACGTCTGGGAATTCTGCATCAGCTCCCGGCCGTCCTCGCCGTAAAAGGTCACATGGACCGTGCAGACAAGGTCCAGACCGGCATTTTTCTCCGGGATACAGGAATAGGCGTGGAACGTGGCCCATTCCGCGGTCCTCAGGGGGGCGAGCGCATCTTCATATTTACGCTCCAAGGGAAAGCGGTAGATGCCTTGGGGATTGGCTTCCGATTGGGCGCTGTATGTCTCGTCCAGGTCGATGATGGATGTGGTGTCATTCTGGGCGACGCTGACAGTGGACTGAAAACGGACACTGCACGCTGCCCTTGCGGCGCCGGGGATCTGGGCCGCGATGTAGAGCACATCCTCACCCCCAAAGGGGGGAATGATGCAGGTGACGGGTTCTGTAGGCTCCGTGAAAGTCAGGTTGCCCAGATCGTGAAACAGCAGCGTCTGGTAGTCCCGGCAGTAAAACCAGCGTTCCCCGCAGCGGCCCACCAGCTCCCGGCTGCCGTTTTTTCCAGCGGGACTGGTGTAGAGCAGCTCCGGCGTCTCCTCCAGCAGATAGGTCTGGGCCTTCCACCGGAGGGCCAGACCCGCGGTGGGCGGAGCGAAGTCAAAGCCATACCAGATGATCCCGCAGGCGGCCAGCCCCACCAGCAGATTCCGGACCACCCGCTGCTTCCGGCTCAGTCTCGGCAGGCGGATCATGGCGTCACCTCCTCCTCGGGCAGCTCCAGACGCAGGCTCCAGGAATCGTCCAGGCTGCTTTGCAGCTGGATCCACTCCGGCTCTCCGGGAATGGATATAAAATCGACGCAGAACTGATACGCTCCGGCATCGCTCTCCAGCGGCCAGACGGAGATCCAGGGGGCCCGGGCATTGGAATAGACGGTGCCGCTGCTGTCCACGGCCACGAGAATGGAGAAGAGGGCGGGGGCCTCCATCCAGAAGTGTTGGGGCTGGGCGGTGAGGCCCAGGGTCAGGCTCCTCTGGCCGTTGTCAGTCTCCTCCCGATAGAAGGCCGTGGTGACCGTCAGCGTATAGTCTCCCGCCTGAACGGGAGCGGGGCAGCCCACCTCGCCCAAAAGACGATAGGTGCCGTCGGCTACGCCGTACTCCGGGTCCAACGCCGGCTCCTGGACGGCGGAGGCCGGCTCCATGAGCCATGTCAGGTTGTTCCACGCAGTGTACCGCCAGTCGGACCGCAGCACGCAGCACAGGGCAAGAAACACCAGGATACCGCAGACCAGACGGCTGAGCTCCCACAGCCACCCGAGAAAGGGGTTGTGGGCCCGGTCCAGGGCCAGCCCCACCGTCTGAGGATCTCCCATGGCCGCCACGCTCCGGTCATCCGCTGTTTTTGTATCCAGGCCCTGGTCCAGCAGTTGGAACCGGCTGTCCATCAGGTGCTGTGTCAGCTCCCGCCGGATGGCGGAGCGGTCGGGACGGAAGCGGACATAGCCCACCGCCTCGTCGCACCATTGTCCAGCGGTCTTTTTCTCTTCCATGGCTTCCTCCTTTCCTGTCGCCTCAGGCGGGGGAGGGGGAGGTGCCAAAGACCACCTGCTCCACCTTGTCGGTGAAGAACTTCCACTCGGCCTGCTTTTCCTCCAAAAGCTTTCTGCCCCGCCGGGTAATGCGGTAGTACCGCCGGGTCCGACCGTTTCCCGCGGCCTTTTCCCGGGCGGTGACGCACTTGTCCGCCTCCAGGGTGTGGAGGATGGGGTAGAGGGTCCCCTCCCGCAGCTGAAAGGTGTCCTCGGACCGGCGGGCCAGCTCGGCGATCATCTCGTAGCCGTACATCTCCCGCTGGCTCAGAAGCGACAGCACCAGCATCACCGTGCTGCCGGTCATCAGGCTCTTGTCCACCTGCATCGCTCTGCCTCCTTTCTGGTTTGACCCTCGGTCATCTATGCTTATTATACCTAGATGATAAAGGTATGTCAATAGGGGATGGAAGATGGGAAAGGGGCAGAAAAAGCGCCGCGGAGATAGCTCCGCGGCGCTTTGCGGCAGGGGATCAGGAAGGCAGGGCGGCATACTGCAGCGCCGCCTGACAGTGCAGCTCCAGGGAGTTGAGCAGAGGGACCGCCGTGTCCGCCTGGGTCACCAGCTGGGGCAGCTCCGTGCAGCCCAGGATCACGCCGTCCACCGGATAGGACGCCAGCAGCTCCAGGAAAAAGGCCTTGGATGCCGCGTCCACCTGGTGGATGGCCAGCTGGGAGAAGATGATGTGGTCGATGCGCTGCTGCTCCTCCGGGGTGGGGACCATCACCTGGATGCCGTAGGGCGCCAGTCCCCGGGGATAGAAGGTGCCCCGCATGGTGTAGGCGATGCCGGTGAGGAGCAAGCGCTTCATCCCCAGTTCCCGGGCCCGCCGGCCCACGGCGTCCACGATGCTCACCACTGGCACGGGCAGCCGGGGCCGGATATCCTCCAGCACCGAGTGGGGGGAGTTGGCCGCCATGACGGCAAAGTCCGCCCCGGCCCGGGCCAGGCGCTCAAGGCCCTGAAGGATGTACTCACGATAGGGCTCCGGGTCAGCGCTGTTTTCCAGGTCGGTGAAGTACTGAAAGTTCAGGCTGTTGACCAGGATCTCCGGGTAGTAGTAATCCCCATGGGCCTGGTAGTAGAGACGGTGGAGGGTGTCATAGTAGTGGAGGGTGGAGGCGGCGCTGATGCCGCCCAGAATGCCGATGCGCTGCATCACAGAGCCTCCTTGAGGAAATAGGAGCGGCTGTCTATGGCCCGCATGGTGGCCAGGATGCCGTCCAGGTGGTCATATTCGTGCTGCAGCAGCTCGGAAAGATCCCCCTCCAGGACCATCTCCTGTTCGTTCCAGTCCATATCCCGGTAGCGGATGCGGCAGCGCCGGGCCCGCTGGACCTTCACCAGCAGACCGGGGAAGGACATGCAGTCGTCCATCACCTCCATGGTCTCCGTCCCCAGGGGCTCCAGCACCGGGTTGAGGAACACCACCGGATGGTCGATGCACATGTACAAAAGCCGCTTGCCCACGCCGATCTGGGGGGCGGCGATGGCCCGCCCGGCGTGGTACTTGCGCCGGAACGCCATCAAAGTGTCGTGCAGGTCCTCCACCACGCCCCGCAGCTGGGGGAGCTCCTCCTCTGTCACCGGCTCACTGACCTCATACAGGGCAGGATTGCCCAGCAGCAAAATGGTTCGTTCCATCGTGTGACCTCCTTTTTCGATCTGGTATGGGTCCAGTATAGCCTTGAAATTGTTCGGCTGCAATGGTAAAATTGTTCGCACTACAATAAAACGGGAGGGAAGGACCGTGCCTGTCAATTCCTTTGACGACTATCCCATGACCTGGCGGCCCAGCCTGCGCCGAACGGGGGAGGAGCCCATCTATCGGGAGATCGCCGGGCAGCTGGAGGCGGATATCCGCAGCGGGCTCCTGGGCCCGGGGGACAAGCTGCCGCCCCAGCGGGAGCTGGCGGACTATCTGGATGTGAATTTGAGCACGGTGGCCCGGGCCTTCAAGCTGTGCGCGGAAAAGGGCCTGATCTGCGGAGAGACCGGGCGGGGGACCTATATCGCCGCCGGCGTGGGCTCTGATCTGCCCATGCTGGACGAGACGGGGCTGGACAGGTGTGTTAACCTGGGGGCCTCCCATCCCCTGTATGAGCAGAACGCCTATGTGGTGGAGACTCTCCGCCGGCTGCTGAAAAAGGCCAATGTCAGCGCCGTTTTGGAATATGGTGAGACCGCCGGACGCCTCTCCCACCGGCGCAGCGGACAGCGGTGGCTGGAATGGATGGGACTGGAGATGCCGCCGGAGCGGATCCTCCTGACGGCGGGACTTCAGAACTCCCTGGCGGTGGCCATGACGGCGCTGCTGCGCAGCGGGGACAAGCTGGCGGTCAGCACCCTGACCTACCCGGGCGTGAAAAAGCTGGCGGGGCTGCTGGGGATCCAGCTGCTGCCTGTGCCCTGCCGCGAGGGCGGGCTGGATCTGGGGGTGCTGGACCAGCTGTGCCGCAACGAGGGGGTCCGGGGCCTCTATGTGAGCCCTGATCACCACAATCCCACCGCCGTCACCATGGACAGCGGCCAGCGGGCGGCTCTGGCGGAGCTGATCCAGCGGCGGGAATTGCTGTGTCTGGAGGACGGGACCTACTCCTTTTTGTCCCCCGCGCCGCTGCCGCCTCTGGCGGCCCTGGCGCCGGAGCAGTGCATCTATCTCTCCACCGTCTCCAACGCCCTCTCCGCCGGACTGCGCATCGCCTTCGTGGGGATGCCGCCCCGGTATGCCCAGGCCCTGTCCAGCGGAGGCGACGCCCTCAATGTCATGGCTCCGCCGCTGGAGGCGGAGGTGGTCTCCCAGCTCATCGACAGCGGCCTTGCCCGGCAGATGGTGGAGGAGAAGCGCCGGGAGCTGCACTGGCGCAACCAGCTGACGGAGCGGTACCTGGGGGACTTTTCCCTGCTGGGGGAGAGCGATGCTCAGTTCCGGTGGCTGGGGCTGCCCTCCGGGTGGTCCGGCCGGAGCTTTGAGGAGGCGGCCCGGGCCCGGGGCGTCCAGGTCTTTGGCTGGGAGCGCTTTGCCGTAGGCGGCGGACGGGTCGCACCGGGAGTCCGGCTGGCCATCAGCTCGCCCCGGAGCCGGCAGGAGCTGGAACGGGGCCTTGGGCTGCTGCGGAATCTGCTGGAGGAGGCCTAGACCCGCTGGAAAGAGAAAAAGGGAGGGGAGGACGAAAGTCCTCCCCTCCCTCGGGGCGTAGAGCCGGTGTGTGCTAGAGGAGCGGCTCCTCCTTTTTCTGCCGACGGGCCTGGAGGATGCCGTAGAAGAACAGCGCGCAGAAGTCCAGGGGAATCAGCAGGAGGGCCGCCAGGAGCATCCAGGCGATGGCGGAGTAGGACTGAAACGGGAGCTGCCGGAGCAGGACGATCAGCAGGATCCCCGCCCCCAGGAATGTAAGAGAGATGACCCGCTGGGCGCCCATGGAGATGGGCAGGACCGGATCCCGCGTTGCGCCGTGGATGCTGCCCATGAACTGGCCGAAGAGCAGATAGGTCTGGGCCGGCCGGGTCAGCAGATCCACCACTGCGCCGACGATATACAGGCCCAGAAAATTTTTCAGGAGGAGGGTCAGGCTTCCTGCCTCCTCCGGAAACGGCGTATGGAAAAGGGAAAAAGGCAGGGGGAGTGAGACCCCAAGCTGGGTCAAAACAAGACCGCAAAAGAAGAGGAAAAAGAGAAGGTCGATTACGGCGACGAACCAGAGGTAGAGCATCCCTTTTTTCTTCATGGCGGCCTCCTTTCCGCGGCCCTGCTTGCAAAGTAGGGAGATCACAAGCTTGGGGAATGGTCAATTTCACTGATTTACTACTTTTATATTACCGCTTTTCTTGTGCGATTTCAATAGTCGATGGAAAAATTTGAAAAAACAGCGGAGCGGACTTTAGGCCCGCTCCGCCGCTTTTGGTGATGTTTGGGCCCCAGGACTTACAGAGCCTTGGGGGTGAAGCCCAGATCCTCCAGCTCCTCCAGGGCAGTCTTGAGGCAGTTGTCGCAGCCGTCGATGGTGACGGTCTTGTCCGCCAGGGACACCTGGAACTTGAGGTCCGCGTCGGTGAGGGCCTTGGTAATGCGCTTGACGCAGTTTTCACACATCATGTCGGGAACGGAAATGGTTTTCATAGCGAAGTCTCCTTTTTATTTCATCATTTTTTGCAGCGTGCTCAGCAGGTCATCCACTACGTCCAGCTTGCCGGCTTGGATGTCCTGGACCACGCAGGTTTTGATATGGTTGCCCAGCAGCTCCCGGGCAAAGGCGTTGAGGGCGGCCTGGACTGCCGAGACCTGGGTCAGGATGTCGGTGCAGTAGGCCTCCTTTTCCACCATGCCCCGGATGCCCCGGACCTGGCCCTCGATGCGGCTCAGGCGGCGCAGCAGGGCGTCGTATTCCGCCGCCTCCCGGTGCTTGTGCCGGGTGGTGCATTGGCAGGAGCAGGCAGCCTCCGGCTCCTGGGCAGCGGGTTCTTTGGAAGTGAGATCAGCCATAGGGTGAGCCTCCTTTTTTCAAATCGTTTTGCCGCCTCAGTCCAGCTTCTTGTACCGCAGCCGCAGGGCGTTGGACACCACGAAGATGGAGCTCAGGGACATGGCGGCGCCGGCGAACATGGGGGTCAGCAGTAGGTGATAGCTCAGGTACAGCGCGCCGGCGGCGATGGGGATGCCGATGGTGTTGTAGCAGAAGGCCCAGAACAGGTTCTGCTTGATGTTGCGGATGGTCAGGCGGCTGAGCCGGATGGCCCGGGAGACATCGTTCAGGTCCCCCCGCATGAGGATGACCTGGGCGGATTCGATGGCGATATCGCTGCCGTTGCCGATGGCGCAGCCGATGTCGGCCTGGACCAGGGCGGGGGCGTCGTTGATGCCGTCGCCCACCATCATCACCTTCCGGCCCTCTGCCTGAAGCTTTTGGACCACGCCGGCCTTCTCCTCCGGCAGCACCTCCGCCACCACCTGGTCCACCCCCACCTGAGAGGCGATATACTGGGCGGCGGCCTGGCTGTCGCCGGTGAGGAGCACCGTGCGGATGCCCTGGGCCTTGAGACGGGCGATGGCGGCGGCACTGGTCTCCTTCACCTGGTCGGCCACGCTGATGAGGCCCAGGAGCTTGCCGTCCCGCAGGAAGTACATGGGGGTCTGGCCCTGGCCGGACAGGCGCTCCGCTTCCGCCCGCAGGGGCGTCAGGTCCGCCCCTGCCTCCTCCATCAGACGCTGGTTGCCCGCCAGCACCGTGGAGCCGTTCTCCAGCACTGCCCGAATGCCACGGCCGGAGAGGTTTTCAAACTCTTTCAGAGTGGCAATAGATGTAAAGGACTTTACCTTTGCATAGTCTACGATGGCTTTGGCCAGCGGGTGCTGGGACACGGATTCCACCGACGCCGCCAGCTCTACCAGCTCCCGCTCCGGCAGCTCCAGCGAGAGGACCTGGGTCACTGCCGGGCGGCCTTCGGTGACGGTTCCGGTCTTGTCCAGCACCACCGTGTCGGTCTTGTGGGTGGTCTCCAGAGCCTCGCCGCTGCGGATGAGGATGCCGTTGGAGGCCCCCAGGCCCGTGCCCACCATGATGGCGGTGGGGGTAGCCAGACCCAGGGCACAGGGACAGGCGATGACCAGCACCGAGGTGAATACCCGCAGAGCAAAGGCGAACTCATAGCCCAGAGCCAGCCAGACGACGGCCGCCGCCAGGGCGATGGTCATGACCACGGGCACAAACACACCGGCCACCTTGTCGGCCACCCGGGAGATGGGGGCCTTTTTGCCCTGGGCGTCCTCCACAAAGCGAATGATCTTGGACAGGGTGGAGTCCTCGCCGGTATGGGTGACAGAGATATAGAGGACGCCGTCCTGGTTGATGCTGCCGCCGATGACCTCCGACCCGACTTCCTTTTCCACCGGCAGGCTCTCGCCGGTGAGCATGGCCTCGTTGACGGAGCTGGAGCCCTTGACCACGGTGCCGTCGGCGGGGATCTTCCCGCCGGGCTTCACCAGGATCACGTTGCCCACCCGCAGGGAGGAGGTGGGCACCTCCTGACCGGTCTCCGCCAGGATGGCTACGTCGGGCCGCAGCTCCATCAGGCGGGTGATGGCACCCTTGGTCTTTTGGACGTTGCGGCTCTCCAGGAACTTTCCCACGCTGATGAGGGTCAGCACCACAGCGGCGGACTCATAATAGAGGTTGTGGACCAACGACGGATCGTCGGAGAGCAGGTAGGTCATCACCAGACTGTACAAAAAGGAGCAGGAGCTGCCGATGGCCACCAGGGAGTCCATGTTGGGACTGCGGTGGATTAGGGCCTTGAAGCCGCTGATGAGGTAGCTGCGGCCAAACCACATGGCCGGGATCACCAGCAGCAGCTGGGTGATGGCGAAGTTCACCGGGTGGGTGTGCATATCCATGATGTCCGGCACCGGCAGCGGCGGCAGGCCGAAGGGCAGCATCTGGCCCATGGACACGTACAGCAGGAGCAGCGTCACCACCACGGCGCCGGTCAGGTTCCGCTTTTTCTCCCGCAGCTCCACCTCGGCCTTGTCCTCCGAAGGTGCCTGGGCCTTGGCCTGCTCCGGCATCTTCTGCTGGCAGCCGAAGCCCGCCTTCTCTACCTTTTTGATGATGGCCTCCGGCGTCACCTGGGTCTCGTCGTAGGCGATGGTCATGATGCCGGTGGTCAGATTCACGTCGCTGCGCTCCACGCCGGGGAGCCGGCGGGTGACCCGCTCCACGGAGCTGCTGCAGGCGGCACAGTGCATGCCGCTGATCTCATAGCGCTCTTCTCGCATAAGCCCTCCTTGATTGATACCCCTGTGGGGTATACTGCTTTCTGGAGAGCAGTATATACCCCGTGGGGGTATTTGTCAAGGGAGAAAAAACCGGCGGACAGCGGTAGGTGTCCGCCGGGAAGGAGGGTCAGGCCTGGGGCGGGCGGCTGCGGAAGGTGAGGTAGCCTTCGAGAATCAGCGTGGCCGCCACGGCATCTACGGTCTTTTTCCGCTTTTTGGCGTTTTTCCCGGCGCCCATCAGGATCTGGTGGGCGTCGATGGTGGTGCGGCGCTCGTCCCACAGCACCACTGGCAGTCCAGTTGTCTCCCGCAGGATCTCCGCCAGGGCTTCCGCCTTTTCCGCCCGGGGACCCAGAGTGCCGTCCATGTTCTTGGGGTGGCCCAGCACCAGCTCCTGGGCGCCGTGCTCCCGGGCCAGGGTGCAGATCTCGGACACCACCTCCTCCTGACGGCGGCTGTGGATGGTGGTGGTGAAGCCGGCCAGAAAGCCGGTGGGGTCTGAGATGGCGATGCCGGTGTGGGCGTCGCCGTAGTCGATAGCCATGATGCGCATAATGGGGTGCTCCTTTCTCAGTCCGGGGAGAAGGTCTCCTCCACGGGGTATTCGTCGGTGTCGCTGAAGTGCCACCACTCGCCGCTGTACGGGCGGAAGCCGCAGGAGGCCATCACATCCTCCAGCAGCTGGGCATGGGCGGCGGCCTCCGCCGTCACGTCGTTGTAATCCCGGTCCGCCAGGGGGGAGAAGTCGTCAAAGCCGCTGGGCATTTCCACGGCGTTTCCCGCCAGGTCCGTCAGCGTTACATCCACGGTGTTGCCACGGCTATGGGAGGAATAGCCTGTTTCCGGGTTGGCCACATACACCGGGTCCGGGCAGACCTCCCAGAGCCGGAACTGGGCCTCCACAGGCCGGAAGGCGTCCCAGATCAGCAGGGAATACCCGGCGTCTTCCAGCTCCTTTTGGGCCTGGGAGAGCTTTTGGACCGTGCCGTACCGGAGATAGGCGTCGGTAAAGTCGTAGATGGTCTGGCCGGTGAAGTTGTCGCTGCCGGCATACCGCAGGTCCACCCGGACCTGGGGCAGATAGTCCGCCACCGGGACAAAGTCTGCCGGCTCCGGTTCCGGGGCGGGTTCCGGTTCCGGTAGGAGGGCCGGCTCTGAGACGGACTCCGGCAGGGGGTCTTGCTCCGTTGTTTCGCTTGGCTCCGACACCGGGGCAGGGGAGGGGCTTTGGCCGCAGCCGGAGAGCAGCACTGCGGCGGCTGTTAGCAGCAGGGCTAGGATGCGCCGTTTCATGGCGGGCCTCCTTTCTCTTTTGGGGACGGCTCTATACATTTATTATGATACCATACCGGCTTAGGCGGCGCAAGGCACTTGCATTGCGGGGAAAGCTGTGGTAAAACGGAAGGAAATTACGATGCAAAAGGGAGGATTTCCCATGGGAATTCGTATGGCAATCGTGGCCGACACGGCAAAATTGCTGGCCATCTACGGCCAATATATCGACACACCGATTACATTTGAATATGAGCTCCCCACCCAGGCCGAGTTCTCCGCCCGGATTGCCGGGATTCTGGAGGAGTACCCTTATTTGGTCTGGGAGGAGGACGGGCGCATCCTGGGCTATGGCTACGCCCACCGGCACATGGAGCGGGCGGCCTACCAGTGGAATGCAGAGCTGTCACTGTATCTGGACCGGGACGCCAGAGGCAAGGGCCTGGGCCGGCGGATGTACGGGGCGCTGCTGGAGCTTTTGAAGATGCAGGGGGTCCTGACGGCCCACGCCCTGGTGACCGATCCCAATCCCGCCAGCCAGGCCCTCAACGACGCCGCCGGTTTCCACAAGACTGCGGTCCATCGCATGGCGGGCTATAAAAACGGCGCCTGGTGGGACGTGCTGTGGTATGAGAAAGAGCTTGCGCCCCGGGGAAAGGATCCGACGCCGCCGGTGGCACTCAATACGCTACCGCCGGAACAGGTCCAGGCGGTGCTGGACGCCTTTTCCGGGACGGAGGGCGCGCCGGAAAAAAGCTGACAATTTTTGAAAAAACAGTTGACCGGTGGACAAAATTGTGCTAAAATCGATTTTACCTGTGAAAGGGGCTCTTTTGTCCTGCGCATTTTTCGCTTTTCACGCGGTGGAAGATGCCCCTGCGAAATGGCAGGGAGGCAAGTGGTATCGCGAAGATACCCAAGTATAAGGAGGTGCCGTTAGATGCGAGTTAAGATCACTTTGAGATGCAACGAGTGCAAGCAAAGAAACTACAACACCATGAAGAACAAGAAGAACGATCCCGACCGTCTTGAGATGAACAAGTATTGCCCCTTCTGCAGGAAGCACACGCTTCACACGGAAACCAAGTAAGTTAGGATAAGAAAGGGCGAATGACTATGGCGGAAGAAAAGAAGGTCAAGAAGACGCGGGGCCGCTGGCTTCGCGAAATGAAAAGCGAGCTGAAGAAGATCGTATGGCCCAACCGTCAGACCGTGATCAAGAACACCGGTACGGTGCTTCTGTGCTCTTTGGTTATCGGCGTATGCATCTGGGTCTTCGACTATGTTGCAGTGGAAGCCGTGCATCTGCTCATCAGCGCCTTTGGCGCCTGAGGTGAAGAGAAATGGCTGATAGCGCAAAGTGGTATGTAGTGCATACCTATTCCGGCTATGAAAATGCCGTAAAGACCGCCATCGAGAAGGTCGTGGCCAATCGTCACCTGGAGGACATGATTCTGGATATGCAGATCCCTCTGGAGACGGTGACCGAGGTGACCGATTCCGGCGCTTCCAAGGAAGTGGAGCGGAAGGTGTTTCCCGGCTATGTCCTCATCAAGATGGTCCTTACCGACGACACCTGGCACATGGTCCGCAATGTCCGCGGCGTGACCGGCTTCGTCGGCTCCAATGCAAACAATCCCACTCCCCTGACCGAGGACGAGGTCCTGGCCCTGGGAATGGAAAAGCACGAGATCGTGGTGCAGTACAACGTGGGCGACAACGTCAAGATTGTGGACGGCCCTCTGGAGAGCTTCACCGGTATCGTGGAGGAGATCGACGCGGACAAGAACAAGGTCCGTGTGGTGGTCTCCATGTTCGGTCGCGAGACCCCGGTCGAGCTGGAGCTGGACCAGGTGGAGGTCATCGACTGATCCGGCGCCCCTTTGGCGCCAGGCCGGAGAGAATCCGGCGCAAGTGGGAGGAGCCATCGGCTCCGCCAAAGACGACCGTGAGACGGCCGTCACCACATCTTTAATAGGAGGTGCTACTTCGTGGCACAGAAAATTACAGGCTATGTGAAGCTGCAGATCCCCGCAGGCAAGGCAACCCCCGCACCCCCCGTGGGCCCCGCTCTGGGCCAGCACGGCGTGAACATCGCCGCCTTCACCAAGGAGTTCAACGAGCGTACCAAGAACGACATGGGCATGATTATCCCCGTGGTCATCACTGTGTATGCTGACCGCTCCTTCTCCTTCATCACCAAGACGCCCCCCGCGGCCGTCCTGATCAAGAAGGAGTGCAACATCGAGTCCGGCTCCGGCGTGCCCAACAAGACCAAGGTGGCCACCATCTCCAAGGCCTCTGTGCAGAAGATCGCTGAGCTGAAGATGCGCGATCTGAATGCCGCCAGCCTGGAAGCCGCCATGAGCATGATCGCCGGTACCGCCCGTTCCATGGGCGTCGTTGTGGGCGACTGAGGGACAGCTCCGCTGTCGCCGAATACAGTGGGAGGATAGAGTCCGAAGAACCACTATGAGGAGGAAATAACATTGTTTAGAGGCAAGAAATATAAAGAGAGCGCCAAGCAGATCGACAAGAATACTCTGTACGATGCTGCTGAGGGTTTCGCTCTGATCTGCAAGACTGCTACCGCCAAGTTCGACGAGACCGTCGAGCTGCACGTGAAGCTGGGCGTTGACTCCCGTCACGCCGATCAGCAGGTCCGTGGCGCCATCGTGCTGCCCCACGGCACCGGCAAGAGCGTCCGCGTCCTGGTGTTCGCCAAGGGCGACAAGGCCGACGCTGCCCGCGAGGCTGGCGCTGACTACGTGGGCGATATGGATCTGGTGGAAAAGATCCAGAAGGAAAACTGGTTCGACTTTGACGTGGTGGTTGCCAGCCCCGATATGATGGGCGTTGTGGGCCGTCTGGGTAAGGTCCTGGGCCCCAAGGGCTTGATGCCCTCCCCCAAGGCCGGCACCGTGACCCCCGATGTGGCCAAGGCTGTCAAGGAAGTCAAGGCCGGTAAGATCGAGTATCGTCTGGACAAGACCAACATCATCCACTGCCCCATCGGCAAGGTCTCCTTCGGCCCCGAGAAGCTGGCTGAGAACTACAACGCTCTCATGGGCGCCATCATCAAGGCCAAGCCCGCTGCCGCCAAGGGCCAGTATATCAGAAGCTGCGTGGCCGCTTCCACCATGGGCCCCGGCGTGCGCATGAATGCAGCCAAGATCTGATATCGCAAAAAATTTGATATCTCGCTTGACAGAACCTGTCGAAGCCTGATATAATACCAGATGCGTTCCAAAGACAGCAGGTGGGGGAAACTCCGTAAGTCCTGCCGAGGACAGCAAATCGTAAGATTGCTATGCCGTCCTTACGTCTTTTGGCGTAAGGACGGTTTTCCTTTTTTGAACGCACCGACAAATCTCTGGAGGTGAAACCCAACAATGCCTAACGCAAAAGTTCTCAGTGAAAAGCAGGCCATCGTTGCCGCGCTGACCGAGAAGCTGCAGAAGTCCGCCGCCGGCGTCATCGTGGACTACAAGGGCATCACGGTGGCCGAGGACACCGCGCTGCGCAGAGAGTGCCGCGAGAACGAGGTGGACTACGCCGTGGTGAAGAACACCCTGCTCCGGTTCGCCCTGAACAACACCGGTCTGAACGAGCTGGATGATCTGCTCAACGGCACCACTTCTCTGGCTGTGTGCGAGAATGACCCCGTGGCTCCCGCCCGTGTCATTTCCGGCTTTGCCAAGAAGATGGATGGCAAGTTTGAGATCAAGGGCGGCTTCATGGATGGCAAGGTGATCTCTATGGAGACCATCAACTCCCTGGCTTCCATTCCCGCTCTGCCCGTCCTGCAGGCGCAGGTCCTGGGCACCATGCTGGCTCCCATTTCCGGTCTGGCCTGCGTCCTGAAGCAGATCGCCGAGAAGATGGAAGCTGGCGCAGAAGCCCCTGCGGCCGAGGCCGCTCCCGCTGCCGAATAAGCAGCTTACCGATTAAAATTATCTTGAATTAGGAGGCAAATACAATGTCTGAGAAAGTTACCGCTATGATCGAAGAGATCAAGGGCCTGACCGTTCTGGAGCTGAGTGAGCTGGTTCACGCTCTGGAGGAAGAGTTCGGCGTTTCCGCCGCTGCCATGGCTGCTCCCGCTGCCGGCGGCGCTGCTGCTCCCGCTGCTGAGGAGAAGACCGACTTCGACGTGGTTCTGGCTGGCTTCGACGCTGCTGCCAAGATCAAGGTCATCAAGGTCGTCCGTGAGATCACTGGCCAGGGCCTGGCTGAGGCCAAGGCCACTGTCGAGGGCGCTCCCAAGACCCTGAAGGAGGGCGTGTCCAAGGACGAGGCCGAGGAGCTGAAGAAGCAGCTGGAAGAGGCCGGTGCCAAGGTCGAGCTGAAGTAAGATTCGCTCAAACGGTTCATAAAAAAGCGCATGGCATTTTGCCATGCGCTTTTTCCTTTTTGCCTGAAAGGGAAGAAGAGAGGCACTTTCTCAAAACAGAGGAGAAAATACCCGCAGGACGCTCAATAGCAGCCGTTTGAAAAAGCCCAGCTGCTGCATGGAGTCCAGTGTGACTTCCCGGGAAAGGGCAAGCGTTTGTTCAAAATCCTCCTGCACCTGCCCCACCGCCTTGCTGTTGCACATCCAGGCGGCACACTCAAAGTGAAGGTAGAGACTGCGGTAGTCAAAATTGATGGTGCCCACCACGGCGTACTTGCTGTCGCAGATGCAGTTCTTCATGTGGATAAAGCCAGGGGTATATTCGTAGATGCGCACTCCGCCCCGCAGCAGTGCCTCATAATTGGAGCGAGTCAGAAATTGGACATACTTCTTGTCGGGCACATAAGGGGTGATGATCTGCACGTCCACACCGCTTTTGGCGGCAGTCTGGAGGGCGGTGATGGTCTCGTTGTCCAGAATCAGATAGGGTGTAGTAATGCAGATGGAGGTTTGGGCCCGATTAATGAGATTCAGATAGACATTTTCTCCCACATTTTCCCGGTCCAGAGGCATGTCCGTGTAGGGCTGAACGAACCCGTCCGGAAAAACGGCGGAGAGGACCTGCGGGTCACCGCGGAAACGGGAAAAATCCTCCGACTTGCCGCACACAAAATCCCACATGGCCAGGAACATCACCGTCAGGCTCCACACTGCGTCGCCCCGCAGCCGCACGCCGCCGTCCTTCCAGTGGCCATGGACTTCCACCGCGTTGATGTACTCATCTGCCAGGTTGATGCCGCCGGTAAAGCCCACGGTGCCGTCCACCACGCAGATCTTCCGGTGATCCCGGTTGTTGAAGCGGGAGGAGAGGATGCTGTGGAAGGGATTGAACACGCAGGCTTGGATGCCCTTTTGGCGCAGCTGCCGCTCATAGTGCCGGGGCAAGGTCAGGAGACTTCCCACGTCGTCGAACATCACCCGAACCTCTACGCCTTCCCGGGCCTTTCGCTCCAGGATCTCCAGCATGGTGTTCCACATGGTCCCCTCGTGGATGATAAAGTACTCCAGGAAGATGAACCGTTTGGCGCCCTCCAGCTCCTGGCACATGGCTGCAAACATCTCCTCCCCCAGGGGATAGTACTGGGTGTCCGTATGGCAATAGGGGGGAACAGCTGCGGCAGTTTGAATATAGCGGGCATGGGGCAGAGCCTCTGGCACCACTTGGGACAGCTGTTCCAGACCTGCATTGTCATCCCGGAGCGCTTCAGCAGTCTGCCGGAGCACCTGACGGAACTTCTGGATCTCTCGGCGCTTGGGATGGATCTTTCCAAAGATGGCATAGAGGGGACCGCCGAAGATGGGGACCAGCAGCAGCGGAATGAGCCAGGCGATCTTGTAGGCCGGATTGCGTTCGCTGTTGATGATGTGGAGAGCAGCGGCCAAGGAAAAGAGAATGCAGACGGCGTAGAAATAGGCAAATTTCTCCTGGAAGAAGAGGAACATGACCACCAGGGCCGCCACCTGAATGGACACGAAGAGAATGACATACAAAAGCTTGCTTAAAGCAATGCGAAAAAGGGACTTTTTCATAGCGTTTCCTTTCCTCGGATGAAATGTATTTTTTATTATACACCCAGGGATATTTTCTGTGAATCCCCTACTTAGCCCGGAGAAAACGGCGGAAAGAAGCAAGCTGATGAAATAGCGAAGGGAGAGAAGGGGGGAGAAAAGCCGCGGCAATGAGAGAAAGCAGGGCAAAGACCTTGTTTTTTCTCTGAAATTACGATATAATAAATTCCCGTGTTTTTTTGCGCCGGAGCGCGGAGAATCGGCACTTGAAGAGGAAGAAAGGAAGGAATTGTTTTGGCTGAGAACATCAAGACCCCCCTGACGGAGGAGCCGTCGGAAGGCAAGAACTTTATTCAGGCATTCATCGAAGAAGACATTGCGGAGGGCGGCCAGTTCCAGGGCATGACGGTTCACACCCGCTTTCCCCCTGAGCCCAACGGCTATCTGCACATCGGACACTGCAAGGCTTTGACCATCGACTTTGGCATGGCGGAGAAGTTCTGCGGCATGTGCAATCTGCGGATGGACGACACCAACCCCACCAAAGAGGACACCGAATATGTGGACGCCATCCAGGAGGATATCCGCTGGCTGGGCTTTACCTGGGACGACCGGTTTTACTATGCCTCCGACTATTTTGATAAAATGTATGAGTGTGCCGAGGACCTGATCCGAAAGGGACTGGCCTATGTCTGCGAGCTGACTCCCGAGCAGATGCGGGAGATGCGGGGCGATCTGACCCACCCGGCAGTGAGTCCCTACCGGGACCGTCCTGTGGAGGAGAGCCTGGATCTGTTCCGCCGCATGAAGGCCGGCGAGTTTGAAAATGGCCGGATGACCCTCCGGGCCAAGATCGACCTGGCCTCCGGCAACTTCAATATGCGGGACCCGGTGATTTACCGCATCAATCACATGACCCATCACCGCACCGGGGACAAGTGGTGCATCTATCCCATGTATGACTTTGCCCACCCCATCGAGGACGCTATGGAGCACATCACCCATTCCCTGTGCTCCCTGGAGTTTGAGGCCCACCGTCCTCTGTACAACTGGGTGGTGGAGCACTGCGATTTGCCCGCCAAGCCCCGGCAGATCGAGTTCGCCCGGCTGGGCATCAACTACACCGTCATGAGCAAGCGCAAGCTCCGTCAGTTGGTGGAGGAGAAGTATGTCTCCGGATGGGACGATCCCCGGATGCCTACCCTCTGCGGTCTGCGCCGCCGGGGCTACACCCCTCGCTCCATCCGCAATTTCTGCGAGCGCATCGGTGTGGCCAAGGTGGACTCCACTGTGGAATACGCCTTCCTGGAGCACTGCCTGCGGGAGGATCTCAATGAGACGGCTCAGCGGACCATGGCGGTGATCCGGCCGGTGAAGCTGACCATCACCAACTATCCCGAGGGACAGAGCGAGACCGTCACGGTGGAAAATAACCCCGTGGACCCCACCGCCGGCACCCGGGAGATCTCCTTCTCCCGCAACCTGTGGATCGAGGCGGACGACTTCCTGGAGACCCCTGTGCCCAAGTACAAGCGCCTGTTCCCCGGCGGCCCCGAGTGCCGCCTGAAGGGTGCCTACCTTATCACCTGCACCGGCTGCGTTAAGGACGAGAACGGGAACGTCACCGAAGTCCTGGCCACCTATGATCCGGACAGCCGGGGCGGCGACCCTGCCGACGGCAGAAAGGTAAAGGGCGCCACCATCCACTGGGTGGATGCCAATACCGCTGTCAACGCCGAGGTGCGGCTGTATGAAAACCTCTTCACCGACCCCGACCCCGATGGAGCGGACAAGAATTTCCTGGATTATGTCAATCCCAAGTCCCTGGAGGTTCTGACGGATTGCAAGGTGGAGGCGGGCCTGGCCGATGCCCAGGCACCCAAGAGCTATCAGTTCATGCGTCTGGGCTACTTCTGCCTGGACAACAAGGATTCCCGTCCGGGACACCTGGTGTTCAACCGGAGTGTGTCCCTGAAGGACAGCTTCAAAAAGTAAAGCAGGGAGAGAGGCCGCTGTTTCGGCCTCTCTTTTCCCTTTGGTCATGCGCGGAAGAAGGAGTGGATTCATGTTTGAAATGCCAAAGAGCGCGGCACTGATGCTGCAGGGCGGTTCGCTGCGGTGCCTGTTTACCGCTGGCGTGCTGGATGTGATGATGGAGCGGGAGATCACCTTCCCCTGTGTGGGCGGTGTCTCTGCCGGCTCCCTGTGCGGCATCAATTATGTGTCCCGTCAGCCGGGGCGTACCGCCCAGGTGAACCTGGATTATGTCAACGACAAGCGCTACATGGGCCTGGAGAGCTTCGTGAAGCACAAGTCGGTGTTCAACTTTGACTTCCTCTTCGGCGAGCTGAGTCAGGAGCTGTTGCCTCTGGACTATGACACCTTTTACAATTCTCCCCAGCGGTATGTGGCCTTTTCTACCGACTGCCGCACAGGGGAGCTGGTGGCCCATGAGAAGGGTGTCTCGGAGGACATTCTGATGGCTGCTCGGGCCTCCTGCAGCATTCCGCTCATGTCCCCCATGGTGGAGGTGGACGGCCGTCATTGCCTGGACGGCGGCGTGGCCTCCGCAGTGCCGGTGGATTGGGCCATAGAGCAGGGATACGAGAAGATCGTAGTGGTGCTGACCCGTCAGAAGGGCTATCGGAAGAAACCGGTGGGCCGGACCATGCTGCGTCTGTATCAGCAGAAGTATCGGGATTGGCCGCTGCTGGTAGAGGCGCTGCGGCTGCTGCCGGTGCGCTACAACGAGCTCCACGCCCAGATCAACCGCCTGGAACGGTCGGGCCGCATCTTTGTGATCCGACCCAAGGGACCGGTGCAGGTCTCCCGGGTGGAAAAGGACGTGGGAAAGCTTAAAGCCCTGTATGAAGAGGGACGGCGTACGGCGGAGGAGCAGCTGCCGGCCATGCTGGAATATCTTAATAAGTGAGTGCAGACCCAAGAGGACGCCTTTTAGGCGTCCTCTTTTTTATCTGTGGGCTGGGCGTTGCATGAAAGAATACACCATTGGCCCCTCTGGGCGCCTACAAAGGGGAGTGCTCTCCGGTACGGCTGTGGCTGTGGCGGCATAGGATAGACGGAGCAAAGAGGGGCTCTGTCCGGGCTTGGCCCGACAGAGAAAGGGGAAGGACCAGGCTCCAAGGCTGGCGGAGAGAGCAGTGCTGGGGAAGCACCCCCATTTGAACGGAAGAAAAGGGAGGAGTTTTGAAATGAAAACCAACGACATCATTCGAGCCTACACCAAGGGAGAACTGACCGCCCAGGAGGCTAACGCCAAACTCAAGGCCATCGGCGTCAACGTCCGCCTGGTGGAGGGCAAAAATCAGCTGACTGCCCAGGAGATTGCCGCAACCCTGGTGGGCGATACCCCTCGGGAGGCCAACGGCTGGGGCCTTTTGGACGTGGGCGTCGGCGGCTTTGAGAAGGTCCGCGTGGTGAACGGTGTCACTGTGGACTACGACAACGGCGCCGACACCAACTACGCCCTGGTGCTCATCGGCGGCAAGATGTACAAGATCGTCGACCACAACAAGCTCAGTGAGCTGTAAAGGGGGCTTTTCATGGAGCAGCTGAAAAAGCGGGTGGCAAATCTGCTGTCGGTCAAGAGTATCGTCACCATTGCGCTGACGTCGGTGTTTGCCTATCTTTCGGTGGCAGGCCATGTGTCTACGGATCAGTTTCTGACCGTGTTCACCGTGGTCATCGCCTTTTATTTTGGTACCCAGGCGGAGAAAAAGAGCTCCGCAGGCAGCGGTGAGGGCAATGGCTGAGCAGTTTGCAGGCACCATAGCTCTGCAAGATATTTCCCGCTTGCAAATCTACCACAATACGGCCAGATACCCGGAGCGGGAGATGGAAAAGATCCTTCAGGAGACCGGCGGCAGCTTCCTCTTCGGCGGGCCTATCTTTCTCTCCAACCTTCAGGCCTGCTGCCACCTGAAAGGGGACGGCATGACCTACTGCGCCCCGGACTATCAGGTCTGGGGCATGGCCTGGAGCCGGGATGTGCAGGACTACGGCTGTGCCCTGCTGCCGGACGGCAGGGACAACTGCGTGGAGTGCGTGGCCCTGATCGTCAACGGCAAGCCGGTAGAGAAGCCCCACTACAACCCGGACATGGGGGGCAGCCGTCCCCGCCAGGCCATGGGGAGCAAGGCCGGGCGCTTTGCCTATCTGGTGACAGAGACGGCGTACACACCTGAGGCGCTGCGGGATGTGCTGGCGTCCGCTGGCTGGGACAGCGCGGTGATGCTGGATGGCGGCGGCTCGGTGTGCTACCGGGACCGCCAGGGGCAGGGCTTTGTCTGTGATGCGGACCGGGTGCTGCCTTTTTATCTGGTGGTCCACGAAAAGGAGGAGAACCCATTGAGTGAGAAAAAGACGGTGTGTCTGGACGCGGGCCACGACGCCGGGAACCTGGCCAACAAGAGCCCCGACGGCACCTATTATGAGCACGAGTTTGCCCTGGACATGGCCAAGCGCATCCGCTCCCATCTGGAGCGCTGCGGCGCGGATGTGACAGAGACCCGGCCTGACGGCAAGGCGGTGAGCCTCCAGGAACGCTGCAAGATCGCCAACGGCATCCAGGGCCTTGACCTCTTTGTGTCGCTCCACTCCAACGCGGCAGCAAGCAGTGGCTGGAGCAGTGCCAAGGGCTGGAGCTGCTACCTCTATGGTGCGGGCGGCGAGCGGGAGAAAGCAGCTCAAGCCATTTTGAAGCAGGTAAAAGCCACTGGCATTACCGTGCGCACTTCGGCTCTGGTCTATGACCCGGCGCTCTATGTGCTCAAGAATACGGCCGCACCGGCGGTGCTCATCGAGCATGCCTTCCACACCAACCAGGAGGACGCAGCCAACCTCAAGAGCGAGGAATGGCGGGCCAAGGTGGCCCAGGCGGAAGCCAAGGGTATCGTGGCGTATCTGGGCCTTTCCTGGGTGGCGCCATCCAGCGGCGTTCCGCAGGAGCCGGCGGAACCGGCAGAGCCGGAAAAGCCCTCGGTGCCGGCGGAACCTGTTCAGGAGGACGAAGATGCGGAGCTCAGCGCCGCCGTAGAAAAACTGGCGGCGGCAGGTATCCTGGACAGCCCCGACTACTGGGCGGCAGGGAAGTACAGCGCCGCCACTGTGCGGCTGCTGCTCATCAAAATGGCCGCGGCTATGAACTGACCTGTCTGCGGGTTCAAAAGACACAGAGGAAAGCCCCGTCCCGAATTTTTCGGGACGGGGCTTTTTCTGTGCCGGTTCCACAGCCTTGCGCAAAGCCGTGAGCCAGAGTGCAAGCCACTTTGAGGAACGGCCGTTTTTCCGCCTCCCAAGATCACACATGGGGAAAAGAGCGCATAGCAATAGAGTGGAAATCATAGAGGGAAATTTTTAGCTTGACAGGGCATATATATTTTAGTATATTCTAATATATTAAAATACTAATGAATTTAAGGAGGAGTTTTATGGCGTCGAAGCGATACGCCCAGGTGGGAGAGCACTGTGTGGCATGCGGCTGCTGCGTAAAGGTGTGCCCCCTGGGGGCCATCCAGGTGTGGAAGGGCGTGGCGGCCCGGGTGGATACCGACCGCTGCGTGGGCTGCGGCAAATGCGCTGGGGAGTGCCCGGCGGGGACCATTTCTTTGAAAGTGCGGGAGGAAACGGTATGAAGGGGAACAAGAAGCACTGGTACGACTACCTCTGGATCGTCACGCCCATCTATCTGGGACTGGGATTTTTCAATATCCTCTTTGCCTGGCTGGGTATGATCTTCTTCTGCCTGCCGCTGCTGATCTCCATTTTCGGCGGCGGAAAGCTCTACTGCAACCGCTACTGTGACCGGGGGCAGTTCCTGAGCCTTCTGGGCGGTCGGCTGAAGCTGTCCCGGAACCGGCCCACGCCCCGCTGGATGCGCTCCCAGGTCTTCCGGTACGGCTTTTTGATCTTCTTTTTCATCATGTTCTTTCAGATGCTCTGGACCACCTATTTGGTGGGCGCCGGAGCCCGGGACCTGGGGGAGTTCGTCAAGCTGTTCTGGACCTTCCGTCTGCCCTGGCACTGGGCCTATCACGGCACGCTCTTTGCCCCCTGGGTGGCCCAGTTCGCCTTTGGGTTTTACAGCATCATGCTCACCTCCACCCTAATCGGTGTCATCGTTATGGTCCTTTTCAAGCCCCGGAGCTGGTGCGTGTTCTGCCCCATGGGTACCATGACCCAGCTGATCTGCCGCCTGCGGGCGGGAAAGCCTACGGAGGAAGGAGAGAAGATTCATGGAGGAGAAAGCAAAACAGGTAGCGGAACTGCTGAAGCTGTTGGCCAATGAGAACCGGCTTTTGCTGCTGTGCGCTCTGCTGGAGCGCCCCATGACAGTGGGGGAGCTGGGAGAGCGCACCCCCAACATCGGCCAGTCGGCCCTGTCCCAGCATCTCCACGCCCTGCGCTCCGCCGGACTGGTGGCGGACCAGCGGAAGGGCCAGTATGTGGTCTATTCCGTGGCGGATGAGCGGGTGCGGGTGCTGCTGGCAGTGCTCAGGGAGCAGTACTGCCGGGAGGAATGAAAAAAGAGAGCCGCCTCACTCCAACTCGGAGTGAGGCGGTTTTCTTTGCGTTTAATCGTCTGTGCGGTGGCCCAGACGAATCTCCCGGATGTCGTAGGGGGCGGTCTGGTAGACAAAATAGTTCAGCCAGTTGGCATAGAGCAGATTGGCGCAGGATCGCCAGGTGACAGGGGGAGATTGGGTGGGGTCGTCGTTGGGAAAGTAGTTTTTGGGCAGCTGGATGTCGACCCCGGCCTCCACATCCCGCAGATACTCCTTTTTCAGGGTGTCCCGGTCATATTCCGAGTGGCCCATGATGAAGATCTGGCGGCCCTTGTCGGTCTTGATGGCGTAGATGCCCGCCTCCGGGGAGGAGGCCAGGATCTTCAGCGCCGGCACCGCCTCCACATCGGAGCGGTCCACGGTGGTGTTCCGGGAGTGGGGGACCCAGAACTGGTCGTCAAAGCCCCGGAAGAGCATGAAGTTGGGCTCTTCCACCGTGTGGCGGAACACGCCGAAGAGCTTTTCAGGCAGCGGACGCTTGGGGATGCCGTAGTGGTAGTACAGTCCCGCCTGGGCGCCCCAGCAGATGTGGAGGGTGGAGTGGACGTTGGTCTTGCTCCACTCCATGATCCGGCACAGCTCCGGCCAGTAGTCCACCTCCTCAAAAGGCATCTGCTCCACCGGCGCGCCGGTGATGATGAGGCCGTCGAAGGTCCGGTCCTTCACCTCGTCAAAGGTCTTGTAGAAGGCCAGCATATGCTCCTGGGAGGTGTTCTTGGACACGTGGCCGGTGGGGGCGATGAGCTCCAGCTCAATCTGCAGCGGCGTGTTGCCCAGGACCCGGGCCAGCTGGGTCTCCGTGTCCACTTTGGTGGGCATCAGGTTCAAAAGCAGGATCTGCAGCGGGCGGATGTCCTGGGTCATGGCCCGGGTCTCGGTCATGACGAAGATATTTTCACTGCGCAGCGTCCGGGTGGCGGGCAGCTGATTGGGGATTTTGATGGGCATGGCGTGCTACTCCTTGTCTCGGTTTGCTTTTTTAGATGGCGTCCAGCGCCTGGGCGATATCTTCGATCAGGTCCTCCTTGCTCTCCAGGCCGCAGCTCATCCGCACGAGGCCGGCGGGCACGCCGGCGGCGGCCAGCTGTTCATCGGTCATCTGCCGGTGGGTGGAGGAGGCCGGGTTGAGGCAGCAGGTACGGGCGTCGGCCACATGGGTCTCAATGGCAGCCAGCTTCAGGTGCTTCATGAAGATGCCCGCTGCTTCCCGGCCGCCCTTGAGCTCAAAGGACACCACGCCGCAGGAGCCGTGGGGCAGGTACTTCTGGGCCAGCGCGTGGTATTTGTCCCCGGGCAGGCCGCAGTAGTTCACCTTCTCCACCTTGGGATGCTTGTCCAGGAACTCTGCCACCGCCTGGCCGTTTTCACAGTGCCGGGCCATACGGACGTGGAGGCTCTCCAGTCCCAGGTTCAGGTAGAAAGCGTGCTGGGGGGACTGGATGGCGCCAAAGTCCCGCATGAGCTGGGCGGTGCACTTGGTGATGAAGGCGCCCTCCTTGCCGAACTTCTCAGCATAGGTGATGCCGTGGTAGCTCTCATCGGGGGTGGTGAGGCCGGGGAACTTGTCGGCGTGGGCCATCCAGTCGAACTTGCCGGAATCCACGATGGCGCCGCCCACGGCAGTGCCGTGGCCGTCCATGTACTTGGTGGTGGAGTGGGTGACGATGTCGGCGCCCCATTCAAAGGGGCGGCAGTTGACAGGAGTGGCAAAGGTGTTGTCCACGATCAGAGGTACGCCGTGGTCATGGGCGGCCTTGGCAAGGCGCTCGATGTCCAGCACCGTCAGGGCGGGGTTGGCGATGGTCTCGCCGAAGACGCACTTGGTGTTGGGCCGGAAGGCGGCGGCCAGCTCCTCGTCGGAGCAGTCAGGCGCCACAAAGGTGGTCTCCACGCCCATCTTGGCCATGGTCACGGAGATCAGGTTGAAGGTACCGCCGTAGATGCTGGAGGAGGCCACGATGTGGTCCCCGCAGGAGGCGATGTTGAACAGGGCGAAGAAGTTGGCCGCCTGACCGGAGGAGGTGAGCATGGCGGCGGTGCCGCCCTCCAGGGCGCAGATCTTGGCCGCCACATAGTCGTTGGTGGGGTTTTGCAGGCGGGTATAGAAATAGCCGCTGGCCTCCAGGTCGAAGAGCTTGCCCATATCCTCGGACGTGGCGTATTTGAAGGTGGTGGACTGGATGATGGGGATCTGGCGGGGCTCGCCGTTGCCCGGCGTATAGCCGCCCTGGACGCACTGGGTCTCAATACGATAGTTGCTCATGTTTATTTACCTCCGTTGTCTGAATTGGCGGGGCAAAAAGAAAACTCCCGTCTCAAAGAAAAACTTTGAGACGGGAGATGCTCCCGCGGTACCACTCAAATTGCGCGCCGGTCCCGGCGCACCTCTCACAGGCTCCAACAAGCCCTCTGCCTTAACGCGGCGACACGGAAGGGCCTAATCCGTCTCCGGTCTCGACCCTCCGGCTCAGAAGCCATAGGCATTGAAAGCGTTTCCCCGCCGTCTCGCACCAACCGCCGGCTCTCTGCAAGGTTCCGCGCCTTCGCCCTCTTCATCACAGCCTTTTTTGTATTGGGGTCATTGTAGCACAGCTCCGGGAAATGTCAAGAGTGAATTTTTAATTTTTTGTCCCGGAGACCCAATGGGGCAGGGGAGAGACGACACCATTCTTCACAATCTGTTCATTGACGAAAGGTGCCGTTGGGGAGTATAATAATTCGATAATGTGTGATTTTTTGTGAATCTGGAGGGCGTCTTATGTGGATCGCGGATAAATGGCAGGATTATGAGCTGCTGGACTGCGGCGGGGGAGAGAAGCTGGAGCGCTGGAGCCGGCAGGTCCTGGTGCGGCCGGACCCCCAGGCCATCTGGGAGACGCCCCATGCCAATCCCGGCTGGCGGCAGGCCAACGCCCGGTATCTCCGCTCCCGCACCGGCGGCGGCCACTGGGAGAAGAACAAGCTGCCGGAGAGCTGGACCGTTCGCTATGGGGAGCTGACCTTCCAGGTCAAGCCCATGAACTTTAAGCACACGGGTCTCTTCCCGGAGCAGGCGGTGAACTGGGACTTTGCCATGAACAAGATCCGCTCCGCCGGCCGGCCCATCCGGGTGCTGAATCTGTTTGCCTATACCGGCGGTGCCACCGTGGCCTGTGCCGCAGCGGGGGCCAGCGTGTGCCATGTGGACGCGGCCAAGGGCATGGTCCAGTGGGCCCGGGAGAACGCCAAAGTCTCCGGATTGCAGGATGCCCCCATCCGCTGGATTGTGGACGACTGCGCCAAATTTGTGGAGCGGGAGATCCGCCGGGGCAAGACCTACGACGCCATCATCATGGACCCGCCCTCCTACGGCCGGGGCCCGGGGGGCGAGGTGTGGAAGCTGGAAGAGAACCTGTATCCCTTCGTGAAGCTGTGCGCCGGTGTGCTGTCGGACAAGCCCTTGTTCGTCCTCATCAACTCCTATACCACCGGCCTGGCCCCCTCGGTGCTGGGCTATCTTCTGAGCCTGCTGGTGAAGGAGAAGTACGGCGGCCGCTGCTCCTGGGACGAGCTGGGCCTGCCGGTGACGGAGACGGGCCTGGCGCTGCCCTGCGGCGCCACCGGGCGCTGGGAGTCTGAATAAGCCCCGGGCCGGACGAAAATCCCCAAAAGGAAGATTTTAAGATTATGTCAACTATGCTGCAGACTGAGCAACTGGAGTACGCCTACCCGGCGGAGGAGGGGAAGCCCCCTCGTCTGGCGCTGGGGGGCGTGGACCTGAACATAGAGAAGGGCAGCTTTGTGGTGGTGCTGGGGCACAACGGCTCCGGCAAGTCCACCCTGGCCAAGCACTTCAATGCCGTGTTGCTGCCCACTGGAGGCAAGGTGTGGGTGGAGGGCATGGACACCGCCGACGAGGCGCTGCTGCTGGAGATCCGCCGCCGGGTGGGCATGGTGTTCCAGAACCCGGACAACCAGATCGTGGCCAATGTGGTAGAGGAGGACGTGGCCTTCGCCCCGGAGAATCTGGGCGTGCCGCCGGAGGAGATCCGCCGCCGGGTGGATGAGGCCCTGGCTGTTGTGGGCATGGAGAAATTCGTCCGCCACGCGCCCCACCTGCTCTCCGGCGGACAAAAGCAGCGGGTGGCCATTGCCGGTGTCATCGCCATGGAGCCGGAGTGCATTGTTCTGGACGAGGCCACGGCCATGCTGGACCCCATGGGCCGGGAAGAGGTGCTCTCCACCGCCCACCGGCTCAACCGGGAAAAGGGGATCACCGTGATCCTCATCACCCACCACATGAACGAGGCGGAGGAGGCGGACCGGGTCATCGTGATGAACGACGGCCAGGTGGCCATGGACGGCAGCCCTCAGGAGGTCTTTTGCCAGGTGGAGAAGCTGCGGGCTCTGGGATTGACGGTGCCGGACACCGTGGAGCTGCTCTATGAGCTGCGCCAGAGCGGCTGGGACGTGCCGCTGGACGCGCTGACGGTGGAGGCCTGCGCCGACGCCGTGGCGGCGGCCATGAAATGACGGAAAGGAAGAACGGGACCATTGGAACCGATTTTACGAGTGGAGCATCTCACCCATACCTATGGGAGCGGGACGCCCTTTGAACGCAGTGCCGTGCAGGATCTGTCGTTCCAGGTGGAGGCCGGGGAGTTTCTCGGCGTCATCGGCCACACCGGCAGCGGCAAGTCCACCCTGATTCAGCACCTCAACGGCCTGCTGCGGCCCACCAGTGGCCATATTTATCTGGACGGCACCGATATCTGGGCCAAGCCCAAGGAGATTCGAAAGGTCCGCTTCCAGGTGGGACTGGTGTTCCAGTATCCGGAATACCAGCTTTTTGAGGAGACGGTCTACCGGGACATCGCCTTCGGCCCCACCAACATGGGCCTTACACCGGAGCAGGTGGACCGGGCGGTGCGGGAGGCGGCGGCCTTTGCCGGACTGAGCGAGGAGCTGCTGGACAAGTCGCCCTTTGAGCTCTCCGGCGGGCAAAAGCGCCGGGTGGCCATCGCCGGCGTTATCGCCATGGACCCCAAGGTGCTGATTTTGGACGAGCCCACCGCCGGACTGGATCCGGAGGGGCGGGAGCGTCTGCTGGCCAATATCCGGGCCTATCATCAGGCCAAGGGCAACACCATTTTGCTGGTGAGCCACAGCATGGACGAGATCGCCCGGAACGTGGACCGGATCCTGGTGCTCAAGGACGCCCATGTGCTCATGAGCGGCACCCCCCGGGAGGTCTTTGCCCGGGCAGAGGAGCTGGAGTCGGCGGGTCTGGATGTGCCCCAGGTGACCCGGATTGCCCGGGCCCTGCGGGACCGGGGACTGGCCATTGACCCGGCGGTCTATACCACCGAGGAGCTGACGGCGGCCCTGCTGGCCCTGAAGAAGGGAGGGAGCGCCGTATGCTGAAGGATATCACCCTGGGGCAGTATTTCCCCGGCGACACCTTGGCCCACCGGCTGGACCCCCGCACCAAGCTGATTTTGGTGGTGCTGTATATCGTGGCGCTGTTTTGCGCCAAGTATTTCTGGACCTACGCCCTGGTGGCCCTGGTGCTGGCCATCTGCGTGCGCATCTCCCGGGTGCGCCTCAAGGCCCTGGTCCGGGGCCTGAAGCCGGTGCTGATCATCATCACCTTTACGGCCCTTTTGAACCTGTTTTACACCAAGGGCGAAGAGCCATTGTGGCACTGGCACTTTC
This sequence comes from uncultured Oscillospiraceae bacterium, assembly GCA_902478785.1. GTDB lineage: Bacteria > Bacillota > Clostridia > Oscillospirales > Oscillospiraceae > Oscillibacter. The sequence continues at coordinate 42,113 of CABSMJ010000002.1, forward strand.
TGAGCATCTATCCCGAGGGCATCCTGGCAGCTATTTTCATGGTGCTGCGGATCACCCTTTTGATCATGGGCACCTTCCTCCTGACCTACACCACCAGTCCCATCCATCTCACCGACGGGATGGAGAGCCTGATGAATCCTCTGAAGAAGATCCATGTGCCGGTCCATGAGCTGTCCATGATGATGTCCATCGCCCTGCGCTTTATCCCCACCCTCATCGAGGAGACGGATAAGATCATGTCGGCCCAGAAGGCACGGGGCGCGGACTTTGAAAGCGGCAACCTGCTCCAGCGGGCCAAAGCCATGATTCCGCTGCTGGTGCCGCTGTTCATCAGCGCCTTCCGCCGGGCCGACGAGCTGGCAGTGGCCATGGAGTGCCGTTGCTATCATGGCGGCGAGGGCCGCACCAAGCTCCATGTGCTCCACTATGCTGCCCGGGATTATGCGGCTATGGTACTGGGCCTTGCCTTTGCGGTGGGCATCTTTGTGCTGGGGAGAATGGGGCTGTGAATGGGACGGCGGTAAAGCGGACAGGCGGGAAAAAACGCCTGATCCTGCTGACTGCACTGGCGGTACTGCTTCTCCTGTTGGTACTCGCCCTGGACAGCCGCCTGGCAGTGCGGACCTATACCCTGGAGACAGACGAGGTCACCGCGCCGGTGCGCCTGGCGGTGGTGACGGACCTGCACAGCTGTGCCTACGGGGAGAACCAGGAGGAGTTGGCATCGGCGGTGCTGAATCTGGATCCCCAGCCCGACGGCGTGCTGCTGGTGGGCGACATCGTGGACGATCAGCTGCCGGAGGAAAACGCCTGGACCGCTGTGTCCCGCCTGGCGGAGTTCTACTGCTGCTTCTATGTCACCGGCAACCACGAGTGGTGGAGCGGTGAGGCGGAGCGCATCTGCCGGGAGATGGAGCGCCTGGGTGTGACAGTGCTGCGGGGCCAGAGTGTGTCCCTGAGCACGTCCCAGGGCCAGACAGTGGAAGTGTGCGGCATCGACGACCCGGATTCCGGAGCGGAGGGCCAGCTGGAACAGGTAGGCAACAGTGTAAATGAAGATACCTTTACTATCCTGATGGCCCACCGTCCAGAGATGATTGACGAGTATCGAACCTATCCCTTTGACCTGGTGGTCAGCGGCCACGCTCACGGCGGGCAGTGGCGCATCCCCGGGCTTTTGAACGGACTCTATGCCCCCAACCAGGGGCTGTTTCCCCAGTATGCCGGCGGGCAGTATGACTGGGAGGAGACCACGCTGGTGGTCAGCCGGGGCCTGGCCCGGGAGAGCACTCGGGTCCCCAGGCTGTTCAACCGGCCGGAAGTGGTGGTTCTTGATATCCTGCCGTCCTAGGAGACGGCAAAAAGGAGTGTCCCATGCGCAACATTGCCTTAAAACTCATGTATAACGGCACGGCCTATCACGGCTGGCAAGTGCAGAAGAACGCCGCCACCGTCTGTGAGACGCTGCAGAAGGCCATTGAGAAGATCACCGGCGCGCCGGTCCATCTCACCGGCTGCGGTCGTACCGACGCCGGCGTCCATGCTGAGGCCTATGTGGCCAACTTCCGCACCGAGGCCCGCATCCCCACCGACCGGCTGCCCTTTGCCATCAACACCCATACCCCCGAGGACATTGTGGTGAAGGAGGCCTATGAGGTGGCCGAGGACTTCAACGCCATCGGCTCATGTCTGCGGAAGGAATATACCTACCGGATCTTTAACTCCCGGATCAAAAATCCGTTTTATGTCAATCGAGCTTACTTCTACCCCAAGCACTTGGACGAGGAGTTTTTGAACCGGGCGGCGGGGATGTTCGAGGGGACCCACGACTTTGCAGCGGTCCGCTCGGTGGGGACGGATGTCAAGTCCACTGTCCGCACCATCTATTACTGCTACGTCACCCGCAGCGGGGATCTGCTGGAGCTAAAGGTCTGCGCCAACGGATTTTTGTATAATATGGTCCGGGCCATCACCGGCACGGTGCTCTATGCGGCGGAGGGAAAATTCACCCCCGAGGACATCCCCGGTATTTTGGAGCGGGGCGAGCGGACGGCCGCCGGCCCCACGGTGCCGCCGGGGGGACTGTACCTGACAAAACTTTGGTATGAGGATGAGCGACTCAATGGCTGAAAATCGAGACGACATTTGGAATGATGACGACGAGGAGCCGCCCCGGCAAACGGGCAGATGGAAGCGCTTTTTGCTCTTTACCCTGACACTGGTGGTGGTTTTGGCGGTGGTGGTCCTGGCTGCCTGGCGGGACGGCACCGGCTTTGATGTGCTCCGCCGCTGGTTCAGCTATGGCAGCGGCGGGGAGGAACAGACTGCCTTCGACTATGATTCCGACCGCAGCAACCGCTTTGCCTCTGTGGGGAACAGTCTGCTGGTGGCTTCCAGCACCGGCGTGGAACTGCTGAGCAGCAGCGGAGAGAAGCTTTACAGCGAGACGGTGCCTCTGACTGCGCCGTCCATCTCTGAGGGCGGCAGCACGGCCGTGGTGGTGGACTCCGGCGGCACGTTTTTGTCGGTGTTCAATGAGAAGGGCGTGGTGTATCAGCTGACTGCCGAGAGCGGAGAACCCTTCATCTCTGCCACCATGAACGAGTCCGACTGGCTGGCGGTCACGTCGGAAAAAACCGGATATAAGGGCTGCGTCAGCGTCTATGACCCCGGCGGGGAGCTGGTCTTTGCCTTCAACTCCTCGGACCGCTTTGTCACCAACGGCTGTGTCTGCGCGGACAACAAATATCTGGCAGCGGTGACTCTGGGCCAGGAAAACAGCGTGTTCCTCAGCGAGATCGTGCTCTATCCCCTGGACAGTGAGGAGCCCTCTGCCACCTATCAGATCAGCGACGGGCTAGTGCTGCAGATTGGGAACCAGGATAAATCCCTGGTCACCGTGTCTGACACCTGCCTGACCTTTGCTGATTCCAACGGAACGGTGAAGGGGACCTACAACTATGCCGGCCGTTACCTGCGGGAGTATACCCTGGGCGGCGACGGCTTTGTGGCGCTGCTGCTCAACCGCTATCGGGCCGGCAGCACCGGCCAGGTGGTGACGGTGGACAGCTCCGGACAGGAACTGGGGAAACTGGATGTGGAAGAGGTCATGGCCTTGTCGGCGGCTGGCCGCTATCTGGCGGTGCTCTATGCCGACTCCCTGGTGATCTATACGTCCGACATGACGGAGTATGCCCGTTTGGAGAATACCGGGGACACCCGGGATGTGCTGCTGCGCAAGGATGGCTCGGCGGTGCTTCTGGGAAGCGAGCAGGCCTCGCTGTACCTGCCCTGAGATAAGAAAACGGGACTTTTGAAGTGAGGGAAACGCATGGATGCGGCAATGATATTGGACCTGGTCATCATCGCGGTACTGGCGGTGGGCCTGATCGTCGGCGCCTGGCGGGGGCTGCTTGCCTCCCTGGCGGGGCTGGTGATCTTTGTGGCGGCTCTGGTGGGCGCGGCGGTGATTGCCAGCGCTCTGACCGCTCCGGTGACGGAATTTGTCCGCCCGGTCATGGAGCATCGCATCGAGGAAAAGGTAGACGCAGCCATGGTGAGCCAGGAGGAGGGCACCGCCTCTTCCCAGGCGCCTGTGGTGGAGGGGACAGCACCCTCCATACCCGGCGAAACCGGTGATACCGGTAGCATGAACAACGCCGGAACCCCCGGGGACATGTCCACGGATGAAACGGAGGACAGCTCGATCCTCCAGCGGGCCCAGGAGATCCTGGAGGCCATGGGGTATCGCAAGGGTGTGCAGGAGAGCGTCTCGGAGAAGGTGCAGGAGACCGTGCGGGATACCAGCGTTTCTCTGGTGACTGCTCTGGCCAACAGCCTTCTGGAGACGGTGGTGCACACGGTGCTGTTCTTGCTGTCCTTCGCGGTGCTGACGCTGGTGCTGCGGCTGGTGGTAAAGATGTTGGATCTGATGGCCCGGCTGCCAGGCATCCATATGCTCAACAGCCTGGGCGGCGCTGCCGTGGGACTGGCGGAGAGCGTTCTGATTTTGTTTTTGCTCTTCTGGGTCTTGGACCGATTCGGTGTGCGGATTGCCCAGTCCACCATTGACGAGACCTATCTATTGCGCTTTTTCGTGACGGAGGGCCCTCTGGGCTTTTTGTCCGTACTGTGAGGGGACACGCGTTCCCTCGGTATATCATCTGGAGGTAATTATGCAACCAACACTTTGTTCAAGATGTAAGAAAAATGTGGCCGTGGTGTTCATTTCCAAGATCGAAAACGGCCAGACGGTCAATGAGGGCCTGTGCCTGAAATGTGCCAAGGAGCTGGGATTGCCCCAGGTGGACGACATGATGAAGCGCATGGGCATCTCGGATGAGGACCTGGAGACCCTCAACAACGAGATGATCCAGGCCTTCGGCGGGGCGGAGAACATCGAGGATCTACCCAGCGGCGAGGACGGCATGGACGAGGAAGATGACGGCAAGACCGCCACCTTCCCCTTCCTTAACCGCCTCTTCTCCGGCGGAGATGCACCGCAGAAGGTCGACCCGCCTGAGGAGGGGAACAGCTCCACCGGCTCCCGTACCCGGAGCAAGGGGGAAAAGCCTCCCAAGCACAAGTACCTGGACGGCTACTGCATCAACCTCAGCCAGCGGGCCCGGGACGGCAAGCTGGACAAGGTGGTGGGCCGGGAAGAGGAGATCGAGCGGGTCATCCAAATCCTCAATCGCCGCCAGAAGAATAACCCCTGCCTCATCGGTGAGCCCGGCGTGGGCAAGACCGCCATCGCCGAGGGCCTGGCCCAGCGCATCGCCGACGGCGCAGTGCCCTTCAAGCTCCGGGAGAAGGAGGTCTATCTGCTGGACCTGACCGCCCTGGTGGCGGGGACCCAGTTCCGGGGCCAGTTTGAGTCCCGGATGAAGGGCCTCATCGACGAGATCCGCAAGCTGGGCAATGTGATCCTGGTCATCGACGAGGTCCACAACATCGTGGGCGCCGGCGATGCTGAAGGGTCCATGAACGCCGCCAACATCCTCAAGCCCGCCCTGAGCCGGGGCGAGATCCAGGTCATCGGCGCAACCACCTTCACCGAGTACCGCAAGCACATCGAGAAGGACACGGCCCTGGAGCGCCGGTTCCAGCCGGTGACGGTGAACGAGCCCAGCGTCGAGGACACCCTGAAGATTCTCAAGGGCATTGCGCCCTATTATGAGAGCTACCACGGGGTGAAGATCCCTGACGGTATTCTGCGCCAGGCGGTGCTGCTGAGCGAGCGGTACATCACCGACCGCTTCCTGCCCGACAAGGCCATCGACCTCATTGACGAGGCATGCTCGGATCTCAACCTCAAGGACCCCTCCATCTCCCGGCGCATGGAGATCCAGCGGGAGCGGGACGACTATGAGCTGGAGCGCAAGGTCCTGGAGGAGAAGGAGGAAAAGACCGAGGAGGATTACGCCCGCATGGCGGAGCTCAAGAGCCGGGAGCTGAAGCTGTCCACGGAGTTCGATGCGCTCTGCGCCAAAGGCGACCCTCAGCTGTCCATGGAGAACCTGGCCCACGTCATCGAGCTGTGGACCAAGATCCCGGCCTCCCGCATCCGGGAGGAGGAGTTCCAGCGGCTGAGCAAGCTGGAGGACCGGCTCAAGGAGCACATCGTGGGCCAGGATGAGGCGGTGAAGGCCGTGGCTGCTGCCGTCCGCCGCAACCGGGTGGGCATCAGCCCCAAGCATAAGCCGGTCAGCTTCATCTTTGTGGGTTCCACCGGCGTGGGCAAGACCGAGTTGGTCAAGCGCCTGGCGGAGGACCTGTTCAATACCCCCGACGCGCTGATCCGTCTGGATATGTCCGAGTTTATGGAGAAGCACTCCGTGTCCCGGATCGTGGGCTCTCCTCCGGGCTATGTGGGCTATGATGAGGCGGGCCAGCTGACGGAGAAGATCCGCCGCAAGCCCTACGCCGTGGTCCTCTTCGACGAGATCGAAAAGGCCCATCCGGACGTGCTCAACGTGCTGCTGCAGATTCTGGACGACGGCGAGATCACCGACGCCCACGGCCGCAAGGTCAACTTTGAAAACACGGTCATTGTCATGACCTCCAATGCCGGCAGCGAGCGCAAGGAGGGCACTGTGGGCTTCGGCCGCAGCGTCAATGAACAGAACCGGGAGCGGGCCATGAAGGCCTTGCAGCAGTTCCTGCGCCCGGAGTTCATCAACCGGGTGGACGAGGTGGTCTGCTTTAACCAGCTGACGGAGGAGAACTTCCGCGCCATCGCCCGCATCATGCTTGACGAGCTGGTGACTTCTCTGGGCGAAAAGGGCATCACTTTCCGGTACGACGATTCCCTGCTGGGCTGGCTGACGGATAAGTCCTACTCCGCTGCCTACGGTGCGAGAAATCTGCGGCGTACCATCCAGAAGGAGTTGGAGGACCCCATGGCTACCGCCATCATCGACAGCTATGAGCATCCGGTCTCCCAGGTCTACGCCCGGGTGGAGGATGACAAGATTAAGCTGGATACCCTGTAAAAAGAACACATCACCGATCAGGAGAGGGGAGAGGAGCCCAGTGCTGTTTCGTAAGAACATTGACCCCCGCTGCGCCTACTGTCAGCGGGGCACCCAGATCAACGAGCGGGAGGTGGCCTGCGCCAAGCAGGGGGTGGTTCCTGTGGAGCACCACTGCCGCAGCTTCAAGTATGACCCGCTTAAGCGTGTCCCGCCCCGTCCCGCGTCTTTGGATACCAAGGGACTGAAGGAAGAGGATTTTTCCCTGTGAGAGAACCCCCAGCCCGGCGGAAAGGGACCTGAGCCCCGCGCCGAGAACAAAAAGAGAGGGCGAGTATGATGAAGATCCAAACCGTTTGGGCCGTCTGGTGGAGCGCCACCGGAAACACGCGCACGGTGGCTGAGGCCGTGGCCGATGGGCTGGCCAAGGAGCTGGAGCTGCCCCTGCGCCGCTATGACTTCACCCTGCCGGGCAGCCGGGAGAAGCAGCTGTCTTTTGGGCAGACGGACCTTGTGGTGGTGGCGCTGCCCACCTACGCCGGCAAGCTGCCCAATAAGATCCTGCCCTGGGTCCAGGCCCATCTGGAGGGCAACGGCGCCCTGGCGGTGCCGATGGTGACCTTCGGCAACCGCAGCTTTGATAACTCCCTGGCGGAGCTGACGGCGGAGCTGGAGGCCCACGGCTTCCACACCGTGTCCGCCGCCGCCTTTGTGGGCCGCCACGCCTTTACGGACCGCCTGGCGCCGGGCCGCCCCGACCGGGAGGACCTGGCCGCAGCCCGGGACTTTGCCTGCCGCACGGCGGAAAAGGTGAAGGGTTTGACGGCGGTGCCCGCCCCTGTGGCGGTGCCCGGCGATCCCCAGGCCCCCTACTATGTGCCCAAGGGCACCGACGGAGCGCCTGCCAAGTTCCTCAAGGCCAAGCCGGTGACCGATCCGGAGCGCTGTGACGGCTGCGGGCTGTGCGTCACCCTCTGCCCCATGGGGGCCATTGATCCCCTGGACGTGACCCAGGTGCCGGGCACCTGCATCAAGTGCCATGCCTGTGTCCGAGGCTGCCCCAGCGGGGCCAAGTTCTTTGACGATCCGGCCTTTTTGTCCCATCGGGCCATGCTGGAGGAGCATTTCACCCGCCCGGCGCAGCCAGAGTTTTATCTCTGAGGCCGGGGCATTGCGCCGCAACCCTGCCGGTCAGAGGGCATCCGCCGCGGATGCCCTCTTTTCACCCCAGGGGGAAAGAGAACAGGAGAGGAGAGGTCCTTGTGGACTATTTTAATTTGACGCTGCCGGAGGATGAGATCCGGGCCATCAGCAGCATCGGCCTGGCCCATCTGGGGGACGCGGTCTATGAGCTGTTGGTGCGCACCTGGCTGTGCGCCCACGGAAAAGCCACCGGAAAGGGCCTCCACCGGGCCACGGTGGAGCTGGTCTGCGCCCCGGCCCAGGCGGTCCGGGCGGAGCGGATCCGGGGGATGCTGACGGAGGAGGAGCTGGCGGTGTTCCGCCGGGGACGCAACGCCAACGTCCACACCATTCCCAAGAATGCCAGCCGGGCCCAGTACGCCGAGGCCACGGCCCTGGAGGCCCTCTTTGGCTGGCTGTATCTCCACGGCCGGAAGGAGCGCATCAACGCTCTCTTTGCGGTGATGATGGAGGAGCTTCCCCAGGGGGAGCAGGCGTAAAAGAGCGGTGCCGGGAATGTTTCCGGCGCCGCAGGAAAGGAAGGATAGAAGATGCCATTGGATGCCGTCTGCCTGCGGGCGGTGGTGGAGGAGCTGCGGCCCCAGCTGACGGGGCTGCGCATCGATAAAGTCCAGCAGCCGTCCCGGGACCAGGTGATTTTGCTGCTGCGGGCGGGAAAGCTGCTGCTCAGTGCCGGAGCGGGTGCGCCCCGGCTGCAGCTGACGGAGCTGCCCCGGGACAACCCGGCCCAGCCGCCCATGTTCTGTATGCTGCTGCGCAAGCACCTGACGGGAGGCCGGATCCGGGATCTTACCCAGCCGGGGATGGAGCGTCTGGTGGTGCTGACGGTGGACATCACCGACGAGCTGGGCCAGAGCGGCACCCGGAAGCTGATCCTGGAGGCCATGGGCCGCAGGTCCAACTTGATCCTCACCGACGGGGAGGACCACATCATCGACTGTCTGCGCCGGGTGGACTATGAGATGTCCCCCCAGCGGCAGGTGCTGCCGGGGCTGTATTATCGTCTGCCCCAGAGCCCGGCGGGCAAGCTGCCCCTGACGGACCTGACGGAGGAGCGTTGGGACCAGGCGCTTCAGGAGGCCAACCCGGAAAAGCGCCTGGACGACCTGCTGCTGGACACCCTCTTCGGCCTCTCGCCCCTGGTTGCCCGGGAGCTGGCCTTCCGGGTGAGCGGCGAGTGCGACGTTCGCCTCTTCCAGCTGGGGGAGGAGGGACAGCAGCGGCTAAAAAAGGCCCTGTTCGGTCTGGTGAATGATGTAAAGGAAAACTGTTTTACTCCAATTATTTTGCAGCGCAATGGGAAGTATGAGGATTTCACCTATCTGCCTATCTCCCAGTACGGACCGGAGACGGCCAATGTGGAGTGTGAAAACTTCTGTACCATGCTGGACACCTTCTTTGAGGCCCGGGAGCGCCAGGAGCGGGCCCGCCAGCGGGGCCAGGACCTGATCCGTTTGACCACCAATGCCCGGGACCGCCTGAAGCGGAAGATCGGCCTGCAGGAAAAGGAGCTGGCCGATACGGAGAACCGGGACGAGCTGCGGATTCGGGGGGACCTGATCACCGCCAATCTCTACCGGATGGAGCGAGGGATGTCCTCTGTCTGCGTACAGAACTACTATGACGAGGCCGGCGGAGAAGTGACCATCGCCCTGGACCCGCTGCTGACGCCCCAGGAGAACGCGGCCAAATACTACAAGCGTTACCACAAGGCCAAAACCGCTCAGCACTATCTGACGGAACAACTGGCCAAGGCCCGCAGCGAGCGGACCTACCTGGAGAGCGTACTGGAGGAGCTGCGGCAGGCGGAGACGGAGCAGGACTTCATCGACATCCGCAATGAGCTGCGGGAGGCCGGCTACCTCCGGCAGATGAAGGTGAAAAAGGAGCCCAAGCGCCCCGCCTCGGGCCCCAGGGAGTTCCGATCCAGCGCCGGACTGCGGATCTTGGTGGGCCGAAACAACCGGCAAAACGACAAGCTGACCCTCAAGGAGGCCGGCCGGTGGGATCTGTGGTTCCACACCCAGAAGATTCACGGTTCCCATGTGATTCTCTGCACCGGCGGGGTCGAGCCGGACAGCCGGAGCGTGGAGGAGGCGGCTATGCTGGCCGCCTGGTACTCCCAGGCCAGCGCAGGCGCCAATGTCCCTGTGGACTACACCCAGGTGCGCCATGTGAAAAAGCCCGCCGGCGCCCGGCCGGGCATGGTGATCTATGACCCCTACCAGACGATTTTCGTCACACCGGACGAGGCGCTGGTGAAGGCCCTGCGGGTCAAGTGAGCGAATGCGGAAAGCGAAAAAGGGGGACGCCCTGCGGCGTCCCCCTTTTTTGATACACCCGTGGAATCAGGCGTTGGCGGCGTGGCTCTCCTCCCGCTCCCGGAAGAGCAGGGTGATGCACCACAGGCCGGCAATACCCACCAGAGCGTAGATGATCCGGCTGAGCATGGACATCTGGCCGCCGCATAAAAAGGCCACCAGGTCAAAGCCGAACAGACCAATGCTGCCCCAGTTCAGGGCGCCCACAATGGTCAGGACCAGTGCGATCCTGTCGATAATCATAAGGATCCCTCCATTTTATTTGGAATTTGCGCTGGATAGGCTCTATTGTCTCCCACCGGCGTGAAAATATGCGGATAGGCGGAAAAATGCTAAAGCAGACCTGGAAAGAGACGGCAATTTTGCAAGAAAAATAATTGAAAGGTGTGGGGTGCTGTGGTATAATAGCCGCAATCTCCGCCGGCGGAGAGCGGGAAAACCCCGCTTCTGACCGGCGGTCTGGCCATTTGACCCGGAAATACCGGGTCAATCAAACAAATGGGGAGAGGTGTGCGCCTTTCCCTCTGGATGCCCCACACATGGGAGATTGGAGAACGACGTGAAATACTTACTGGTGATCGGCGATGGCATGGCGGATAACCCCGTGCCGGAGCTGGGCGGCAAGACGCCGCTGCAGGTGGCGAAAAAACCCACCATTGACCGTTTGGCGGCCCGGGGAAAGATGGGCCACGTGTGCAACTGCCCCAAGCCTTTGCCGGCGGGCAGTGAAACGGCCATTTTGTCTATTTTTGGCTGCGATCCCCTGCGTTATTTCACTGGTCGATCTCCCATGGAGGCGGCAGCCTCCGGTATTGAGCTGGTACCCGGCGATGTGTGCTATCGCTGCAACATCATCACTCTGGAGGATAAGGACGGTCCCATGGAGGACAAGAAGATCCTTTCCCATAGCGCCGGCAGCATCGACGGCCCCTCTGCGCTGAAGGTGGTGGAGATCCTGGAGAGCGATCCCCGGTTCCGCAAGGCGGAGCAGGAGGCCAAGCTGGTGATCCACCCCTTCCCCGCTTTCCGCCAGCTGGCGGTCCAGTCTGGGCCCGACATCCGCGGTATCCGCCTGCTGCCGCCCCACGACCATCTGGGCGAGGCGGCGGGCCCGCTGCTGCCCAGCGGCTGCGACAATGCCCAGGTGCTGCTGGACCTGATGCGCCTGGCCCATGAGATTTTGGACCAGCATCCCTTCAATCAGGAGCGCCGGGCTGCAGGCAAGATGCCCGCCAACGGCATCTGGTTCTGGGCCGAGGGCACGGCGGTGGAGCTGCCCAGCTTTGTGGAGCAGTATGGCCACACCGGCGGCGTGATCTCCGCGGTGCCTCTGTGCCACGGCATCGGTGTCCTCCGGGGCTTGCAGATGATTGAGGTGGAGGGTGCCACCGGCGAGATCGACACCAACTTCGAGGGCAAGCTGGAGGCCACCTATGACCTGCTTCACACCGACGCGGACTTTGTCTGCCTCCATGTGGAGGCGCCGGACGAGTGCACCCACAACGGGGATCTGAAGGGCAAGATCCAGTCCATCGAGTGGATCGACTCCCGTATCCTGACGCCGCTGTTCCAGAGGCTGGACCAGGAGGGCATGGAGTACCGGGTGCTGCTGCTGAGCGACCACAAGACCCTGACTTCCACCCGGGGCCATGACGGCGACCCGGTGCCCTTCCTGCTCTATGACAGCCGGGAGAATACCGGACGGGGCGGCATCTACGACGAGGATACCGGCATGGCCGGACCGGAGGTAGAGGCCGGCTGGCAGCTGATGGACTATCTCTTCGGCACCAAGAGCCTGTAAAGAGAGACTGTTCCATTGCAATTTTTGAAAAAGAAGGAATTACCATGCATATAGATCCCCAGGCACCTGTCTTTGCGCCTGCCGACATTTTGCTGCCGGCAGGCGGCATTGACCTGACCAAGTGGGCCGTGGTGGCCTGCGACCAATTCACATCTCAGCCGGAGTACTGGGAGCGGGTGGAGAAGACCGTGGGCCAGGCACCCTCCACTCTGCGCCTTATTTTGCCCGAGGCTCAGCTCCATGACCGCAGCCTGGAGGCCCACATCAAAGCCATCAATGACGCCATGTACCGCTATTTGGACCAGGGTGTGTTCCAGACCTTGCCCGGTGCCATGGTGTATCTGGAGCGGACCCAGTCCGACGGCTCCGTCCGCCACGGCCTGGTGGGCATGGTGGACCTGGAGCAGTATGATTTCACCTCCGGCGCTTCCACTCTCATCCGAGCCACCGAGCGCACGGTGCTGGAAAGGATCCCGCCCCGGGTGCACATCCGCCGGGATGCGCCCATTGAGCTGCCCCACGTTCTTTTGCTGATCGACGACCCAAAAGAGACCGTCATCGAGCCTCTCACTGCCGCTGCCGGCACCATGGAGCCGCTCTACGACTTCTCTTTGATGGAGGGCGGCAGCCAGCTGCGGGGCTGGCGCTTGAGACAACAGCAGATGGACGCTGTGACGGCGGCGCTGTCTGCCCTTGCTTCCCCGGAGGAGATGGAGCAGAAGTACGGTATGTCCGATGCTGCGCCGCTGCTTTTCGCCGTGGGAGACGGCAACCACTCTTTGGCGGCGGCCAAGGCCTGCTATGAGGAGGCCAAGAAAGGTGTACCTGAGAGCCAGTGGGCGGAGCTGCCCTGCCGGTATGCCCTGGTGGAGGTGGTCAACACCCACGACGATGCTATCCAGTTCCATCCCATCCACCGGGTGCTCTTCGGCGTGGAGCCCCGGAAGGTGATCGATGCCTTCCGCCAGGCTTACCCCGATGCCTATGAGGGCCAGGGCGAGGGCCATACCATTCGATATGTCTGGGCCGGCGGCAGCGGCTACCTGACGGTGCCCCACCCGGTGTCCCAGCTGGCGGTGGGTACGCTTCAGAGCTTCCTGGACCGCTACCTGGAGGGCCACACGGGCGAGGTGGACTATGTCCACGGCAGCCGGGTCAGCGATGAGCTGGGGTCCCGGTCGGGCAACCTGGCCTTCGAGCTGCCGGCCATTGGCAAGGAGGAGCTGTTCCGCACCATTTTGACCGACGGCGTGCTTCCCCGCAAGACCTTCTCCATGGGCAGCGCCAGCGACAAGCGCTATTATATGGAGGCCCGCCGCATCCGCTGAGAGGCAGCCCTTTACAATTTTGAAAATCCGGCGGCCGGAAAGGCCGCTAACAGGAGGAATCAACTATGAGACCACGTTTGGCCCGGAAGATATTTTATATGATGATGGCCATTGGCTCCGTGCTGATGGCAGTAGGCATTGTCACGATGCTGTTACGGGATGAGATCGGACAGGGTACAGCTGCCTATGTGACATTTGCCGGAGCGGTTTTCGTCACTGTGGGTGCTGTAATCAACAACCTGTTCTATCGCTGCCCGGCCTGCCACCGCCTTGCGGGAAAGGGGCTGCATTGGAATGAAAAGTGCCCCTACTGCGGCAGAGAGCTGGACTGAGCGGCACTTTATGACGGCGGAAGGAGAGATCAGATGAGATCGATCACACTGGAAGCCCCCGCCAAACTGAATTTGACCTTGGACATTCTGCGCCGTCGCCCTGACGGCTATCACGAGATGCGCATGGTGATGGGGAGCATTTCCCTCTGCGACCGTGTGACCGTGGAGCCGGCGGGCGACGGCTTCGTCCTGCGTGCCCGGGGCGTCACACTGCCGTCTGGTCGGATCACCATGGAGCAGCGGGCGGCGGAGGCTTTCTTTGCCGCTTTGCACCGGCCTATGCCGGGCTTGGTAGTGACGCTGGAAAAACAGATCCCCGCCTATGCGGGCCTGGGTGGCGGCAGCTCCGATGTGGCAGCGCTGCTGCGGGCACTGCGACAGCTCTATGCGCCGGAAATGTCCACGGCGGAGCTGGAGCGCATCGGCCTCCAGGTGGGCAGCGACGTGCCCTACTGCGTCCGGGGCGGCACCTGCCTTGCGGAGGGCAGGGGAGAGGCGCTGACGGACCTGCCGCCGCTGCCGCCGTGTCCGGTGGTGGTGTGCAAGCCGGCCATCGACCTGCCCACGGCCCAGCTTTTTGCCCGGGTCCGGCCGGAGGCCTTTTCCCGCCGCCCGGATACCCAGGGAATGCTCCGGGCTCTTGGCTCGGGCAGCTTGGAGGCGGTGGCCCGGCAGCTGTGCAACGTCTTTGAGGAGGTGCTGCCTGCCGGTGCTGAGGCGGCAGTCAAGACCATCAAGGGGCGGCTGCTGAATGGGGGAGCTTTGAACGCCGCCATGAGTGGCTCAGGCCCCACAGTGTTCGGCCTCTTTCCCGACTCCGAGACTGCGCGCCGGGCCTTTGAAGCCCTGCAAAAGGACTATCCGCAGACTTTTTTGGCACAAATTCTGTAATTTGGGTATATTTTTTTGAAACGCCGTCCATACTTCCGTCAAATCTTCAGCGGAGCGAAGGCATAAAGCCCGGCTCTGCTTACATAGAAAGGGACGGAATGTATGGAAAAGCGTTCACGGAAGGAAAACTGCCTGCGGACTTTGGAGCTGGCTCTGGCCATTGCAGTGGCCTGTACGCTGCTGTGGGGTGCCTTGTCCTTGGGACGTCAGGAGGCCCTGGCGGACCGGATGGTGCGGCTCCATGTGCTGGCCAACTCCGACAGTGAGGAGGACCAGGCCCTGAAGCTGCAGGTCCGTGACAGCATCATCGGCTATGCAGAGGACATTCTGCGCTCTTCCCATGACCGGGAGGATGCAGCCAATCGTTTGGAGCAGGCCCTGCCGGAGCTGGAGAGCCTGGCAGCGGACACCATTGCCCAAAATGGCTATGACTACGCTGTGACAGCGGAGCTGACGGACACCACATTTCCCACCCGGGAATATGAGGACTTCACTCTGCCCGCCGGGGATTATCTGGCCCTGCGGGTGGTCATCGGCGCAGGGGAGGGGCACAACTGGTGGTGCGTGGTGTTCCCGCCTCTGTGCGCCCAGTCCACAGAGGACCTGAGCCAGACCGCCATGGCCGCCGGTCTCAGCGACGACGACGTGGGTCTCATTACAGAGGAGGACCAGGGGTATGTGCTCAAGTTCAAATCCATTGAGCTGTGGGAGAGATTGAAGACCCTGTTGGGGAAATGACAAAAAAGGTCCCGGACCAATATTGGTCCGGGACCTTTTGCGTTTGCTGACTTACTGCCGGGAGTCAGACTGACCGGGCTCCTCCAGCGTGGTCTCGTCTGTGACGGGCGGGATGGCCTCCTGGGGGGCATCGATGTCCGGGCCGAACTTCCGCAGCAGAGCGCCGTCCACCGGGAACAGGGAGAAAGCGAACAGCACGCCCTGGAAAACAATGAGCCACAGGAGGAACATCTCATAGTATTTCCGACCAAACCACATGGCCGCCGCGGTCACCACCAGCAAAATCAGTCCGCTGCGGACCCAGGTCTTGCCGATATAGTGATGGGCATAGCGCCAGGTCTCCTCGCTGCGCAGCGACAGATCGGAGCGGAAGGCAAAAAATGCGTTTTTGTTGGCCGGGGGATGGCTCAGCCACCGCAGCCCAAGGAACAGCATGATGCAGGGTATCACCAAAGACGCGGCAAATAAAAGCCAGTACATGGCACAATCACCTCAATTTTTCCTCAAAAATGCCTGAAAGCAGTACAATACAGTATACCACACTCCCGGGGCAGAAGCAAGCCTCACTTGGGCAGCAGAAACAGCTCCTCCACCGGCTGGCCCAGCAGTTGGGCCAGCCGCATGGCCAGGGTGGGGTCATACTTGTTGTTCTCGATGGCATTGATGGTCTGTCGGGTGACGCCCAGCTCCCGGGCCAGGTCCTCCTGCCGCAGACCTGCGGCCTTCTGAAACGCACGGATCCGATTCCCCATCCGTCACCTGCCCATGCGCCACAGCAAAAGGGTCCCCAACGCCAGAAAGACCGCCGTCATGGCCCCGCATAAAAGGATTGAGGTCTGGCCGTTCTTGTCTCCGGTCCGCCACTTGCCGATCTGAACAGCCAGAAAATAGAGAAGGTTCTGGAAGATCAAAAGATAGGCGGGAGCCGTTATCCTCCCCGCCTGCACTCCGTCCCAGATGCTCCGGCCCGCCAGCGCCAGAACGGTGAAGGCCCAGGCCCAGCGGATGACGTTGTTGCTGATGTGCAGTTCCATCTCATCCATTTTTCGCATTGCGGTACCTCTTTTCTCCGTTGAGGGGAGCAGGCCTTTGTGGTACAATACCTGTCAGATACGCATCACCCGCACAAAAGCGGAAGAGAGGAGAGACGGTATGCTGGAGATCTGGATCGGGCGGGCCCGCACCGGCAAGTCAGGGCGGATCCTGGAGCGAATCCGGGAGCTGGGAGATGAGTCGGAGCAGATTTTGCTGGTGCCGGAGCATGCCTCCCATCAGGCGGAGGTGGACCTGTGCGTCGCCTGCGGTGACGGGGCCTCCCGTCACGCGGAGGTGCTCAGCTTCCGCCAGCTGGGCACCCGGGTGCTGGCCCTTACGGGAGGCGCGGCGGAGGTGTCCCTGGACCGGGGCGGCAAACTGCTGATGCTGGAGAAAGTGCTCCAGGAGCTCTCCCCGGCGCTGAAGGTCTATCGCCGCCCCTCCCAGAAGATCGGTTTTCTAGAGGGGCTCATGAGCCTGACCGACGAGCTGATGAGCTACGCCGTGGACCCGGCGGAGCTCTCCGCCCAGGCGGAGGATATCCCCGGCGCCATGGGGGACAAGCTGCGGGATCTGGGGCTCATCTATGGGGCCTATGAGTCCCGGCTCCATGGGGAGGGCCGGGACCTGCGGGACCGGATGCACAAGCTCAACGAGCACCTGGAGGAGTCGGGCTATGTGGACGGCAAGGACATCTTCATCGACGGCTTCACCTACTTTAACGGCCAGGAGCTGCGGGCTCTGGGGACCATGCTGCGCCGGGCCCGGTCGGTGACAGTGACGCTGCTGGGGGAAAAGACACGCCGCAGCGAGATCTTTGACGAGAGCCTGCGGACCCGGGAGGATCTGCTGCGCCTGGCCCGGGAGAATGGCCGGGAGGCAAAGGTCATTTGGTTTTCCCGGGAAAACCGGGGCCCCCTGGGGCATCTGGAGCGGAACTTCTTCGGCGGCAGCGAGCGCTGGGAGGGGCCGGCGGAGAACATCCGATTGCTCCAGGCCGGCACCAGCTTCACCGAGGTGGAGCAGGCGGCGGCGGAGATTCTGCGTCTGGTGGCCTCTGGCCGCTGCCGGTTCCGGGATATCACCGTGTCCGCCCGGAATCTGGAGGAGTACGAGGCCGCCATCGAGAGCGTCTTTGAGCGCTACGGCGTGCCGGTGTTCCTCAGCCGCCGCAGCGACATTCTGGAAAAGCCGGTATTGTCGCTGCTGGTGGGGGTGTTGGAGGCGGTGACCTCCGGCTTTGAGTATGAGGATATGTTCCGCTTCCTCAAGACGGGACTGGCGAGACTGACGGCGGAGGAGTGCGACCTGCTGGAGAACTATGTGCTGCGCTGGGACATCCGGGGCAGTATGTGGCTGCGGGACACAGACTGGACCGCCAATCCCGACGGCTATGGCGCACCCTTCGGGGAGACCCAGACGGAAGTCCTGGGGGAGATCAACGCCCTGCGCCGCCGGGTGAGGGTGCCGCTCAAGACCCTCCACGACGGCCTGAAAGAGCACTCTGACGCAAAGGGAAAAGTGGAAGTGCTTTACAGATATCTGGAGGAGATCCAGCTGCCGGAGACGCTGCAGGAGCGGCTCACCCAGCTCCAGGAGGTGGGGCAGCTGCAGCTGGCGGAGGAGTACGGCCAACTGTGGGAGATCCTCTGCGGCGTGCTGGACCAGTTCGTGGAGATCCTGGGTGACACGGAGCTGGACGCCGAGGAGTTTGCCCGGCTGCTGCGGCTGGTGCTGACCCAGTACAGCGTGGGCACCATCCCCGTGGCATTGGATCAGGTGACGGTCAGCGAGATCACCCGCAACGACCGCCACACGGTGCGCCATCTCTTCTTGCTGGGGGCCAATGACCATGTGCTGCCGGCGGTGGACCCGGGCAGCGGCCTTCTCAGCGAGGACGACCGGGAGGCCCTGGCTCTGCGGGGCATCCGTCTGGCCCCCACCGGCATGCACCAGTTCCATGTGGAGCTGCAAAATCTCTATGCCGCCCTGGCCCAGCCCACGGAGAGCCTTTCCATCAGCTACCCGGTCACCGATGTGACGGGGGCGGAGCTGCGGCCCTCCTTCGTGGTGGGCCGGATCCAGTCCCTCTTTCCTCAGGTGCGCCTGGAACGGGAAAGCCCTGACAAGGAATATCGCTATACAGCGATTGTGCCTGCATTTGAGGCGGCGGGACAGTGCCCCGGCGGCGCCCTGTGGCGCTATTTTGCCCAAAGGGAGGAGTATGCTCCCCGGCTGGCGGCCATGGAGCGGGGCGCCCACCTGGGCCGGGGCCATCTGAGCCCGGCAGCGGTGTCGGAGCTCTACGGCGAGCGCATCGCCATGTCCGCCTCCCGGATGGACGCCCTGCGCAAGTGTCACTTTGCCTACTTCATGCGCTATGGCCTCCGGGCCAAAAAGCGGGAGCCGGCAGCCTTTGACGCCCCGGAGATCGGCACCTTCCTCCACTACATCCTGGAGCACGTCACCGCCGATGTGATGGCCAAGGGCGGCTTTGCCCAGGTGGGGCGTCAGGAGCTCCATCGCTTGGCGGGCGTGTACATCAAGGCCTATGTGGAGAAGGAGCTGGACAACTTCAAGGACCGCAGCGCCCGGTTCCGCTACCTCTTTGGGCGGCTGCGCCGGACGGTGCTGGCGGTGGTGGACGACGTGGCAGAGGAGCTCTCGGAGTCGGATTTCGTGCCTCTGGCCTTTGAGCTGTCCTTTGGCAGCGGCGGAGATCTGCCGGCGGTGACCATCACCGAGGAGGACACGGAGCTGCGCGTGACGGGTAAGGTGGACCGGGTGGACGGCTGGCTCCACGACGGCAAGCTCTATCTGCGGGTGGTGGACTACAAGACCGGCCGCAAGAGCTTTGACCTTTCAGAGATCCGCTACGGCATCGGCATTCAGATGCTGCTCTACCTCTTCACCCTCCAGCGGGAGGGAAAGGAGCACTTCGGCCATGAGGTGGTGCCGGCAGGCGTGCTGTACCTGCCCGCCCGGGAGGCCATGCTCTCCATGGACCGCAGCGCCACGCCCCAAGAGGTCCAGAACGCCATCAGCAAAGAGCTGCGCCGCAGCGGCCTTGTGCTGGAGGCGCCGGAGGTGCTCCATGCCATGGAGCACAGCGCCCTGGAGGCGCCCCGGTATCTGCCATTGCGGGTAGGCAAGGACGGGGACATCCACGGTGCTATCGCCTCGGCGGCCCGACTGGGCCAGCTGGGGCAGTATGTGGAGCGCCAGCTCCACCAGATCGCCCGGGAGATGCGTCAGGGCAACATTGACGCCGATCCTTTCTGGCACAGCGACGACGACAACGCCTGCCGCTACTGCGACTACGCCTCCGCCTGCCACTTCCAGGAGGGGCGGGACGGCGACCGGCTCAACTGGCTGCGGCCGGTGCAGCCGGAGGAGTTCTGGCAGGAAGTGGAGAATACCACCCGGGAAGGAGGAGAGGACCATGTCTAAGCCCACACTGACGCCCCAGCAGCAGATGGCCGTGGAGGACCGGGGCGGAAGCCTTCTGGTCTCCGCCGCCGCTGGCTCCGGCAAGACCAAGGTGCTGGTGGAACGGCTGTTTCGCTACATCATGGAAGAGCGCTGCAACGTGGACGACTTCCTCATCATCACCTACACCCGGGCCGCGGCCTCGGAGCTGCGGACCAAGATCGCCGAGGAGCTCAACCGCCGCCTGGCCGAGACGCCGGAGGACGCCCATCTCCAGCGCCAGCTCCTGCGGGTGTACCAGGCGGATATCAAGACCGTGGACGCCTTCTGTACCGCCCTGCTGCGGGAGAACACCCATCTGCTCTCACCCCGGGAGGGGGAGCGGTGCCTGACGCCGGACTTCCGGGTGCTGGACGAGGACGAGGCTCAGCTGCTGCGCCAGCGGGTGCTGGAACGGGTGCTGGAGACGTTTTACGACGATCTCAGCGAGGGCGGGGCCCTGCTGGCGGACACCCTGGGCGCCGGACGGGATGACAGCCGCTTGGTCCAGTTGGTGCTGGACCTCTATGGCAAGCTCCAGAGCCACGCCCGGCCGGAGCGCTGGATGGAGAGTCAGAAGGAGCGCTGGACCGAGCCCGGTAATTGTCTGGATGACACCCCCTATGGCCGGGAGCTGCTCCACAGCGTCCGCTCCAAGGCCGCCTACTGGGCTCGAAGCCTGGCTCTGGCCCGGGCGGATCTGGCGGGGGATGAGGCCCTGGCCAAAGGCTACGGGGAGAAGTTCGCCGTGGCGGCGGAGGGCTTCCGGGCTCTGGAAGCTGCCGGCGGCTGGGAGGAGGCCCGGCAGGCCGTCCTGGCCGTCACATTCCCCCGGCTGACCACCCCCAAGGGCCGCAAGGACGACCCGGACGTGCTCCGGGCCAAGCAGCTGTGGGATAACGCCAAGAAGGAGCTGGGGAAGCTGCAGAAGTTCCTGTCCGTCTCCCAGGAGGAGGCCATGGAGGACCTGCAGGCGGTGGCCCCGGCTATGCTGGCGCTGCTGGAGCTCACCGCCGATTTCGGCAGAGCCTATCAGCAGGAGAAGCTCCGGAGGAACGTCACCGACTTTTCCGACCAGGAGCACCTGGCCCTGGAGCTGCTGCTGGACCAGGAGGGCAGCCCCACGGAGCTGGGGGAGCAGGTGGCGCTGCGGTACCGGGAGATTTTGGTGGACGAGTATCAGGACACCAACGAGGTGCAAAACGCAATCTTCCGGGCCGTATCCCGGGAGGGGAAGAACCTCTTCACCGTGGGCGACGTGAAGCAGAGCATCTACCGCTTCCGCTTGGCGGACCCGGGCATCTTTCTGGATAAGTACCGCCGTTTCCCACCGGCTGAAGAGGCCCGGGAGGGGGAGCCGCGGAAGATCCTGCTCTCCCGGAATTTCCGCTCCCGGTCCCAGGTGCTGGACGGTGCCAACTTTATTTTCGAAAATATCATGTCCACCCAAATGGGGGAGATGGACTACGGCGAAGAGGAGAAGCTGTACTTTGGTGCCGAATACTATCTGCCCCGAACGGACTGTGACACAGAGTTCCATTTGCTGGACGTGGCCCAGAGCCGGGGAGGCCAGCGGACAGTCCGCCGGGCCCTGGCGGAGGCCCGGCTGGTGGCCGGGCGCATCCGCCAGCTGCTGGATGAGGGGTATCCCGTCCAGGACGGCGGAACCCTGCGGCCCTGCCGCCCGGAGGACATCGTGGTGCTCATGCGATCTCCCGCCTCCAGAGCGCTGGACTTTGCCCAGGCCCTGGAGGAGCAGGGCATCCCCGGCAGCTCCGATGCCTCCGCCGACTTTTTCACCGCCACGGAGGTGGCGGTGGTCTACGCCCTGCTGCAGATCATCGACAATCCCCGGCAGGATGTGCCCCTGATCTCCGTGCTGCGCTCGCCCCTCTTCGGCTTTTCCGCCGACCGGCTGGCCTCCATCCGCGCCGCCGCGCCGTCCGGGGACTTCTATACCGCCCTGAAGGCCGACGGGGGAGAGGACGCCAAGGCCTTTCTCGCCCAGCTGGAGGAGCTGCGACAGGCGGCCCAGGACATGAGCGTCCACCGGCTGCTGTGGCATCTCTACAACCAGCTCAACGTGCTGGGAGTCTTTGGCGCCATGGACGGCGGCGGTGAGCGGCGGGAGAATCTCATCGCCCTCTTTGAGCACGCCAGACGCTTTGAATCCTCCGGCTACCGGGGCGTGTTCGCCTTCGTCACCCAGCTGCGTCGGCTGCTGGAGGCGGGACGGGAGCCGGAGACCGTCACCCACGGCTCCGGAGGCGGCGTGCGCTTGATGAGCATCCACAAGTCCAAGGGCCTGGAGTTCCCCATCGTCATCCTGGCGGACCTCTCCAAAAAGTTCAGCACTATGGACTTCCAAACGCCGGTGCTGGTGCACCCGGACCTGGGCCTGGGGCCTGTGCGGGTGGATCTGGACCGCCGGATTCAGTATCCCACCGTGGCCCGAAAGGCCCTGGAGCAGGTGCTGCGGCGGGAGAGCCGGTCTGAGGAGATGCGGATTCTATACGTGGCCATGACCCGGCCCTGTGAGAAGCTGATTCTGGTGGACGCGGAGTACAACGCCCCGGGCCACCTGAAAAAGCTGCTGCCCTCTGCCGCCTGTCCCGCCCATCCGGAGGCGGTGAGCGGCTGCGGCTCCATGGGGGACTGGGTGCTGCTGCCGCTGCTGTGCCGGCCGGAGGCCGCGCCGCTGCGGCAGCTGGCGGAGATGGAGGTGCCCGCCCTCTACACCGGGGATACGGCACCCTGGTCCGTCTTTGTCCACAGCGGGGAGGAGTATGCCCAGCGCCCTGCCCCGACGGCGCCGGAGGTCCAGGCGGAAGAGCGGGAGGAGCAGACGGTGGACACCACACTGCTGGACTTCACCTACCCCTGGAAAGCGTCGGTGCAGCTGCCGGCCAAGCTGACCGCCACCCAGCTCAAGGGCCGGGAGGCGGACCAGGAGATCGCCGAGCACGCGGCCCTGCCGCCCCGGATCCGGCCCTTGCGTCAGCCCCTCTTTTTGCAGGGGACCCTGGGACTGACCCCGGCGGAACGGGGCACCGCCACCCATCTGGTGCTGCAATATCTGGATTTCCACAACCTGGATGTGTCGGGCCAGATTCAGGACCTGTGCCGGCGCCGGCTGCTGACGGAGGAGCAGGCCCGGGCCGTGGACCCCGGGCAGCTGGCACAGCTGCTGGAATCGCCCCTGGCCCAGCGCATCCGCCAGGCTGAAAAGGTGCTGCGTGAGTATCGTTTCACCCTTCTGGTGGATGCCCGGCGGTATGAGCCGGCAGCGGCGCCGGAGGACAAGGTGCTGCTTCAGGGCGTGGTGGACTGCTGCTTCCAGGATCAGGCGGGGCTCCATGTGGTGGACTTCAAGACCGACCGGGTGGAGGGCGAGGCCCTGCAGGCCCGGGCCCAGCTCTACCGCCCCCAGCTGACGGCATACAGCGAAGCGCTGACCCGGGTGCTGGGGGAGACGGTGACGGAGCGGGTGCTCTACTTCCTCCACACGGGGCAGACGGTGGAGCTGTGAGCCCGGAAAAACCGGGAGAGAAAAAGCGAAAAAGGGCTTGCAATCTGAAAAAATGTATGATATACTAATCTCCGCCTTGCGAAAGGACTCTGGCTAAGAAAGAGGTGAACGAGAGCAATGAAGGAAGGAATCCATCCCAATTATCAGCAGACTACTATCAAATGCGCCTGCGGTAATGTGATTGAGACAGGTTCTACCAAGAAGGATATCAAGGTGGAAGTCTGCTCGAAGTGTCACCCCTTCTTCACCGGCAAGCAGAAGCTGGTGGACACCGGCGGCCGCGTCGCCAAGTTCAACAAGAAGTTTGGCCTGGACAAGTAAGACACTTCACAAAACCCGTATCCGCATAGGATACGGGTTTTTCTTTTTTTCGGCGAAATCGCCTTCCGGCTATTCCCTCCGGCGGCGTTTTCGCATATAATACAAAGATACGCATCGCATCAGACAGGAGGTAACCCATCCCATGACCAAAATCGACCTGCGCTCCTTTTCCCCTGAGGTGTTCCGGGTATTCAGCCAGCAGCCGCCCCTTCTGACGGCGGGCGACCGGCGGGAGCTCAACACCATGACCATCGGCTGGTGCCAGCTGGGAGATGTGTGGCATCTGCCCACCTGCACCGTGTTCGTCCGGCCGGAGCGCTACACCTATTCCTTCATGGAGTCCCACGACTATTTCACCGTCTCCATCTTCGACCCCTCCTGGAAGGCCATGATCAACGACTGCGGCCGGCGCAGTGGACGGGATGTGGACAAGGTGAAGGCCCACAATCTGACTGTGTGCTACGGTGAGGGAGACGCGCCCTACTTTGCCCAGGCGGAGTGGGTGCTGGTGTGCAGGAAGCTGTATTTTGCCGATCTGAATCCCTCGCGGATGCTGGACGAGCGCCTGAAGGGCTTTTATCAGACCGACGGACTGCACCGGGTCTATGTGGGCGAGGTGCGGGAGCTGTATCAAAAGGATAACTGAGAGGTATTCATGACACAAACGACAGAAGAAGTGAGAGACCGGGTGGTCCTGGTGGGCCTGAGCTCCCCGGTACTGGGCAAGGCGGAGAGCTCCGACGAGACCAGTATGGAGGAGCTGGAGGCCCTGGTGGAGACCGCCGGCGCTGAGACCGTGGGCGTGGTGCTGCAAAACCGCGACAAGCCGGATCCCCGCACCTTCATTGGTGTGGGCAAGGCGGCAGAGGTGCAGCTGTTCGTGGAGAACACCCAGGCCACCATGGTCATCTTTGACAATGACCTGAGCCCCTCCCAGATGCGGGTCCTGACAGAGCTGCTGGGAGTTCAGGTGCTGGACCGGTGCGGCCTGATCCTGGACATCTTCGCCCAGCGGGCCCGGACCAAGGAGGGCCGGCTTCAGGTGGAGCTGGCCCAGTATCAGTATCTGCTGCCCCGGCTGGTGGGTATGTGGACCCACCTGGAGCGGCAGGCAGGCACCAGCGGCAAGGGCCCCATCGGGTCCAAGGGCCCCGGTGAGACCCAGCTGGAGACCGACCGGCGGCACATTCACCGGAAGATCGACAAGCTCAAGGAGAGCCTGGAGGAGGTGCGCCGGGTCCGAAGCACCCAGCGCCAGCGCCGCCGGAAAAACGAGATTCCAGTGGTGGCCATCGTGGGCTATACCAACGCGGGAAAGTCCACGCTGCTCAACCAGCTCACCGGCGCGGCCATCCCGGCCAACAACCGCCTGTTCGACACCCTGGACACCACCAGCCGCCTGCTGACGGTCAGCGACACCCTGGATGTGGTGATCTCCGACACCGTGGGCTTCATCCGCAAGCTGCCCCACCAGCTGGTGGAGGCCTTCAAGGCCACGCTGGAGGAGCTGGAGTACGCGGATCTGCTGCTCCACGTCATCGACGTGTCCAACCCCGAGTGGCAGCAGCAGGCTCAGGTGGTGGAGCATCTGATCCATGAGCTGGGAGCGGACCAGATGCCCCGGATCGACGTGTTCAACAAGTCGGACCTGGTGGGTGTGGGGGAGATCATGCCCCATGGAGAGAACATCGTGTCCATCTCCGCCCGCACGGGCGAGGGCGTGGACAAGCTGCTGGAGTTGATTGCCAAGCGCCTGGACAAGGGGTCCCGGCGGGTGGTGCTGCACCTGCCCTATGACAAGGGCGGATTGCTGGACGCATTGTATCGGGAGGCCAAGGTGGAGTCCGTAGAGTATAAGGACACCATTGAGGTGACCGCTGTTTGTACGCCCCGTCTGCTGGGGCAGCTGGAGCCCTATCTCCAGCGCTGAGCCGCGCCCCGCAGGGGACGCAGAAGGAGGGAGAGCACGATGATTTTGGAGACAGAGCGCCTGTTGCTCCGGCCCTTCTATGAGTCGGATGCGGAGGATGTGTTTGCCTATGCCCAGGACCCCCGGGTGGGACCGGTGGCAGGCTGGCCGGCCCACAAGAGCATGGAGGACAGCCGCCAGGCCATCCGGACGGTATTTGCCGGCCCCCGGGTCTTTGCCATGACAAAAAAGGACACGGGAAGGGTCATCGGCTCCATCGGCCTGGTGGACCGGCACTTTGGGGACCCACCTCTTCCGGACAACGAGTTGGGCTATGCCCTGGGGGCGGACTACTGGGGCCAGGGGCTGACCACCGAGGCGGCCCGGACGGTGATCGCCTACTGCTTCACCCAGCTGGGGCTCCAAACCCTCTGGTGTGGCTACTATGAGGGAAATGACCGCTCCCGCCGGGTGATGGAGAAGTGCGGCTTTACCTACCGCTTCTCCCGCTGGGAGGACGTGGAGCTGATGCATGAGCGGCGCAAGAGCCACTACTATGCCCTGACCAAGAGTCAGTGGGAGGCCGGAAAGCCGGAGTGAGAGAAAGAGAGGGGAAGGCATGGAGGAGTACCTGGTGCCCGCAGAGGAGGCCGAAAGTGAGTTTACGGAAAAGCGCTCCCGCTTCATCGGCCACGTCTGGCGGGTGGAGACCGAGGAGGAGGCCCGGGCGTGTATCGAGGGGACCCGGAAGCGGTATCACGACGCCCGGCACAACTGCTGGTGCTATCTGATCCGGGAGGGCGGTACGGTCCGCTACTCCGATGACGGCGAGCCCCAGGGCACCGCAGGCCAGCCCATGCTCAACGTGTTCCAGCGGGAGGGCGTGTCCAATGTCTGCTGTGTGGTGACCCGGTATTTCGGCGGCATCCTGCTGGGAGCCGGCGGACTGACCCGGGCCTATACCCGGGGAGCCAAGGACGCCCTGGACGCCGCCGGGGTCAGCCGGATGCGCCTCTGGAGCCGGTGGCGGGTGCCCTGTACCTATCCGCTCTTTGAGCGGGTGAAGCTGGACATCGCCTCTGCGGGGGGGCTTGTGGAGGAGACCGAGTACGGCGCGGATATCACGTTGACGGCGGCTTTTCCCGCCGGCAGGGAGGATGCCTTCCTGGACCGGCTCCGGGAGCTGTCTGCCGGCTCCCTGACGGCGGAGAAGCTGGGCGAGGTCTTTCGTCCCGGCCCTCGGGAAGAGGCGCGCTGAAAAGAGAAAACGGACGCCGAAAGGCGTCCGTTTTTTACGGCCCGAAACGGGGAAAGTCCCTGCTGCCGGCTAGGCAAACGGTACCAGCTCTGGTATAATGGGCCAAACCGCTGCCGGAGCTCCGGCCCAAGGGAAAGGAGACTGTGCCATGAAGATCACCGGAATGCATCTATATACCGTGCCGCCCAGATGGCTGTTTCTGGAGGTGGAGACTGACGCGGGCATCACCGGCTGGGGAGAGCCTGTGATAGAGGGCCGGGCCAGCGTGGTCAAGACTGCCGTGGAGGACTTCTCCTCCTATCTCATTGGAAAGGACCCCAGAACCATCGAGGACCACTGGCAGGTGATGTACCGCACCGGCTTCTATCGGGGCGGCCCCGAGGTGATGAGTGCCATTGCCGGCATCGATCAGGCTCTGTGGGATATCAAGGGCAAGTACTATAACGCCCCCATTTATGAACTGCTGGGCGGCCGGTGCCGGGATAAACTGAAGGTGTACAGCTGGATCGGCGGAGACCGGCCGGCGGACGTGCGAAAGGGAGCGGAGGAGCTCTATGCCTCCGGCTGCACCGCCGTGAAGATGAACGCCACCGAGGAGATGCACTATATCGACTCCTTTCAGAAGGTCCGCCAGGTCTGCGAGCGGGTGGCCTCCATTCGAGAGGCTCTGGGGGACCGGATGGACATCGGAGTGGACTTTCACGGCCGGGTCCACAAGAGCATGGCCAAGGTGCTGGCCAAGGAGCTGGAGCCCTATCACTTGATGTTCATTGAGGAGCCGGTGCTGCCTCAGAACAACGAGGCCCTTCGGGAGATCGCCCGGTATACCTCCACGCCCATCGCCACCGGTGAGCGGATGTTCAGCAGATGGGAGTTCAAGGATCTGCTGATGGACGGCTATGTGGACATCATCCAGCCGGACCTGTCCCATGCCGGAGGCATCAGCGAGTGCAAAAAGATCGCGGCCATGGCGGAGGCATTTGATGTGGCTGTGGCGCCCCACTGTCCCTTGGGCCCTATTGCACTGGCCGCCTGTGTCCAGCTGGACAGCTGCACACCCAACGCCTTCATCCAGGAGCAGAGCCTGGGCATTCATTATAATAAAGGGGGCGACCTGCTGGATTATCTGGTGGACCCCGGTGTGTTTCGCTTCCAGGACGGCTATATCCAGATCCCCCAGGGGCCGGGATTGGGCATCCAGGTGGACCGGGAAAAGGTCCTGGCTGCAGCCAAGATCGGTCACAACTGGAAAAACCCCATCTGGCGCAACTACGACGGCACTGTGGCGGAGTGGTAAAAACAGAAGGGATAAGGCGAAAGGCCCGGACGGGAATGGGAAACGCAGATTCAGCGGGCAGAAGCAAAAAGGGAAAGCGCCTGCGTGAGGCAGGCACTTTCCCTCTTATCAAGTACAGAAAAAACAAAAAACCCATCGACTTCAAATGAAATCGATGGGTTTTTGGTACGCCGTGAGGGATTCGAACCCCCGGCCTTCTGGTCCGTAGCCAGACGCTCTATCCAGCTGAGCTAACGGCGCGTACCGCTGTGTCTCACAGACAGCTTAGTTATAATACCACACAAAAATCGGAAATGCAAGAGGTTTTTGAAAAAAATTTGGTTTTTTTTCAAAGTCCGCCAAATACTTGTAAAGCAAACCGGTCTATGATAAAATGCGATTAAGAAATCCTTGGAAAGTGGTGGAGTAATGGAGAGCAGCTTTAAAACAACGATGTTCGGCGGATTCGAACGTCAGAGTGTGATCGATTATATCGAGAAGAACGCCCAGGAGGCGGCTCAGACGCAGGAGAAGCTGCATCAGGAAAATGAAGAGCTGGCGGCTGCCAAGGCTGCTCTGGAGCAGGAACTGGTGTCCCTGCGCAAACAGGTGACGGACCTGGAGGAGAAAAGTGGCCGCCTTTCTGCGGAGCTGGAGGAAAAGAGCGCGGCTTTGGGATCTGCCCAGCAGGAGTTGGAGCAGATCCGTCCCAGGATGGAGGAGCTGACCGCTGAGGCGGAGCGCCTGCGGCCTGAGGCGGAGGCCTATGCCAGGGTAAAGGCGCACATCGGTGAGATCGAGTGCAGCGCCCAAAAACGGGCGGATGACCTGGAGGCCTCCGTGATGCAGCGTCTGAACCAGCAACTGGCGGAGTATAAGCGACAATATCAGGAGCTGGTGACCACATTCAATGTGGCCTCCGACCATGTATTGGGCGAGCTGAGAAAGGTGGAGGTAAACCTATCCCAGCTGCCACGGACCTTTGACAAGATGGGCGGCGACTTGGCTGACCTGGAACATGTCCTGCAAAAAAAGTAGTGCAGGAAAACTTTACGGATAGAGAAAAATGCCAGGGAGGTACATCCGTGGCATTTTTTCTTTTCCAGGGGAAGACTAGGAGAAATAGAGAGATTGGCGTTAAAAAAATATCAATAAATTTGGCAAGTTACTGTTGATTTTCTCTATGAGTTCTTCTATAATTTCGGTAAAGTGGCAGAAATAACCGATTTTTGTAGGAAGAATTGTGAAATGTTTATCGGAGAGAAGGTGAGAGGATATGTCGTTGGAAGCCATTGAAAAGGTAACGGAAGTAGAGAAGAAGGCCGCGGAGCGGAAAGCGGAAGCGGCGGCTGCCGCCAAGAAGACGGTGGCCGATGCGGAGGCGGCGGGCCGGGCAATGCTGCAAAAGGCGCGCGCTGAGGCGGAGGCCCAGGGCAAGGAACTGCTGCGGCAGGCGGAGGACGAGGCGAAAAAGCGTTCAGACCAGATCCTGCGGCAGGCAGCCCAGGACGGTGAGGCGCTCTGCCATGAGGCGGAGGCCAAGCTGGAGGAGGCTGCGGAGTTTATCGTCGGAAAGGTCGTGAATGGCTGATGGCTATCGTAAAAATGAAGCGGGTCCGGCTTCTGGCCCTGGCATCTGACCGGGAAGACCTGATGGCTCGGCTCCAGCATCTGGGATGCGTGGAGATTGAGGAGCCGTCCGGACGCCTCAGCGACCCGCAGTGGGCACAGCTGCTGTCCAGAGGGGACTCTTCGCTGCTCCAGCGAAAGGGAGAGCTGGCAGAGGCCAACACCGCTCTGGAGGCGTTGCGCAAGTATGCCGGAGTTTCTGATGGGATGTTTGCCCGCCGGGGCTTCGTCACCGAGGAAAAGCTTTTGAGTCGGCAGGTGCTGGACGAGGGCAAGGTGGTCTGTGACAAAATCAACGGTCTGCTCCAGGAGATCAGCCGCCTTCAGGCAGAGCAGACCCGGCTGGAGGCCAAACAGGCTTCCCTGGAGCCCTGGCGCACGCTGGATCTGCCTCTGGAGACCCAGTCTACTCAGACGGTGCTGGTCCGGTACGCGGTCTGTCCCGCGGGCGAGGATGTGGGGCAGATGCGCAACGCACTGGCCACGTCTGACGGGGCGGCGGAGCTCTGGGAGATCAGCACCGACCGGGAGCAGCACTATCTTCTGTTGCTCATCTATCGCGCCGATGAGGCGGCGGTGATGGAGGCGCTGCGGCCCTTTGGCGTGAGCCTCACGGGCTTTAAGGACATCACGGGTACTGCGGCGGACAACCTGGCGCAGATCAAAGCGGCTCTGGAGGCCAATACCAAGCGGCAGAAGGACGCCCTGGCGGAGATCGCCGGCGAGAAGGAAAACAGCGAAAAGCTTCACCTCTATGCCGACCGGCTGACCCAGGAGGTAGCTCGGGAGGGCTGCAAGGAGCAGTTGCTCACCGATGGTACCATCCTCTTTTTGGAGGGCTGGGCCCCTGCGGAGTCTATGGAAGAGCTGGAGAAGCTCTTTGCCGAAAAGGGCTGCGCCTGGGAGGCTCAGGACCCCACGGAGGAGGAGATCCCTCAGGTGCCGGTAAAGCTGAAAAACAACCCCATCACCCGGGCGCTGAATATGGTGACAGAGATGTACTCTCTGCCCGCCTACGACGGCGTGGACCCCAACCCGCTGATGGCGCCTTTCTTCATCCTGTTCTACGGCATCATGATGGCCGATATGGGATACGGACTGCTGATGATGATCGCCTCGGTGGTGGTGTTGCGGCGCTGCCGTCCCAAGGGCACTATGAATCATTTCTTCAGCCTTTTGGGTCTGTGCGGTGTGAGCACTTTTGTCTGGGGCGCTATCACCGGCGGCTTCTTCGGAGATTTCCTGACTCAGCTGGTGGGAATCATCAGCCCCGGCACGGATTTTGCGCTGCCGGCGCTGTTCACACCTCTGAATGATACGCTGATGATCCTCATCGGTGCCATGGCGCTGGGCTTTGTCCAGATCCTCACCGGTATGGCCATCAGCTTCGTGGAAAAGATCAAGCGGGGCGAGGTCATGGATGCCATCTGGGAGGAGGTCACCTGGTGGGTGGCCTTTGCCGGAGCGGCTCTGGCCATTTTGGGTGTGACGCCCATCGTTCTGGTGATCGGATGCGTTATGGTGGTGGCCGGCCCGGTGGTGACCGGGAAGGGCTTTGGCAAGATCACCGGCATCTTTGGTTCTCTGTACAACCACATCACCGGGTACTTCGGCGACATTTTGTCCTATTCCCGTCTGATGGCCCTGATGCTGGCGGGCAGCGTCATTGCCCAGGTGTTCAACACCCTGGGTGCCATTCCCGGCAATGTGGTGGTATTCTTCATCATCTCCTTGGCGGGCAATGCCCTGAACTTTGCTCTGAACCTGCTGGGCTGCTACGTCCACGATCTGAGACTGCAGTGCCTGGAGTACTTTGGAAAATTCTACAAAGACGGCGGAAAGCCGTTCAAACCCCTGGAAATCAACACCAAATATGTGGATATCGTAAAAGATTAAGGAGGAAAAGATTATGGGATTCTTTGAAGCGTTTGGCGGTCTTGCTTTGGCACTGTTCGGCGCAGGTCTGGCGGCCGTCCTCAGCGGCATCGGCTCCGCCAAGGGTACCGGCATCGCCGGTGAGGCCGGCACCGGCCTTTTGTGCGAGGACCCTTCCAAGTTCGGTAAGGTCATGATTCTGCAGGTCATCCCCGGCACCCAGGGCCTGTATGGCCTGGTGGTTTGGTTCTTCGCCATCTTCCGCATGGGCCTTCTGGACGGCAGCGCCTTTGACCTGACCATCCAGCAGGGCCTGCAGTACTTCGCTGCCTGCCTGCCCATGGCTTTGGGCGGCCTGTTCTCCGCCATTGCCCAGGGCCGTGTGGCTGCTGGTTCCATCAACATCTTGGCCAAGAAGCCTGATGACTGGTCCAAGGGCATGGTGCTGTGCATCACCGTGGAGTTCTACGCCATTTTGTCTCTGCTTGCCTCCATGCTGATGATCATCAACATCAGCGTCTGATCCGGCCGGAACAGAAAGGCGGAATTCAGTATGAACGGACTTGAAAAAATCACGGCGCGCATCGACGCCGACGTCCAGGCTGAAATCGACCGCGCCACCGCTCAAGCCCAGGCTCAGGCCGACGCCATCACTGCGGAGTACCGCGCCAAGGCGGAAAAGGAGGCGGCAGACCTGGCGGAGCGGAACAAGAAGGCGGCCGAGGAACGGCTGGAGCGTCTGGTCAGCGTGGCCCACATGGAGTCCCGGAAGGTGACTCTGGGTGCCAAGCAGAAGATGGTGGACGCCGCTTTTGACAGGGCGCTGGAGAAGCTGTGCGCCCTGCCGGAGGCAGAGTATGTGGGCATCCTGGCTACCCTTTTGGTGAAGGCTGCCTCCACCGGACGGGAGGAGGTCATCTTCTCTCCCCAGGACCGGGAGCGGGTGGGCAAGGCCGCAGTGGCCCAGGCCAACGCCGCCCTGGCCAAGGAGGTGGCGCCGGAGCTGCCGGAGGAGCTGAGTAACTCCAAGGTGGGCGCTCTTCTGAACAAGGTAGCCACCGGTGTATCGGCCCTGGCGGCAGGCACGGCCCAGTTGACGCTGTCCCAGGAGACCCGGCCCATTCAGGGCGGCTTCATCCTCAAGGATGGAAATGTGGAGGTCAACTGTACCTTTGACACTCTGGTGCGGCTCCAGCGGACGGAAATCGCCGGAGCGGTGGCCAATATCCTCTTTGGATAATCGGTCGAAAAATCAGCGTTATGCGCCGCAGATCCTGTCCGAGGGACACCGGCGGCGCAGCAAGGAGGGACTGCCTTGACAAAAATCAAAGACACCGATTACCTGGCGCTGTCCAGCAGGATTAAGGCCATGGAGACCCGGCTGCTGAGCCAGAGCCGGATGGAGCAGATTCTGGAGGCCCGCAGCGATGAGGAGGCGGCCAAGCTGCTGCAGGAGTGCGGCTACGGCGAGCTGACCTCCGACCGTCCCGAGGAGCTGGACCGCGTGCTTGCGGCCTCCCGGGAGGCCATGCTGGCGGACTTGTCCGCCGCCGCGCCGGACCCCAGGTATATCGAGATCTTCAAGATGAAGTATGACTATCACAACGCAAAGGTCCTGCTGAAGGCCCAGGCCCGGGGCGTGGACCCTGCGCCCATGCTTTCGGACATGGGCCGGGTGGACGTGGAAAAGCTCCGGGAGGCGGTGGAGAATGCCCACTGGACGGAGCTGCCCGACTGCCTGGGTCAGGCCATCGCTCAGGCCAAGGAGGTGCTGGACACCACCGGTGATCCCCAGCTTTCCGACGTGACGCTGGACCGCTGGTATTACCGGGAGATGCTGGAGACGGCTCAGGCCACCGGCAGCGATTTCCTCCTGGGCTATGTCCGGGCGGTGATCGACGCGGCCAACCTGCGCACTCTGGTGCGTATCCTGCGGATGGGCAAGGGCGCAGGCTTCCTGCGCAGCGCCCTCATCGAGGGCGGCAGCGTGTCCATGTCGGCTCTGCTGGCTGTGGGCAGCGCCGGCGGCAGCGGTTTGGCGGAGCTCTACGCCTCCACCTCCATGCAGGAGGCGGCGGAGAGCGGCGCGGCCGCACTGTCCGGCGGGGCGTTGACAGCCTTTGAAAAGCTGTGCGACGACGCGGTGGAGCGGTATCTGGCCGGGGCCAAGTATGTGCCCTTTGGCGAGGCGCCGCTGGTGGGGTATCTGGCCGCCCGGGAGACGGAGTATACCAATCTCCGCATCCTGTTCATCGGCCGCCGGCTGGGCCTGAGCGCCGAGACCATTCGGGAAAGGTTGCGTGAGGCTTATGTATAAGATCGCTGTTGTGGGAGACCAGGCCTCCGTCATGGGCTTCCGGGCCCTGGGCCTGGACACCTACGCCGCCGACACCCCGGAGGAGGGCAAGAGCATCCTGCACCGTCTGGCTAAGGAGGACTGCGCCGTGATCTACATGACGGAGCAGCTGGCCGCCGGGATGCAGGCGGACATCGACCGCTATAAGGACGAGCTCAAGCCCGCCATCATCCTGATCCCCGGACGGGAAGGATCCCTGGGCATCGGACGGGACAATATCCAGCGGGCCATCGAGCGGGCCGTCGGCGCGGATATTCTCTGAGAAATAAAGGGGAAGGGCGGAATGGCACCGCAGCGCAAGGCGCGGCGAAAGTTCCAAAACCTGCTTTCCCCAACCGCCCTCTTCCGGCGCTGCGGCGCCGGAGAGGGGGACGTATGCCGGGCACTTGTGCGGCCCGGCAGCGAAAAAGCTGCACAATTCCTTCTGCAAATCTGATGAAAGAAGGTTATACGATTTGAGCGGAAAAGTTGTCAAAGTTTCCGGGCCGCTGGTGGTCGCCACAGGCCTTGCCGACGCGAACATGTCCGACGTGGTCCGCGTGGGTCCGCAGCGGCTCATTGGTGAGATCCTGACCATGAACGGGGACTCCGCCTCTATCCAGGTCTACGAGGAGACCTCCGGCCTGGGTCCCGGGGCTGAGGTGGTCACCACCGGCGCCCCCATGAGCGTGGAGCTGGGCCCCGGTATGATCGAGGGCATTTACGACGGTATCCAGCGTCCACTGGAGAAGATCGTGGAGAAGGTGGGCGCCTGCATCACCCGTGGTGTGGAGGTCTCTGCCCTGGACCACGAGAAGAAGTGGGAGTTCACCGCCACCGTGACCCCCGGCACCAAGGTCATTGGCGGTGACATCATCGGCACCGTGCCCGAGACGCCTGTGGTGCTCCATAAGATCATGGTGCCCCCCAACCTCAGCGGCACCATCACCGACATCAAGAGCGGTTCCTTCAACGTGACCGAGACTATCGCCACGCTGACCAAGGACGACGGCACCCAGGTGCCTTTGACCATGACCCAGCGCTGGCCTGTCCGAACCGGCCGCCCCTATCAGCACAAGTATCCCCCGGTGAAGCCCCTGTGCTCCGGCCAGCGGGTCATCGATACCATGTTCCCCATCGCCAAGGGCGGTACCGCCGCCGTGCCCGGCCCCTTCGGCTCCGGCAAGACCGTGGTGCAGCACCAGCTGGCCAAGTGGTCCGACGTGGACATCGTCATCTATATCGGCTGCGGCGAGCGCGGCAATGAGATGACCGACGTTCTGCGGGAGTTCCCCGAGCTGAAGGACCCCCGCACCGGCGAGACGCTGATGAAGCGGACGGTGCTGATCGCCAACACCTCCGATATGCCCGTGGCCGCCCGTGAGGCCTCCGTGTATACCGGTATCACCATTGCCGAGTACTTCCGCGACATGGGCTATGACGTGGCCGTCATCGCCGACTCCACCTCCCGTTGGGCCGAGGCCCTCCGTGAGATGTCCGGCCGTCTGGAAGAGATGCCCGGCGAGGAGGGCTATCCTGCGTACCTGGCCTCCCGTCTGGCTCAGTTCTATGAGCGCGCCGGCTCCGTGGAGTGCATTGGCTCCGACGAGCGCCGGGGCAGCCTGACCGCCGTGGGCGCCGTGTCGCCTCCCGGCGGCGACCTGTCTGAGCCTGTGTCTCAGGCCACCATGCGTATCGTCAAGGTCTTCTGGGCCCTGGATGCCCAGCTGGCCTACAAGCGTCATTTCCCCGCCATCAACTGGCTGAACTCCTATTCTCTGTATCTGGATTCCCTGAAGCCCTGGTTCGATGAAAACCTGGGCAAGGAGTTTATGGAGGACCGGACCCGCGCCATGCGTCTGCTCCAGAGCGAAGCCAGCCTGAACGAGATCGTCCAGCTGGTGGGCAAGGACGCCCTGTCCCCGGCGGACCAGCTGACGCTGGAGGCTGCCCGGATGGTCCGCGAGGACTTCCTGCAGCAAAACGCCTTCGTGGACGTGGACGGTTTCTCCTCCTACGACCGGCAGGAGAAGCTGCTGGCCATGATCCTGCGCTATGACGAGCTGTGCCGGGCCGCTATTGAAAAGGGTGCCCCCACGGCCAAGCTCTTTGCCATTCCCGCCCGGGAGAAGATCGGCCGTGCCAAGAGCGTGGAGGTCGACGAGTATCCCAAGGTCTATGAGGAGATCTCCCGCGAGATGGAAGCGGAGATCCAGGCCATTGCGGAACAGGGAGGTGAGGACCAGTGATTCGTGAATATCGCACCATTCAGGAGATCGCCAGCCCCCTGATGATGGTTCGTATGGTGGAAAATGTCACCTACGACGAGCTGGTGGAGGTGGAGCTGCCCGACGGCGGCATCCGCCGGGGCAAGGTGCTGGAGGTCAACGGCGACA
Organism: uncultured Oscillospiraceae bacterium; assembly: GCA_902478785.1. Classification (GTDB taxonomy): domain Bacteria; phylum Bacillota; class Clostridia; order Oscillospirales; family Oscillospiraceae; genus Oscillibacter. The sequence continues at coordinate 78,231 of CABSMJ010000002.1, forward strand.
CCGCCGTGGTCCAGCTGTTTGAATCCGCCCAGGGCATCAACCTGGCCCAGTCCAAGGTCCGTTTCCTGGGCCACCCGCTGCAGCTGGGTGTGTCCACTGATATGCTGGGCCGTGTGTTCAACGGTATGGGCCAGCCCATCGACGGCGGCCCCGAGATCCTGGCGGAGGAGTACCGGGACATCAACGGCCTGCCCATGAACCCGGCCGCCCGGGACTACCCCAATGAGTTTATTCAGACCGGTGTCAGCACTATCGACGGTCTGAACACCCTGGTCCGCGGCCAGAAGCTGCCTATCTTCTCCGGCTCCGGTCTGCCCCACGCCAATCTGGCGGCCCAGATCGCCCGGCAGGCCAAGGTGCTGGGCGATGACAACTCCAACTTCGCCGTGGTGTTTGCCGCCATTGGCATCACCTTCGAGGAGTCCGAGTTCTTCGTCAGCGAGTTCCGCCGCACCGGCGCCATCGACCGGACGGTGCTCTTCTCCAACCTGGCCAATGACCCCGCCGTGGAGCGTATCTCCACGCCCCGTATGGCCCTGACCGCTGCGGAGTATCTGGCCTTTGAAAAGGGCATGCACGTGCTGGTCATCCTGACGGATATCACCAACTACGCTGAGGCCCTTCGTGAGGTCTCCGCCGCCAAGAAGGAGGTCCCCGGCCGCCGCGGCTTCCCCGGCTACCTGTATACAGACCTGGCCACCATGTATGAGCGGGCCGGCCGCCGTCTGGGCTGCCCCGGCTCCATCACCATGATCCCCATCCTCACCATGCCCGAGGACGACAAGACCCACCCCATCCCCGACCTGACCGGCTATATCACCGAGGGTCAGATCATCCTCAGCCGTGAGCTGTACCGCAAGGGCATCAATCCCCCTGTGGACGTGCTGCCCAGCCTGAGCCGTCTGAAGGATAAGGGTATCGGCGACGGCAAGACCCGTGAGGATCACGCCGACACCATGAACCAGCTCTTTGCCGCCTATTCCACCGGTAAGGACAACAAGGAGCTCATGAGCATCCTGGGCGAGGCGGCTCTGACGCCCACCGACCTGCTGTACGCCAAGTTCGCCGACGAATTTGAGCGCCGCTATGTCAACCAGGGCTACGATGAGAACCGCTCCATCCAGGAGACCCTGGATCTGGGCTGGGAGCTTTTGAGCATCCTGCCCACCTCGGAACTCAAGCGAATCAAGCAAAAGTATATCGACAAGTATCTGCCGAAGAAAGAGCAGTAAGGAGGGGGGACCATGGCAAAGCTCAATGTGAACCCCACCCGTATGGAGCTGACCCGGCTCAAGGGCAAGCTGAAGACCGCCCAGCGGGGCCACAAGCTGCTCAAGGACAAGCGGGATGAGCTGATGAAGCAGTTCCTGGATGTGGTGCGGGAGGTCCGGACCCTCCGGGCCCAGGTGGAGGAGCAGCTGATGAAGGTCCACAGCTCCTTCACTGTGGCGGCTGCCCTCATGTCTGACGAGGCTCTGGAGCAGGCATTGCTCTATCCCAAGCAGAGTGTGGAGCTGGAGATGGGCTTCAAGAACATCATGAGCGTTAATGTGCCTGTGTACACCTTCCACACCAAGACCCAGTCCGACAGTGACATCTACCCCTACGGTTTCACCGGCACCTCCGGTGAGCTGGATATGGCGGTGGATGCCCTGGGAAGGGTGTTCCAGGATATGCTCAAGCTGGCGGAGATCGAAAAGACCGCCCAGATGCTGGCGGAGGAGATCGAAAAGACCCGCCGCCGGGTCAACGCTCTGGAGTATGTGGTGATTCCCAACACCCAGGAGACCATCAAGTATATCAACATGAAGCTGGATGAAAACGACCGCTCCACCACCATCCGACTGATGAAGGTGAAGGATATGCTTCTCAAGGAGGCTCTGGAGGAGCAGAGAATGCGGGATGAAGCTGCTATGCAGCGGTTCCAGGCACAAAACTGAGCTCCCGAACGGGAGAGAAAAAATGCCGGGGCGCAGATGCGCTCCGGCATTTTTATATGGTCGCTGCAAGGGCGGCAGAGAAAAATAGAGGAAAGGTCTGGCAGAGTAAGGCCGAATTATGCCGGTGAAAATACCTTTTGAAGGGAAAAAGGTGAAAATATGGCTTGAAGTAAAGTTACTTGATACATAAAAATATTCAACAAGCATGTCTTTTGAAAATCTTGACATAGATGAGAAAACTGCATACAATAAGCAATGTAAAGTTTAAGTAAAGAATCTTCTTTGAACCGGGACAAAAGCCAAAACCTGTAAGATTGCTTTCAGATAAAAACTGACTTTATAGAATCCCGCAGTCAGAGAGACCTTGTCGCGGCAGCAGGGAAAGTGGCCGCAGGCAAAGAAAGGGGACCTATTTTTTCATGAGGATCAAGTGGAAAGATCACTATTCCATGGGAATTGAGGCGCTGGATGATGACCATAAGCGTCTTTTTAAGATTGCGGGGAAAATTATTGATACGATAGAAGATAGCCGTGGCATGGATGAAAAAGCCAGACTTTTCGTGGTGCGTGAGGGGGTAAAGTACCTCAAGAACTATTTTGCGGAACATGCACTGCGGGAAGAGGCATATATGCGGGAGATCGGCTATTCGGATTATGTGGCCCACAAACGGCTTCACGATGAATTTCAGACGGTGCAGATTGCAAAGTTTGAAAAGATCATTGAGCGTGGAATATGCACAAAGGATGAGGCGTTCGCCTTCGTTGGAGTCGGGATCGGCTGGCTATTGGAGCATGTCTCCACCGCGGATATGGCCATCGTCGGCAAGGGGGTGCTGTGCTATCCGTCAGAAGAGAAGGTGGATCAGCAGGTCCTTGAGCAGGAGATCAACAGAATGTTTGCCGCCACGCTGAATATCGACGCCCAGGCAAAGGTAATCAATGGCGACTACGGCGGAGAATACTTTGGTGAGGCTGTCTATCAGAGCATCATCTACAATAAGAACGGGAAAAAGGTGACGGTGTTTGCCGGCATCGAAAAGTCTTTCCTGATTGGAATATCCAAACTCATTTATGGAGATTTGGAAGACTCCGATGCTTTGCTGCTGTCTATGTTTGAGATATTCGGCGCCAATTTTTGGCGGACGTTGGGGGAACGCCTCATTAAGCAGGAGGGCAACGTAGAATATCAGGAGGGACATTTCCTCTCTCGAAAACAGGTTGAGGAAGTGTTCACAAAGAAATTGCCTGTGGTGTCAGTGCTGTTTGACTCCAATCGGGGAAAGTTTTTCGTCTGTTCGGATGATGAGGCCTGGATTGAGGCGCGGAACGCAGGATAAGAGCCAGGTGAAATGGAATAGACGGGCCGGGGAATGCGGTTTCCATTCCCTGACCCGTTTTCTGCGTTTGCACTTGTGCGGGCAGGAAAAAAAGAATATGATACAGGCAAGCCATGATTTCCAAGGAAGGTGTGAAAGAAATGCGCAAGGCGATTTTATCTGTCATGCTGGCGCTTTGTATGCTGCTGCCTTTTGTCGGGGCAGTATATGCGGCGGGAATGGAGAACTTTGTGCCCACGGAGGAGGGCATTACTGATCGCTTTCAGGATGTGCCGGAGGGCGCTTGGTACGAAGAGGCGCTGGAGCGGTGCTGTGCCAGCGGATTGATGGAGGGCACCGGGGCGGACACCTTCACTCCTCAGGGGTCTCTCACGCGGGCCCAGGCGCTGGTGATGGCAGTGCGGGTACGGATGATCTACTATACCGGCCAGTGCCAGCTGGAGGAGAGCGAGCCCTGGTATCAGTCTGCCCTGGACTATGCCGTGACTCGCAAGATGGTGGACCGGGATGAGTTTGACGACTATGATGTGCCTGTCACTCGGGCGGAAATGGCTCATTTTCTGGCTGCTGCGCTGCCGGTAGAGGAGATGCAGCAAATCAACGCCGTTTCCTTTCTGCCGGATGTGACGGAGGAGACCGCCTACCGCCAGGACATCTTTCTTTTGTACCGGACCGGAGTCTTGACGGGAAGCGACCTGTTCGGCTCCTTCCGGCCAGAGGAGGAGATCACCCGGGCGGAGGCCTGCGCTATTTTGGCCCGGTTGGCCTTTCCGGAGCTGCGGCGGGACCTGGACCTCTTTTTGCCCAGTGAGGTGATCCTGCCGGAGGAGAGCATCATCGCTCCGCCGGGTGGCACAGTTTCCGGGCAGGAGGGCACTACCCTGTGCACGGATCTGTTCAGCTTCGGGGTGCTAGGTTCCTATACCCGGACTGGGCTCAACAGTTTCCAGCCGGATACGGGAAAGAAGGTGCTGGCAGTACGTCTGGTGGTGGAGAATCCCACGGCGTCCCCGGTCTCTATCCCTGCTTCTGCTTTTGAAGTGTATTGGGACGGGAAGGAGAGTACCTTGCCTCTGGCCGACAACGGCTACCTCAGCAGCCAGCTGCCAGAGTTAATCTCCCTGTCTCCTCACCAGATCACGGCAGGGGTGCTGCTCTATGAGGTGCCGGAGGAGGAAGAGAACTTTACCCTCTCTTGCTCCATCCACTATTCCGATGGAACGGTGGCAGACATCTATCAGGTGACCTGCCAGCCGGAGTAATAACAAGACAAAAAGAAATCCCCGGAGATCGCATTCTCCGGGGATTTTGTGCTGTTATGGCCCGGTGCCTACGCCGTTGCAGCGCCAGCCGTCCTCTGAGAGGTACATGGAGCCCATGCGATAACAGAGATAGGCGCCATCCGGGGCTTGACCGTACTGATCGTCATACTCGACCGTATTGCCCGCCATGCCCCAGTTCAGGGCATACTCATTGTCGGGTACGAAGATGCAGGCAATGGTGAAATAGAAGTGCTCGGTTTCCGGCATCTCCTCCGTGAACCAGCCCTCGGGGGCGTTTTCCCGGACCTCTACCACGTTCCGCACGTAGGAGTAGGAGTAACGGCCCTGGGGGGTGGCATCCAGATGGGGCTGGGTGTACTGATCCGCCCAGGCCTGGGCGATCTCCTGCCGGCTCTGGCCCTGATCGGGGATGACGATGTCCTGTTCCAGGGCCTGGAACTCCACGGTGTCATACCAGAAGCGCAGGAACTGGAAGATACTGGGAACAAAGATGTCATAGCCGGTGGACTCGGCTTTCAGCCAGAAGGTCTCGTTTTCACGGGTGCAGCGGACCAGGTCGCTGCCGGACCAGACCTGGATGGCCCGGGTGCCGTCTCCGGACTCCACGGTCAGGGAGTAGTCCGGCTCCGGGGAGGCGGGCAGGCTCTCCTGACTGCGGGACCAGGTGAAATAGGTGGGGTCTGAGGCCTGATAGAGGGCGCTGCCTCCGGCGCTGTCGGCCACGGTGGTATTCTCATAGCGGCCGCCGCCATTTCCCGACGCGGTAGTGAGAGTCAGAGCTGGGCTGTTCTGGGAGATCTCCTCCAGAAGCAGGCTGATCTCCTCGTAGGGGGTCTTTTCCTGGGAGGCATAGGCCTCGTCAAACCATTCCCGGACAAAGGCGGTGAGACTGGTGTCCCCCTCCTTGGGCGTGACCTGATAGATGGCACTGGAGCCGGGGACGCTGAGGGAGAGATAGGGCCCGCTGGAGTAGAGGGAGAGGCTGCAGGTGCTGTTCGGGTCATGGATGCCGAAGAAGTACTCCAGATTCTCGTCGCCCCAGGGGTCTGTGTACAGCGGTCCGGTCCAGTGGGTGTCCACCCAGTCGAACTGGGCCGTCAGGGCCTCCTCCAGGGACTGCAGCGAGGCGTCGTCAGTGCCGCGGGTGACGCTGCGGGTAGGAGAGATCCCGGAGCTGGTCACAGTCAGGTCAAAGGTCACCAGGTCGCTGTCGTTGCCGAAGAGGGCGGAGAGGGACTTGGCCGCCGCCTCATTGGCGCTGCCGGGGAGGGAGCTGTACACCTCCCCCAGGGAGAAGCTGTCCTCCGTAGCGCTGAGATGGCCGCCCTTCATGCTGTGGGCGAACCGCAGGCACACCTCCATGGGGTCCAGGGCCCAGTCCGCCTCACCGGCGTCGGCCTGGCTTTGGAGCTGGGTGTAGTAATCCGCCATGGGGAGCTCTGTGTCGGGCCGCACCAGGGAGCTGGTGCCGTCGAGATAGGTCAGCCGCTCCACACACCAGATGCCGCCGTCCCCCTGGGTGGCGGGCTGGGAGAGGAGCAGGGACCAGATCACGTCCCGGGAGCCGTTGACGCCGTAGTAGGGATAGTAGTCGGCGTCTATATGGTTGCCGGTGAAGTAGAAGGGGGCGTTGCGGATGGCATTGACATCTGTCTCGGCAAAGGCCTCGATGCCGTCGGTGGAGAGGACCGTGTCCTCCACCCAGTCCAGCAGGGCGCTCTGGACGCTGCTATATTCCTCCTGGTGCTCCGGGGAATAGTTGACATCCGTGGGCAGCTGGACGGCGTAATAGTGGTCCTCGTTTCTGGCAAAGCAGGTAAGGCCGCTGTTGTCCCCGGAGCACAGGTACTCCTCAAAGGACGCCTGGTCCCACTCGTAGACCTCCAGGAGCCAGCCGCCGTACTCTTCATCGTAGTCGGGGGCATAGTAGGCCACCATCAGGGTTTCATCATCCAATTCGTCCATGTCCTCCAGAACCACCAACTCCGCCAGATCCACGGCGCCTTCGGCGGTCTCCTCCGGCAGGGTGTTGAGCCGCTCCCGGAGGCTCTTCTGAGCGCCGGTAAAGGTGCAGCCCACCGCCAGCACCAGGGCCAGGGCCAGGCATACCGCCGTCACAGCCAGCATCTTGGGACGCTGGGCAATGAGGCGCACCCGCTCCCGCAGGCTGCGCTTGCCGCTTTGCATGGTAGTGGCGGTCTGGAGCAGTCCGGTGGCGGAGGCTCCCACGGCCACCAGATCCACCAGGGTTCGGCCATAGGCCAGACGCTCCCCCTCGCCCAGGCGGCGGATGGCCCCCTCATCGCAGGCCAGCTCACAGTCCCGGCGGGAGAGCACGGCCGCCCACCACACCAGGGGGTCGAACCAGTACAGGCACAGACACGCGCATCGGATGAGGGACCACCAGGTGTCCTTGTGCCGGTAGTGGGTCAGCTCATGGGCCAGTACATGGCGCAGCCGTACCGGGTCCTGCAGGCAGCTGGGGGTCAGGTAGATGGCCGGGTGCAGCAGCCCAAAGAGACAGGGGGAGGGAAGCCCTTCCACCACAAAGACTGGCAGGGGACAGCCGGGGACAGACGCCGGCTCCGCCCTGCGCCGCAGTATCCGGCGGAAGCGTGCATTGGCGGCCAGGAACCAGGCTGCCATGGCAATGGCGCCCGCCAGATAGACCCAGCGGGCAGCAGTGGAGAAAAGCTGGGAAAGGGTGGGCCCGGCCATGCGGCTTTGGGCCTCGTAGTCCAGGGCCTCCCGGTCGGAGCCGGTGAGGGACCCTACGTCGATGCCCCGGGATTCGTATTCCTCCACTACCTGGGCGTAGGCATCCTCAAAGGACTGGGCGGGCAGGGACAATTCCCCCACGGTCTCAATGGCCTGAACGGCGGGGGTCTCCTGGGCCCGGTCGGCCAGAGAGAGGATGCTGAAGGCACTCTGCCCCAGCTCAAAGGGCACCAGCAGCCGCACCGCCACCAGCAGCCACAACGCGTACTGAAGCCGCAGGCTGATGTGGCCCCGCAGCAGCGTCCGCAGCAGGATCAATGCCAGAATGAGGACGCTGGAAGTCAGCAAGATCGCTCTCATTTCGTTCCCTCCTCTGCTTTGCGCAAAATGGCGTAGAGTTCCTCGATGTCTGAGCGGGAGAGCTGCTGCTGTTCCGCAAGGGCGTTCACCAGCAGCCCCACGCTGCCATGATAGGCCCGGCTCAGCAGCGACTCCGTCTCCGCCGCCACCACGTCCTCCCGCCGCACGGCGGCCCGGAAGAGCTTGGCTCGGCCCTGAAGCTTATAGGAGAGGAGTCCCTTTTCCTCCATCCGGCGGACCATGGTGGTGACGGTGCTCTTGGCCCATCCGGCGGAGGTGCCCAGCTCCCGCACCAACTCCATCAGCGTCTTGGGTCCGGCCCACAGGGCCTCCATCACCCGCCATTCGCTCTGGGACAGTGTCACAGAATTGTGTTCCATCGTGTCACCTCCTGTTGGTTTACTTTTGTAAGCCAAACATATCATATAGGATTACACTTGTCAACCAAAAAAGAATGACAATGCGGTAACAGGGGCGAAGGAGTCCGGGCGAAAGAAAAAAGACCCGCCAGCCAGAGATGGCTGACGGGTCAAATTAAGCAGGGGATTACAGCAGCATGATGCCGGCCTTTTCGCAGGTATCCATGGTCTCCTGGTCCCACAAACTGGCCTGGACCTCACCGATGTGGCAGGTGCCGATCAAGAGCATGCACAGCCGGGACTGGCCGATGCCGCCGCCCATGGTCAGGGGCAGCTGACCGCTCAGGAGCATCTTGTGGAAGGGCAGCTCCCGCCGCTCTTCACAGCCGGCCAGAGCCAACTGCCGCTCCAGGGCAGCCTCATCCACCCGGATGCCCATGGAGGAGATCTCAAAGGCCCGCTCCAGCACCGGGTTCCACATGAGAATGTCGCCGTTGAGGGTCCAGTCATCGTAGTCCGGCGCCCGACCATCGTGGGGCTTGCCGGAGCGGAGCTTGCCGCCGATCTGCATCAGGAACACGGTGTGGTGCTGGCGGCAGATCTCGTTTTCACGCTCGTTGGGGGTCAGGTCGGGATACATGTCCTCCAGCTCCTGGGTGGTCAGGAAGAACACGTCCCGGTCCAGCTTGATCCGCAGGCTGGGGAAGGCCACATTCAGTGCCTCAGAGGTCTCGCACACAGCGCCCACGATGGCCCGGACGGTGGAGCGCAGAAAGGCCTCATTGCGGTCCTCACGGGAGATGATGCGCTCCCAGTCCCACTGGTCCACATAGATGGAGTGGAGATTGTCCACCTCTTCATCCCGGCGGATGGCATTCATATCGGTGTAAAGGCCCTTTCCTTCACGGAAGCCGTAGCGCTTGAGGGCCAGACGCTTCCACTTGGCCAGAGAGTGGACCACCTGACCGGTGACGCCCACATCGGGGATGTCAAAGCTGACAGGCCGCTCGTAGCCGTTAAGGTTGTCATTGAGGCCGGAGCCCTCGTCCACAAACAGGGGAGCGGACACCCGGCGCAGGTTCAATGCGTTGCTCAGGTTGGTCTGGAAGGAGGATTTGATGAAGGAAATGGCCCGCTGCAGTTCATAGTCAGGCAGGGGAGGATGGTATCCCTCCGGGATATAGAGTTTACTCATAATGCAGTTCCTCAATTTCAAAATGGATTTTCTGTCCGGCCCACGGCTCAGACGGAGAAGAGAATTTCGCTATAAGTAGGATAGGGCCAGCACTCCTTGCTGGTCAGGCTCTCCAGCTCATTGATGGAGGCCCGGAGCTTTTCCATGGAACCCATGACCTTGTCGTGGTAGAAGAAGGCCAGCTCATAACTGGGTTCCTTGCCCTCACACTGACTCAGGAGCTTTTCCAGCTTTTCGCTCTCGCTGTATAGGGCGGAACTGTTCCGGGAGAGCTTGGCCAGAATCCCCTCCTCCGCTCGGCAGGAGGCGGTGGCGCAGGCGGAGCGCTTGTGGAGGATGGTCTGGGAGAGTTGGTCGCAGTAGGTGGACACAGCGGGGAGGATGTTGCGCCGGATCATATCCAGCAGCGTCAATGCCTCGATGCGGATGACCTTGCAGTAGCTCTCCGTGTGGATCTCGTTTCTGGCCCGCATCTCCTCCTCGGTGAAGATGCCGTGGCGGGTGAAGAGGCGGATATTCTTTTCAGATACATAGGCCGGCAGGCAGTCGGCGGTGGAGGCCAGATTGGAAAGGCCCCGCTTCTTGGCTTCGGTCTGCCAGGACTCATCATAGCCGTTTCCGTTGAAGATGATGCGCTTGTGCTCCTTGAAGGTCTTGCGCAGCAGTTCCTCCAGGGCGCTCTGGAAGTCCTCGGCCTGCTCCAGCTCGTCGGCGAACTGGCACAGTTCGTCGGCCACCATGGTATTGAGGACGATGGTGGGACCGGCGATGGACAAAGAGGAACCCAGCATCCGGAACTCAAACTTGTTACCGGTGAAAGCCAGAGGGGAGGTGCGGTTGCGGTCGGTGGTATCCTGGGGGATGGGAGGCAGCACGTCCACGCCGATGCGCAGGGATTGCTTCTTCTTATCCACGTAGGTGGTACCCTCGATGATGGAGTCCAGAATCTCGGTCAGCTCATCGCCCAGGAAGATGGACACCACGGCGGGAGGCGCCTCAGCGCCGCCCAGACGCTGGTCGTTTCCGGCGGTGGCCACGGTGCAGCGCAGCATCTCCTGGTACTCGTCGGTGCCCTTGATGAAGGCGGCCAGGAACAGCAGGAACTGGGCGTTCTGGCTGGGGGTGCTGCCGGGCTTGAACAGGTTCTCGCCGGTGTCGGTGTTCAAGGACCAGTTGTCGTGTTTGCCGGAGCCGTTGACGCCGGCAAAGGGCTTTTCATGGAGCAGACACACCAGGCCGTGGCGCTCGGCTACGGTCTTCATCAGCTCCATGGTCAGCTGGTTGTGGTCGCAGGCAGTGTTGGCATCGGTGTACACAGGAGCCAGCTCGTGCTGGGCCGGGGCCACCTCGTTGTGCTTGGTCTTGGCCAGCACGCCCAGCTTCCACAGCTCCCGGTCCAGATCCTGCATATAGGCGGAGACTCTGGGACGGATGGCGCCGTAGTAGTGGTCGTCCAGCTCCTGGCCCTTGGGAGGCTTGGCGCCGAACAGCGTCCGGCCGCACAGCTTCAGATCCTCTCGGCTCTGGTAGACGGACTTGTCCACCAGGAAATACTCCTGCTCAGGGCCCACCTGAGCGGTGACCTGCTTGACGGTGGTGTTGCCGAAGAGGCGCAGGATGCGCACTGCCTGACGGCTGACCGCCTCCATAGACCGCAGCAGAGGCGTCTTTTTGTCCAGGGCCTGGCCGGACCAGGAGCAGAACACCGTGGGGATGTAGAGGGTGCCGTCCTTAATGAAGGCAAAGGAGGTGGGGTCCCAGGCGGTGTAGCCCCGGGCCTCGAAGGTGGCACGCAGGCCGCCGGAGGGGAAGGAGGAGGCGTCGGACTCGCCCCGGACCAGTTCCTTGCCGGAGAATTCCATGATGACCCGGCCCTGCTCCACCGGGGTGATAAAGCTGTCGTGCTTTTCCGCGGTGTAGCCGGTCATGGGCTGGAACCAGTGGGTGAAGTGGGTGGCGCCCCGCTCAATAGCCCAGTCCTTCATGGCGTTGGCGATGCTGTGGGCAATGGTGGGGTCCAGAGGGGTCCCATCGGCGATGCACTGCTTCCAGGCGGCATAGACGGTGGGGGAGAGGCGCTGCTGCATGGTGCTTTCATTAAAGACCATGCTGCCGAAGAGCTCGGGGATGTTGCAGGGAGAACCGGTAGTATTCATATGATGTAAGACTCCTTTTTCCGCCCGATGGGCAGATGGGATTGAAAAACCAGGATCAAAGGAAACGCTCCAGAAGCGCCGGGGTCACATAGGCCTCCACCAGAGCGGCCAGAATCAAAAGGGGCACCACACCCAGGGAGAAAAACTGGCCGCAGCGCCAGAGGGTCCTAGAGAAGGGCTCGTGGGGCTGCTTGCGGCACAGAGCGGTGATCTCCCGGCACAGCGTCAGACCGATGGCAAAGGACAGCCACATGGCGGGCAGCTCAAAGATGCCATGGGGCAGGATTGCCAGAAGATACAACCCCAGAGAGGTGCCACCAGTCTGGGTCAGGGCGGCCATCCCACCCAGGAGCAGCGCGTTGAGCCCCAGGGGAAAGGCCGGGAGACAGACAAAGGGGACGAAGCCCAAGATGCTGGAGAAGAGGCAGGCCGAAAGGTTGTTGCCCAGTACGCCTCCGGCGGAGAGCTCACCTGTCTCAGTGACAAGTCCCTCCTGGTTCATCAGCTGCTGCATCAGCTCCGTGACCCACTGGGCCATAAAGGGGACCAGGCGGACGGCAGCGTAGCCGATCACCACCAGGATGAGAAAGGCCACCGTGCTGGATCGAAAGTCATACCGCAGTTCGTTGCGCCAAAATTCCCCCATGCCCTGGAATTCTGCCCGGCGACTCATTGAAGCATGGCAAGGCCGCTGCGAAGCCGCTTGAGCGTCTCCTCACGACCTAAGATAGCGCAGATCTCCACCGCACCGCCGGGGGTCACCAGTTTGCCCGCTGCCGCAATGCGCACGGGCCACATCAGCGTGGCGTTCTTGACCTCCAACTGGGCGGCCAGGTTCACCAGGGCGTCATGAATGGCCTCGTCGCTCCACTCCGGCAGGGCCTCCAGCACAGGAATGGCCGCCTCCAGCATCCGGGCGGAGACCTCCTCGTTGGTCTTGGACTTCTTGTTGACATAAAACTCCCGGCCGTAGGCGGGCAGCTGATCGAAGAAGTCCACCTTCTCAGGGATGTCCGTCAGCTTTTCGCACCGGGCCTGAAGCAGAGCAGCGATCCGGGCGGTGTCAAAGCGGGGGTCCTTCACGCTCTGGCGGATATAGGGCTCGGCCACCCGGGCGAAATCCTCCGGCGTCATGGCTCGCAGGTACAGCGCGTTGAAGTGAGTCAGCTTTTCAATGTCGAAGATGGCAGGGGACTTGGAGATGCCGGTGATGTCAAAGGCCTTCACCAGCTCATCCAGGGAAAAGACCTCCTGCTCGCTCAGCTCGCCCTTGGGGGACCAGCCCAGCAGTGCCACGTAGTTCAAAATAGCAGGGGTGAGATAGCCCTGGTCCCGCAGGTCCTCATAGGAGGGGTCCCCATGGCGCTTGGACATCTTGTTCTGGGCGTCCCGCATGACGGGGGAGCAGTGGACGTAGGTGGGAATATCCCAGCCGAAGGCGCGGTAGAGCAAGTCATACTTGGGAGCGGAGGAGAGATACTCGCTGCCCCGGACCACATGGGTGATGCCCATCAGATGGTCGTCGATGACGTTGGCGAAGTTGTAGGTGGGCAGGCCGTCCCGCTTGATGAGCACCTGGTCGTCCAGAGTCTTGTTCTCCACGGTGATGTCACCGAAGATGGCATCGTGGAACGTGGTGGTGCCCTCAGCGGGGATCTTCTGGCGGATGACATAGGGCTCGCCGGCATCCACCCGGGCCTGGGCCTCCTGGGCCGTCAGGCTGCGGCAGGGATCGGCCGCCCGGTTGAAGTCGCCGCTGTCCTCCTCACTCTCCGTCTTTTCGCAGAAGCAGTAGTAGGCGGCGCCCTTCTCCACCAGGAGCTGGGCATACTTACCGTAGAGATCCCGGCGCTCGGTCTGGATATAGGGTCCCACGGGGCCGCCCAGATCGGGGCCCTCATCGTGGTCCAGGCCACATTCGGCCAGGGTCTTGTAGATCACATCAGTAGCGCCTTCCACCAGGCGGCCCTGGTCAGTGTCCTCGATGCGGAGGATAAAGGTGCCGCCCTGGCTGCGGGCGATGAGCCAGGTGTACAGAGCGGTGCGCAGATTGCCCACGTGCATATAGCCGGTGGGAGAGGGAGCAAAACGGGTCCGGACCTTCCCCTTGGGGATGCGGGCCTCCATCTCCTCAAAAAAAGCGGAATCGACAGTCATTGATGATACCTCCGTGACGGATCTCTCCGTGCAAAATTCAACAGACTACATTATCTCTTTAATAGGAGAAAATGTCAAGAAATTTCGTCCGTTTTGGGATTTGAAAGCATGAAAAGTGGGAAATGGGCGTTTTCGGGGAAGAGAAGACCACAAAACGTGAATTTTTCGTTTTAAAATTTTGAGGTGCACCGGCGATTTTTCCATGAATCAGGCAAAAATATGCTTGCATTTACCATTCCTTTGTGATATTATATTTCAGCATTCCGCATAGCCCTGGACTTTCTGTCTGTGCCGTTTCCGGTTGGCAGAGGGGAGGAAAGGACTAGAGGTAACAACTAAATTATATTGGAGGAACACAAAACATGGCAAATCAGAACGTCGTATCCATGAAGGCCCTGCTGGAGGCGGGCGTCCACTTCGGTCACCAGACCCGCCGCTGGAACCCCAAGATGGCTCCCTATATCTACACCGAGCGCAACGGCATCTATATCGTGGACCTGCAGAAGACCGTCAAGAAGCTGGAGGAGGCCTATAACTTCGTCCGTCAGCTGGCTGAGAACGGCCAGAGCCTGCTGTTCGTGGGCACCAAGAAGCAGGCCCAGGAAGCCATCCGTGAGGAGGCCACCCGCTGCGGTCAGTTCTATGTCAACGCTCGTTGGCTGGGCGGCATGATGACCAACTTCAAGACTATGCGCACTCGTGTGGACCGTCTCAACCAGCTCAAGACCATGCAGGAGGACGGCACTTTCGACATGCTGCCCAAGAAGGAAGTCATGAAGCACCTGGGCGAGATCGCCAAGCTGGAGAAGTATCTGGGCGGCGTCAAGGAGATGAAGAAGCTGCCCGGCGCTCTGTTCATCGTGGATACCCGCAAGGAGCGCAACGCCATCGCTGAGGCTCACAAGCTGCACATCCCCGTTGTGGCCATTGCCGATACCAACTGCGATCCTGACGAGATCGACTATGTGATCCCCGGCAACGACGACGCTATCCGCGCCATCAAGCTGATCTCCTCCATCATGGCCAACGCCGTGATCGAGGGCAAGCAGGGCGAGGAGACTGCCGCTGCCGCCGAGGAGAAGGCTGCTGAGGACGCCCAGTAATATAGCACTTACGAGAACATGGGTTCTCTGATTACGAAAGTTTTGGAGGAGAGTTATTATGGCTTTTACCGCTGCTGACGTGAAGAACCTGCGCGAAATGACCGGCGTGGGCATGATGGACTGCAAGAAGGCCCTGACCGCTACCGACGGCGACATGGACAAGGCTGTTGAGTGGCTGCGCGAGAAGGGCATGGCCGCTTCTGCCAAGAAGGCCAGCCGCATTGCTGCCGAGGGCATGGCTTATGCCACTGTGATCGACGGCGTGGGCGTTGTGGTCGAGGTCAACGCCGAGACCGACTTCGTTGGCAAGAACGAGAAGTTTGTGGACTTCGTCAAGGGCGTGGCTGCTACCGTGGCCAAGGAGAATCCCGCTGATCTGGACGCTCTGATGGAATGCAAGTATGCCGGCACCGACCTGACCGTGACCCAGCAGCAGCAGGAGATGGTTCTGGTCATCGGCGAGAACATCAAGGTCCGCCGCTTTGCCCGCTTTGCTGACGGTATCTCTGTGGCCTATGTTCACGCCGGCGGCAAGATCGGCGTGCTGGTGAACCTGGAGAGCGACCTGTCCGCCGACAAGGTGGAGGAAGTGGGCAAGGACGTGGCCATGCAGATTGCCGCTCTGAATCCCCGCTTCTGGGACAAGACCCAGGTGACCCAGGATGTCCTGGATGAGGAGAAGAAGGTCATGATGGCTCAGATGGCCAACGATCCCAAGATGGCATCCAAGCCCGAGCAGGTCCGCGAGAAGATCGTCATGGGCAAGATGAACAAGTTCTATGCCGAGAACTGCCTGCTGCAGCAGGAGTTCGTCAAGGACAATTCCATGAGCGTGGAGAAGTATATCGCTTCCTCTGCCAAGGCTCTGGGCGGCACCATCACCTTCAAGAACGCTGTTCGCTTCGAAAAGGGCGAGGGCATCGAGAAGAAGCAGGAGAACTTCGCTGCCGAGATCGCTTCCATGGTGAAGGGTTAATCAGATATCACTGTCCCTGAAAAAACGGTACACAATAGTACCCCCAAATAGCAAGTGACGATAGAGAGGACCCGAGGTAACACAATTACCTCGGGTCCTTTTGTCGTTTTCTCCGGAAGCATGCAGGCGGCTCCCACAATCCCTGAAATCCCTGTATTTGCAGGGGTTTGGGCAATGATAGAAGGCTCCTGGATGGGGGTATTGATGGAGAAATCTCAATATTTAATGCGAAGGCGACGGCAAGGGGGACCATTGCTGGGAGCTTCCAGACACGTTTTAGAGGCTGCCAAAGTTGGTAACAAACTGCTCGTTTTCAGAGTAACAGTGATATGTTGAGCTTGTCCACTCGAAAAACGCTCATTGTCCCATAAAAAACGACTTCAAAAGGAGTCCCGAGGAATTGTTTCCCTGGGGCTCTTTTTTTGTTGCTTTTAGACCCTGGGGCCAGATATTGCTCTGATTTAATTTTAAGAACTTTTTGAGCGCTTTTGTGATGATGTCCGAGAATCGTCCCAGAAGACCATTTGGGTTGGACAGGCGACGGTTTTATTTTTAGGCTGCAATAAACAGGACAGTTTGCCCTCTGTATTCTTTTAGCTTTACTGGGTAGCCATAATGGAGGACCGGAAAGGCATATCTTTTCCAAAAGCCGCATACCCATTAGGCAGGCGAAAGGGGGCCTGGAACATGACGGTCAGTGAGTTTGAATACCGAAAAGGAACTGCGACCCGCCGGGGAGGACCGTCAGGCGGCCGGCGCGTGGCGGACCGGCGCAAAGAAAAGCTGACGCGCAGCGAAAAGCGCCATCTGCTCCAGCTGGTGGCCTGCGGAGTGATCTTTGTTTCCATCGTAGCTGCCAGACTGCTGCTGCCGGAGAAGATGGCAGAGCTGAGCAGTTCTCTGAGTGCTGCCATGGGGAGAAGTATGGACATCCAGGAGGTGTTCTCCGCTGTGGGAAAGGCGGTTTCAGGAGATGCCTCTGCCTCTGATACCCTGGGGGATGTCTACCAGGCGGTGTTCCACCCGGAAGAGGGAGAAGCGGTGGAGACCGCGGCCCAACTGGAGACGTCCTGGCCGGAGCAGGACGCCTTGGAGGACCTGCGCACCGCCGCCGAGGACGGCAGCTTTGCGCTGCCTCAGGAGACTGTGCAAGGGTCGTCTGCTGAGGGGAAGACGACTGGACAGGAGACGGAGCCCTCGGTCCAGACGACGCCGGAGGCTGTGACCTCCCAGCAGCAGACCGGCACCCTCAGCGCGGTGAACCTGGCTTATTCCAACCTGCCCAACAACGTGTGCATGGAGCAGCAGATCCTGGGCTTTTCCTACACTACTCCGGTGACCGGTGCAGTGCTGTCCTCGCCCTTTGGCTATCGGGAGCATCCCATTGACGAAGTGGAGAAGTTCCACTACGGTCTGGATCTGGCGGCGGACGAGGGCACGGAGATCGATGCCTTTGCTGACGGTACCGTGAGCGCGGTGGGGGAGAGCAGCAGCCTGGGGAAGTATCTGATTATAGAGCATGGAAACGGCTACTCCACCCTCTATGCCCACTGCAGCCGGGTCACAGTTTCCTCCGGCGCCAGTGTGAGTGCAGGCCAGAAGGTGGCGGAGGTGGGGCAGACGGGGCAGGCCACCGGGCCCCACTGCCACTTTGAGCTCCATCGGGACAGCAATTACCTCAACCCCATCTACTATGTATCCCTGGCTTAGCCGTGTGACGGTGTCCCCGGGGTTTGTGGCACTGCTGACATTGTTTGTCCTTCAGGGAGAGGGCGCCGCGGCTGCGGCGCTGCTGACGGCTGCGGCGGCCCATGAGGCGGGGCATTTGGCGGCGCTGTGTCGCTTCGGCGTACCGGTGTCCGCCCTGCGCATCGGGGCATTCGGCGCCCGGTTGGAGACGGTGGGGCGGGGGAGGCTGTCCTATGGCCGGGAGCTGTGCACGGTGCTCTCCGGCCCTGTGGTAAACGTCCTGTGCGCTCTGGCGCTGGCCTGGGCGGCAGGGCGCTTTTCCTGGCCTGGGGGCTTTTTGTGTGCCGGCGCCCACCTGGTACTGGGGTGCTTCAATCTGCTGCCCATCCCGCCTTTGGACGGGGGAAGGGCACTGTGCCTCCTTTTGAGCTGGCTGCTGGGGCCGGACGCGGGAGAGCGTCTGAGCGCTACGGCAGGGAGCGGAGCACTGGTGCTTTTGGCGCTGGCGGGGGCCTATGTGGCAGTGAGAAGCGGCGGCAATGTGTGGCTGCTGGTGGGGATCGTCGGACTGGTGGGGGCTTTTGCCGGGGAAATGGGACTTGTCAAACGGCGGCGGACAGGGTAAAATGGCTTCTGAATAGAATGCTCCGCCACTGCGGAGACGAGGATACAAAAGAGGAGTACGACTGTGGACGAGAGATTGGAGCGCATTCTGCCTCGGGTGCAGAAGCCCGGCCGCTATGTGGGCGGCGAATACAACGCGGTGCAGAAGGATAAGGACAAGGTGGATGTTCGCTTTGCCTTCTGTTTTCCCGACACCTATGAGATCGGTATGTCCAATTTGGGCATGCGGATCCTGTACGGCGTCATGAACGAGATGGATGGAGTCTGGTGCGAGCGGGTGTTTCAGCCCTGGGGCGACATGGAGGAGGAGATGCGCAAGGCCGGCATCCCCCTCTATGGCCTGGAGTCCGGGGATCCCATTCGGGATTTTGACATCATTGGCTTTTCCGTGGGCTATGAGATGGCCTTTGCCGGCATTCTCAATATGCTGGACCTGGCCGGCGTGCCTGTCCGGGCGGAGGACCGGCCGGATCTGAGCCCTCTGGTCATCGCCGGCGGCACGGCCATGTACAACGCTGAGCCTGTGGCGGATTTCATCGACATCGTCTCCCTGGGCGAGGGGGAGGATGTGACCGTGGAGCTCATCGAGCTCTACCGCCGGGCCAAGCGGGAGGGCTGGACCAAGCATCAGCTGCTGGTGGCCGCCGCCCAGGTGCCGGGGCTGTATGTGCCCTCCCTCTATGAGGTGACCTACCATGACGACGGCACCGTGGCCGACATCGTGCCTCAGGAGGGTGCTCCCCGGAAGGTGACCAAGCGCATCGTCCAGGACATGGACAAGTCCTATTTTCCCGTCCATACCGTGGTCCCCTCCACGGAGATCGTCCAGGACCGGACCACTCTGGAGCTGTTCCGGGGCTGCATCCGGGGCTGCCGCTTCTGCCAGGCGGGCTATGTGTACCGCCCGGTACGTAGCCGCAGCAAGGATCTTTGCGCGGAGTATGCCAAGGAGGCCCTTTGTGACTCTGGATATGAGGAGATGACCCTCTCCAGCCTCTCCACCAGTGACTACCGCCCCTTGGTGGAGCTGTGCGACAATCTGGAGGAATTCTGCGAGGCCCGGCACATCCATCTGTCTCTGCCCTCCCTGCGGGCGGACAGCTTCTCCATGGATCTGATGCAGCGGCTGCAGAAGGGCCGCAAGTCCGGTCTGACTTTTGCCCCGGAGGCGGGTACTCAGCGCCTGCGGGACGCTATCAACAAGAATGTCACCGAGGAGGACCTGCTGCAAAGCTGCCGCACCGCCTTTTCCGGCGGCTTCAACGCGGTGAAGCTGTACTTCATGCTGGGTCTGCCTACGGAGACTGACGAGGATATCCTGGGCATCGCGGAGATCGCCGCCCACGTGATGCACGTGTGGCGGGAGAGCGCCTCCAACAAGAACCGGGGCGTGCGCATCACAGTCTCCACCTCCTGGTTCGTGCCCAAGCCCTTCACCGCCTTCCAGTGGGAGCCTCAGATCTCCCTGGAGGAGTATCAGCGCCGGGTGAAGCTGCTGCGTCAGGCCATCACCACCAAGACGGTGACCTACAACTGGCACGACGGTGACACCAGCTTCCTGGAGGCGGTGCTGGCCCGGGGCGACCGGCGGATGGGCAAGGTGCTGGAGCTGGCCTGGCGCAAGGGCGCCAAGCTGGACGCCTGGGAGGAGTATTTCTCCCTGGAGCGCTGGATGGAGGCCTTCCGGGAGTGCGGGCTGGACCCCCATTTCTATGCCAACCGCACCCGGAGCCGGGACGAGCTGATGCCCTGGGATATGATCTCCTGCGGCGTCACCGACGACTATCTCTGGCGGGAACGGGAGCGGGCCTACGCCTCCGTGACCACCCCCGACTGCCGCACCCACTGCGGCGGCTGCGGGGCAAATCGATTGGTGGGAGGGAAGTGCAATGTCTAAGCTGCGGCTGCTGTTTTCCAAGGAGGCCCAGGCCAGTTATATCTCCCACCTGGACCTGATGCGTACCTTCCAGCGGGTGTTTCCTCGGACGGGGCTGGAGATCAGCCACTCCAACGGCTTCCACCCCCATCCCATCTTGTCCGTGGTGCTGCCGCTGCCGGTGGGACAGTCCAGCGTGTGCGAGCTGCTGGACCTGACGGTGGAGCAGGAGAGCGACGGCAGCGGCATCGTGGAAAAGCTCAATCCCGGCTTTCCCGCGGGGCTGCGGGTTCTGGAGTGCTATGTGCCCCAGCGGCCGGTGCGGGAGCTGGCCTTTGTTCAGGCAGAGCTGCAATTCCTCTATGACGCCGGTGTACCGGCAGGCTGCACGGCAGCCCTGGAGGAGCTGTTCCAGCGGCCCTCCCTTATCATTCAGAAAAAGACCAAGCGCCGGGAGTTGGCGGATGTGGACATCCGCCCGCTGATCCGCTCGCTGTCCTTTTCGGAGGAAGAGGGGAAGGTGCTGGTCCGGGCGGTGGTGGCCGCCCAGAATCCGGGTTTGAACCCGGCGCTGCTGGGAAATGCGGTGGCCAAGGAGCTGCCGGAGCTGGCGCCGGACTTCGTCCGGGTCCGCCGGACGGCGCTGCTGGACGAAAATGGAGAGATTTTTCGCTGATTTTCCGCTTTTTTGGAAAAAATCCTTGCAATCCAGCGGAAACTGTGATATCCTATTTGAGCTTGAAAAAGGGTGGTCCTCTGCCGTGGGCGAGCCAAGGTGCTTTTGCGTCCGAAAAAAGCGGTACGAACACCTATAAATTAGGAGGAACATCCATGGATCTCATTAAGGAACTGAACAAAGATCGCCTGGCAACTGAGAAGCCCCAGGTGGAAGTGGGCGACACCGTTCGCGTCCACGTCAAGATCAAGGAAGGCTCTCGCGAGCGTGTCCAGGTCTTCGAGGGCATCGTCATTGCCAAGAAGCACGGCGGCATCGAGGAGACCATCACTGTCCGCCGCATTTCCTACGGCGTGGGCGTGGAGAAGATCTTCCCGCTGTACTCCCCCTCCATTGAGCGGATCGAAGTGGTCCGCCATGGTTCCGTCCGCCGGGCCAAGCTGTACTATCTGCGCGGCCGCGTGGGCAAGGGCGCCAAGGTCAAGGAGAAGCTCTAAGCAACATTTCCGGGGAAACCCGGGTACGAAAAAGGGGACCGGCCTGGCCGGTCCCCTTTTTCGTCTTTACGCTTTATAAAACGTCGCAAAAGGGAGAAAGCAGAGGAAGATTCTCGGAATTTCCCGGGAAAAGCCTTGTTGTTTTTTTGACTCTTTGGTATACTATTCAATTATACTGGCAGGTCTGTGCTTTCATGGCAAGGAGATGGAGTCGTGACGAAAAAAGATGAGTATCAGCCCAAGCATCTCATGAAGCGGGACGAAAGCCGGGACTCCTATGAGTGGATCCAAGCGCTGGTGTGCTCCGTGCTGGCGGTGGTGCTGGTGTTTACCTTTGTGGCTCGCCTGATCGGGGTGGACGGCCCGTCCATGGTGCCCACGCTGCAAAACGGAGACCGCCTGGTGGTGGTCAGCTCCCTGCTCTACCACGACTATAAGCCCGGCGACATCGTGGTGGCCCGAAAGGACAGCTTTATGTCTGACCCCATCGTCAAGCGGGTCATCGCGGTGGAGGGGCAGACGGTGGACATCGACTTTGACACCGGCTGCGTCTATGTGGACGGGGAACTGCTGGACGAGCCCTATATCAATGAGCTGACTCTCCGGGAGGAGGGGACAGAGTTTCCCCTCACTGTGGGGGAGGGCGAGGTGTTTTTGATGGGGGACAACCGCAACCGCAGCAGTGACAGCCGGGACCCCAGCCTTGGTACGGTGGATACCCGCTATATCATTGGCAAGGCGGTGTTTTTGCTGTTCCCCGGTGAGGACTCCGTGTCCGGCCAGCGGGACTTTGGCCGGATCGGCAGTTTGTATTGATAGATGGAGAGGAGGCGCGGCAATGGAAGAGAGCGGTATGCACATTCAGTGGTACCCCGGGCACATGACCAAGACCCGGCGGATGATTGCCGAGCAGCTGAAAAATGTAGATGCGGTGTGTGAGATTCTGGATGCCCGAATTCCCATCTCCAGCCGCAACCCGGATGTGGACGAGCTGACAGCGGGCAAGCCCCGCCTGATTGTCCTCAACCGGGCGGACCAGGCGGACGCCGAGGCCACCAGGCGCTGGGGTACCTATTTCCGGGGCCGGAGCTTTGCCGTACTGGAGTGCGACGCCAAGAGCGGCCGTGGCACGGCCAAATTCGCCGCCGCCGTCCGGGAGCTGCTGGCGGACAAGCTCCGGGCCTACGCGGAAAAGGGACAGACGGGCCGGGTGGTCCGGGTGATGATTTTGGGCATCCCCAATGTGGGCAAGTCCACCTTTATCAATAAGGTGGCCGGCCGCAAGACCGCCAAGGCGGAGGACCGGCCCGGCGTCACCCGCTCCAAGCAGTGGGTGCCCATCGACCGGGGACTGGAGCTGCTGGACACGCCGGGCATCCTCTGGCCCAAGTTTGAGGACCAGAGCGTGGGATTGAACCTGGCCTATACCGGCGCGGTGAAGGACGACATTCTGGATACGGAGACCCTGGGCTGTCACCTGATGGCCTATCTGGGAGAGCACTATCCTGAGGCCCTGGCCACCGCCTACAAGCTGCCGGCCATCCCGGAGCGGCAGCCGGAGGAGAATACGGTGGCCTACGGCTATGGGCTCCTGGAGGCGGCAGGCAGGAAGCGGGGCTTTCTCATCTCCGGCGGTGAGATCGACACCGAGCGCATGGCCAAGATCCTGCTGGACGAGTTCCGGGGCGGCAAGCTGGGCCGCTTCACCCTGGAGCTGCCGGAGGAGCTGTGACAGCTGTTGATTTTCCTGCGGGACACCGGGGAGGAAGAGAGGGAAGTGTGATGTGGGAGTTTGAACAGGCTGCGGCAGAGGAGGGCTTTTCCTCTGTGTGCGGTGTGGACGAGGCGGGAGCCGGCCCCCTGGCGGGACCGGTGTATGCCGCCGCCGTGATTTTGCCGGAGCAGTGGGACCTGCCGGGACTCAACGACTCCAAGAAGCTGACGGAGAAGAAACGGGAAGCTCTCTTCCCCCTGATCTGTCAGCAGGCCATTGCCTGGTCCGTGGCCTTTGCCACGGCGGAGGAGATCGATGAAATGGACATCCTCAACGCCCGGATGCTGGCCATGCAGAGGGCCATCGACGGATTGTCTCCGGCGGCGGACTTTGCCCTCATCGACGGCAACCGGGACCACGGCAGCCAGGTGGCCATTGCCACGCCACACCGGACCATCGTCAAGGGCGACAGCCGCAGCGCCTCCATCGCTGCTGCCTCCATTCTGGCCAAGGTCAGCCGGGACCGGTACGTGTCCACGAATCTGGAGAGCCGCTATCCCCAGTATCAGTTCGCCCGCCACAAGGGCTACGGCACCAAGCTCCACTACGCCATGCTGGATCAGTACGGTCCCTGCCCGGAGCACCGGCGGAGCTTCCTGAAGAAGTGGGAGGCCGGTCGCCATGACCAGTAAAGACCGGGGCACCTGGGGCGAGGCCCTGGTGGCCGACTACCTGAGAAAGCACGGCTACACGCTGCTGGCCAGCCAGTGGCGCTGCCGCCTGGGGGAGATCGACCTGATCGCCCGGCGCAGGGGTATGGTGTGCTTCGTGGAGGTCAAGCTCCGCTCGGGCACGGCCTATGGGCTGCCCCGGGAGTTTGTGGACCGGCGCAAGCAGGAGAAGCTCCGCTCTGCCGCCGCCCTCTACCTCAGCCGGCAGGAACTGGACTGCCCTGCCCGGTTCGATGTGGCGGAGGTCTACTGGGAAGAGGGCAAGAAGCCCCGCATAGAATACATCGAAAATGCGTTTTAATTTGAGGTGATGACGGTGTATTCTTACTTTGACGCCCACTGTGACACCCTCAGCCGCTGCCTGCGGCAGGGCTGGTCGGTGTGGGAAAATCCCGGCCATCTGGATTTGAAGCGGCTCTCGGCCTACGAGCCCCGAGGGCAGGTGTTCGCCCTCTTTGCCGACAGCGCCAAGGTGCCGGCGGAGGAGCGCTTCCGGACCATCTCCGCCCAGGCAGCGTTGCTGCATGAGGCCAAAAGGAAGGACCCGGCGGGGATGGAAAACTGCTTTCTCTCAGTGGAGGGAGCAGAGCTGCTGGGATGTGACGAGGGAAGGTTGGAGGAGGTCAAGGCCTGGGGCGTGAGGTGGGTCAATCTCACCTGGAACCACCCCAACGCCCTGTGCGGCTCCTGCCGAAGCGGCGAGGGGCTGACCCAGCGGGGCCGGGACTTTGTCCGGCGGTGCGGACAGCTGGGGCTGGGGATCGACCTGTCCCACCTCAGCGACCAGGGGGCCTGGGATGTGCTGCGGCTGGAGGCTGCTCCGGTGCTGGCCAGCCACTCCAACAGCCGCGCCCTCTGCGGCCATCCCCGAAACCTCACCGATGCGCTGTTTCGGGCCATCGTGGGCAGCGGCGGCTTTGTGGGACTGAACCTGTGCATCCACTTTCTGGGGGAGCACCCTACGGCGGAGACCGCGGCGGATCACTTAGAGCATTTCCTGGCTCTGGGCGGGGAGAACCATCTGGGGCTGGGGTCCGACTTTGACGGCACCGACGTACCGGAGGACCTTTCCGGGGTGCAGGACCTGCCCAGGCTGTGGGCCTTTTTGGAGCGCCGGGGCTTTTCTCCGAAGCTGATCCACAAGCTGTCCTGGGAGAATCTCAACCATTTTCTGCACCTTTTTACATAAGCCTATCAGAAATTTTCCGTACTGGAGGAATCAAAAGATGAATTATCTCAGCACAAGAGACAGCGCTCTGCGCATCAGCGCCGCCCAGGCGGTGAAACTGGGTCTGAGCCGGGACGGCGGACTGCTGACCCCTGAGTCCATTCCCCAGATCGACCAGGCCTTTTTGGAGCGCATGGTCCCTCTGCGCTATCAGGACCGGGCCGCCGCCGTCATGGCGCTGTACCTGACGGACTACACGGAGGCCGAGCTTTTGACCTTCGCGGAAAATGCCTACGGACCGGAGAAATTCGATACCCCCGCCGTGGCGCCTGTCCACACCCTGGATGAAACCACCCACTGCCTGGAGCTGTGGCACGGCCCCACCAGTGCCTTCAAGGATATGGCGCTCCAGATGCTGCCCCAGCTGCTCTCTGCCGCCCTGAGAAAGACCGGGGAGGACAAGACTGTCTGCATCCTGGTGGCCACCTCCGGCGACACCGGCAAGGCCGCCATGGAGGGCTTTGCCGACGTGCCCCAGACCAAGATCATGGTCTTTTACCCCCAGAATGGTGTCTCCCAGGTTCAGGTGACCCAGATGGTCACCCAGGAGGGGGCCAATGTGGGCGTGTGCGCCGTGGCGGGCAACTTCGACGACGCCCAGAGCGGCGTCAAGCGAATCTTTTCCGATGAGTCCATCCGCAGCGCTCTGGCGGAGCGGGGCTTCTTCCTCTCCTCGGCCAACTCCATCAACTGGGGCCGGATTCTGCCCCAGGTGGTCTACTACATCTCCGCCTACTGCGATCTGGTGCGGGACGGCAAGCTGCCCATGGGCGAGAAGGTGAACTTCTGTGTGCCCACCGGCAACTTCGGCGACATCCTGGCCGCCTACTACGCCAAGCGCATGGGCCTGCCTGTGGGCAAGCTCATCTGCGCCTCCAACTGCAACAATGTGCTGACGGATTTCCTGCGCACCGGCGTCTACGATCGCAACCGCCCCTTCCACAACACCATGAGTCCCTCCATGGACATCCTGATCTCCTCCAATCTGGAGCGGCTGCTCTTTGACCTGTCTGGAGGGAATGACGCCGAGGTCCGGGGCTATATGGAGGCCCTGGCCAAGGACGGAAAGTACCAGGTCAGCGACGCCATCCAGGCAGCCCTGCAGGAGCAGTACTGGGGCGGCTTCTGCGGCGAGGCGGACACCGCCGCCACCATCGGCCGGTACTATCGGGACTACGGCTACCTCATCGACACCCACACCGCTGTGGCTGCCAACGTGATGGAGCAGTATCGCGCCGCCACCGGAGACAAGACGGTGACCGTGTTTGCCTCCACTGCCTCTCCCTATAAGTTCTGCGACAGCGTCCTTGCGGCCATCGGTGTGACCCCGGCAGGGGAGGGCCTGGAGTTGCTGGATCAGCTCCACACCGTCACCGGTACCCCCGTGCCCCGGCGTCTGGCGGCCCTGAAGGGCAAGGAGCGGCGCTTCGACCTTGCCTGCGAGAAGGCGGGTATGGACGGCGTGGTGCTGGACTTTTTGAAATAAAGCGCCGGGCCGGCGCGCCCAAAAGGCGCGCACCGGCTGCCATCCTAAATAGAAGGGAGGTGCGCCTGTGGCCCTCTATGCCATTGGAGATCTGCATCTGTCTCTGACGGCCAACAAGTCCATGGAGGTCTTTGGCGCTGGCTGGGAGAACTATACCGAGCGTCTGCGCCAGTCCCTGTCCCAGCTGGGGGAGGAGGATACCATCGTCCTGGCGGGCGACACCTCCTGGGGGATGTCCCTGGAGGAGGCGGAGGCGGATCTGCGTTTTTTGGGGCAGATGCCTGGCCGGAAGATCCTCCTCAAGGGCAACCACGACTACTGGTGGAACACAGTGTCCAAGATGCGGAAATTCCTGGAGGAAAAAGGTATCGAAAACATCGAGTTCCTTCACAACAACTGCTTTACCTACGGTGAGTATGCCATCTGCGGTACCCGGGGCTGGTTCTGGGAGGAGGAGCAGGGGGCCCAGGACGCTAAGGTCCTCAACCGGGAGCTGGGGCGTCTGGAGACCTCCTTGAAGGCTGCCGGGGACCGGGAGAAGCTGGTATTTCTCCACTATCCGCCCCTATATCAGGGCTACCAGTGTCCGGAGATCCTGCAGCTGCTGCAAAAATACGGCGTGAAGCGCTGCTGGTACGGCCATCTCCACGGCGGCGGCTGCCGTCTGGCAAGGACAGGAAATTGGGAGGGGATCACGTTTTCCCTGATCTCTGCAGACCATCTGGAATTTGTTCCGAAAAAAATTTGTGAATAGCGGAAAAAGATGTGGAAATTTTGATTTATTTCTGCTAAAATAGTAATTCGCACCGGTCAGTCAATCGGTGATGAACGGAGGAAAAAGAAAATGAGTGTTAAGAGCTGCGAAAAACTGGAAAAAAGCAAGGTCGCACTGACCGTTGAGGTGAGTGCAGAGGACTTTGAGTCTGCTGTCGTCAAGGCATATCAGAAGATGCGCAAGGATATCCGGATTCCCGGTTTCCGTCCCGGCAAGGCTCCCCGCAAAGTGGTGGAGGGCATGTACGGCGCAGAGGTGTTCTATGACGAGGCTGTGAATATTGCCCTGCCCGACGCCTATGGCGCGGCTGTGGATGCCGAGAAGCTCAATGTGGTGGGCTATCCCGAGGTGGAGCTGGTGGAGGCCCCCAAGGCTGGCAGCGGCTTTGTGTTCAAGGCTACCGTTCCCGTGTATCCCGAGGTGAAGCTGGGCCAGTACAAGGGCCTGAAGGCTCCCAAGGCTGAGGTGAAGGTGGGCGCTGCCGATGTCAATGCCCGCCTGGCTGAGCTGGCCGACCGCAACACCCGTCTGGTCTCCACCGACAAGGCCGTGGAGAATGGCGACATCGCCGTCATCGACTACGAGGGCTTTGACAACGGCGTGGCCTTCCAGGGCGGCAAGGGCGAGAACCACAGCCTGGAGATCGGCTCCGGCACCTTTGTTCCCGGCTTTGAAGAGCAGCTCATCGGCATGAAAGCCGGCGAGGAGAAGGACATCGACATCACCTTCCCCGAGGACTATCACAAGGATCTGGCCGGCAAGAAGGTCGTGTTCCATGTGAAGGTCAACGAGGTCAAGGTCAAGGATGTGCCTGCCCTGGATGATGAGTTCGCCAAGGACGTGTCCGAGTTTGACACCCTCAAGGAGCTCAAGGCCGACCTGAAGAAGAAGATCACCGCTGAGCGGGAAGAGGCTGCCAACCGCGCCTTTGAGGACCGCCTGATGACCCAGGTGGGTGAGGGCATTGAGGCCGATGTGCCCGAGGCCATGGTGGAGGCCCAGGTGGACCGCTTCCTGGAGAACTTCAAGCAGCAGCTGGCTTCTCAGGGCATCCCCTATGACCAGTATCTGCAGATGACCGGCACCGAGGAGTCCAAGCTCAAGGACGACGCCCGTGAGCCCGCCGAGAAGCAGGTGCGCCTGGATCTGGCTGTGGCCGCCATCATCGAGGCTGAGAAGCTGGAGGCTTCCGCCGAGGAGATCGAGGAGGAGTACAAGAAGTTCTCCGAGCGCTACGGCATGGATGTGGACACCGTGAAGAAGTATCTGCCCGAGGACCAGATCAAGGCCCAGATCCTCAATGAGAAGGCCATTGCCGTGGTCCGCGACAGCGCTGAGGCCACTGCTCCCGAAGAGGAGGAGAAGCCCAAGAAGACCGCTAAGAAGACTACCAAGAAGGCGGCCAAGAAGGACGAGGAGGCTCCCGCTGAGGAGACCACCGAGGCTCCTGCTGAGGCTCCCGCCGAGTCCAAGGAGTAATTCCGCGTCAAAAAAGAGGGAGAAAACAAGGCGCTGGCGGCCTTACATCAAAAACCGACAGCTTCTCCCATGGCCGGTGTAGTACCATGGGAGAAGCCAGTGCACAAGGGAAAAAACAGGAGGTTTTTCAGAATGAGTTTAGTGCCTTATGTAGTCGAACAGACCAACAGAGGAGAGCGTTCCTACGACATTTTCTCCCGTCTGCTCAATGACCGTATCGTCTTTTTGGGCGAGGAGGTCAACGCCACCACGGCCAGTCTCGTTGTGGCGCAGCTGCTGTATCTGGAGGCCCAGGACCCCGACAAGGAGATCCAGCTCTATATCAACAGCCCCGGCGGCTCTGTCACCGACGGCATGGCCATCTATGATACGATGCAGTATATCAAGTGCGATGTGTCCACCATCTGCGTGGGTATGGCGGCCAGCATGGGCGCCTTCCTGCTCTCTTCCGGCACCAAGGGCAAGCGGCTGGCGCTGCCCAATGCCGAGATCATGATCCATCAGCCCTCTGCCGGCACCCAGGGACAGATCACCGACATGGCCATCCACCTCAAGCGGTTGGAGACCATCAAGAAGCGGATGAACCGTATCATGGCGGAGAATGCCGGCCGGAGCGTGGAGGAAGTGACGGCCGCCTGCGAGCGCGACAATTTCATGAGCGCTGAGGAGGCCATGGAGTTCGGCCTGGTGGATAAGGTCATTTATAAGAGATAAGATCGGGGAAAGATATGATGAACGACGAAGGCAAAAAGTCCCTCCGCTGCTCCTTCTGTGGCAAGCATGAGCAGCAGGTACACCGCATGATCCAGGGACCCGGCGTCCGCATCTGCGACGAGTGCGTGCAGCTTTGCATGAGCATTCTCAACGACGGCTACGAGGATACGGGCCACAGCGGTCTGGAGGATATTCCGGACAAGCTCCCCACACCTCAGGAGATCAAAGAGGTGCTGGACCAGTATGTGGTGGGCCAGGATGCGGCGAAGGTGGCTTTGTCTGTTTCAGTCTATAACCACTATAAGCGCATTTATTTCGGCGGGGACGAGGATGTGGAGCTGCAAAAGAGCAACATCCTGATGATCGGGCCCACCGGCAGCGGCAAGACGCTGTTTGCCCAGACGCTGGCCCGGATTCTGAAGGTCCCCTTTGCCATTGCCGATGCTACCACTCTGACGGAGGCCGGCTATGTGGGCGACGATGTGGAGAATATCCTCCTGCGCCTCCTGCAGGCCGCGGACTTCGACGTGGAGCGGGCAGAGCACGGCATCATCTACGTGGATGAGATCGACAAGATCGCCCGCAAGAGCGAGAACGTCTCCATCACCCGGGACGTGTCCGGCGAGGGTGTGCAGCAGGCTCTGCTGAAGATCGTGGAGGGCACTGTGGCCAATGTGCCTCCTCAGGGCGGCCGCAAGCACCCCCACCAGGAGTTCATCCAGGTGGATACCCGCAACATCCTCTTCATCTGCGGCGGCGCCTTCGACGGCCTGGAAAAGATCATCGAGCGCCGGGTGGACCAGAAGGGCATCGGCTTCGGTGCCGTGGTGGAGAGCAAGAAGGACAAGGACGTGAGCCGTCTCCTCAAGGAGGTCCAGCCTCACGACATCCTCAAGTACGGCCTGATCCCTGAGCTGGTGGGTCGTCTGCCGGTGATCGCACCGCTGCAGGCTCTGACCCGTGACGATCTGGTCCGGATCCTCACCGAGCCCAAGAACGCTCTGGTGAAGCAGTATCAGAAGTTGCTGGGCTATGACAATGTGGAGCTGGTGTTTGAGCGGGAGGCTCTGGAGGCTGTGGCCGACAAGGCCATCGAGCGCAACATCGGCGCCCGTGGTCTGCGGGCCGTCATGGAGGGGCTGCTGACCCAGATGATGTATGACATCCCCTCTGATCCCACCATTGAAAAGGTCACCATCACCCGTGCCTGTGTGGAGGGTAATGGCGAGCCTGTGGTGGAGCGCAATCCGGAGAAGATCAGCTACGCTGCCCGGCTCCATTCCGGGAAGAGCGAGCCCGCCTCCGGCTCTTCCAAACCTGCTTCGGCATCCTGAGAAATAAACGGAAAAAAGGAAGAGGCGCCGGGTGCGACGCCCCTTCTTTTTCCATAAACAGGGGAAAGCAGCCTCAGGCTCTTCTCCGCCCTGAGAAAGGAAACTTTGACCATGGAACCTATAACTTGGAACATCCCTGTGCTGGCGCTTCGGGGACTGACCGTCTTTCCCAAGCAGTCGGTCAACTTCGATGTGGAGCGGGAGATTTCCATCCGCGCCCTGGAGAGCGCCATAGAGGGGGACCAGGAGGTCTTTCTGGTGACCCAGCAGGAGATCGGCGTGGTGGCTCCTCAGGAAAAGGACCTCTATGAGATTGGCACCATTGCCCATATCCGCCAGATCCTCCGCATATCGGAGCACTCGGTGCGGGTGATGGTGGAGGGCCGTTCCCGGGCTCGTCTCAAGCGGCTGTGGCAGACGGAGCCCTTCCTTCAGGCCAATGTGGAGGAGATTCCAGAGCCGGATTCCTCCCAGCGGCCGGGGCCCCGGACAGAGGCCCTGGTGCGCCAGACTTATAGCCTCTTTTCCGAGTATGCTGAGCTTTCCGGCAACGTGTCGGAGGAGATCACCGGCGCTGTGCTGGACTGTCAGGATCCGGGACGGCTGGCGGACTTCATTGCCCAGAATGTGAGCCTGCGCCACTTTGATAAGCAGACCATCCTGGAGGAGCTTCATCCCTACCTGCGCCTGAAAAAGCTCAACGGCTTCCTGAGCCAGGAGCTCAGCGTCCTGGGTTTTGAGCACGAGATGGAGGAGAAGATCCGGGACCAGCTGGTCCGCAGCCAGCGGGAGCAGATCCTGCGCACCCAGATCCGGGTGATGCAGAACGAACTGGGTGAAGGCGACGACGGAGACGATGAGCTCCAGAGCTACCGGGATCGGATCCAGGCGCTGCACCTGCTGGAGGAGAGCGAGAAGAAGCTCCTTAAGGAGGTGGACCGACTGTCCAAGCAGCCCTTCGGCAGCGCCGAGGGCGCAGTCATCCGCAACTACCTGGACGTGTGCCTGGAGATGCCTTGGAACACAGTCACCAAGGAGCGGGCCAGCGTGGAGGCGGCCCGGAAGATTTTGGACCGGGACCACTTTGGCCTGGAAAAGGTGAAGGAGCGGATCCTGGAGACCATTGCTGTGCGGCAGATGAATCCGGAGGGGAAGGGGCAGATCCTCTGCCTGGTGGGCCCTCCGGGCGTGGGCAAGACCTCCATTGCCATCTCCGTGGCCAAGGCGCTGAATCTGAAGCTGGCCCGGTTGTCTCTGGGCGGCGTCCGGGACGAGGCGGATATTCGGGGCCACCGCAAGACCTACATAGGCGCCATGCCCGGCCGCATCGTGGAGGCCATCAGCCGCAGCGGCGCCATGAACCCGCTACTGCTGCTGGATGAAATCGACAAGCTGGGCAGCGACTACCGGGGCGATCCGGCGGCGGCATTGCTGGAGGTGCTGGACAGTGAGCAGAACTATGCCTTCCGGGACCATTTCCTGGAGCTGCCTCTGGATCTGAGCCATGTCATGTTCATCACCACCGCCAACACTACCGATACCATCCCACGGCCTCTGCTGGACCGGATGGAGGTCATCCGGCTGAGCAGCTATACCGACGAGGAGAAGCTGCAGATCGCCCGGCGGCACCTGCTGCCCAAGCAGATCAAGGAGCACGGCATCCCCAAGGGGGCCATGCGGGTCAGCGACGGTGCCATCCGCAGCATCATCACCGACTACACCCGGGAATCCGGTGTTCGCGTGCTGGAGCGGCAGCTGGCAAAGCTGTGCCGTAAGGCCGCAATGCGCCTGGTGACAGGAGAAGTGAAGCGGGTTTCCTTTACAGAAAAGGACCTGCAGACCGCCCTGGGTGTCCGGGCCTATCCGCCCACGCTCCACGCTACCCGGGAAGAGGTGGGCCTGGTGAACGGCCTGGCTTGGACCGAGGTGGGCGGCGAGATCCTGGAGGTGGAGGTCAATGTCATGGAGGGCTCCGGCAAGCTGGAGCTCACCGGAAATCTGGGCGATGTGATGAAGGAGTCTGCCCAGGCGGCTCTGAGCTGTCTGCGCAGCCGGGCCTCCCAGCTGGACATCCCGGCGGACTTCTATAAGACCAAGGACATCCATGTCCACTTCCCTGAGGGCGCTGTGCCCAAGGACGGTCCCTCTGCCGGCATCGCTATCGCCACCGCCATGCTCTCCGCCCTGACGGGCCGGAAGGTGAAGGCGGGCATCGCCATGACCGGCGAGATCACTCTCCGGGGCCGGGTGCTGCCCATCGGCGGCTTGAAGGAAAAGACCATGGCCGCCCTGCGCTACGGCATCAAGACGGTGATCCTGCCCAAGGAGAACCTGCCGGACCTGGAGGAGATCGACCAGACGGTCCGTTCCGCCCTGCGCTTTGTTCCGGCGGAGACGCTGGACACCGTGTTGGCGGAGGCTATCTGCTTCCCCGAGCCTGCCCAGGCCCGGGAGGAGCCGGCTCTGGCTGCCTTTGCCCCCGCTGGGCGGGAAAACGCGCAGGACGCAGGACTCAGACAGTAAAGGAGAACTCCTGTTCATGTCTCTTAATTTCTCAAAAGTTGAGTTTGTTCGCTCCGCAGCGGGGCCGGAGGGCTTTTTGCGGGATGGGCTGCCCCAGGCGGCCTTTGCCGGCCGGTCCAATGTGGGCAAGTCCTCGGTCATCAACCGCCTGGTGGGCCGGAAGAACTTCGCCCGGGTGGGGGCCACCCCCGGAAAGACCGCCCATATCAACTATTTTTTGGTGGACCGGCGGGCCTATCTGGTGGATCTGCCCGGCTACGGCTATGCCAAGGTTTCCCAGGCGGAGAAGGACCGCTGGGGCCGGCTGATGGAGCGCTACTTCCAGGATGAGCAGCAGCTCATCACGTTGGGTGTGCTGATCGTGGACATTCGCCACAAGCCTACGGCGGACGATGTGACCATGCATGAGTGGTTTCGCCAGACCGGATGCCCGGAGATCATCGTGGCCAACAAGCTGGATAAGCTGAAAAAGAGCCAGGTGGAGCCGGCGCTCACACTGATTCGGGAGACTCTGGAGCTGACGGAAGACGACGCTCTGGTGCCCTTTTCCGCGGAGAAGGGGGAGGGCAAGGAGGCCCTCATCCGATTGATGACAGAGGCTGTTGAGAGATGAAAAAAGGGAACGGCACAGCCGTTCCCTTTTTTGTGTTTGCGTCCTTATCCGGACAGTCCTGCAGGTGTGCGGGGCAGCTCACTGCGCTCATTGATGGGGGTGACCAGATAGAGTTGCAGCAGCTCCGCCCATCCCCGAGCTGAGTCGCTAAAGACGCTGGTGTCCAGATAGCGCTCCAGGGTGTCCAGGGCGGAGGACAGCTCCGCCGGGTAGAGATCCGCAGCGTAGGCGGTGGAGGAAAGGACGTGATGTTTGGTGGCATCATCTGCGGTGTCAGTATCCAGGGCCTTGGCAAAAACCACCGGATCGCCGAAGAAGGCTCTGGCCAATACCTCGCTGTATCGCTCGGAGTAGGCGCCGTCCAGCCCCTCGGCGGTGCAGCCCATCTGGATCCAGAGGATCTCGGCGGAGGAGTAGGGGGCCTGCTCCTCCAAAAAGGAGATCAGGGAGAAGATGGTGCTGCCGGACTCCGCCTGGCTGTCGCTCAGCTGGTCCAATTCGCTCCAGTCCATGTCCGGAAGATGGCTGAAAATGTCCTGCCGGCAGCGGTACTCATCCTCTGCGGAGAGGTTCTTGTTGCTCAGCAGCTGGTTCCAGGCGATGTAGACCTGCTGGGTGGCATCCTTCTCCTCCAGCTCCGGCTCCTGGCGCTGGGAGAAGTCCGGCTCACCGTCTACCAGGGTGAAGCGGGTGACGTTGTTGGGCAGAAAGGCCTCACAGCCGAGCTCCGCCATATCCTCCAATTTGATACCTGTCACCAGCCCGTCTTTCATATAGAGACACAGACTCAATCCAAAGGTCTCCTGGGTTTGATAGGCGTAATAATAGTCATGCTGGACCAGGATATCGCTGCCTTCCTCCTTGAGACAGTACACCAGCTCATCACCGTAGGCATCCAAGACCTCCGCCTTGGTGGAGCCTACACCGATGTCCCGGGGCGTGGTATATCCTGGTAGAATGGTGGTGATCTTTGTGATGAATTCCCGTTCTGGACTCTCCGGGTCCACTTCCGGGTCATAGCCTATGTGGAGATAGGTGATCTGAAGGGCTCCGCAGTCTGCCTGATGGAGGGTGGTGAGGTGCATATCCGTGTCGTCCGTCACATCCTCTGACTCTGTGAGTGCCAGGGAGGTGCCGAAGGGGAAGAAGCTGTCCTGGTCCCCCAGTGCCAGCCATTCTGTTTTGTCCGGTCCTTGCCACCGGAGAAGGAAGTCCGTCTCCGGCAAAACCGGCTGCTGGTCCTGAGAGACTGGGCCTCCGCCGGAGTGCCTGCGATTTGACCAGACCAATGCACCTGCGGCGGCTGCCACAAGCGCCAGCACCACCAATCCGATCAACACCACGACCCATGTCCTCGGTCTCCTCCGGCGGGGGGAGGGAGAATTCGGCTCGGTGCTTTCTGCCGCCGGGGTGGGCGGATCCGGTGTGGCTGTCAGCTCCGCCACAGATACGCCGAAGATGCGGGATAGCGCCAACAGGTTTTCCATGTCCGGCGTGGCCGCATCCGTCTCCCATTTGCTCACCGCCTGGCGGCTGATGCCCAGACGTCCTCCTAGCTCCTCCTGAGAGATGCCCAAGTCCCTTCGGTATTGGCCAATGCGCTGTCCCAATGTCATGGCTGGTTCCTCCTTTGGTGCTTCATTTCTGTTTTTAAGGATAGCAGTTTTCCCTGTAAAAGGCTACCACCCGCATGTCAAATATCGGTTGCGGGGAGAAAAAAATCCCTGTTTTCAAGGAATTTTCCCGTCGGCCCGGGACGGACATTTTTCGGGAAAAACTTTGTTTACCCCCTATGCAAAAAGGAAAAAATACGGTAAAATAGAGCCGATATGACAGTGCGAGCCCGCGGCGCATAAGAGCCGTGGAATTTGATCGCGAAGGGATGGGACACATGGAAAAACCAGTGTATAAGCGCGTGCTGCTGAAGGTCAGCGGCGAGGCGCTGGCCGGTGAGAAGCATACCGGCTTGGATTTTGAGGTGATCGGCCAGGTCTGCGACGTCATCAAGGAGTGCGTGGCGCTTGGCGTTCAGGTAGGCCTGGTGGTAGGCGGAGGCAACTTCTGGCGTGGCGTCAAGGATGGCGGCGGCCGGATGGAGCGCACCCGGGCCGACCACATGGGCATGATGGCCACGGTGCTCAACTGCCTGGCTGTGGCTGATGTGTTGGAGCAAAAGGGTGTGGATGTGCGGGTCCAGACCGCTATCGAGATGCGGGCCATCGCAGAGCCCTACATCCGCTCCAAGGCGATCCGCCATCTGGAAAAGGGCCGGGTGGTCATCTTCGGCTGCGGCACCGGCAACCCTTACTTCTCCACGGATACAGCGGCGGTGCTCCGGGCGGCGGAGATCAATGCGGATGTGATCTTGCTGGCCAAGAATATTGACGGCGTTTACAGCGCCGATCCTATGAAGGATCCCACTGCCGTCAAGTACGACACCATCACCTATGATGACGTGTTGGCCCAGCATCTGCAGGTGATGGACTCCACGGCCACCAGTCTATCCATGGACAACCACATTCCTGTGCTGCTGTTCGCCCTGAAGGACCCCAAAAATATTCTCCGCGCCGTGTGCGGTGAGAAGATCGGAACCATTGTGAAAGAGGAGGTTTGACCCTATGTTGAAGGACGAATACAAAGTTTACGAGAGCAAGATGAGCAAGAGCATCGACTCCATTTCCGCAGATTTTGCCGCCGTGCGGGCCGGCCGGGCCAATGCGGCCGTGCTGGACCGGATCATGGTGGACTATTACGGCACCCCCACTCCCATCCAGCAGATCGCTTCCATTTCCTCCCCGGATCCCCGTTCTCTGGTGATCCAGCCCTGGGATTCAAGCGCGGTGAAGCTGATCGAAAAGGCCATCCAGAACTCCGATCTGGGCATCAATCCCCAGAATGACGGCCGGAGCATCCGCCTGAGCTTCCCCCAGCTGACGGAGGAGCGCCGGAAGGAGCTGGTCAAGCAGATCCACAAGTACGCGGAAAACGGCAAGGTGGCCGTCCGCAATATCCGCCGGGACGCCATGGACAACTTCAAGAAGCAGGAGAAGAAGTCCGAGATCACTGAGGATGAGCTCAAGCAGGCGGAAAAGGACCTCCAGAAGCTGACCGACGATAGCTGCAAGAAGATCGATGAGCTGCTGGCAAAGAAGGAAAAGGAACTGATGTCCGTCTGATGCGCGGAGATCAGAACAAAGGGGGGCAGGTGGAGCAAAGCCGCCTGCCCCGCCATATTGCTATCATCATGGACGGCAACGGGCGCTGGGCCAAGCAGCGTGGCCTGCCCCGCACTGCCGGCCATAAGGCAGGGGCGGAGACTTTCCGCCGAATCGCCACCTATTGTAAGGACCTGGGGCTGGATTACCTGACGGTGTATGCCTTCTCCACGGAGAACTGGAAGCGCTCCACGGAAGAGGTGGGCGCCATCATGGGCCTTTTGAAGCGGTATCTCCTGGAGGCCATCGACTCCATGGAGCGGGACAACATCCGTCTGCGCTTTTTCGGAGATATGACGCCCATTGCGCCGGAGCTGCGGGCCCTGGCCCACACCACTGACGAGATCACGGACCGGCTGGACCCTGCGGATTTCCAGGCTAACATCTGCCTCAACTACGGCGGCCGGGACGAGATCCTGCGGGCCGCCCGCCGCTTTGCCGCCCAGTGCGCGGCAGGGGAGAAGAAGCCGGAGGAGCTGGACGAGAAGCTGTTCTCCTCCTATCTGGACTCCGCCGGCATCCCGGACCCGGACCTGATTATCCGGCCCAGCGGCGAGCTGCGGCTGAGCAATTTCCTGCTCTGGCAGTGCGCCTATTCTGAGTTTTACTATACGGACACCCTATGGCCGGATTTTGACGAGGCGGAGCTGGACAAGGCCATTGCCGCCTATCAGCACCGGGACCGCCGGTTCGGCGGCGTAAAAAAGTGAGCGGAGACGCCACACAAAGAGAAAAACCTTGACAGATAGAGGATGAATCATATGTTCAAACGAGTGATGGTGGCCGTGGTGGGCATCCCCTTTTTGCTGCTGGTGCTGATTTGGGCACCGGAGTGGTGCACCTTGGTGCTGGTGGCTGGTATGTGTGCCATCGGTGCCTGGGAGCTGATGCACGCCGTGCGGGGAGAGAGGGGAGCGTCCTTGGCCAATCCCATGGTGTGGGCGCCTGTGCTCATGGCGCTGCTGGTCCCGGTAAGGCTGTGGGGGATCCACAGCCGGGGGGAGCTGCTGCTGTTCTATCTGGAAAATCCCTCAGAGGGGATGCTGGAAAATATCCCGGCCGTCAGCCAGGTGGGCATGGATGCCATGGTTCGTCAGTTTGCGGAACTGGGACTGTATGTGCTGGTGTTTTTGCTGGTGCTGTTCGTTTGCGCCATCCTGGCCTACGGCAAGGAAAAGGCGGTGCCCTTCGGAGATCTGACAGCCGCTGTGTTTGCCGGATTGGTCTTTCCGCTGATGCTCTCCTGCCTGCTGCTGCTGCGGCTGGAGGAGAACGGACAGGCGCTGGTGTTTGTGCCCTTGTGCATCTCCTTTGGCAGCGACACCTTCGCCCTCTTTGCCGGGATGCTGTTCGGAAAGCACAAGCTGACCCCGGTCAGCCCCAAGAAGACCGTGGAGGGCGCCGTGGGCGGACTGCTGGGCGGCGTCATTGGCATGCTCCTGTTCAAGCTGATCTCCCAGGCGGCGCTGGACAGGGTGCTGGTGGGATGGACCGGCGTTCTGGTCTTTGGCTTGCTGGGCAGTGTGGCAGGCCAGATCGGCGATTTGAGCTTCTCCGTCATCAAGCGGGAGTTCGGCGTCAAGGACTACGGACATCTGCTGCCGGGCCACGGCGGTATCCTGGATCGGTTTGACAGTGTCACCTTCGTGGCGCCCCTGGTCTGGCTGGCCATGACGCTTTTTCGTCTGTAATCAGGTTATTTTCAGCTTTGAGGAATAGAATAGCCTTATGAGTAAGAGAATTTCTGTTTTGGGATCCACCGGTTCCATCGGCCGGCAAACCCTGGATGTGGCCCAGGAGATGGGACTTCAGGTGGAGGCTCTGACTGCCTATCGCAGTGTGGACCTTCTGGAGGAACAGACCCGGCAGTTCCGTCCCCGGCTGGTGGCGGTATATGACCCGGAGGCCGCAGAAGAATTTCGGCAGCGGGTGAAAGATCTGCCGGTGCGGGTGCTCTCCGGCCCGGAGGGCCTTATGGCGGCAGCCACGCTGGCCCAGGCGGACACTGTGGTCACCGCTGTGGTGGGCATGGTGGGCCTGCGGCCTACCCTGGCCGCCATTGAGGTGGGCAAACGCATCGCCCTGGCCAATAAGGAGACCCTGGTCTGCGCCGGAGAACTGGTGATGGAGGCGGCACAGCGGCACCGGGCCCAGATCGTTCCGGTGGACAGTGAGCACTCCGCCATTTTTCAGTGCCTCCAGGGCTGTAGTGACCGCCGGGAGATCCGGCGCCTTGTCCTGACCTGCTCCGGCGGCCCCTTTTTTGGAAGGAAAAAGACTGATTTGCAGTCGGTGACAAGGAAAGACGCCTTACAGCATCCCAACTGGAAAATGGGCGCCAAGATCACCGTGGACTGTGCCACTTTGATGAATAAGGGCCTGGAGGTCATTGAGGCCATGCGGCTCTATCACCTGCCTTTGGAGCAGGTGGAGGTGGTCATCCATCGCCAGAGCGTGATCCACTCTCTGGTGGAGTTCCGGGATGGAGCCCTGCTGGCCCAGTTGGGCACGCCGGATATGCGTCTGCCCATCCGCTATGCCCTCACCTGGCCCCGCCGGGCGGAGAGCCCTCTGGAGCCGCTGGATCTGCTGCACTGTCCGCCGCTGACCTTTGCCCAGCCGGACCGGGAGGCGTTTCCCTGTCTTGCGTTGGCGGAGGAGGCTGCCCGGGAGGGCGGCACTGCCTGCGCGGTGCTCAACGGCGCCAACGAGGCGGCGGTGGCCCTGTTTTTGCAGGATCAGATCGGCTTTTTGGAGATCCCGCAGCTGGTGGCTGCCGCTAGAGCAGCGGTGCCTGTGAAGCAGAATCCAGTCTTAGAGGACATTCTGGAGGCGGATCGCCTGGCCCGGGAGGCCGTACGTATCAAACATCTCGAGAGGTAATAGCATGGTCTATATCATCGCGGCAATTTTCATCTTCGGCGTGCTCATCGCAGTTCACGAGCTGGGACATTTCCTGGCGGCAAAGGCCTGCGGCGTGCGGGTCAATGAGTTTTCCATCGGCATGGGTCCGGCGCTCTTTCACCGGCAAAAGGGGGAGACGGAGTACGCCATCCGCATTCTGCCCATCGGTGGCTACTGCGCCATGGACGGCGAGGATGAGGAGTCTGACGACCCCCGTTCTCTGACCAAGCAGAGCTTATGGAAAAAGTTGCTGATTTTTGCCGCCGGCGCATTGATGAATTTTCTGGCCGGCTTTTTGCTGATTCTAATTTTGTACAGCGGTACCTCCACCTTCAGCACCACCCAGGTGGCCGGTTTTGCCCCGGAGTTTGACCAGACGGCCAGCGCGCTGCAGACCGGAGATGTGCTCTGGTCCATCAACGGGGAGCGGGTCTACCTCTTCAGCGACATCGATCTGCTGCTGAACCTGGGCGGCGGCCAGGAAGCTGAGCTGGTGGTGGTGCGGGACGGAGAGAAGGTGGACCTGGGGAAGGTCTCCCTGCCCTATCAGACCTACACCGGCACCAATGGCCAGGCCTACAACGGCTACGGCATCTATGTGGTGGGCGAGTCCTCCAATGTGCTGCGGGTGGTGAAGTACAGCTGGCTCAATGCCGTGGACTTCGTGCGCCTGGTGCGGTTGAGTTTGCAGATGCTGCTCACCGGCGGAGCCTCCATCCAGGACCTGAGCGGTCCCGTGGGCATTGTCTCCACCATCACCCAGGTGGGCAAGGAGTCGGAGACTGTGGCCATCGCGGTGCAGAACATCGTGTACTTTGCCGCCCTCATCGCCGTGAACCTGGCGGTGATGAATCTGCTGCCCCTGCCGGCACTGGACGGCGGCAAGATATTCTTTTTGCTGCTGGACGCTGTCACCCTGGCACTGTTCAAGCGAAAGATCCCGGATAAATATGAAAACTATGTCCACACCGCCGGCTTTTTGCTGCTGATGGGCCTGATGCTGGTGGTGACCTTTACGGATATCTCCAAACTGATTCGATAAGGTGAGAGCATGACAAGACAGATCCTTGTGGGCGGAGTGCCTGTGGGCGGCGGTGCCCCGGTGACCATCCAGTCCATGTGCAACACAAAGACCGACGATGTGGAAGCCACCGTAGCCCAGATCCTCCAGCTGGAGGAGGCCGGGTGCGAGATCGTCCGGGTGGCCATTCCGGACCAGGCAGCCGCCGACGCGGTGGGCGCCATCAAGGAGCGCATCCACATCCCCCTGGTGGCAGACATTCATTTCAACTACCGCTATGCTCTGCGCTGTGCGGAGCAGGGCATCGACGCCATCCGCATCAACCCCGGCAACATCGGCGGGGAGGAGAAGGTGAAGGCAGTGGCTCAGGCCTGCGCAGCCCGGCACATCCCCATCCGCATCGGCGTCAACGGCGGCTCTTTGGAAAAGAACCTGCGGGCCAAGTATGGCGGCGTCACCGCCGAGGCACTGGTGGAGAGCGCCTTGGGCCACGCGGCGCTGCTGGAAAAGCACGGGTTTTACGACATCT
Organism: uncultured Oscillospiraceae bacterium; assembly: GCA_902478785.1. Lineage (GTDB taxonomy): Bacteria > Bacillota > Clostridia > Oscillospirales > Oscillospiraceae > Oscillibacter. The sequence continues at coordinate 119,443 of CABSMJ010000002.1, forward strand.
GCTTTTCCGTCAAAAGCTCCGACGTGCCCACCACCATGGCTGCCTATCGGCTGCTCCATGAGCGGTCAGAGTATCCGCTGCATCTGGGCGTCACAGAGGCGGGAACCCCCTCTATGGGCCTGGTAAAGTCCGCCATGGGCATCGGCGGGCTGTTGTGTATGGGCATCGGTGACACCATCCGGGTGACCCTCACCGCTGACCCGGTGGAGGAGATCTACGCAGCCAAGAAGATCCTGAAGGCTGCCGGGGTGCGCAAGGGCGGCGTGAACCTCATCGCCTGTCCCACCTGCGGCCGGACGCGAATCGACCTGATTCCCATGGCCGAGGAGGTGGAGCGCCGGCTCTCCGGCTGCACCAAGGACATCACCCTGGCGGTGATGGGCTGCGCAGTCAACGGACCCGGCGAGGCCTCCGCCGCCGATATCGGCATTGCCGGAGGCAACGGCGAGGGACTGCTGTTCCGGCGGGGCGAGATTTTGTATAAGGTGCCCCAGGAGCGTCTGGTGGATGCTCTGATGGAGGAGATCGAAAAGCTGTAAGGTGATTTCACCTTACAGCTTTTCTGGAGAGGCAAGGAGGATATATGGCACAGAAGATACCGTTTTTTGATATGTTTGCCGACCTGATGCCGCCCCGGGAGCTGAAGCTGCGGCTGATGGGGTCCTATCTGGGCGGCGCCCGCATGGACCGGCAGCTGCGGACCATGGAGCTGCAGTTGGTGACGGGGGAGGAGCTGTCCGGCGGCGAGGTCTCGTCGCTGGAGCAGATGATCGCCAGGGTCTATGGTCTCTCCCAGGTACATATCGCTGCCAAATTCCAGCCTCCGGCGCCCCGTCCCTCCTCCGGCGGCGGAGGGGGCAGCGAGAAGGCCAAAAAGGGAAGCGTACCTTCCGCTGTGCTGCTGGGCAGCGTCATCAAGGGAAAGCCCATCTCCATGCAGGGGCTCAACCCCAAGATGGGCACTGTGACCATCTCCGGCAAGGTGTTCTTTGCCGACTGCCACGAGACCCGGCGGCCCGGCGTATGGAATCTGTCCTTTGACATGACGGACTATGAGGGCTCCGTCACCGTCCGCAAGATGCTGCGGGACAAGGAGGTGGAGCAGCTCAAGGACGCCATCCAGCCGGGAATGTGGCTGACGGTGCAGGGAAAGATGGAGCTGACCTACGACGGCAAGGACATCCAGATGAACCCCTACTGCATCAACGTGATCTCCCACGCAGAGCGGGAGGACACGGCGCCGCAGAAGCGGGTGGAGCTGCACCTGCACACCAAGATGAGCAATATGGACGCCCTGACCGATACGGGTGAGGTGGTGAAGGAGGCCATCCGCTGGGGCCATCCCGCTATCGCCATCACCGACCATGGTGTGGTCCAGTCCTTCCCGGACGCCGCCAAGGCCGCCGGGGGAAAGATCAAGATCATCTACGGCGTGGAGGGGTATTTCATCAACAATCTGGATGACCGGGTGGCCATTCACGGCACCAAGGACGCCTCCTTTGACGACGAGTTCGTCTGCTTTGATATCGAGACCACGGGACTGAAGGTGGACCGGGAGGCCATCACGGAGATCGGTGCGGTGGTGCTGAAAAACGGCGAGGTCACCGACCGATTCCAGACCTTCGTCAACCCCAAGCGCAAGTTGACGCCGGAGATCATCGGCCTCACCGGCATCACCGATGAGATGCTCAAGGACGCTCCGGAGCTGAAGGAGGCCCTGACGGCCTTTTTGGACTTTGTGGACGGCCGGCCTCTGGCTGCCCACAATGCGGAGTTCGACATCGGCTTTATTCGGGCCGGCTGCCGGCAGGTGGGACTGCCCTTTGAGCCCACCTACGTGGACTCCCTGATCCTGGCCCAGAACCTGCTGCCGGAGCTGGGCAAATACAAGCTGGACATTGTGGCGGAGCATCTGGACTTGCCTGCCTTCAACCACCACCGGGCCAGCGATGATGCCGCCACGGTGGCTTATATGCTCATCCCCTTCTGGAAGATGCTGCGGGAGCGGGGCCTGGAGCGCATCCAGCAGGTCAACGCCGAGATGACCAAGCTGCGGCCCCTGGGCAGCAAGAGCCATCGTTTCCCCAAGCACATCATCCTGCTGGCCAAGAACAAGATGGGCCTGAAGAACCTCTATCAGATGGTCTCCGAGTCCAACCTCAAGCACTTCAAGCGGGTGCCCGTCATCCCCAAGAGTCTGCTCAATCAGCACCGGGAGGGCATCATCGTGGGCTCGGCCTGTGAGGCAGGGGAGCTGTTCCGGGCTGTGACAGACCACAAGGACTGGTCAGAGCTCAAGCGCATCGCCTCCTATTACGACTACCTGGAGATCCAGCCTCTGTGCAACAATATGTTCATGCTCCGCAACGGGGACGTGCAGTCGGTGGAGGACCTGAAGGAGTTCAACCGCATCATCGTCCGCCTGGGCGAGGAGCTGGGCAAGCCGGTGTGTGCCACCGGCGACGTCCACTTCCGGGAGCCGGAGGACGAGGTGTACCGCCACATCCTGCTGGCCTCCAAGAAGTTCCCCGATGCCAACGAGTCGCTGCCTATCTACTTCAAGACCACCGACGAGATGCTGAAGGAGTTTTCCTATCTGGGGGAGGAGAAGGCCCTGGAGGTGGTGGTGACCAATCCCCAGGCCATCGCCGACCAAGTGGAGGAGATTGAACTGCTGCCCAAGGGCAAGCTGTTCCCGCCCCGGCTTGAAAATTCCGAGGAGGACCTGAATCGGCTGGTGTGGGACAAGGTCCACGCCCTCTATGGTGAGGACCCGCCTCAGCTGATCGTGGACCGTCTGAACGTGGAGCTGGGCGGCATTCTGGGCAAGTACGACGTGGTGTATATGTCTGCCCAGAAGCTGGTGCAGCGGAGTTTGGAGAACGGCTATCTGGTGGGCTCCCGTGGCTCTGTGGGCTCCTCTCTGGTTGCCTATATGTCCGGCATCACGGAGGTCAACTCCCTGCCGCCCCACTATCGCTGCCCCAAGTGCAAGAATTCTGAGTTCATCACCGACGGCTCCTACGGCTGCGGCGCGGATATGCCGGACAAGATCTGCCCGGTGTGCGGCACCAAGTACGTCAAGGACGGCTTTGACATCCCCTTTGAGACCTTCCTGGGCTTCGGCGGCGGCAAGGTGCCTGATATCGATCTGAACTTCTCCGGCGAATACCAAGCCAAGGCCCATCGCCACGCCATTGAGATGTTCGGTGAGACCCAGGTGTTCCGAGCCGGCACCATCGGCACCCTGGCGGAAAAGACCGCCTATGGCTTCGTAAAGAAGTACCTGGAGGAAAACGGCATCACCGCCGGCCGGGCGGAGGAGAACCGCCTGACTCTGGGCTGCGTAGGCACCCGGCGGACCACCGGCCAGCACCCCGGCGGACTGGTGGTGGTGCCGGACGATCTGGACATCGAGGATTTCTGCCCTGTTCAGCACCCGGCGGACGACCCCAACAGCGACACCGTCACCACTCATTTTGAATACCACTGCATGGAGGACAACCTGCTGAAGCTGGACATGCTGGGACACGATGACCCCACCATGGTGCGTATGATGCAGGATTTGACCGGTGTGGACCCCCATGACATCCCCCTGGACGATCCGGACACCATGTCCATCTTCACCTCCAGTAAAGTGCTGGGCTATGAGAACGACGAGATCCTGGGCCCCACTGGAGCCGTGGCCATCCCGGAGTTCAACACCCGCTTCACCCGTCAGATGCTCATCGATACCCAACCCAAGGACTTCAACACCCTGGTGCGGCTCTCCGGCTTCTCCCACGGCACCGACGTGTGGCTGGGCAACGCCCGGGAGCTGATCGTCAGCGGCACCGCCACGGTTCTGGAGACGGTGGGCTGCCGTGACGACATCATGCTCTACCTGATCTCCAAGGGCCTGGACCCCAAGATGAGCTTCAAGATCATGGAAAAGGTGAGAAAGGGCAAGGTGAAGAAAGGCGGCTTTGACGATGGCTGGGTGGAGGCCATGAAGGAGCACGACGTGCCTGACTGGTACATAGAGTCCCTGGCCAAGATCGGCTATCTCTTCCCCAAGGCCCACGCTGTGGCCTACGTCATGATGGCCTTCCGCATCGCCTGGTACAAGGTCCATGAGCCCCTGGCCTTCTATGCTACCTTCTTCTCTGTCCGGGCCAAGGCCTTTGACGCGGAGTACTGCTGCGCCGGCCTGGACGCGGTGAAAAAGAAGATCCGGGAGATCGAGAACAACAAGGACGCCACCGCCGTGGAGCAGGATCTGCTGACCACCCTGGAGGTGTGCTACGAGTTCTATCTCCGGGGCTTCCACTTTGACACCATCAGCATCTATGACTCCGATGCCACCAAGTTCAAGGTGACGGAGAACGGACTGCTGCCGCCTTTCATCTCCGTACGGGGCCTGGGCGAGACCGCCGCGGTGGACACGGTGGAGAAGCGCAAGGGCAAGGAGTTCATCTCCATTGAGGAGTTTGCCATGTGCTGCAGCAAGCTCTCCAAGACCCACATCGAACAGCTCAAGGCCCTGGGCGCCTTTGCGGGCATGGCGGAGACCAGCCAGATCACCTTATTCTGAGCAACAACCACGGCGCCGGGCTGTGCGGAAGAAACACACAGCCCGGCATCATGGTTTACAAGGAGGGAAGAGGAGAGGACGACGGTAAAACAGCGTTTGCCCTGCGGATGCAGTTCTCCATGCCCACGACATTCCTCTTCAAGACTTTGGATGTGGCTGCAAAAATCCCCGGAAGCGATTGCTTCCGGGGATTTTTGCCTTGCTAGGGCTTATTTCTCCAGCTTGGCGTTGCACTTGGCCAGGAACTTTTCGTTCTTGATGATGGCCCGGGTGTGGGTGCCGGCGCCGATGGGGCCCTTCTCATCCCAGGCCCGGACAGCGAAGTCCACCATCTTGCCGTTTTCCGACACGTTGGTGATCTCCGCCTCGGCCCACACGTCCATGCCCACGGGGGTGGGGGCGTCGTGGCTCACCTCCAGATGGGTGCCCACGCTGCCCTGGCCCTCCTCCAGGAAGGACTGGAGAGCGGTCATGGCGGCGTTTTCCATCAGACCGCACATGAAGGGAGTGCCGAACACCGGCAGGGCACCGGAGCCCACAGCGGCGGCGGTCAGCTCCTGGGTGACGGTCTGCTTGATCTGGCATTTGGTTCCAATGAGAATCATGAGAAAAACCTCCTTGTCAAATGGGAAAGGACCTGCCGCGGCAGATGTTGCGGCAGGTCCCCTCCTTACATACTGGTGTAAAAAATCAGGTGGCGGATTTCAGACGGGTCCACTCGCTGTCATACAGGTCCAGAATGTTCTGGGGCAGACCAGCGTAGCTCTCGCACTTGGCCATGATGTCGGAGTCAGGATAGGCATAGGGGTCGTTAGCGACCTCTTCGTCCAGTTCCTCACGCACGCTCAGCAGGGGAGTGGAGTACCAGATCTCCTCGCAGTTCTTGAGGCCCGCCTGGGTGGAGCACATATAGTTGATGAAGGCTTCTGCGTTTTCCTTGTTCTTGGCGCCCTTGAGGATGCACATGGCGTCCACATAGATGTTGGTGCCCTCTTCGGGGATATAGAAGCCCAGATCGGGGTTGTTTTCCACCATGGTCAGATAGTCGCCGTAGTAGTAGGCGCCCACAGCGGCGTTGTTGCCCTCCATCTTGCCGAAGATCTCATCCATGGTGTAGGCCTGGACCAGAGGCTTCTGCTCAATGAGCAGATCCACGGCCTCCTTGATCTGGGCCTCGTCGGTGGTGTTGTAGGAGTAGCCCAGACGCTTGAGGGCGATGCCGATGGCGTCACGGGAATTGTCGAACATCAGGATGTCCTCGGCATACTTCTCGTTCCACATCAGGTCCCAGCTGCCCAGATCTTCCTCATCCACCATGGTCTTGTTGTAGATGACACCCAGCAGTCCCCACATATAGGGCACGGAATACAGGTTCTCCGGGTCATAGGCGGGGTTCTTCAGCTCGGGGTCGATGTCGGCAAAGTTGGGGATATTGTCAAAATTCAGAGGCTCCAGCATGTCCTCTTCGATCATCCGGGCGATCATGTAATCGGAAGGGATCACCACGTCATATTCGGCGCCGCCGCCGGAGACCTTGGAGTACATGGTCTCGTTGCTGTCGTACATCTGATAGTTGACCTTGATGCCGGTAGCTTCCTCAAAGTCGGTGAGTACGGACTCGTCGATATACTCGCCCCAGTTGTACACGTTGACCACACCGCCGGTGCCTCCGCTGGTTTCGCCGGAAGAGGTGGAGTCGGTCGTCGGGCGGGTGCCAACACACCCGGACAGCAGCCCAACCACAAAGGTCAGGCTCAGGATGAGAGCCAGAGTTTTTTTCAATTTCTTTCTTTGTCTCCTTTCAATTTTGAGGACTATCTATCACCAGACCGGGGTCGGGTGAACAAAAGGGGAAAAGATCATGCCCGTGAGGCGGCGCGACGCTCCCGCTGCCGGGCGGCCTCCTGGCGAGCCTGGCGCAGATTGATGGCGACCATCAGCACCAGCACCACCACGAACATCAGGGTGGACAGGGCGTTGATCTCCGGGCTGACCCGGCGGCGCACCATGGAGTAGACCACCATGGAGAGGGTGGACACCTGGCTGCCGGCAGTGAAATAGCTGATGACGAAGTCATCGATGGACATGGTAAAGGCGATAAGGGCGCCGTTGATGATGCCGGGCATCAGTTCGGGCAACACCACCTTGCGGAAAGCCGTCATGGGTGTGGCGCCCAGATCCAGGGCCGCCTCCGCCAAATTGGGGTCCAGCTGCCGGATTTTGGGCAGCACGGAGAGAATGACGTAGGGGATATCAAAGGTGATGTGGGCAATGAGCAGCGTCACAAACCCCAAATTGAAGCCAAAGTCAAACCAGAGATTGGCGTTTTCCACCCACTGGAGCCCGTTGAGCCAGTTGGAGAGACCGGCCAGAGCCTGTCCGGCAAAGACGAACAGCAGCATCATGGATACGCCCGTGATGATGTCCGGGTTGGTCAGAGGGATGTTGTTCACCGTCATGCACACGGTGCGGGGCCGGCGGCGCATCCGGGAAAAGCCGATGGCTGCCGCAGTGCCTGCCACAGTGGCGATGAGGGTGGCCAGGACGGAGACCAGCAGGGTGGTCTGGAGGGCGTCCAGCACGGTCCGGTTGCTCATCAGCTGGGCGTACCAGTCCAGGGTAAAGCCGCCCCACACAGCATTGGACTTGGAGTCGTTGAAGGAAAAGACGATCAGCACAAAGATGGGGGCGTAAAGGAAAAGAAACAGCAGGACCAGAAAGGCCCGCGAAAGGATACCGTTCTTTTTCACAGGACCACCGCCTCCCCTTCACCCTCGCCGAAGCGGTTCATGATCCCCATGCACACCAGGACGATAATCATCATCACCAGCGAGATGGCGGAGCCCAGATAGGGATTGTAGGCGCTGCCCAGGAACTGCATCTCAATGAGATCGCCCAGCAGCAAACTCTTGCTGCCACCCAGCAGACGAGAGATGACAAAGGTGGACACCGAGGGGATGAACACCATGGTCACGCCGGAGAGGACACCGGGCAAAGACAGAGGGAAGATCACCCGGCGGAACACTTGGGTGGAGTTGGCCCCCAGGTCCTGGGCGGCCTCGATAAGCCGGTGATCCAGCTTTTCGATGACGGAGAAGATGGGAAGCACCATGAAGGGCAGGAAGTTATAGACCATGCCCAGCACTACGGCTCCCTGGGTGTCGATGATGTCCAGCTTGGGCAGGCCGATGGTCTCCAGCAGGGTGTTGAAGAAGCCATTGCGCTCCAGCAGGAACACCCAGGAGTAGGTGCGCAGCAAGAAGTTCATCCACATGGGCAGCATGATGAGCATGGTGGCCATGCTCCGCAGGCGGCCCCGCTCCCGGGCCAGGAAATAGGCCATGGGATAGCCCAAGAGGATACAGATCACGGTGGCGATGAAGGCCAGCAGGAAGGAGCGGCCAAACACCGTGGCATACTGGAACATGGAGGAGAAGTTCTCTGTGGTAAAACTGCCGCTGCGGTCGGTGAAGGCATAGACCACCACCAGGATCAGAGGTGCCACCACAAAAATGGCCATCCATACCACATAGGGGATGGCGATACCCTTACTCTTCATAGCCTTCCTCCCGCAGCTCCTGGTCCTCTTCTTCGTCCAGGGCCTCTACGTCGGAAAGCTCGTCATATTCCTCACTGTAAGAGCTGTAATCGCCGAACATACCGGAGTAGGCGCTCTTTTTCATGATGTGGAAGCCGTCGGGGTCGATCTTCACACCGATGCGGGCGCCCACAGGGGAGTGGTCCGTGGTCTGAATGAGCCACTTGAAGCCCCGGAAGTCCACAATGATGTCGTACTGCATGCCCTTGAAGGTGACGCCGGTGACGGTACCCACCAGCTGTCCCTGCTCCACGGGGACGATGTCGATGTCCTCGGGCCGGATGACCACGTCCACAGGTTCGTTTTCCGCAAAGCCGCCGTCCAGACAGGGGAACTCCCGGCCGTACATCTTGACCACCTTGTCCTGGACCATGATGCCGTCGATGATATTGGACTCGCCGATAAAGTCCGCCACAAAGGCGTTTTTGGGTTCGTTGTAAATGTCCTCAGGTGTGCCGATCTGCTGGATGGAACCCTTGTCCATGACCACAATGGTGTCGGACATGGTCAGGGCCTCCTCCTGGTCATGGGTGACGTAGATGAAGGTGATTCCCACCTGCTGCTGGATGCGCTTGAGCTCCATCTGCATGTCCTTGCGCAGCTTCAGGTCCAACGCTCCCAGGGGCTCGTCCAGAAGCAGCACCTTGGGTCGGTTCACCAGTGCCCGGGCGATGGCCACACGCTGCTGCTGCCCACCCGAAAGCGCGTCAGGCTTGCGGTGTTCAAAGCCCTTGAGGCTCACCACTTCCAGCATCTCCATGACCCGCTGCTGAATCTCCGCCTCCGGCACCTTTTTCAGGCGCAGGCCGAAGGCCACGTTTTCAAAGACGTTGAGGTGGGGAAACAGCGCATACTTTTGAAATACGGTGTTGATCTGCCGCTTATAGGGCGGAACATCATTGATCCTCACACCGTCGAACAGGACTTCACCAGATGTAGGCGTGGTAAAGCCGCCGATGATCCGCAGCGTTGTGGTCTTGCCGCAGCCGCTGGGCCCGAGCAGTGTGAGGAACTCCTTGTCGTTGATATACAGGTTGAGGTGATCGAGAACCAGCTCGTCGTCAAACGCCATGCACAGATCCTGCAGGCGAATCAACTCTTTGGACATTTATCCTCCCCCGTTTCCTGAAAAAATCTACCGTTTGATCTGGAACCAAAATGACGGTTCCAGACGGAATTCGGCAATATGAAACTATATCGGAAAACACCTGAAATGTCAACTAAAAAAGGAACATTTTACAAAAAGAAAGGGGTAGACTTTTCCGCCCGTTTTTTGCGGGAAAAAAGCGGAGCCGGACCGGTCTGAATCGGCCGTGGCTCCGCTTCCTTTTTCAGGGGATCACTGGATGTCTTTTAGCGTGTCTTTGAAGATGGCAAGCCCCTTGTCGATCTCTTCATAGGTGATAGTCAGAGGCGGCAGGAACCGCAGACCCGGCCCGGCGGTAAGAGCCAGCAGTCCGTTTTGAATCAGCAGGGTGCACAGTTCCTTGTTGGTGTGGCCCGGCTTTACGTCGATGCCCAGCATCAGGCCCATGCCCTTGATGGCACCCAGACAGGGCAGTGCCATCTCCTCGATGGCTTTTTTAATGTATGCGCCCTTCTCCTTGACCTGTTCCAGCTCCTGGTCCGTGAGGATATCCAGCACGGCACAGGCGGCCGCGGCGCTGACCGGGTTGCCGCCGAAGGTGGAACCGTGGGTGCCAGGCCCCATCACGTCGAAATAGGGAGCATCCACCAGGAAGCCGCCCATGGGCAGTCCACCGGCAATGCCCTTGGCAAAGGAGCAGGCGGCGGGCTTGACGCCGTACTGCTGCCAGGTGAAGAGAGAGCCGGTGCGGCCCAGACCGCACTGGACCTCGTCGCACAGCAGCAGCCAGTCCTTTTCGTGGCACAGCTGGTCCAGAGCAGTGACAAAGTCCTGGTCCAGGGGATTGACGCCGCCTTCCCCCTGCACCAGCTCCACCAAAACGGCACATACATCATCTCCGGCGACGGCCTGGATGGCGTCCATGGTGGGCTCGGCGTAGCGGAATCCCTCGGTGAAGGGGAAGAAGGAGTCATGGAGTTTATCCTGGCCTGTGGCGGCCAGCGTGGTAACGGTTCTGCCGTGGAAGGAGTGGGTCAGGGTCAGGATGGTGCTGCGGCCTTTGCCATACTTGTCATAGCTGTACTTTCTGGCCAGCTTGATGATGCCCTCGTTGCCCTCGGCACCGGAGTTGCCGAAGAACACGCCGGCCATGCCGGAGCGCTCACACAGCTTCTGGGCCAGGAGGGCGCAGGGCTGTGTGTAGAACAGGTTGGAGATGTGGCCCAGCTTGCCGATCTGAGCGGAAATGGCTGCCTGCCAGGCTTCGTTGGCGGTGCCTACGGAGTTGACACCGATGCCGGCACAAAAGTCGATGTATTCCTTTCCGGCCAGATCGTACAAAGTGGCATTGGTACCGTGGTCAATGTCCACGTCGTTGCGGCCGTAGGTGTGGAGGATATACTGGCTGTCCAGCGCTTTCAATTCTTCATGTGTCATGGGAAAATCCGTCCTTTCAAAGAATCATGGTACCGACGCCCTGGTCGGAGAAGAGTTCAATTAAAATAGAGTGGGGGATGCGGCCGTCCAGAATATGGGCCCGCTTGACACCGCCGTTGACGGCGGTGACGCAGCACTCCAGCTTGGGGATCATACCGCCCTGTACCACGCCGTCCCGGATCAGGGCCGGCAGCTGGTCGGTGGTGACCATGTGGATGAGGGTGTCCTCGTCGTGGGGGTCTCGGAGGAGCCCCCGTACATCGGTGAGTAAAATGAGCTTTTCTGCCCCCAGGGCTGCGGCCAACTCTGCGGCGGCGGTGTCGGCGTTGATGTTGTAGGCGGTGTTGACATCGGTGCCCAGGGCCACGGTGGATACCACTGGGATATAGCCGTTGTCCAGGGCGTCCAGCACCACGTCCGGCTGAACGTGGGTGATCTGGCCCACCAGTCCATACTTCTCGTGGAGTCGCTCCGCCTGGAACAGCCCGCCGTCCATGCCGCACAGGCCTATGGCCCGGCCTCCGGTGCTGCACAGAATGGACACCAGGTCCTTATTTACCTTGCCGCACAGGACCTGCTGTACAATGTCCATGGTCTCCTGGTCAGTGTAGCGCAGGCCATCCACGAAGTGGGATTCCTTGCCCACCTTTTTGAGCATCTCGCTGATCTCCGGTCCGCCGCCGTGGACCACCACCACACGGATGCCCACCAGGGACATAAGGATGATGTCACTGATGACGGCGCGCCGCAGCTCCTGAGAGACCATGGCATTGCCGCCGTATTTTACTACCACGGTCTTGCCGGTGAATTTCTGAATATAGGGCAGGGCCTCCACCAGCACCTGGGCCCGCTCCATGTAGGGGTCTGCCATACGCTGCACTCCTTTGCTGATAAAATGAAGTCCGCTTTCCAGCCGGGAGGATCAGGTTCTGTAATCCCCGTTGATTTTGATGTAGTCGTAGGTGATATCGCAGCCCCAGCAGGTGCAGCATCCGCTGCCCTGTCCCATGGAGACCTGGATCTCCACATCGTGTTCCGTGAGGATGGTCTTGGCCTTGTCCTCATCAAAGTCCAGGCCCCGACCCTGGGCGCACACCTGAATGACGCCGGCGGCGCTGGCAAAGGATACGTCCACCTGATTGGGATCAAAGTCCACGCCGGAGTAGCCCAGTGCGCACAGCACCCGGCCCCAGTTGGCATCGGCGCCGAAAATGGCAGCCTTGGTCAGTGTGGAGGAGATAACGGACTTGGCCAGGGTCTCGGCGCTGGCTGTGTCGGCGGCGCCGGTGACGGTGCAGGTCATAAGGTGCCGGGCCCCCTCGCCGTCGGAGGCCATCTCCTTGGCCAGCTGGATGCACAGCGTCTGAAGGGCCTCCACAAAGGCGGCGTAGTCGGCGTTCTTTTCCGTGATCTCCGCATTGCCGGCCAGGCCGTTGGCCAGGACGCAGCAGGTGTCATTGGTGGAGGTGTCGCCGTCCACGCTGATGCGGTTGAAGCTGACGCCTACGGTGTCCAGCAGTGCCGCATGGATCATGGCCGGGGAGATGGCGCAGTCCGTGGTGAGGAAGCAGAGCATGGTGCCCATATTGGGGTGGATCATGCCGGAGCCCTTGGCGATGCCGCCTATGCAGACGGTTTTGCCGCCTACCTGGGTCTCCACCGCCGCCTCTTTTTTCACTGTGTCGGTGGTCATGATGGCGTGGGCCGCAGCATCGCTCCCTACGGCGGTGGGGGACAGGGAGGATACCAGCGTGGGGACGCCAGCTTCGATAATAGAGATATTCAAAGTCTGGCCGATGACGCCGGTGGAGGAGACCACCACATTTTTCGGGGAGAGTCCCAGGGCCTTGGCCGCGGCGGCGCACATCTTTTCCGCGTTCTCCTCGCCCTTGGGGGCACAGGCATTGGCATTGCCGCTGTTGGCAATGATGGCCTGGGCCTTTCCGTCAGCCAGATGGAGCTGGTCGATGAGAATGGGGGCGGCCTTGACTGCATTGGTGGTGTAAACTGCCGCGGCGGCACACATCACATCGGAGACGATGAGGGCCAGATCCTTTTTCTCGGCGTTTTGGGACTTGACGCCCACATGAATGCCCGCTGCCTGAAATCCCTGAGCGGCGCAGACGCCGCCGTCAATCCATTTCAACATATAAAATTGCCTCCTGTTCCAAAGAAGTCTCAAAGGGCGGCACGGAGCCTGCCTCTGTGTTGTGTTGTTTTTTATCAAAGACCGGTGGTTTCCTCCAGTCCCAGCATCAGATTCATATTCTGGACCGCCGCGCCGGAGGCACCCTTGCCCAGATTGTCAAAGAGAGCGGTCAGGGTGAACTGCTGGTCGTTTCCGCTGACCACGATGGTCAGGTCGTTGCTGCCTGCCTTGGCATTGCCGTAGAGCTTGCCGGTTAGAGCACTGTCCTCCGGCGCTACCTGGACCAGCTTTTGTCCGGCGTAATAGCCTTTGAGAGCGTTCCACACCTGGTGGAGAGTGAAAACTCCTGTCAGCTGGGACATGTGCAGGGGAACGGTGGTGGCCATTCCCTTGTAGTAGTCATCCACGATGGGACTGAAAACCGGAGGAGTGGTCAGGCCGCATATCTTCTGCATTTCCGGCAGGTGCTTGTGTTGTTGGTTCAGAGCGTAGAGAGCAGGACTGACTAGCTCCGGTGCCCTGTCCGGTGTCTCATATGCGGCGATCATCTTTTTTCCGCCGCCGGAATAACCGGTGAGGGAAAAGCAGCTCAGCGCCGCATCCTTAGGCAGCAGCCCCATGGAGACAAGGGGATAGATCAGGCTGATGAACCCGGTGGCGTGGCATCCGGGATTGGCTACCCGCTGACTCCCGGCGATGGCTGAGCGATGGCCGGGGGAGAGCTCCGGAAAACCGTAATCCCATCCGGGGGCGGTTCGGTGGGCGGTGGATGCATCGATGATGCGGGCTTGGGTCCCCTCCGCCAGCGCCACGGCCTCTTTGGCAGCGGCATCCGGCAGACACAAAAAGACGATGTCCGCCGCGGCCATGTGCTTACGTCGCTCCTCCGGGTCCTTTCGTTTCTTCTCATCAATGACCAGCAATTCCAAATCCCTTCGGGCGGCCAGACGGTCGTAGATCTGCAGGCCAGTGGTCCCGTCCTTGCCGTCTATGTATACAGCCGGTTTCATCGAAGATTCACCTCCTTGAAAGTTTATGCGAAAATTATACGATAAATACGAATAAATATTCAATGTGGGAATCTACACAACATTGCAGGATCTACCAGGAAAAATTTGAAGAATTTGACGGAGGATTGGATACAGGCGCTTAAAAATCAAAAATACAAAAAAATATTTCTTTGCAAGAAACTTTTGAAAATTTGGGCGCAAGAAAAGAGCACCCTTCCGATCAGGAAGGGAGCTCTTAAAAATATGGATATTTATTTGTGTTTCGGCTTTCCTTCACCGGAGGCGGGGAAGTAGGCCTCCCGGAAGGGGACACAGTCCACTTGAAAGGTCCGGCCCCGGAGATATTCCAGCATCCCTGCGTCGGTGGGGAAGTCGAACACCAATTTGTAGGAATAGAGGGCCTGGCGGGTCTCATGGTACTTTTTGTTCATGGATCCGTTACCATATTTGCCGTCTCCCAGCAGAGGATGGCCGGCGTCGGCAAAGGAGGCGCGGATCTGATGGGTGCGGCCGGTGAGCAGCTCCGCCTCCACCAGGGACAGCTCCCCCCGGGTCTCCAGGGTCCGGTACAATGTGACGGCGGACTTGCCACCGGACACGGGACGGTGATAGACCGACACCTGCTTTTTGGCCTCATCCTTTAATAAAAAGCACTCCAGCTTTCCCGCCGGCGGCTTCATCCGGCCCAGGGTGATGCAAAGATAGAACTTCTTGATCTCCCGGTCCCGGATCTTGTCGTTGAGGATGCGCAGCGTCTCGGCATTCTTGGCGGCGATGACGATGCCGCCGGTGTTGCGGTCGATGCGGTTGCACAGTGCCGGGGCAAAGGCGTTTTCCCACCGGGGGTTCCACTCTCTCTTTTGATAGAGGTAGGACTGGATGTGGTTGATGAGGGTGTTGACCTTTTCCGTCTCGTCGGCATGGACCACCAGCCCTGGGCGCTTGTTGAGCAGCATCAGGTTCTCGTCCTCATAGACGATGTCCAGCTGGGGCTTGAAGAGGGTCAGGAAGATATTTTCCTCTGAGGGCTTTTCAAAAAACTCGTCATTGATGTATAATTGCAGTACGTCCCCGGCTGCCAGCCGCACGTCCCGCTTGGCGCCCTTGCCGTTGACCTTAATGCGCTTGAGGCGGATGTATTTTTGCAGCAGGGCAGGGGGGAGTAGGGGCAAGGCCTTGGACACAAAGCGGTCCAGCCGCTGTCCGGCGTCATTTTTTCCAATGGTGAATTCCCGCATAAGCTGCCTCCGGCTGTCAAAAATAGACCTGGAGCCCGTCGCCTGGGCCCTTGTCAGGTATTATTTTAGCGTCTTTACAGATTTTTGCAAGAAAATGTTTGACAATCGGCGGAGAATCCACTATAATATCACTCGTGTCATTGCGAGGTATGCTATGCGTTTAGATGTAAAACGAATCCTGAATACCCCGGGAGCGGAGCTTCCGTTCCGGTTTTCCATGGACCTTTCCGATGTGGAATTCAACGGCTATTTCCCTGCGGCAGAGCCGGTGGAGGTGGAAGGCTTGGTGCGGAACGAGGCTGGCGTACTGGTGCTGTCACTGACGGCCCGGACCACGCTGAATTCGGTCTGTGACCGATGCGCCAAGGAATTCCGCAATCCCAAGTCCGTAGACTTCAGCTGTGTTCTGGCAGAGGAAAAAGAGGACGAGGAGAACGAGGACATCGTTTTGCTGGAGGAAGGTACGGTGGATGCCGAAGACCTGGCCCGCACAGCGTTTATCCTGGGAATGGACACAAAGACATTGTGTTCGGAAGATTGCAAGGGACTATGCCCGCGGTGCGGAGCCGATCTGAATCTGGGCCCCTGCTCCTGTAAAAAGGAAGTAGACCCGCGGCTGGCCGTCCTGGCAAAGCTTTTGAATAAAAGTTCCGACGAGCAGTAAACACGAAGGCAGATAAGGCCCGTCCTTTGCCTTTTGACCAAGGAGGTGTCACTATGGCAGTACCTAAGAGAAAAGTTTCCAAAGCAAGACGCGACAAGCGGCGCAGCTCTCACTGGAAGCTGGCGGTTCCCGGCCTTGTTGCGTGCCCCAAGTGCGGTGCACTGCATCTGCCTCACAGAATGTGCCAGGAATGCGGTACTTACAACGGCCGTCAGGTCAAGGTTGTGAAGTCCGTGGTTGCGAAGTAAGCACAAAGCCGTAAGGACCGTAAGGAGGGAAGAAGCATCTTCCCTCCTTTCTTTTTGAGTTGCGATTCCTGGAAAAATTGGCTATACTGAAACATACCAGCGGTTGTCTCCGTCCCTAGTCGGGGCGGTTTTGGCGCCGTATATGCAGAGGGGGAAGACCATGAGTACAGTCGTCACATCCGTGGACCACCGCAGTCCGGCCCAGCGCGCCGGCATCCAGGCGGGGGAGAAGCTGCTGACGGTCAACGGCCACGAGATCGTGGACGTACTGGATTACCGGTTCTACTGCTATGATCCGGTGCTGGAGCTGGAGCTGGAGGAGCCGGAGGGCGGACGGCGGAAGCTGGAGATCCGCAAGCTGGAGGGCCAGGAGCTGGGGTTGAATTTCGACTCCTATCTGATGGACGAGCCCCGTCCTTGCTCTAACCACTGCCTGTTCTGCTTTGTGGATCAGATGCCCCCCAATATGCGGGACACGCTCTATTTCAAGGATGACGATGCCCGGCTGAGCTTTCTCATGGGCAACTATATCACCCTCACCAACCTGACGCCCCGGGAGGCCCAGCGGATCATCGACCTGCGCATCAGCCCCATCAATGTCTCCGTCCAGTCCACGGAGCCGGAGCTGCGCAAGCGGCTGCTGGGCAATGTCCACGCGGACAAGAGCCTGGAGTATATGCGGGCCTTTGGTGAGGCGGGCATCGAGATGAACGGGCAGATCGTGGTCTGCCCCGGCTGGAACGACGGGGTGCACTTGCGCCGCACCATTGAGGATCTGATGGACATCGGCTTTGCCAGCTGTTCCATCGTGCCGGTGGGCTTGACCAAGTACCGCAAGGGCCTGGCCAAGATCGGCATGGTGGATGCTCAGAAAGCCGGGGAGATCATCGACATCGTGGATGAATACGGTGCCATCTGCCTGGAAAAATACGGGACACGGAGATTTTTCTGCGCCGATGAGCTGTATATCAAGGCCGGCCGGGAACTGCCGCCGGAGTCCTACTATGAGGAGTACGGCCAGCTGGAAAACGGCGTGGGGATGCTGCGGTCCCTGATGACGGAGTTTTCCCAGGGCCTGGAGGATGTGGACCCCTCTGTGGAGTACCTGAGCTTCACCAGCGCCACGGGAATGTCGGCCCAGCCCTTCATCGCCGCCCTGGTGGCCCAGGCCAAGGAGAAATGCCCCTCCCTTCAGGGAGAAGTGGTGGGCATCCGCAACGACTTTTTCGGCCATACCATCGATGTGGCCGGCCTTTTGACTGCCCAGGATATCATTGCCCAGCTCAAAGAGCGGCAGCTGGGGGACCACATCCTGCTGCCGGCCAACGTGCTGCGCCACGGGGGAGACGTGTTTTTGGACGATCTGACCGTGGAGGATGTGGAGCAGGCCCTGGGCCGTCCCGTCACCGTGGTGGAGCAGGATGGCTTCAGTCTGGTGGACGCGATTTTTACAAGGAAGGAACGTGAGCAAAGATGAAACCCATTGTCGCCATCGTAGGGCGGCCCAATGTGGGCAAGTCCATGCTTTTCAATAAATTGGTGGGCCAACGCCTGAGCATCGTGGAGGACACACCCGGCGTCACCCGGGACCGGATCTACGGAGAGACGGACTGGAACGGTCGGACCTTCACCCTGGTGGACACCGGCGGTATCGAGCCCCGCACCGATGACCAGATCCTCAGCTTCATGCGGGAGCAGGCCCAGATTGCCATCGACAACGCCACGGTCATCGTCTTTTTGACCGACGTCAAGACCGGAGTCACTGCCGCTGATCAGGAGGTGGCCAACATGCTCCTGCGCTGCGGCAAGCCCATCGTGCTGGCGGTGAACAAGGTGGACCAGGGCATGAGCCCCGACATCTATGAGTTCTATAACCTGGGACTGGGAGACCCCATCGCTGTCTCCGCCGTTCACGGCCACGGCACCGGCGACCTGCTGGACGCCTGCGTGGCCTATTTCCCGCCGGAGGATGAGGAGGAAGAGGAGAGCGATGCTATCAAGGTGGCCCTCATCGGCCGGCCCAACGTGGGCAAGTCCTCTCTGACCAACCGCATTCTGGGCCAGGAGCGGACTATCGTCAGCAACGTGCCCGGCACTACGCGGGACGCCATCGACTCCACTTTCGAAAACGAAAAGGGCAAGTATGTGTTCATCGACACCGCTGGTATGCGGAAAAAGGCCAAGGTGGAGGAGGCCATTGAGAAGTACAGCGTCCTCCGCGCCACCATGGCCATCGACCGGGCCGATGTGTGCCTGATCCTCATCGACGCCACCGAGGGCGTCACGGAGCAGGACACCAAGGTGGCGGGCCTGGCCCATGAGGCGGGCAAGGCCTGCATCATCGTGGTGAACAAGTGGGACCTGGTGGAGAAGGACGGCAAGACCATGGACAAGATGCGCCAGGAGGTCATGCGGGATCTGAGCTATATGACCTACGCTCCCATCCTTTTCCTCTCCGCCCTAACGGGACAGCGGGTGGACCGGCTCTTTGACCTCATCAACTATGTCCATGAGCAGGCTTCCACCCGGATCACCACCGGCATGCTCAATAACGTCCTGGCGGATGCCCAGACCCGGGTTCAGCCGCCTACGGACAAGGGCCGGCGGCTGAAGATCTACTATATGACTCAGGTGGGTATCCGGCCGCCCCATTTTGTGGTGTTCTGCAACGACAAAAAGCTCTTCCACTTCTCCTATCAGCGGTATCTGGAGAACTGCATTCGCAGTACCTTCGGCCTGGAGGGAACCCCCATCATCCTCTCCATCCGGGAAAAAGGCGACAAGGAGGAGTAAGCGATGGAAGATCCTGTCATTTGGTGTCTGTCCCAGGTGGAGCCCGCCTTTTTTCTATGGGCGCTGGTGGTGGCGGTGGCGGCCTATTTTCTGGGCTGTTTCAACGGCGCGGTCATCGTCTCCAAGTACATCCTGCGGGATGATGTGCGGGGCCACGGCTCCGGCAACGCCGGCCTGACCAATTTCTACCGGACCTTCGGCGGAGCGCTGACCTTTGTGGTCATATTGTGCGACGTCCTCAAGGCGGTGATCGCCGTTTTGCTGGGCCGGTATCTCTTCAGCCTTACTGGCTTTGGGACGCTGGAGATCCTGGGCAAGTACTGGGCGGCCCTCTTTTGCCTGCTGGGCCATATGTTCCCCTGCATGTTCCGCTTCAAGGGCGGCAAGGGCATCCTCTCCGGAGGCACCATCGCCATCATGATGGATTGGCGTATTGCGGTGGTGGTCTGGGGCGGCTTTTTGCTGTTGGCCATTGTGACCAAATATGTGTCTCTGGGCTCCGTGTGGGCGGGAGGCAGCTTTCCCTTTGTCTCCTGGTATTGCTACCCCGATCCGGTGATCGTGGTGCTGGCCTTCCTGGTCGGCGGACTGGTGGTGTGGCAGCACCGGGGAAATATCCATCGCCTTATGCATGGGACGGAGAACAAATTCAGCTTCCATCATAAAAAACAGGAATAAGCGGAGGTTCACCATGAAGATCACTGTTTTGGGCACCGGCGGCTGGGGCACGGCCCTGAGCCAGGTGCTGTGCGACAATGGACATACTGTCACCCTTTGGTCCCACAACCCGGAGAAGGCGGAGCAGCTGACCCGGACCCGGGAAAATCCGCTGCTTCCCGGTGTGAAGCTGCCGGAGGCGCTGACCTTCACCGGAAGCATGGACCAGCTGGGACAGCAGGATCTGGTGGTGTTTGCCACGCCCTCCTATGCGGTCCGCACCACTGCCGCCAAGGCGGCGCCCTTCCTGCGGCCCGGCACGCCGCTGGTGTCCGTTTCCAAGGGCGTGGAGCGGGATACCCACGATCTAATGAGCCAGATCATCGAAGAAGAAGTCAAAAAAGACTGTAAAGTAATTGCACTTTCCGGCCCTTCTCACGCAGAGGAGGTGGGGCGCCGTATCCCCACCGGCGTGGTGGCGGCCCACCCGGATGAGGCAGCTGCCCAGCTGGTGCAGGATGCCTTTATGAACGAGTACTTCCGGGTCTACACCAGCCCTGATATTATAGGTGTAGAGCTGGCGGCGGCTTTGAAAAACGTGGTGGCCCTCAGCTGCGGCGTCATTGACGGCATGGGCTACGGTGACAATACCAAGGCGCTGCTGATGACCCGGGCTATGGCAGAGATGGGCCGTCTGGGGGAGAAGCTGGGCGGCCGGCGGGAGACCTTTGCGGGCCTGGCGGGTATGGGCGACCTGATCGTCACCTGTACCTCCATGCACTCCCGGAACCGCCGCTGCGGCATCCTCATTGGCCAGGGCAAGAGTGCCCAGGAGGCCATGGAGGAGATCGGTGCCGTGGTGGAGGGCTACTATGCCGCCGACAGTGTCCGCCAGCTGGCGGAGCAGGCGGAGGTGGAGATGCCCATCTGCCGCTGCGCCTATGAGGTGCTTTATCAGAACAAATCCACCCAGTCCGTGGTGCGGGAGCTGATGACCCGGGCCAGAAAGCAGGAGGACTGAGGGAAGAGTGTAAAATAGGGGGCAGGGGGATCGAAGGCACTCTTTTCGCCCCAGAGGAACAGAGAAGAAGGCGGACCGCCATCTGGATGCGGGCCTGGCCGGAATCCTGGAACGATCAAAAAAGCGGGTGCCCTCCGTTAGAGGGCACCCGCTTTTCAATTAGTCTCTCGCACGTTTTTCCGCCTGTTCTCTTTTCAGAAAAAACCGGGACAAGACGGCGCACAGGGCGATCCCAATCCCGTAGGGGATGATGTAAATGAACGCGATGCGGGCCGGCGCGCTGCACTGTCTGCACCATTGCAGGGAACAGTAGGAATACGCCACCACCGCGCACATGACATCTGAGAGGACAATGGCTGCGGCTGCAAAAGCCACGCTGAGCCGTTTATACCTGCGCATCTTATTTCCTCCTCCACATCAAAAAGATTCCCGTTACCATCGCCAGGATACATGCCAGAAACAGCCACCCGATCCCGTTGATGGTCACCACTGACGATTGGCTGATCCGAGACGCCAGGGCGGGCTGCAGGATCATTGCAAGCCCCACAGCTGCAAGACCAGCGGTGCCGCCCAGACAAAGGCCGAGCCCCCACCGGAGGCTTCTTTTCCGGGAAGGCGGATGGTCTGCCGGCAGGTCCTTGCCGTGGGGAAGGGGATCGGAGTCCTCACTGGTCAGCTGATCCACCGTGATGCCGAAACACCGGCTCAGGGCCAGGAGGTTCTCCAGTTCCGGGGTGGACAGCCCGCTTTCCCATTTCGAGATAGCCTGCCGGGAAACGCCCACCTGTTCCGCCAGCTGCTCCTGAGAAAGTCCGCTCCTGCGCCGGAGCGAATAGATTTTTTCTGACAACATCCAGCTACCTCCTTGGAATCAGCATACCCTATGTTCCGGCAAAGCGCCATCTCCTGCGATTGGCAATTCCGCAACCGGCGGTTGCAGTTTGAATCGCCGCCCTTGTTTTGCATTTTAGAGGATGCTGTCAGCACTTACAAGATGGATGTGAGCTTTTCTGATATCCTGTCCCGGAGCGCGGAATCCCCGCCTGCGGAGAAGGGCTAGGAATCACTTGTATTCAAGCGGAAAAAATGCTATACTGACTCTGTATTTTATGGGCCGCGGCCGGAAAAGGAGCGATTTGCGTGCACTATCTGGAAAATCTCTTCCGGCAGCTGGACTTTGCCTCCATGGGGGCCCTTGTGCTGCGTCTGGTGAGTGTTTTTTTATGCCTGACGGTCCACGAGACCTGCCACGGCGTGGCAGCATACGCCCTGGGGGACCCCACGGCCAAGCGGATGCACCGGCTGTCTCTCAACCCCCTGCGCCACATCGACTGGTTCGGCCTTGCCATGATGGTGCTGTGCGGCTTCGGCTGGGCAAAGCCTGTGCCGGTGGACCCCCGCTACTTCAAAAAGCCCAAGGAGGGCATGGCCCTGACGGCGCTGGCCGGCCCGGTGTCCAACTTTGTCCTGGCAGTGGTGCTGATGCTGGGAGCCCGGGCGATCTATGACCACGCTTCCTATGTTACACTGTGGCAACAGGTCTTTACATTCCTTCTGAACACCGCCGTTTTGAGCATCGGCCTGGGGCTGTTCAATCTGATCCCCCTGCCGCCTCTGGATGGGTCTAAGGTGCTGGGAGCGCTGCTGTCGGACCGGGCCTATTTCACCCTGATGCGCTATGAGCGCTATGGGATGCTGGTGCTGATCTTGCTGTCCTTTACCAACATAGGCGGCGGGATGCTCAGCCGCGCCATCATGGCGGTATACACCGGACTGGTGAATCTGATTTTTTGAGGTGACCCCTGTTTGGACAATCCCATCTACAAGCTGGAAAAAGTGGTCCGGGACCGGCGGGAAGAGGATATGCAGGACTTTGAAGGGCCGCTGGACCTGATTTTGTACCTATTGGGCAAGAATAAGATCGAGATCCAGGACATCTCCATCTCCCTGATCTGTGACCAGTACCTGGCCTATCTGGAAAAGCGCCAGAGCATGGATCTGGAGGTGGCCAGTGAGTTCATCACCATGGCCTCCCAGCTCATGTTCATTAAGACCCGGATGCTGCTGTCCATCGAGGACGAGGAGGCCCAGAGCGAGATGGACGCCCTGGTGAAGGCCCTGGAGGAGCGCCGGAGGAACGAGACCTACGTGCGGGTCAAGGCCGCGGCGGAGCACCTGGCGCCCCGGGGCGAGTTTGGCCGGAACGTCATCACCCGGGGACCGGAGCCGATGAAGCGGGGCAAGATCTATGAATATGACCAGCAGCCGGGAGATCTCATCCTGGCCATGCAGGAGATCTTGTGCCGCAGCGAGCGCATGGCGCCGCCGCCGGCCTCCGCTTTCCGGGAGATCGTGCAGCACGAGCCCTATCCTGTGGAGCGGAAGGCCCACGAGATTTTGGACCGACTGTTCCGGGGCGGTGTGACCCGGTTTTTGCTGCTCTTTCGCGGCAGCCGCAGCCGCAGCGAGGTGGTGGCCACCTTCCTGGCGGTGTTGGAGCTGTGCCGGTCCAAGGCCATCCGCCTGGCGGGCTCAGCTACGGACTGCACGGTGACACCGGAGAAGGACTCGCCGGAAAATTTGACGTTGTAAGGATGGAAAGAGACACCAATGGAAAACATGGAGATGAAGGAGATCGAGTCTGCCATTGAGGGGATTCTCTTCGCTTCGGGGGAACCGGTCCAGATTGACCGCATCTGCCTGGCCCTGGACATGGACCGTCCCACGGTAGAGCAGGTGCTGCACCGGCTCAGCGACCAGTACGCCTTTGATCGCCGGGGCATCCGACTGCTGCAGCTGGAGGACAGCTGGCAGATGTGTTCGGCTCCGGACTATGCGGATATTATCCGGCGGGCCTTTGAGATCCGAAAGCCCGCCAAGCTCAGTCAGCCGGCCCTGGAGGTGCTGACCATCATTGCCTACTATCAGCCCACCACCCGGGCCTATGTGGACCAGGTGCGGGGCGTGGACAGCTCCTACACGGTTGGGCTGCTGCTGGAGCGCAAACTCATTGAGGAGTGCGGCCGGCTCCAGGTGCCGGGACGGCCCCATCTGTACCGCACCACCAAGAATTTCCTCCGGGCATTCCATCTCAACTCCCTGGAGGACCTGCCGGAACTGCCGGGTCTGGCGGCGGATGGGCAGATGCGCCTGGGGGAGAACGGAGAAGTGGTGGACCCGGAGGTACCTATGGAGAGCGGCCAGGAGATGCCTTGATTTGCAAAAGATAAGCGGGAGGTGAGGCACAGTGGTCATTGTCTGGATCTTGGCGGTGCTATTGCTGCTGACTGCGCTGCTGTGCCTGGCCCGGGTGGGAGTCACCGTGTTTTGGGAGGATCACATCTCCTTCACCATTCGGGTTGGCCCTCTGCGCATTCACATCGACCCTTTCCGGCAGGATGCCAAAAGGGAAAAGAAGCCCAAGGAGCCAAAAAAGAAAAAAGAAGAGATCACCGGGGCCGAGCTGAAGAAAAAGCTCCCGAAGCTCACGGCGGAGGACCTGCGGGACGCCTTTGACACACTGCTGCCCGTGGGCCTGCGGGCTCTGGAACAGACTCGGAGAGCCATCCGTATCCAGCCCCTGGAACTGTGCGTCTATGTGGGCGGGGAAGATCCCGCAGACACTGCGGAGCTCTATGGACTGCTCTGCGCAGCCATGTGGACGCTGATGCCCCGCTTGGAGACGCTGCTGGTGATCCCGGACCCCAGCATCCATTTGGAGCTGGATCTGAGCCGTGAAAAGATCCAGCTGCAAGGGAAGGTAGGAGTGTCTGCCAGAATTGGCACGCTGCTCCGCGTGGGAATCTGCGCCGGCATCCCCACGCTGAAGTGGCTGATGAGGCTCCGGGCAAAACAGAAAGACAGGAAAACTACTCAAACAGCCGATCAGGCGGCATAGAAAGGAAGCTGTGTATGGAAAACAACCATGTGGAACACAAGGAAGGACGCAACTCTTTGCACCAGATGATGCAGGACACCATCGATCAGATCCACGGCATGGCGGATTCCAACGCCGTGGTGGGGCAGCCCATCCACACCCCCGACGGTGTGACGTTGATCCCCATTTCCCGGGTCAGCTTTGGCTTTGGAAACGGCGGCGGCAGCACCTATGGTAAGCATCAGCCGGATAAGGAGAACCTGACCTTTGCCACCGGCGGCGGCGTGAAAATGGACCCGGTTGCCTTTCTGGTCATCCGGGACGGCGTGACCCGGCTCCTGCCGGTGACCATGCCCCCTGCCACCACCGTGGACCGCATCGTGGAGATGGTTCCGGACCTGATCGATAAGGCGGAAAAATATTTCGACAAAAAGAAGGAAAAAGATTTCTGAGGAAGGGGTATACTATACAGGCATCGCGAGATGACTGTATAGGAGGCGATGGCCCTGAAACGCTTGATCTCTTCTCTTTTGTGCGCTGTGGCGCTGTTTAGTATATTGACTTGTCAGACATTGGCGCTCAGCACATCCGCTACTGCTGCGATTTTGATAGACGTGGACAGCGGACGGGTACTGTATGAGCAAAACGCTGATAAAAAGATGCTCATCGCCAGCACCACCAAGATCATGACGGCCCTGGTGGCCGTGGAGAACGGCACGCTGAGCGATGTGGTGACCATCAAGAGCTCCCATATGGCGGAGGGCTCCTCCATGTATCTGAAGGCGGGGGAGCAGCTGACGCTGGAGACGTTGCTGTATGGGCTGCTGCTGTGTTCAGGAAATGACGCGGCGGTGGCCATCGCCGACCACGTGGGCGGCGGAGTGGACCACTTCGTGGAGATGATGAATGAGAAAGCTCAGGAACTGGGCATGAGCAACAGCTCCTTTGCCAACCCCAACGGCCTGGACGATGAAAAGCACTATTCCACTGCCCGGGATATGGCCAAGCTGGCGGCCGCAGCGGTGGAGAACGAGACGCTGGTGCGGATGTTCTCCACCCGCAGCGTGACCATCGGCGGCCGGACCATGACCAACCACAATAAGCTTTTGGGCCTGGTGGAGGGCTGCATCGGCCTCAAGACCGGGTACACTCGGGCTGCGGGCCGGACCTTGGTCAGCTGCGCCCAGCGCAACGGGCAGCGGCTGGTGGCCGTGACCCTTCAGGACGGAAACGACTGGTTAGACCATGCCGCCATGCTGGACTACGGCTTTTCGACCTATCCGGCCAAGACCTTTTTGACCCGAGGCGAGACGGTCCGTCAGGTCCCGGTGGAGGGCAGTGACGGCACCTCCGTGCCCCTTCTGGCGGCGGGGGACTTTGCCTGGCCCCTGGCTGAGGGGGAGCAGGTGGAGACCCGGTGGGAGGTGGCTGACAGCCTGGTGGCCCCGCTGACGGCAGGCCAGGTGGTAGGCCAGGCGGTATTTTTGCTGAACGGGGAAGAGATCGGCAGAGTGGAGCTGCTGTGCGGCGAGGATGTGGCGGTGACGCTGCCGGAGCCTATGACGCTGCTTCAGCGGCTTTTGAATCTGCTTCAGGATTGAGATGTATGGAAGAGAGACTGCAAAAATTGATTTCAGCGGCGGGAATCTGCTCCCGCCGCCATGCGGAGGCGCTGCTGGCGGAGGGAAAGGTCACCGTCAACGGCGCCCCCGCCCATGTGGGCGACCGGGCTGACCCGGACCGGGATGAGATCCGGGTGGACGGCGTGCTGCTGACGCGGCAGGAAAAGATGGTCTATCTCATGCTCAACAAGCCCAGAGGCGTGGTCACCACGCTTCAGGATGAAAAGGGACGGCCCACGGTTGCGGACCTGGTGAAGGACTGCGGTGCCCGGGTCTATCCCGTGGGGCGGCTGGATATGGACTCCGAGGGGCTGCTTTTGCTGACTAACGACGGCGCCCTGATGCAGCGTCTGCTGCACCCCTCTTTTGGGGTGGACAAGACCTATCGGGTGGTGGTGGCCGGTGCGGTGGGACAGGCTGCCCGGCGTCTGGCGGCAGTGAGGGCTCTGGAGGATGGAACGACCATCCGGCCTGCCCAGGTAGAGACCATGCGTCGAGGCGGAGAGACAGCGGAGCTGGAGATCACCATCCACGAGGGGAAAAACCGCCAGATCAGGCGCATGTGCGCCCTCTGCGACCTACACGTCAAACGGCTGCAGCGGGTGCGGGAGCACAGCCTCTGCCTGGGAGAGCTTCCACCTGGAAAATGGAGGTATCTGACCGAGGAGGAGATTGCGGACCTTCAGCAGGCGTAGATTCCCTGGAAAATTCTAAAAAAAGGGAAAGAATGGTTGAATTCAGCTGAAAACGTGATAAAATATTCTCCGAATGAAGTGATATTTCAACGGGTAGGAGAGAGACAACGTGGAAAAGGGCAACGCAGCGTCAAGACATATTTTACAGAGAATCAAAGGACGAATGAGTGAGTTTTCCAAGGGACAAAAGCTCATAGCCCGATACATTTTGGACAATTATGATAAAGCGGCTTTCATGACTGCCAGCCGACTGGGAAAAACCGTCCATGTCAGCGAGTCCACCGTGGTCCGCTTCGCCTCGGAGCTGGGCTACGACGGGTATCCCAGTATGCAAAAGGCCCTGCAGGAAATGATTCGTACCAAATTGACCTCCATCCAGCGCATCCAGGCTGCGGACAACCAGTTCTCCGGCCAGGATCTGGCCACGGCAGTGATGCAGTCCGACATGGAGAAGCTGCGTCTTGCCATTGAAGAGATGGACCAGGCCAACTTCGACCGGGTGGTGGACAAGCTGATGAACGCCCGCCATATCTACATATTGGGGGTCCGTTCCTCGTCTTTTGTGGCAGGATATCTGCATTTTTACCTGCATATGCTCTTTGAAAATGTCACGCTGGTGCAATCCAACGCGGCGGGGGAGATCTTTGAGCAGCTCTTCCGCATCGGTCCGGGGGATGTGATTCTGGCCATCAGCTTCCCCCGCTATTCCAAGGTGACTGTCAACACCGTCCAGTTTGCCGCGGACCGGGGCTGTGACGTGGTGGCCATCACCGACAGCGAGGTCTCGCCGCTCTATCAGCTGGCCAGCGCCTCCTTGCTGGCCAGAAGTGAGATGATCTCCTTTGTGGACTCCATGGTGGCGCCGCTCTCCCTCATCAACGCACTGATCGTGGCGCTGGGAAACCGGATGAATAAGGACCTGGCGGAGACCTTTGAGGAGTTGGAGGATATCTGGGACCGGTACGGCGTGTTTGGAAAGGCGGAAGATGTCTAAGATTGTGGTGATCGGCGGCGGTGCCGCCGGATTGATGGCCGCCATCACGGCGGCGGAGCAGGGGGCACATGTCACTCTGCTGGAGCCCAACGAACGTCTGGGCAAAAAACTGAACATCACGGGCAAGGGCCGGTGCAATGTCACCAATGATGCCTCCTGTCAGGAACTGCTGGCCAATGTGCCTCACAACGGACGCTTTTTGTACAGCGCCTTTTCCCGCTTTGACGGTCGGGATACTATGGCCTTTTTTGAGGATTTAGGTGTGCCTCTGAAGGTGGAACGGGGCAGACGGGTGTTTCCCGTGTCGGACCGGGCTTTCGACATCAGCGGCGCGCTGGAACGCCGGGCCCGGCAGCTCCATGTGGCGGTCCTGCGGCAGCGGGCAGAACATCTGGAGGTCCGGGACGGCACAGTCTGCGGCGTGCGCTGCGGAGCAGGGGAGACTCTTCCGGCGGACCGGGTCATTCTGGCCACCGGCGGCGTATCCTATCCTGCCACCGGCTCCACCGGTGACGGACATCGGATGGCCCAAGAGGTTGGCCACACGGTGACGCCTCTGCGGGGCTCTCTGGTTCCGCTGCGGGAGAAGGGGACTCAGTGTGCCCAGCTTCAGGGATTGAGTCTGCGGAACGTGGAGCTGACGGTGCTGGAGAGCGGCAAAAAGATCTATACAGACTTTGGGGAACTGCTGTTTACCCACTTTGGGGTCAGCGGTCCCCTGATTTTGTCTGCCTCCGCCCATATGCGGAAGTTCGGCCAGAAGGAGTATCGCCTGGAGATCGACCTGAAGCCGGCTCTGGATGAGCCTACGCTGGACCGGCGGTTGCTGTCGGACTTTGAAAAGTACTGCAACAGCGACTTCTGCAATGCGTTGGTGGATCTGCTGCCCCATAAGCTGATCCCCGTCTTTGTGGAGGCCAGCGGAGTGGATGCCCATCAGAAGGTCCACTCCATCACCCGGGAGGAGCGACACCAGATACTGCATCTGCTCAAGCACTGGCCCGTGGAGATCGAAGGGCCCATGCCGGTGGAGAATGCCATTGTGACCTCCGGGGGAGTCAAGGTAAAAGAAATCGATCCCAAGACAATGGAATCAAAAGCTGTAAAGGGATTATACTTCGCAGGAGAAATCATCGATGTGGATGCCTATACCGGTGGATTCAATCTGCAGATTGCCTGGGCCACCGGCCGGGCTGCCGGTCTGGCCGCCGCGGCGGAGCAGGAATGAGAGAGAATAAAAGGGAGAGAGAAAGCATGCAGCAGGAGAAGTTGGTTTCCGTTGCCATCGACGGTCCCTCCGGGGCGGGCAAGAGCACCCTGGCCAAGAGTGTGGCGGCGGAACTGGGCTATGTCTATGTGGACACCGGTGCTATCTATCGCACCATCGGATATTTTGTGCGCAGCCGTGGGGCAGACCCTGGAGACGCGGAGTCCGTACGGGAACTTCTACCGGAGATCCAGGTGGAAATGATGTATAGTAAAGATGGTTTACAGCACATGCTGCTCAATGGAAAGGACGTGACGGAGGAGATCCGCAAGCCGGAGATCTCCCGGTGCGCCTCCATTGTGTCGGCCCACGCCTGTGTGCGGGATTTCCTGCTGGAGATGCAGCGGGAGGCAGCCCGCCGGCACAGTGTGGTGATGGACGGACGGGATATCGGCACGGTGGTGCTGCCTGAGGCGGACGTGAAGATCTACCTCACCGCTTCGCCGGAGATCCGCGCCCGCCGCCGGTGCCTGGAGCTGGAGCAGCGGGGAACCCCACAGCCCTATGAGCAGGTGCTGGAGGAGCTGCGCCAGCGGGATTGGGACGACACCCACCGGGAGGTGGCGCCTTTGCGGGTGGCTGCGGATGCAGTGACGGTGGACACCAGCGAATTGGATTTTGCAGGCAGCCGTCAGGCTCTTTTGCAGGTGATCCGGGAGAAGGTGGGACAATGAACGAGCATTTTTTTCACGTTGTCTGGAGAGTTGTGGGCCCCATTCTTCGCTTTTTCTACCCCCTTGAGGTCTCTGGGCTGGAGAATCTCCCGGCCAGCGGGGCCATGCTCTGTCCCAACCACAGCAGCCTCTGGGACCCTGTTTTGCTGGCGATCACCACGCCCATTGATTATCACCTGCGTATCATGGCCAAGGAGGAGCTCTTCCGAATTCCTCTGCTGGGTCCCATCATTTCCCGTTTGGGTGCGTTCCCGGTCAGCCGGGGAAATTCGGACATTCAATCGGTCAAGACGGCCATCCGTGCCATTCGAGACGGGGAGAACCTGCTGATCTTTCCCGAGGGGACCCGGGTGGATCATCCCGGTCAGGTGCGGGCCAAGAGCGGCGTGGCGGTGATTGCCGTCCGCACCGGGGCGGTGATGGTTCCTGTCTATGTGGACGGAAAGAAGCACCTCTTTCACCGGACGCGCCTGATTATTGGCCATCCTGTGACGCCGGTCTATACCGGACGGCACGGCACAGCGGAGGAGATGCAGGACATCGCCGATGAGGTGCTTCGCCGGGCCTATGCGCTGGGAGGGGAGACGCTGTGAAGGTACTTCTTGCCAAAAGCGCCGGCTTTTGCTATGGCGTGGAGCGGGCGGTGAAGCTGGCCCGGGATACCGCTGCGGAGAGAGGCTCTTGCTGGATGCTGGGCGACATCATCCACAACAGCCACGTGGTGGAGGAGCTGGACCATATGGGCGTCCGCCGGACTGATGACCCGGCCGCCTTGCAGGCCGGAGACACCGTGCTGATCCGTTCCCATGGGGAGCTGCGATCGGTGTTGGAGGGGCTGGAGGAGAAGGGAGTGGCCTGTGTCAACGCCACCTGTCCCAATGTCATGCGCATCCAGCGTCTGGTGGCTCAGGCTGAAGCGGAGGGCCGCCGGCCGGTCATCATCGGCGAGCCCCATCACCCGGAGGTCATGGGCGTGGCCAGCTGGTGCCGCCGGCCGTTGGTTTTTGACGGACCGGAGATGGCCCAGGCCTGGGCCATGGAGGAGCCTTCTCACCGGGAGATTCCTCTGACAGTGGTGGCACAGACCACTTGTATTCGGTCGCTTTTTGAAGCTTCTGAAAAAATCCTAAAAAAACTGTGTACAAATGTGAAAATATTTGATACAATATGTGATGCTACGCATAAACGTCAATCTGAAGCGGCTCAGATCGCCGCCCAGGTGGACGTGATGGTTGTGGTAGGGGACCGTAAAAGCGCGAACACCAAACATTTGACGGAGATTTGCAACAAGAGATGTTCTCAAGTCCACCAGATCGAGGAGGCGGACGAGCTCTCGCCGGATTGGTTCGATGGTTGCTCTGTCGCGGGTCTTACGGCTGGCGCATCCACGCCTGCGGGCATCATTAAGGAGGTATATGCAACCATGAGTGAAGAAATCAAGGCCGTCGAGGGCAGCGAGGAATCCTTTGAGGAATTACTGGAAAAATCCTTCAAGACTTTAAATACAGGAGAAAAGGTTACCGGTATTGTGACCGCCGTCACCCCCACTGAGGTGCAGGTGGACGTGGGCGCCAAGCAGGCCGCTTACATCAAGGCCAGCGAGCTCAGCGACGATCCCAACGTCAAGCCTGAGGACGTGGTGAAGGTGGGCGATGAGATCGAGGCCTACATCGTCCGCGTCAACGACGTGGAGGGCTTCGCCGAGCTGTCCAAGAAGCGTCTGGATACCGTCAAGGTCTGGGAGAACATCGAGCAGGCCGTGGAGGACAAGACTGTCCTGGAGGGCATCATCACCGAGGAGAACAAGGGCGGCCTGGTGGCTTCCGTCAAGGGCGTCCGGGTGTTCATCCCCGCTTCCCAGAGCGGCATGCCCCGGGGTGCTGACCTGTCCACGATGGTCAAGCAGAAGGTCCAGCTGCGCATCACTGAGGTCAACCGTGCCCGCCGCCGTGTGGTGGGTTCCATCCGTGCCGTGCAGGAGGAGGCCCGCAAGGCCGCTCAGGCCGAAGTGTGGGCCAACATCGAGGTGGGCAAGCACTACACCGGCGTGGTCAAGTCCATGACCTCCTATGGCGTGTTTGTGGACATCGGTGGTGTGGACGGTATGGTACATATCTCCGAGCTGAGCTGGAGCCGTATCAAGACCCCCGCTGAGGTTGTGTCCGTGGGCGATACCCTGGATGTGTACGTCATCTCCTATGACCCCGAGAAGCGTAAGATCTCTCTGGGCGTCAAGGACCGCAGCATCAACCCCTGGGAGAAGTTCATGGAGACCTATCATGTGGGCGACGTGGCTTCCGTCAAGATCGTCAAGCTGATGAGCTTCGGTGCCTTCGCCGAGGTCGTGCCCGGTGTGGACGGCCTGATTCACATCTCCCAGATCGCCGACCGCCGCATTGACAAGCCCGAGGATGTGCTGTCCGAGGGTCAGGTGGTGGACGCCAAGATCACCGCTGTGGATGAGGAGAAGCAGAAGATCTCCCTGTCCATCCGTGCGCTGCTGACTCCCGCTGCGGAGGAAGAGCCCGCCGGCGACGACGCTGAGTAAGCAAAATTACCTGAAACAGGGAAGAGAAAGGGAACGGACTTTCGTCCGTTCCCTTTTTTTGCGTAAACGTAAGAAAAAAATTTGAGAAATAGGGGACAGGCATTGCAATTCCTCTGGGGATTTGTTATAATATTATCAATCTATCTCTGGAATCAACTGGCAACAAGATCGGCAAGAGTTCAAATCCTGGCAATCATAAAATAGGGAGGAACCGTACCATGAATTACGCAGCAGAGTATCAGAACAAGCTGACCACTGCCGAGAAGGCCGTACAGGTGGTCAAGTCCGGTGACTGGGTGGACTATGGCTGGTGCACCAACCATCCTGTGGCGCTGGATAAGGCCCTGGCCGCCCGTAAGGATGAGCTGACCGACGTGAAGGTCCGCGGCGGCGTCACCATGTGGATGCCCGAGATCTGCCAGGCGGAGGACGCCGGTGAGCATTTCACCTGGCATTCCTGGCACTGCAGCGGTGTGGACCGCAAGATCATCAAGAAGGGTATGGGTTACTTCAGCCCCATCCGCTATTCTGAGCTGCCCCGTTACTACCGTGAGAACGTGGACGTGGATGTGGCCATGATCCAGGTCACCCCCATGGATAGCCACGGCAACTTTAACTTTGGCTTGGCTGCCTCTCATCTGGCGGACATGCTGGCTAAGGCCAAGACCGTCATCGTGGAAGTCAACAAGAATATGCCCTGGGTCTTTGGCCTCACCGGCAGCGAGATCAACATCAAGGACGTGGATATGGTCGTGGAAGGCGACAATCCTGCCATTGCTCAGCTGGGCGGCGGCGGTGAGCCCTCCGACGTGGACAAGGTTGTGGCCAAGCTGATCGTGGAGCAGATCCCCAACGGCGCCTGCTTGCAGTTGGGTATCGGCGGTATGCCCAATGCCGTGGGTTCCATGATCGCCCAGTCCGACCTGACCGACCTGGGCGTACATACCGAGATGTATGTGGACGGTTTCGTGGATATGGCCATGGCTGGCAAGCTGACGGGCCGCAACAAGGCGCTGGACAAGGGCCGTCAGGTCTATGCCTTCGCCGCCGGTAGCCAGAAGCTCTATGATTATATCAACCGCAATCCCGACGTCATGGCCGCTCCCGTGGAGTACACCAACGACGTCCGCGTTCTGGCGCAGCTGGACAACTTCATCTCCATCAATAACGCCATCGACATGGACCTCTATGGCCAGGTCAACGCTGAGTCTGCCGGCACCAAGCACATCTCCGGCACCGGCGGTCAGCTGGACTTCGTCATGGGCGCCTATCTGTCCCACGGCGGCAAGAGCTTCATCTGCATGTCCTCCACCGTCACCGGCAAGGACGGCAGCGTGAAGAGCCGTATCGTTCCCACCCTGACTCCCGGCTCCATTGCCACCGATCCCCGCTCCTGCGTCCAGTATCTGGTCACTGAGTACGGTATGATCAACCTCAAGGGCCTGAGCACCTGGGAGCGCAGCGAGGCCATCATCAGCATCGCCCATCCTGACTTCCGCGAGGAGCTGATTCAGGCTGCTGAGAAGATGCAGATCTGGCGCCGCTCCAACAAGCGCTAAAAAAGAGCCAACTGCTTTTCAGAAAAGGACGCCAAAGGGTGTCCTTTTCTTTTTTAGGCCAGGGCAGTCTCTGCAAGAGCCCCTTGGTGAAAGTCCGGCTTGTATTTCATGGAATTCCATGTATAATAAACTTATACGATTCTTACAGTTTTGAGGTGTTTTATTCGGAAATTGCGTCTGTGTGAATGAAAAAATGGAGGAAAACATATGTTTAGCATCGGAGACAGGGTGGTCCATCCCATGCACGGTGCCGGCATCATTGACGGAATCGTGGAAGAGAAGGTCGGCGGTGACAGGCGGTCGTACTATGTCTTTCGCCTAATTGTGGGCGGTCTGGTGCTGAAAATTCCGGTTGCAGGAAGTTCCTCCATTGGTCTGCGGGCCATCCTGGACCGGGAGAGCGTAGAGCAGGTTCTGGAGGCGCTGCCCGCCCTGTCTGCGGAGATGTCCTCCAACTGGAGCAGACGCTATCGGGAAAATCTGGAGCGGCTCAAGACCGGGGACCTCTACGAGGTGGCACGGGTCATCAAGGGCCTGATGGGCCGGGACCGGGAGAAGGGACTGTCCACGGGAGAGCGGAAAATGCTGCACAACGCGAAACAGATCCTGGTCTCGGAGATCATGCTCATTGAGGGCACCGGCTATCAGGAGACGGAAAAGCGGGTGACTGCAGCGGCGCAAAGCCGCGGCGCCGGATAAGGAGAGGGGATTGTATGCCATGAAGGCATTTTTTAAGAGATTTCGGGAGGCGCAGCGCCCTTTTTGCACCATGGTGGTGGCCGCTGCGGGAAGCTCCCAGAGAATGGGCGGCGAGAATAAGCTGCTGCTGCCGCTGGACGGCGTTCCGGTGCTGTGCAGGACCCTTTGGGCGGTGGACCGGGCTGCTGGCGTGGACGAGATCATTCTGGCCGTCCGGGAGGAGGACCTGTTGGAGATCTCCGGATTGTGCCGCAACCTGGGGCTGAGCAAGCCGGTGAAGGTGGTCCGGGGTGGCGAGGACCGGGAAAAGTCGGTCTATCTGGCATCTCTGGAGGCGGATCCCCGGGCCGAGCTGTTGGCCGTGCAGGACGGAGACCGTCCTCTGGTGACGCCAGAACTGATCGATGCGGTCATCGACCGGGCCGCTCATACCGCAGCGGCGGCGCCGGCGGTGCCGGTGAAGGATACCGTAAAGGTGGCCCAGGATGGCATTGTCACTCAAACCCCGGACCGGAGCACCCTGTGGGCCGTCCAGACGCCCCAGGTGTTTGATGCCCAGCTGCTCAAGGCTGCCCTTCAATCGGCGCTGGAGGCGGATGCGCCCATTACCGACGACTGTTCCGCGGTGGAGCGGATGGGGAAGCAGGTCTACCTGGTGGAGGGGTCCTATGAGAACATCAAGATCACCACGCCTGTGGACCTGGCCATAGCGGAGGCCATCTTGCAAAGCAGGGAGGAGCAGGAATGACAGCACTGCGCATTGGACAAGGCTACGACGTCCATCGGCTGACGGAGGGCAGAAAGCTGATTTTGGGAGGCGTGGAGATCCCCTGGGAGCGGGGGCTTTTGGGGCACTCGGACGCCGACGTGCTGCTCCATGCCATTATGGACGCGCTGCTGGGCGCGGCAGGGCTGGGTGATATCGGTCGGCTGTTTCCCGACAGCGATCCAGCCTATGCGGGCATCTCCAGCCTGGAGCTTTTGCGCCGGGTGGCGGATGCACTGGGAGAGAAGGGCTTTTCCGTGGTGAATCTGGACGCCACCTTGGTGGCCCAGGCTCCCAAGGTGGGGCCCTATCGCCGGCAGATGGAGGAGAACATCGCCGCCGGGCTGGCCATTCCCGTGGATCGGGTCAATGTCAAGGCCACCACGGAGGAGGGACTGGGCTTTACCGGCTCTGGCGCGGGAATGGCCGCCCAGGCCATCGCACTGTTGGAACAGCGCAAGGACAAATGAGCTGAAAAAGAGACGGGCAAAAGCCCGTCTCTTTTTTTGCCTGCCGCTGTTCCTGGGTTCCGTTTTTTGGGGAGGACGCATACCATGAGACGAGAGGAGGAAGAAGCCCGTGGAGTATGTGCTCATTATCGCTCGCTCCATCACCTATGCCCAACGGATGTCCGTTGCGCTGGAACGGGCGGGTGTGACCAACCGAATCTATCGCGCGCCGGCCGGCTTGACAGAGCGAGGCTGCGCCTATGCAGTGCGAATTCGGGAACAGGATCTGGCCAAAGCGCTGACCACGCTGCACCAGGCGCAGATCCGTCCTGTTCAGATCTATCTGTTTTCTCGCGGCGTATATCAGGAGTTGCCGGAGCGATGAGCGGCGGGGCATTTGCCCTGCCGCCCATTACGCTTTGCCGCGCAGACTGAGCTCGTATTTTGACGCCCTTTGGCGTATAGAGGAGTGATCGCATGATTTACCTTGACAGTGCCGCCACCACATTCCAAAAGCCCCCTGCCGTCCGGCAGGCCATGCTGCAAGCCATGGATGGAATGACCACCCCGGGCCGGGGCGGATATCCCGCGGCCCAGGCGGCGGCCCAGGCGGCTTTCCGCTGCCGCAGTGAGATCGCGGAGCTGTTTCACGTTCCGTCCCCAGAGCAGGTGGTGTTTACCAGCAATGCCACCCATGGCCTGAACATCGCCATTAAAACGCTGGTCCATCCCGGTGGCCGGGTGGTGATCTCCGGCTATGAACACAACGCAGTGACCCGCCCTCTGTATGCCCTCAAGGCCCATACGCTGGTGGCAGATACCCCGTTGTTTCGCCCGGAGCTGTCCCTGGCCGCCTTTGAACAGGCCGTTACACCAGATACAGAGGCAGTCATCTGTTCCCAGGTGTCCAATGTCTTTGGCTTCATTCAGCCGGTGGAGGAGATTGCGGCACTGTGCCGCAGGCGAGGCGTTCCCCTGATCGTGGACGCCTCCCAGGGGGCCGGTGTGGTGCCGCTGGACTTCTCGGCGCTGGGTGCTGCCTTTGTGGCGATGCCTGGGCACAAGGGTCTGTACGGCCCCCAGGGGACCGGCGTTTTGCTGTGCGGAGAAAAGACCTGTCCGCTGCTGGAGGGCGGAACGGGAAGCCAGTCCCGGGAGCAGGAGATGCCGGATTTCCTGCCGGACCGGTTGGAGGCCGGGACTCACAATATGCCGGGCATTGCCGGACTGCTGGAGGGTGTACGCTTTGTCCGCGCCATGGGGACAGAGAAGATCCTGGACCACGAACGCAAGCTCATTGGCCTTCT
The DNA here is from genome assembly GCA_902478785.1 of uncultured Oscillospiraceae bacterium. GTDB lineage: Bacteria > Bacillota > Clostridia > Oscillospirales > Oscillospiraceae > Oscillibacter. The sequence continues at coordinate 156,375 of CABSMJ010000002.1, forward strand.
GGCAGACGGGCTGCGGGAGCTGCCCGGCGTTCATCTCTATACCGGGGAGAACCTGAACCATCAGGCGGGCGTTTTGTCTTTCACTGCCCAGGGGTGGGACGTGGAGGACCTGGGAGAGGCCCTGGCACAGGCTGGTGTGGCGGTCCGTGCAGGACTGCACTGCGCGCCCCTGGCACACCGCACAGTGGGGACCTTTGAGACCGGAACGGTGCGTCTGAGTGTATCGGCCTTCAATACCGAGGAGGAAATCGCTGAATTTCTTGTCATTCTGCGGAAAATTATGAACAGAAATTCATAATTTTCAGGACGGTTCACCTTGCAATCGTATGGTATTTTTTATATAATAAGTGTACTAATTGCCTGAGAGGATGTTGACATGGAACAGATCACGGGTGTGCTGGAGTTTGTCGGCAGATTGTTGCTTACCGTCAAGGTCACCGATCTGCTGGACATCGCGGTGATGGCCTTTGTCATTTACAAACTGCTCAAGCTGGTCAAGAGTACCCGGGCGGCCAATCTGCTCAAGGGCGTGTTCATCTTTTTACTGGCCCTGTGGCTGTCTGGTGTGGCGGAACTCCACGGCATTCACTTCATTTTGAACAACATGATGGAGATGGGTGTTCTGGCACTGATCGTCCTGTTTCAGCCGGAGCTGCGCAGCATCCTGGAACAGGTGGGCAGCAGCAAGCTGAATTTCCTGGGCTTTTTCTCGAAGGAACGGGAGGCCAGTGTGATGGAGAGCGCCATCCGGCAGACCGTGGTGGCTTGCACCGAGATGTCCAAATCTCGGACCGGTGTCCTGATCGTATTTGAGCGGGAGCTGCTGCTGGACGACATGGTCCGCAGCGGCACGGTTTTGGATGCGGCGGTTTCCAGCGAGCTTTTGAAAAATATCTTTTTTGTCAAGGCGCCCATGCATGATGGCGCGGTCATTGTGCGACAGGGCAGAATTCTGGGGGCGGGCTGCATGCTGCCCCTGTCCAAAAATGTGAACCTCAGCCGGGATCTGGGGATGCGCCATCGGGCGGGCATCGGCATGAGCGAGAACTCCGACGCCGTAGTGGTCATCGTCTCCGAGGAGACCGGCTCTATTTCCGTGGCCATCGGAGGGATGCTCAAGCGTCACCTGATGCCGGAAACACTGGAAAATATCCTACGCAACGAGCTCATCCCTCAGGAGGAGAACCAGGAGAACAAGCACAAGTTCAATCTGACGGAGTTTTTCAGGACGCGGAAGAGCGAGGATAACAATGAAAAAGATTAAGGAAAACAGAGCGGTCTTGATTGGCCTTTCTATCCTTGCCGCCGTTGTCATCTGGCTGATGGTGGACAGTGGAACCAAGGTGACCAAGACCTTTGAACATGTCCAGGTGGAATATGTGGGAGAGGAGACCACCTTGGCCAGCCGGGGATTGATGCTGATTCAGAGTGACGAGTCCCAGGAGGTGACGCTGGAGGTCCAGGGTGGCCGCTTTGATGTGGCCCAGATCGACCCCAGCGAAGTCAAAGTGGTGGTGGATCTGTCCTCCGTGACCTCGGTGGGCACTCAAAGCCTCAACTACCGGGTGGTCTATACCAGCAATAACAAGCTGGCCAGCCGCCTGACCACGAAATCCAGCTCCCCCTCCAGCATCAGCATCACCGTCGGTGAGCTGTACCGCAAGGATGTGGAGATCCGCTGCGACATGAGCGGCAGCTCTGTGGCGGAAGGCTATATTGCCGGAGAGGTGGAGCTGGAGCCCACCACCCTGGAGATCTGGGGTAGGCAGGCAGATGTGATGCAGGTGAGCTACGCCAAGGTGAGCCTAAGTGTGAAGGACGCCAGTTCTACGGTGGTGCAGCTGCTGGAGTATGAGCTCTATGACCATAACGATCAGGTCATTGACAACCCCAATATCCATGCTGCCCGGGATACCATCCAGGTGACGCTGCCGGTGGATGTGGTGAAGGATCTGCCTCTGGAGGTCAATCTGGAGGAATCCCCGGGATACAGCGCCTCCAATGTGGAGTGCCGTGTGGAGCCATCCACCATTAAAGTCTCCGGCGACGCCGCGATTTTGGGCTCTGTGGACTCCATCGTGCTGGGCAACGTGGATCTGAGTTCCTTGAGCAGCACGACCAACACGCTTCGTTTCTCCATTGAGCTGCCGGAGGGCTGCGAGAACCTCAGCGGCGGAACCGAGGCAGTGGTGACTATCCGCTTCAAAGATCTGGACTCCCGCACCATTCAGGTGACCCATTTGAGCTATGAAAATGCGCCAGAGGGGAAAGATGTCACCATATTGAGCAGTGACTTGACTGTGACACTGCGGGGCACCTCCGCAGATCTGGCGGCTGTTTCTCCTTCGGATGTGAAGGTAGTGGCGGATCTGAGCAGCGTGGAGGATGCCAGCGGAAACTACACGGTGCCGGCCATCGTTACGGTGGAGGGCAACGGCGATGTAGGCGTCGTTGGCAGCTATCAGCTGAAAATTAACTTGAGTGACAGCGGCTCCGAAGATTCCCAGTGAGCCGGGGAAGGATGAAACAAAATGACCCAGATTGCAACCGTTGAACGGATTTTGGACAGCACCCATGCGGTGATTGCTGTGCCCAGAAAGTCCGCCTGCGGACACGACTGTGAGGAGTGCGCCGGCTGCGGTGTCTCCGGCGCATCGGTCCGTGCCACCGCGGAAAACCACGTGGGCGCCGCCGTAGGCGACAAGGTGGTGGTGGAAGGCAGCACCAAAAAGGTCCTGGGTATTGTGGGACTGGTCTATATGGTGCCCATTGTGCTGTTTTTGCTGGGCTATTTTGCCGTGGGAGCTCTGTTCTCCTCCGAGGCGGTCCGCACAACTTTGGCTGTCCTGGGGTTCGTTTTGGGCTTGGTGCTGGCTGTGTGCTATGACCGCCATCTGCGCAAGCAGGGCGGACTGACCTATACCATCGTCCGCGTGTTCTGATGTACGGCTATGTGCGTCCCGTTTTGAAGGAACTGCCCCAGGAAGAACAGGATCGGTTTCGCCGGGTCTACTGCGGATTGTGCCATACGTTGGGTAAGCGCCATGGCCTGGCGGCCAGATTTATCCTGAATTACGATTTCACCTTTCTGGCCATCCTGCTGTCAGAGCCGGAGGAGAGCCAGTGTCTCCACTGCTTTTGCCCGGCCAATCCCTGCCGGAAACGAGAGGCGCTGGCCCAGACGCCCGCCCTGGAACTGGCGGCGGACGAGAGCGTGATCCTGGCCTATTGGCAGCTGCGGGACGGTGTGGCCGACCATGGATTTTGGACAGGCCTGAAATACCGCCTTGCTGCCAGGCTCCTGCGCCGGGCCTATCGGCGGGCAGCAGCCTGGCGCCCGGAGTTTGACCATGCTGCCCGCTGTCAGCTGGAGACATTAGCCGAACTGGAACAGCAGTGCTGTGCCTCCATTGATCGGCCGGCGGACGCCTTTGCCCAGCTCTTGGCCGCCGCTGCCAAGGAGGTGGAGGAGGGACCCAGACGCCGGGTGCTCCGGGAGATCCTGTATCACCTGGGCCGCTGGATTTATCTGGCTGATGCCGCTGACGACCTGGCCAAGGATGTGGCCCGCGGCAACTACAATCCCCTGCGCTACCGTTTTTCCTGCCAGGGCGGTGTCCTGGATGAGGAGGAGAAGCGGCAGCTGGCCCTGACCATGGACCACTCCGTCCATCTGATCGAGTCGGCCTATGAGCTCTGGAATTTCGGATGCTGGGACCCTATTTTGCGAAGTACCTTTTACATGGGGCTCTTCAGTGTGGCAAAAGCCGTTTTAGAGGGTGAATTCCAGACAAGCAAATCATGCAAAGACAGAAAAACCAAGATTGGTGAGGAAAGCAAATGAACGATCCCTATCAGGTACTCAACGTCTCCCGTGACGCCTCCGACGCGGAGGTCAAAAAGGCCTATTTGGAGCTGGCCAGGAAATACCACCCGGACAACTATCACGACAGTCCTCTGGAGGACCTGGCACAGGAAAAGATGAAGGAAATCAATGCCGCCTATGAGCAGATCACCAAGGAGCGCAGCGGTCGGGCAAGCGGCAGCAACGCTTATGGCGGTGCCTCCTACGGAGGCAGCTATGGCTACGGATACGGCTACGGCGGGACCCAGAGCCAAAGCTACGGCGGCAGTTCCGTGTTCCAGCAGGTCCGCCTGGCCATCAACCGAGGCGATCTGACCCGAGCGGAGGGCCTTTTGAATGCCATCTCCGACCACAACGCGGAGTGGAATTTCCTGAAGGGAACCATCTGCTTCCGGCGCGGCTGGCTGGATGAGGCCAAACGCTACTATCAGACCGCCTGTCAGATGGACCCGAACAACGCCGAGTACCGTCAGGCGCTCAACTATATGGAGTCCGGCGGCCAGACCGCCTATCAGCGGGGCGGCACCTTCGGCACCGATTGCGACAGCGGCTTGTGCGGCAAGCTGTGCTGCGCCTATGTGTTGTGCAATAGCTTTGGATATAGCGGGTTCCGTTTCTGCTGTATTTGATAAGGGAGGAAGTCACAGTGGTTAAAAGTATGACCGGCTATGGCCGGGCCCGGGAGATGCTCAACCGGAGGGACATCACCGTAGAGGTTCGCTCCGTCAACAACCGGTATCTGGATTGCACCGTCAAAATGCCCCGGATGTACGCCTTTGCCGAGGACGCGGTGAAGCAGCGGGTACAAAAGGCCATTTCCCGGGGAAAGGTGGACGTATTCTTCACCATCGATGCCACGGCCGCTGATGTGGCCAAGGTCACCGTCAACCGGGATCTGGCGGCGGGCTATGCTGCCGCTCTGCGGGAGCTGGGGGAGGTCTGCGGACTGGATTCCTTCCAGGTCATGCCGGAGCAGCTGGCCCGGTTTCCTGAGGTGCTCACTGTCACCAAGGCGGATGAGGACCTGGAGACGGTGGCGGAGGATCTGTGCGCTGTGCTGGATGAGGCCCTGGCGGCCCATCAGGCCATGCGTCGGACCGAGGGGGAAAAGCTGGCCCAGGACATCGGCGGCCGGCTGAATACCATTGAGGCGCTGACGGCCCGGGTGGAGGAGCGTTCACCCCAAACCGTCGTGGAGTATCGCCAGAAGCTGGAGGCCCGGATGCAGGAGGTCCTCAGCTCCACCACCATCGACGAGAGCCGCATCCTGACCGAGGCGGCGATCTTTGCCGACAAGGTGGCCGTGGATGAGGAGACGGTCCGCCTGCGCAGCCATCTGGCACAGCTGCGGGGGATGCTGGACTCGGAGGAGCCTGTGGGCCGGCGGATGGACTTTTTGATCCAGGAGGTCAACCGGGAGTCCAACACCATCGGCTCCAAGTGTACAGACCTCTCCATCGCCCAGGTGGTGGTAGACCTGAAGGCCGAGGTGGAAAAGATTCGGGAGCAGGTCCAGAACATCGAGTGATCGCATAAAAGGAGCGTGGACGCTGTGAAGCTCATCAACATCGGCTTTGGCAATCTGGTCTCCCAGGACCGCCTGCTGGCCATCGTCAGTCCGGATTCGGCTCCCATCAAGCGTATGGTGCAGGAGTCTCGGGAGCGGGGAATGCTGATCGACGCCACATACGGGCGCAAGACTGCGTCCATCTTCATTATGGACAGTGACCATGTGATCCTGTCGGCCCTGCCGCTGGAACGGCTGCGGGCCCGGCTGGATGTGGAGGATACCGAGGAGGAGCAGAACTGACTGCGCCGCCCTCACACAACCGCTGCCGGTGGGAATCGGCGGCGGAGGGACAGGAAAGGATATGGAGTATGCGTAGAGGAAAGACCTTTGTGATTTCGGGCCCTTCTGGCGTGGGAAAGAGCACGGTGCTCAAGGCACTGCTGGAGGGAAGAGAGGACTTGTACTTCTCTGTCTCTGCCACCACCCGGGACCCCAGACCTGGTGAGGTGGACGGCGTCCACTATCACTTCATTGACGTGGATACCTTCCGACAGATGATCGCCGACGGCCAATTCCTGGAGTACGCCGAGTACGTGGGAAATTTTTACGGCACACCCCGCAAGTATGTAGAGGAGGCCATGGCCCAGGGAAAGGACGCGGTGCTGGACATCGAGATCGTCGGTGCCGGCAACGTCAAGCGCCAGATGCCGGAGGCGGTCCGCGTCTTTATTGCGCCCCCCTCCTGGAAGGAACTGGAACGCCGGCTGGTGGAGCGCGGTACTGACAGCGAGGAGAAGATTGAAAAGCGTCTGCTTCGCGCCAAGGTGGAATTCCAGGCGGCCCACGACTATGACTACTTTGTCATCAATGACACCGTGGAGGGTGCGGTTCGGGAGCTCAACGCCATTTTGACGGCGGAGCACTGCCGCCCCACGGAGCGCATGGAAATCATCAACGGATAAGATAAATTGTTTTTGCCTGAACAGGAGGCCTTGCCTCCTTCAAATTATCGCCGAGACCGGCAGAATGGAAGATGTAATTATGATGCTTTATCCCGCTATGAACAAACTGACCTCTCACGTGCCTAATCGCTATATGCTGGTGAATGTGGTGGCCCGCCGGGCCCGCCAGCTGGCAGAGGAGGCCGAGCAGGCCGGTGAGCACCTGAGCGAAAAGCCGGTGACCCTGGCCATCAACGAGGTGGCTGAGGGCAAGCTGGATTCCACCCAGATGGACACCACCATCGAAGAGGATGTGGTGGAGCCGGAGGAATAAGTCCCACCAGTGCGGGAAAGGAGCTGCCCCATGGAGACCGTGAACGTTGCCAAGGTCGCGGTCAGTGCCGCTCCCTACGCCATTGACAAGCCCTATGATTACGCCATCCCCACGCCCTTGCTGGAACAGGTGGTGCCGGGTGTCCGCGTCACCGTCCCCTTTGGACGGGGCAACAAGGGCTGTGAAGGTGTGGTGCTGGCAGTGGTGCCGGGCAGTAAGACGCCGGCATTGAAGCTGGTGACAGCGGTGCTGGACCAGGAGCCGGTGCTGGCGCAGCAGGATATCGATCTGGCCCTCTGGATGCGAAGCCGATATTTCTGCACCATGTATGAGGCGGTCCGGGCCATTTTGCCCGCCGGACTGTGGTATCGCCTGCGGGAGATGTGGCGTGTGGCTGACGGCGTGGACCGCTCCGCCGCCTATGAAAAGGCCGGACGCAGCACAGCCCGCTGCGCAGTGTTGGACTGCCTCTTTGCCCATGGGGGACAGACGGATCTGGAGACGCTCAAGGACGCCTGCGGCGACCGGGTGAGCGCTTCCTTGCAGGAGCTGAAAGAGCAGGGCGTGCTCTGCTGCGAAACCGACGCCAAGCGCCGCATCGGCGACAAGACCCGCCGAATGGTGGAGCTGGCTGTGCCAGCGGAGGAGGCCATGGCGCTGGCGGAGAAACGGCGCAAGTCTGCACCCATGCAGTATGAAGTGGTGCGGCTGCTGTGCACCGTGGGCCGGGCCTCTGCCGCGGATCTGTGCTATTTCACCGGTGCCTCTCACCAGACCCTCAAAGCGTTGGAACGGGCGGAGCTGGTGACCTTTTCCGAAGAAGAGGAGCTGCGGGTGCCGCTGGAGGCATCAGAGCAGACGGGGGCGCCCATCACCCTCAACGTCGAGCAGCAGGCGGCCTTTGATGGCATCCTGGCACTGAGTAAAACCGGGAAGCCGGAGGCGGCGCTGCTCCAGGGCGTCACCGGCAGCGGAAAAACTCTGGTTTATATCCGCCTGGTCCAGGAGATACTGGAACAGGGAAGGACCGCCATGGTACTGGTGCCGGAGATCGTGCTGACCCCCCAGATGATGGCCCGCTTTTCCTCCTACTTCGGACGTCGGGTGGCCATGCTCCACAGCTCCCTGAAAGTCTCCGAGCGCTATGACCAGTGGAAGCGCATCCGCCGTGGGGAGGTGGACGTGGTGCTGGGCACCCGGTCCGCCATCTTCGCCCCGCTGCGCCGTCTGGGCCTCATCGTGCTGGACGAGGAGCAGGAGGGAAGCTACCAGTCGGAAAATCCGCCCCGCTATCATACCCGGGACGTGGCCAAGTTCCGCTGCGGTCAGGAGGGCGCCGTACTGGTATTGGGTTCCGCTACTCCTTCCATTGAAAGTGCCTATGCCGCCCGGCAGGGAAGCTACCAGTTCTTCCTGCTGCGCAGGCGCTACAATGAAAAGAAGCTGCCCCAGGTCACCATCGCGGACCTGCGGCAGGAGGTGCGGCAGGGCAACGCCGGCACCATCAGCGGATCGCTGCGGCAGGAGCTGGAGCAAAATCTTGCCGCTGGAGAGCAGAGCATTCTCTTTCTCAACCGGCGGGGCAACAGCCGCTACGTGCTCTGTGGTGAGTGCGGCTGGGTGCCGGAGTGTCCCAGATGCAGCGTACCTCTGACCTACCACTCCGCCAATGGGCGCTTGATGTGCCACTACTGCGGCCACTCCGAGCGGGTCTATGATACCTGCCCCCAGTGCGGCGGCTGGATGAAGCATGTGGGCACCGGCACGCAGAAGGTGGAGGAGGAGCTGGAGGAGCTCTTTCCCGGAACGCAGGTGCTGCGGCTGGATGCCGACACCGCCTCCGGCGGCCATGAAAAGCTGCTGCGCCGGTTCCAAAAGGAGAAGATCCCCATTTTGCTTGGCACCCAGATGGTGACCAAGGGATTGGATTTTGAAAATGTGACGTTGGTGGGGGTCCTGGCAGCGGACCTCTCGCTGTATGTAGACAATTATCGGGCCGCGGAGCGGACCTTCAGTTTGCTGACCCAGGTGGTGGGCCGGGCCGGCCGGGGCGAAAAATCCGGACGGGCTGTGATTCAGACCTACACGCCGGAAAACGAAGTGATTCAGGCCGCCGCCCGACAGGACTATGAGGCCTTTTATGAAAGTGAGCTGCATCTGCGGAAGCTGCGCCGGTATCCGCCCTTTGCGGACCTGTTCACCTTTACAGTGACCGGGCCGGAGGAGGCGGCGGTGCTGCGGGGCTGCATGGCCCTGCGGGAGGCGCTGTATCAGGCGGCTCAGTCCCCGGAGCTCAAGGAGACCCATCCAGAGGTCCTGGGCCCAGCCCCTGCGGCTGTGGTGAAGGTGGACAACCGCTATCGCTACCACTGTATTTTGGTGGGCCGCAATGACCGGGCCACCAGAGGGTGGGTATCCTGGATTCTCAAGAACTTTCGCCGGGAAAACCGGCATATCAATCTGTTTGTGGACTGCAATGCAGCGGAATAAGGAGTGAAGCAACATGGCTTTAAGACGAATCGTGGAACAGGGAGACGAGTGTCTGGAAAAGGTTTGTCGTCCGGTGAAGGACTTCAATGACCGCCTGCACACCCTCCTGGACGATATGGCGGAGACCCTGAGGGAGGCCAACGGCGCAGGCCTGGCGGCGCCTCAGGTGGGCGTGCTGCGCCGGGTGTGCATCGTCATCGATGAAAATGATAAGATCATTGAGCTCATCAACCCGGTCATCGTCTCCCAGGAGGGAGAGCAGACCGGTTTGGAGGGCTGCCTCAGCGTGCCTGGCAAGTGGGGTGTGGTCACCCGGCCCAACCGGGTGAAGGTTCAGGCCCAGGACCGCAACGGCGTTCTCTTTGTCCGGGAGGGCGAGGGATTGACGGCCCGTGCTTTCTGCCATGAGATTGAGCATCTGGACGGCCACCTGTTCGTGGAGCACGTGGACCACTTCCTCAGCGAGCAGGAGCTGGAGGAATACCTGGAAAAGGAAGGACAGGACGCATGAGGATCTTATTCATGGGAACGCCGGAGTTCGCCGTGGCGTCCCTGCGGCGGATTGTGGCAGACGGCCATGAGATCTGCGGTGTATTCACCCAGCCGGACAAGCCCAAAAACCGGGGACATAAGCTGATGTTCTCACCTGTGAAGGAATATGCCTTAACAGAAAATATCCCGGTTTATCAGCCTTTGAAGGCCCGGGATGGCGAGGCCATGGCCCTGGTGGAGTCCTTGGCACCGGAGCTCATTGTGGTGGCGGCCTATGGCAAGATCCTGCCGGAGGAGCTGCTGAACTATCCCAAGTACGGCTCCATCAATGTCCACTCCTCCTTGCTGCCCAAGTACCGGGGAGCGGCTCCCATCAACTGGGCCATCCTCAACGGGGAGACGGAGACCGGCGTGTCCATCATGTATATGGCCAAAGACCTGGACGCCGGCGATGTGATCCGGCAGGCGGTCACTCCCATCGGGGATGACGAGGACGCCCAAGCTCTGACGGCCCGCCTGGCAGATCTGGGTGCAGAGACCCTCTCTCAGGTGATCCGCGATATGGAGGCGGGGAAGGTTTCCCGCACGCCTCAGGACCACAGTGCCCAGACCTATGCACCCATGCTCAGTAAGGAGCTCTCTGCCGTGGATTGGAGCCGCAGCGCCCACGCCATCCACTGTCAGATCCGGGGCCTGATTCCCTGGCCCTGTGCCTCTACGGATATCATCTCTGGACAGCCCATGAAGCTCTTTGCCGCCAAGGAGACAGGGGAGGAGACCACTGCCGCTCCCGGCCGGGTGATCCGAGCTGATAAGCGGGGAATCTGCGTGGCCTGCGGCGATGGGAAAGTGCTGTGCCTGACAGAGCTTCAGGCCCCCGGCGGCAAGCGCATGAGCGCCGCCAGCTATCTGGCCGGACATCCTATTTCACTTGGAGATGAGTAAAGCGAATGAATCGTGACTATGCCTATTTCCTGGCCAATAACCTCTATTGGGTGGCTTTGATTCCGGTGCTGCTGCTGTCTCTGTGGGCCCAGGCCCAGGTCTCCGGCAGCTTTCGGAGGTATAGCGCCCAAAATAACCGCCGGCACCTCACCGGTGCTCAGGCGGCGGAGGCAGTGCTCCGGGCCCACGGTGTAATGGACGTAGCCGTACGCTGCGTGCGGGGCACCCTGACGGACCACTACGATCCTCGGGACAACACCATTTACCTGTCCGAGGCGGTCTACGGTGCGCCCACTATCGCAGCGGTGGGTGTGGCGGCCCATGAGGCAGGCCACGCGGTGCAGTATGCGGAAGGGTATGGCCCTGTGCGGCTGCGCTCCGCCATTATTCCCGTTACCCAGTTTGGCTCTCGTTTCTCCTTTATTTTGCTGTTTCTGGGGCTGATTTTGTACAATCAGGCCTTTTTCGGTATTGGTATTGCCCTCTTTGCCCTGACCACGATCTTTCAGTTGGTGACCTTGCCGGTGGAGTTCAATGCCTCTCACCGGGCCATGGAGACCATTGAAGGTACGGGACTTTTAGACGAAGACGAGCAACAGGGGGCCCGCAAGGTACTGCGGGCGGCCGCTCTGACCTATGTGGCGGCGCTGCTGATGTCCCTGCTGCAGTTGCTGCGGTATCTGCTTATTTTCTTTGCCAGAGGCGGCGGAGATGGCCGCAGAGGCGGAGGGCGTCAATGAGCACCGCTGCGCGGGAGACCGCGCTGCGGGTGCTGGTCTCCTGCCGTAAGGGCGGTGCCTGGGCGGACGGCGCGCTGAAAACCGCCATTGCCAAGGACCGCCTCACCGGCGCCGATGCGGCCCTGGCCACCCGGCTGGTCTACGGCGTGGTGCAGAACCGGGCGTGGCTGGATTTCCGGCTGGGGGAGTTCTGCTCTCAGAAGGTGGAGAAGCTGGAACCTGTGCTGCTGGATATCCTGCGCCTGGGTGCCTATCAGATCCTGTTTCTGGACCGGGTGCCGGACAGCGCCGCCGTCAATGAGGCGGTAAACCAGGCCAAGGCCCACAGGATGGCCCGGGCGTCAGGACTGGTCAACGCGGTGCTGCGGAAGCTCTCCACCCACAAGGACCAGCCGCCTCGCCTGCCGGAAAATCCGGCAGACCGTCTGAGCCTCCTGTACAGCCACCCCCGGTGGTTGACAGAGCGGCTGCTGGAGCTGGTGGGGGAGGAGGAGACCGAGGCCTTCCTGCGGGAGGACAACGGCACCCCGCCGGTGTATGTGCAGACCAATCCCCTGCGGACCACGGCCCAGGCGCTGGCGGAGGAGCTCTCCGCTGCCGGGGTGACAGTGGTGCCCCATCCCTGGCTGCCTGGCTGTCTCCAGCTCTCCAGCACCGGAGATCTGACGGCGCTGCCTGCCTTTCAGGAGGGCCGGATGCTGGTCCAGGACCCGGCGGCCCATCTGGCGGTGCTTGCCGCCGCGCCCCATCCCGGCGACCGGGTGATCGACACCTGTGCCGCCCCAGGCGGCAAGTCCTTTGCCGCCGCCATGGAGATGGAGGGACGGGGAGAGATCCTCTCCTGCGATCTCCATGCCCACAAGCTTCGCCTCATTGAGGCGGGGGCGGCCCGTCTGGGCATCTCCTGCATCCGCACCCTTCTGGCCGACGGACGGGTGGAGCGGCCGGAGCTGCTGGAAAGCGCGGATGTGGTGATCGTGGATGCGCCCTGCTCCGGTTTGGGCATCATCCGCAAAAAGCCGGACATCCGGCAGAAGAAAGCCCAAGAGCTTCGGGGATTGCCTCAGATCCAGCGGGACATCCTGGCCAACGCGGCCAAGTATGTCCGGCCCGGCGGGACCCTGCTCTACTCCACCTGCACCATTTTGCCGGAGGAGAATGAAGGGGTCACAGACGCTTTTCTGGACTCACACCCGGACTTTTCCCGGGAAAACTTTACTCTGCCCCATTTTGGCCAGGTGGCGGAACAGCTCACCTTCTGGCCTCAGCGCCACGGCACAGATGGCTTTTATGTGTGCCGGATGAAAAGGAAGATGCTATGACCGACATACGCAGTTTGACTAAGGAGGAAATCACCGCCGCACTTCGGGAAATGGGAGAGCCGGCGTTCCGGGGCGGTCAGGTCTTTACTTGGCTGCACCGCGGGGTGTCCTCCTTTGATGAGATGACCAATTTGTCCAAGCAGCTGCGGGAGCGGCTGGCGGCCCGGTTTGCCCTGGAGACGCCGCAGGTGGCCCGCAAGCAGGTATCCCAGCAGGATGGCACCATCAAGTACTTATGGGAACTCTCCGATGGCAACTGTATCGAATCCGTTTTGATGCAGTATCACCACGGCAACACCATCTGCATCTCCTCCCAGGTGGGATGCCGCATGGGCTGCGCCTTCTGTGCCTCCACCATCGCCGGCAAGGTCCGGGATCTGACGCCGGGAGAGATGCTGGATCAGGTGATCTTCTCCCAAAAGGACTCGGGGCTCCCCATCTCCAATATCGTACTGATGGGCATCGGCGAGCCTATGGACAATCTGGATAATGTACTGCGGTTTTTGGAGTTGGTGAACCATCCCGACGGATTGAACATCGGGATGCGGCACATCTCCCTGTCCACCTGCGGCGTGATTCCTGGCATTGACCGTCTGGCGGACCTGGGACTGCAGCTGACGCTGTCCGTCTCTCTCCACGCGCCGGACAGTGAGACCCGCTCCCGGATCATGCCGGTGAACCGAGCCTATGATGTGGAGAAGCTGTTTGAGGCCTGCCACCGGTACTTTCAAAAGACCGGGCGGCGGATTTCCTTTGAGTACGCCATGATCGACGGAGTCAACGACCACGATTGGCAGGCGGACCTGATCGCCCGGAAGCTCCATGGGATGCCGGGCCATGTGAATCTCATTCCCCTCAACGACGTGGTGGAAAGCCCCCTGAAGCCCAGCCGCCGTGTGGCGGCGTTCCAGCGCCGGCTGGAATCCCACGGCATCACCGCCACGGTGCGGCGGAGCCTGGGAGGAGATATCGACGCCTCCTGCGGACAGCTCCGCCGGAAGGCCATGATGGAAGGGAAGACCTCAGACTGATTCAGCGCGTGCCACGCCGACGGCAGTGCGAGGATGGCGGCCTGTACCGCCATCTTTGCGCCAGCGCAGCGAAAGGAAGGATAGATGATGAAAGCATGGGGTGTCACCGACACCGGACTTGTCCGAAAGGAGAACCAGGATGCCTATGCAGTGTGCCAGGCAGATGCGGCAACGGTCTGCGTGGTCTGTGACGGCATGGGCGGCGTCAGCGGCGGAAAGCTGGCCAGCAGCATAGCTGTCAGGACTTACAGCGAGGAGCTGCTTCGGGTCCTGCGGCCTCACATGACGCCGGAGCAGCTGCGGGAGGCATCCTCCTATGCCGTTTCCCTGGCCAATGAGGCGGTGCGGACTCGAGCCGCCACCGAGGACGGGTGTCAGAATATGGGCACCACGCTGGTCTCCGCCATCAGCTATGACGGCGGCGTGGTGGTCAGCAACGTGGGCGACAGCCGGGCCTATCACATCAGCCCTGATGGCATCACTCGGATCACCCGGGACCACTCCCTGGTGGAGAACATGGTGGAGCGAGGCGATATCACGGAGGAGGAAGCCCGCCGCCATCCCAATAAGAACCTCATCACCCGCGCCTTGGGTCCGGATGAGAACGCCGACTGCGACGGTTTTATCTGTCCCCTGAAAAAGGGCGACTTTGTTCTGCTCTGCTCCGATGGTCTGGTGGACACTGTGACCGACCAGGAGATGCTCTATGAGGTCATCCACGGCGGTGAGCTGGACACCTGTCTGGACCGTTTGATGGAGATCGCCAAGAGCCGCGGTGCGGCAGACAACGTGACCGTTGTCCTGATGCAGAACAACTGAGAAGGGAGGATGCCACATGGATCCTTATATCGGAAAAATGCTGGATGACCGCTACGAGATTCTCGAGCGCATCGGAACCGGCGGTATGGCCGTGGTCTACAAGGCCAAGTGTCATCGCCTCAACCGTCTGGTGGCGGTGAAGATCCTGAAGAGCGACCTGGCCCAGGATGCGGACTTCCGCCGCCGTTTTCACGCCGAATCCAAGGCGGTCGCCATGCTGTCTCATCCCAATATCGTCTCTGTCTATGACGTGTCCCAGAGCGGTGAGACGGAATACATCGTCATGGAGCTGATCGACGGCATCACGCTCAAGCAGTATATGGAGCGGCGGGGCCAGCTGAACTGGAGAGAGTCTCTCCACTTCATCACTCAGATCATGAAGGGCCTGAGCCACGCCCACAGCCGTGGCATCGTCCACCGGGACATCAAGCCCCAGAACATCATGGTGCTGCGGGACGGCAGTGTGAAGGTGGCCGACTTTGGCATCGCGTGTCTGGAGAACTCGGCCCAGACCCTGACCCAGGAGGCACTGGGCTCCGTCCACTATATCTCTCCGGAGCAGGCTCGGGGCGACCGTACTGACGCCCGGTCCGATATCTACTCTGCCGGCGTGGTGTTCTATGAGATGCTCACCGGTCGGCTGCCCTTTGAGGGGGATTCGGCGGTCTCTGTGGCTATTCAGCATCTGAGCTCCATTCCGCTGCCGCCTCGGGAGATCAACCCGGATATCCCGCCTCAGCTGGAGCTGATCTGTCTCAAGGCCATGGCTCCTGACATTGAAAAGCGCTATCAGTCCGCCGAAGCTATGATCTCCGATTTGGAGACCTTCCGGAAGAATCCGGAGGTGGACCTGGACTACTCCATTGCCGATCTGCAGGACATGGATGTGGACGAGCCCACCCGCCATATCCCCACAGCGTCGCACCACCGCAACACGCCCTCCCGGGAACCGGCCAGACGCCACCCGGAACCGGAATATGAAGAGGAGGAGCATCGGATCAGCAAAAAGACCGGCGTCATCATTGCCGGCGGCATAGTGGCCGCGGCGGTGCTGATCTTCCTGTTGTTCCACTTCATCTTCGGAAGCTTCCAGAATCCCTCCAATGAAGAGCTGGTAGTACCCAATGTGTTGGGAATGACCATCGAGGATGCTGAGAATATGGAGGAGGTCAAGGGAGTCTTCACCATCAAGCAGGCCGGTACGGAGTTTAGCAGCGACTATGAGGCCGGTCAGATCATTCGTCAAAGCCCGGAGGGGGATACCACCACCAAGACCCAAACTACCATTGAAGTCTGGATCAGTGCCGGTGATGTCAGCAGTGAGATGATCGACATGACCAATATGGACTCACGGCTGGCCAGGGATTGGCTGGAGGATCTGGATCTGGATTTGAACATTCGGGATGGCGAGGAGTATCAGGAGTACTCCGACGACTATGAGGAGGGCCGTGTCATCCGCACCGATCCTGTAAAGGGCACCATTTTGAAGAAAGGGGACACCGTCACCCTGTATGTCAGCAAGGGCAAGGAAGAGAAACCTGTGACCCTCATCACCTTCCGGGGCAACATCGACGACGTGTCAAAGACCCTGGATGAGATGGGACTGAGCATGGGACACGTTACGGAGGAGACCAGCGATGAACCCGCCGGAACAATCCTCAGTCAGAGTCCTGCAGCTGGAACGGAAGTGCCTGCCGGCACAAAGATCGACTTTGTGGTCAGCAAGGGACCGGATACCTCCACTCCCACAGAGGGCACCGATATTGTCACAGTGGCGCTGCCCAACGACGGGAGGACCACAGTGAAGGTGACTCTTAAAATGAATGGCTCTACGGTATGGGAAAAAACCGTGAACTGCTCTGACGGTTCCTGCTCTGCGGAGCTGCGGGGCAGCGGTTCCGGAACGGTGGACATCTATATCGATGACGCCTATGTGGAATCCCGGCAGGTGAATTTTGACAATGGCTAAGGGCAGAATTCAGAAGGCACTCAGCGGCTTCTACTACGTGGACACCGGCAGCGAAATCCTTCGCTGCCGGGCCCGGGGCAAATTCCGCAAGGAGGGCGTGTCCCCCCTGGTGGGAGATATGGTGGAGGTCCGGGAGTTGGGCGACGGCGAAGGATTCGTGGAGGCCATCGCCCCGCGGAAAAACGCCTTTGCCCGCCCTGCGGTGGCCAACATCGACCAGCTGGTCATCATTGCCTCTCAGGCCATTCCCAAGACAGAGCCTTACCTCATTGACCGGGTGGCTGCCATCGCGGCCCTGAAGGGCTGCCAGGTGGTGGTGTGCCTGAACAAGTGCGATCTGGACAGCGCTGACGATCTCTATGAGATCTATACCGCCGCCGGGTTTCCTACGCTGCGGGTCAGCGCGGAGACGGGAGAGGGACTGGAGGAGCTCCGGCAGCAAATATCTGGCAAGCTATCTGCCTTTACAGGGAATTCCGGCGTAGGGAAGTCCAGCATCCTCAATGCCCTGGATCCGGAGTATCACATCCAGGTAGGGGAGGTCAGCAATGCCCTGGGCCGTGGTCGGCACACCACCCGCCATGTGGAGCTCTACCGCTTGAACTGCGGCGCGGAGGTGGTGGACTCTCCCGGTTTTTCCTCCTTTGACACGGAGGAGCTGAACCTGGAGCTCAAGCATCACCTGCCGGAGACCTTTTTGGAGTTTGCCCCCTATCTGAACAGCTGCCGCTTTGTAGGCTGCAGCCACACCAAGGAGAAGGGCTGCGCCGTACTGGAGGCAGTCCGGGCGGGGAAGATCCCCAAGAGCCGCCACGAGAGCTACCTGCGGCTCTATGAGGAGCTCAAGCCGCTCAAGGATTGGGAGGCCAAGGAAAAGAAGTAAAGCTGGCGAGAATCGTCAGCAGGCACAAACGCAAAATGCGGCACAAAGGCCGCCGGGAAATTTCCCGGCGGCCTTTTTCGTACCTTTTGCCGGCAAGCGGTATATACTGGAGAGAAAGGAGGGTGGGGAACGATGTGGGGACGCGGTCCCTGTTGGATCGGCGTATGCGCCCTGGCCCTGGGACTGAGCATTCTGATCGTCGCCATCTTTCCGGTGGGCGGTCTGATGTTCTTGGTGGCCATGCTGCTGATCGCCTGTGGCGTGTGCTGTTTGAAGCGGTAAAGGGAGAGAGGAGGAGAACGCATGAAAATCGTGGTGGTAAAGTCCCCCCGCATTCTTCGGGGTCTGCTGTGCCGGGTCTTTGGCATCCATGCATAAGCTTTCCTGAGACCGCATAGTCTTTGACAGGTGCCGACGGTCGGAGCGGACTGGCTTCGTTTCGTTCCGGCCCCCAGTCGAAGGAAAGGAACGGTCAACGCATGGAACTGGAATTGAAACAGGCGGCATTTGACTGCTATGAAACATCAGCCGATGCGGCAATCACACAGGAGGAGAGCGCAGAACATATTGTACCGGATTACTGCCCGGACATTGCACGCATCATCGACAGCACCGGTTCGGTCTATGTGCACAGCCGGGAGCTGCGGGACGGCAAGGCCGAGATCACCGGTGCGGTGCAGGTGACGGTGCTGTATTTCCCCGACGGCGAAAGCGGCATCCGCACCTTGGAGTTTGCCCTGCCCTTTTCCGTACAGGGCGAGGGGAAGGGGGACCGGCTCCTGGCAGAGCCGGAGCTGGAGTCCATTGAGACTCGGTTGGTGAATCCCAGGAAGATCTCTACGCGCTGCCGTCTCCTGACCCGCCTGACGGCTGGCCAGCGGGTCAGGACGCAGTGCTGTGAGGACGTGGAGGACGGGGAAGGGTCTTTGGGCATCGAAAAGAAGCAGGAGACCTACCACGCCTCCGCGGTGACGCAGATTCTGGAAAAGGACTTCACCTTTTCCGATACCTTCCATATCTCGCCGGGCAAAGAGGCGGCGGAGGAGCTGGTGCTGAAAAAGGTCCGGCCGGCCATCTCTGAGACCAAGCTCATCGGCAGCAAGCTCATCCTCAAGGGCGTATTTACCGTGGAGTTTTTGTGCCGCAGCGCAGGAAATCAGTATTACGCCGCCTCTGGAGAGCTGCCCTTTTCCCAGATTTTGGAGGCAGAGGAGCCGGCGGAAAACGCCGCCTGTCAGGCGCTTTTGCAGCTGACAGGTGCGGAGTTCCAGCTGGACAGCGAGGGAGACGACGGACACGCCATCTCCGTGACGCTGTATCTTCATGCCTGGGCCTCGTTGCGGGAGGAGCGGGAGCTGACGCTGTTGACGGACCTGTACAGCACCGCCTATGACCTGACCTATGAGGCGGCACCGGTGAGCTTCTCCGAATTTGCCCAGAACCTTCTGCGGCGCCAGAATGTCCGAGAGGTGCTGGAGATCGGGGTCACGGCAAAGAGCCTATTGTCGCTGGACGCAAACTGCGGCGCGGTCACTGTCACCCGGGAGCGGGAGGTGGTGACGCTGCGGACTACGGCCAGCCTTCGGGCGCTGTATCTGGACGAAGGGGGGACGCCTCTGGTCTCCGAGCGCCGGGTGGAGGTATCCGCCCAGCTGGAGCTGCCGGAGGAGTGCCAGGTGACGGCCCGGGCCTGCTGCGCCGAGGAGGTCCAGGGAAGCCTGGCAGACCGGGGCATCGAGGTCCGCTTCCCGGTGGACTTTGCGGTGGAGGCAATATCCCGGCGGAAGGTCCCGGCGGTCACTTCGGCCAAACTGGACGACGAAAAGCCCAAGGATCTGTCCGGGCAGCCCTCCGTGGTCCTTCGTTATCTGGACGGCGGGGAGAGCCTGTGGGACCTGGCCAAGCGATACAGCACCACCGGAGCCGATATTCTGGCGGCCAACGAGCTGGAGACGGAGGCAGATGTGCCCGGCGACCGGCTTTTGCTGATCCCGCGGAAGCGGAGCTAGAGAATATAAAAAAGCGCGGGACGAAGCTTGAGCTTCGTCCCGCGCTTTGCCTACTTTTTTATTGGTCGGAATAGCGGGAGAGGAACTGTCTGGTACGCTCCTCCCGGGGGTTGTCGATGACCTGATGGGGGTCACCCTGCTCCACAATGACGCCGCCGTCCATGAAAATCACATGGTCTGCCACATCCCGGGCAAAGGCCATCTCATGGGTGACGATGACCATGGTGGTGTGCTGCTCCGCCAGAGAGCGGATGACCTTCAGCACCTCACCGGTGAGTTCCGGGTCCAGAGCGGAAGTGGGTTCATCAAAGCAGAGAATATCCGGCTTCATAGCCAGGGCCCGGGCGATGGCCACACGCTGCTGCTGACCGCCGGAGAGCTGGTGAGGATAGTTGTCCATCCGGTCGGCCAGGCCCATCTTCTCCAGAAGAGCCTTGCCCTCCGCCTGGATCACGTCATGGGTGTCGCCGGTGTGTTCCGTCTTGGCCAGGAGTTCCCGGGCCAGAGTCACATTCTGCAGCGCTGTATACTGAGGGAAGAGGTTGAAGGACTGGAACACCATGCCGAAATGGAGCCGCTTTTTGCGGATGTCGCTCTCCCGCTGGGTGGTCGGGTCATTGGCATCAAAGAGCGTTTCACCTCGGACAGCGATGGTGCCGTGGTCCGGGGTCTCCAAAAAGTTCAGGCACCGCAGCAGCGTGGTCTTGCCGCTGCCGGAGGAGCCGATGATGGAGAGGGCCTGGCCCTCCTCCAGGGAAAAGCTGATGTCCTCCAGAACCCGGGTGGCGCCGAAGTGCTTTTCAATGTGCTGTACGTCCAGAATTGCCATATCGGTGCCTCCTTATCTGAAGTAGCTGAGCTTGCGCTCGATGTAGTTGAAGAGAATGGTGAGAACGCCCACGAAGAGAAGATAGAAAAGGCCCGTGTAGAAGAGAGGCCACACCAGACCGCTGCTCTTCATGTAGGAGTAGCCGGTGAAGGTCAGCTCATACACGGCGATGGTCCGGGCCAGAGAGGTGTCCTTGACCAAGGTGATGATCTCGTTGGACATGGGAGGCACAATGCGCTTGACCATCTGGAGCAGAGTGATCTTGAAGAAGATCTGGCTCTTGGTCATGCCCAGCACCTCGCCGGCCTCCCGCTGGCCGACGGGAACGCCCTGGATGCCGCCCCGGTAGATGACGGAGAAGTAGCAGGCGTAGTTGATGGAGAAGGCCACCACCGTGGCCACCATCCGGCCTGCATCGCCGCTGGGCCAGATCTGGAATCCGGCGATGCCGGGAACATAAAAAAAGGCGATCAGCTGGAGCATCAAAGGCGTGCCCCGGACGATCCAGACCACCGTGTTGCACAGCCAGCGCAGGGGTGTAAACCTGCTCATGGAGCCGAAGGCAATCACCAATCCCAAAGGCAGGGAGAACAGCAGTGTCAGAAAGAAGATCTCAGTTGTCGTGCCCAAACCTTTGAGCAAAGTCAGTGATACGTTTAGAAGCATGGCGTGAACCCCTTATCCCGTTATAATGTGCAGTAGGCCAGTCAAAGGCAGAGAGCGGATGCTCTCTGCCTTTGGAGAATGCGGAAATGCTGAAACTTATTCGCCGGGCATCACGATGACCTGGGCGTTCTTGCAGTAGCCGCGGGTGCAGTTCATGGAACTGGTGACCTCGTCGGTGAGGGTCATGCCGTTCCAAACCACGTCGATGTTCTTGGAATCCAGCTCCATGATCTTGTTGTCCCAGTCGATGACCACGAACTCTACCTCGACGCCCAGCTTCTCAGCCAGCTTCTTGGCCATGTCGGCATCAAAGCCGATCCAGTTGCCGTTGTCATCCTTGTAATCCATGGGGGCGTACTCGGTGATGCCCACGATCAGGGTGCCCTTGTCGCGGATGTAGGCCACATCGCCGTCCTCAGCGGGGACAAATTCCTCAGCGGCGGGCTGCTCGATCAAAGCGGCCTGGACACCGTAGGTGGTGGCGATCTCCTCCATGGAACCATCAGCATAGCACTCGGAGAGGAAGTTGTTGATGTAGTCGGTCAGGTCGGAATCCTTCCGGCAGCCCACACCGTACTCCTCGCTGTTGAGCTCCTCGGTGAAGACCAAATCGGGATAGCTGGTGCCCTCGCCGATCATGGCGCCGGCCATCAGCAGGTCGATGATGGCGGCATCAGAGGTACCGGAGGCAACCTCCATCAGCGCGTCAGCCTGAGAGGCAACGGAGTTGTACGTGAAGCCCTTCTCCTGGGCCATGGCTTCACCGGCGGAACCGGCTTCCACAGCATAGGTCAGAGAGGTCTCCTCACTGCTCCCGCCGTTAGAAGAGGGAGTGGTGGTGCCGCTCTGGCCGCAGGCAGCCAGGGACAGCGCCATCATGCCGGCCAGAGTCAGCGCAAGCAATCTTCTTTTCATGTTGTAATCCTCCAAATCATCCTTGCGGCACGGTGCCGCTTCGTTTATTACATTAGCAGTTTACCATACTAAATTAATGCTGTAAACAGGAATTTGAGCAGAAACCGTCTAAAAAAAGCCGCTGAGAATTGTGCAGGTCCACCAAAGGCACAGGCTGTCATACCCAGAGCAGTGGGTTCATACAGTAGGAGCAGGAAAGCAATCCTTCTCAGACAGGAAATTGCAGTGCAGAGGCAGGCGGTCCTGCCGCTTCACACCACGCGGAAAGGGAAGGGACAAAGAGGGCGCAAAGGGCGCCCACAGGAAAAACGGCGCGCCGCCCGCCGCAAGAGCGGCAACCGCGGCATTTTGGTTCCGCACAGGGAAAGATGCCGGGCGGCGACACAGGGAGGTTCGCATGACAAACACAAGTATCTATCAAAGCATTGCCACCCGCACAGCCGGGGATATCTACATCGGCGTGGTGGGACCGGTCCGGACGGGCAAGTCCACATTTATCAAGCGGTTTATGGAAACCCAGGTCATCCCCAATATTGAAAATGTCTACCGCCGGGAGCGGGCCAAGGACGAGCTGCCCCAGAGCGGCTCCGGCCGCACCATTATGACCGCCGAGCCCAAGTTCGTGCCGGACGAGGCAGTGGAGGTGACTTTGGAGGACGGTGCCACCTTCTCCGTCCGGCTCATCGACTGCGTGGGCTATCTGGTGCCGGGCGCCATCGGTTCCACGGAGGACGATCAGCCCCGGATGGTGACGACGCCCTGGTTTGACCACGAGATCCCTATGGCGGAGGCGGCGGAGGCAGGCACCCGCAAGGTCATCGCCGAACACTCCACCATCGGCATCGTGGTCACCACCGACGGTACCATATCCGACATTCCTCGCGAGGATTACCTGGAGGCGGAAGAGCGGGTGATCCGGGAGCTGCAGGAGCTGGGAAAGCCCTTTATCGTCCTGCTGAACTCGGCGGAAGCGCAGTCGGACCGAGCGGTGGCCATCGCCAAGGACATTGCCTCCCGCTATGGCGTGAACTGCGTGCCGGTCAACTGCCTGGAGCTCAGCGAAGAGGATGTGACCCGGCTTTTGAAGGCGGTGCTCTATGAGTTCCCCATGCAGGAGCTGGATCTGTTTCTGCCTGCCTGGGTGGATGCTCTGCCGGGGGATCACCCCATCAAGGCAGCGGTGTACACCGCCATCCGACAGGAGACCGCGGGACTGCGGCACATCCGGGAGGCAGAAAGCGCCGTGCGGGCCATGGGCCAGTGCGAGGACATCAGCGAGTCCAAGGTCTTGTCCATTCAGCCCGGCACCGGCGTGGTCTCGGCGGAGCTTCGGCTGCCCCGGGAGCTGTTCTATCGCACGCTGTCGGAGCAGTCCGGCTTTGATGTGTCGGATGACGGGGACCTGATGAGCCTGCTGACCCGCCTGGCTGCTGTCAAGACGGAGTATGACAAGGTAGCCGGAGCGTTGAAGGACGTGCGGGAGACCGGCTACGGCATCGTAGTGCCGGGCATCGACGAGCTGAAGCTGGAGGAGCCGGAGATCATGAAGCAGGGAGGACGCTACGGCGTGCGGCTGAAAGCCAGCGCTCCTAGCATCCATATGATTCGGGCAGACATCGAGACCGCTGTCAGTCCCATCGTGGGCAATGAAAAGCAGTCCGAGGACATGGTGAACTACCTGCTCCAGGAGTTTGAGGGAGATACCAGCAAGATCTGGCAGTCCAACATCTTCGGCCGCAGCTTCCACGAATTGGTCAGCGAGGACCTTCAGTCCAAGCTCAAGCGGATGCCGGACGACGCCAGAAAGAAGCTACGGGAGACGTTGGAGCGCATCATCAACGAGGGCAACGGAGGACTCATCTGTATTCTTTTATAAGGAAAGAAAAAGGGCGTCGGAATTCCGGCGTCCTTTTTTGCAGCCTAGGGAAGCTCTTCCGGTCGGGGCGGCCGGGCATAGGACAGCAGACGGGGATCGCAGACGCCTAAGCGGCGGTAATTTTCCCGCCCCTGAAGAAGACTCAGCCCGTGATTTTCATCGCTGGGCTCCTCATCCGAACACGTAAATACGTCGTTTTCCCACATACAGACCGGGCAGATATAGGCGATGGCCTCTGCCGGCGGAACGGGAAAAGTCCGGCAGCCGCAGCAGGGGCAGAGATAGATGCCGGGCCTTTCCGGCACCTCGGGTTCTTCCGGCGGCGCCTGCTCCGGGGTGATGTTGTTGATGGCCGTGGGAAGATAGGTCCATTTGGCTCGGGGATGATCCATACAGGATGCCTCCTTTTTTACAGCGCCGTTCCCCGTGTGGGAGTGTACAGCCCGGTGAGATCTACGCCCTCCAGCTCCAGCAGGAAACGCTTTTTCTCAATGCCGCCGGCATAGCCGGTCAGGCTACCGCCGCTGCCTACCACCCGATGACAGGGAATGAGGATGGAGATGGGGTTGTGTCCCACAGCGCCGCCTACCGCCTGAGGAGAAGCGGCGATGCCCCGGGATTGAAGTTGCTTGGTCAGGGCACCATAGGTGGTGATCTGACCATAGGGGATCTCCTGCAAAAGCGCCCAGACCGCCTGACGGAAGGCGCTGCCTTGAGGAGCCAGCGGCGGCACAGGACCGGGATCTTTTCCGGAGAAATACCGTTCCAGCCAAAGGGAGGCCTGGAGGAGCACCGGGGTCTCCTCCGCCCTTGTTTGAAGAGGGAGCGTCGAGCCAAAATACTTTTGATGCTCCATCCAGAGACCGGTTATCGCTTCCTCTTCGGCGGACAGGGTCAGCATCCCCAGAGGGGAAGGGATATGGCACAGGGAGGTCATAATGCAGGCTCCTTTCTCTTTGCCTTTCTTCCAGCATCATAGCAGAGATTGCGGAACCCTGCAACGTGTCTGCTCATTTTTCTTTCATGGGCACTTGCCAGGGCCTGGGGAATCGTGTTACCATAGAAAAGAAAGGGGAGGACAGCATGCTTTTGGCCATTGATATCGGCAACTCCAACATCTCTGTGGGACTATTTAATGCGGAGAAAAAGTTGGAATTTTTGGCGGCGCTGGATACGGACAGCAAGCGAACGGCGGATCAGATCAGTGTGGATCTTCTGAATCTGTTTGCCCTGTACCACCATGACATCAAAGAAGTCACCGGTGCTATTTTCTGCAGTGTGGTGCCGCCTATGAATTTTATGATGGAAAAGGCATTGACCCGGCTTTTGGGCAAGCCTCCCATGATGGTGGGGCCCGGCGTCAAGACGGGGCTGAACATTCGGATGGAGATCCACTCCCAGGTGGGAGCCGACATCGTGGCGGATGCGGTCTCGGCTCTGGAGAAGTACCCCACGCCGATCGTCACCATCGATATGGGTACCGCCACCACCATCGGCGTCATCTCCGAAGGGCGCAACTATGAGGGCGGCCTTCTACTTCCCGGCGTCAACGTGTCTTTGGATGCCCTCAGCCGCCGGGCGGCGCAGCTGCCGGATATCTCGCTGCAGCATCCCAAGACGCTCATTGGAAAGAACACGGAGGACTGTATGCGCTCCGGTATCGTATATGGCACAGCCAGCATGCTGGACGGACTGCTGGACCGGATTCGGGAGACCTTTCCCGGCCGGGAGCTGACGGCGGTGGCCACCGGTGGCAATGCCCCTGTGATCCTGCGCTACTGCCGCAATCGCATCATCTATGACAAATATCTCCTGATGGAGGGCCTTTGGGCCATCTACCAGCGGAATCGCTAAAGAAAGACCGGCGCGGAGGAATTCCGCGCCGGTCTTTTTATGCTGTGTTGAAATTTATTTTGCCAGGACCTTCTTGAGCTTGGCAAAGCGGGGCAGGGAATCCTGCTTGGGCAGATTGGGCTCTCCCTGGATCAGAGGCAGAGCATAATCGATAAAGGCCTTGCCCACGTTGTTGCCCTCGGCGTTGATCCACTCACGAGGCACTTTGCTCTCGGTGTTGGCCACGTCGGTGAGGGGGATCAGCTTGGTCTTGCAGACATAGTGGCCGTCCTGGGTGCTGCGCTCAAAGGCCACCATCTTATCGGTGATGCCGTTGACAGCGTTCTCCACAGCGGCCTTGCCGGCCATATAGGACTCCTCAATGTCCGTCTCGGAGGCCAGGTGAGCGCCGCAGCGCTGCAGCAGGCTCAGCTCAATGCCGCGGACCTTGGCGCCAGTGCGCTTCTTCGCTGCGTCGGCCAGCAGAGCGGCCAGACCGCCCAGCTGTGCGTGACCAAAGCCGTCGGTAGAGGAGGTCTTTGCCTCGGAGACAAAGGTGCCATCGGCATAGTGGATACCCTCGGACACAACCACCATGCAGTTGCCCTTCTCCTTATAGATACGATCCACGTCGTCCAGGAACTTGTCCATGTCGAAGTCCACCTCAGGCAGGTAGATCAGGTCGGGACCTGCACCGTAGGCAGTGGCCAGGGCGGCAGCACCAGCCAGCCAGCCGGCATGACGGCCCATGACCTCAATGACCGCCACCATACCGGTATCATAGACGCGGGCGTCCAGATAGACCTCCATGCAGGAGGTGGCAATGTACTTGGCAGCGGAGGCAAAGCCGGGGCAGTGATCCGTGCCGTAGAGGTCGTTGTCGATGGTCTTGGGCACACCCATGACGCGGCACTCATAGCCGACCTTCTGCATATACTTGGAGATCTTGTTGCAGGTGTCCATGGAATCGTTGCCGCCGTTATAGAAGAAATAGCGGACATTGTACTTCTTGAAGATCTCCAGAATGCGCTTGTAGTCGGTGTCATCCACATCGGGATCGGCGATCTTATAGCGGCAGGAGCCCAGAGCAGAGGAGGGAGTGTACTTGAGCAGTTCCAGCTCCTTGGGGTCCTCCTGGCTCATGTCGAACAGCCGATCGCTCAGCACGCCCTTGATGCCGTGCTCTGCACCGTAGACAGCGGTGATGTTGGGGTTCTTCAGCGCGGTGTCAATGACGCCATAGGCACTGGCGTTGATGACGGAAGTGGGCCCGCCGGACTGACCGATGATGCAGGCGCCTTTCAATTCGTTCATGGGAAAAACCTCCTGTACAGCAGTTTTATCTATCATAGCATCGTAAAAAAGAATTGTAAATACTTGCAAAATGAAAAATTCGTGATATTATCTTAATTGTAAATCGATTTCGTCACATGACGTTGATCGTTTCGTCAATATCCGTGTTTGGCAGCGATCAAAAGCGGCGGTGGACGGCGCCTGTGGGCGTATCGATTGCAAATTCTTTCATTCCAATACTTAAATAGGAGATGATCGTTATGCCACTGGTCACCACTACCGAAATGTTCAAGAAGGCCTATGACGGCGGCTACGCCATCGGCGCATTCAACGTCAACAACATGGAGATTGTGCAGGGCATTACCGAAGCTGCCAAGGAAGTCAACGCTCCTTTGATTCTGCAGGTGTCTAAGGGTGCCCGGGCCTATGCCAACCACACCTACCTGATCAAGCTGGTGGAGGCTGCTGTGATCGAGACCGGCCTGCCCATCTGCCTGCATCTGGACCACGGCGACAGCTTTGAGCTGTGCAAGAGCTGCATTGACGGCGGCTTCACCTCCGTTATGATCGACGCTTCCTCCAAGCCCTTTGCCGAGAACATTGAGATCACCAAGAAGGTCGTGGAGTATGCCCACGACCACGGCGTGGTGGTCGAGGCCGAGCTGGGCGCTCTGGCCGGCATCGAGGACGATGTGAAGGTCTCTGCTGAGGAGTCCCATTACACCCGCCCCGAAGAGGTGGAGGAGTTCGTCTCCAAGACCGGCTGCGACTCTCTGGCCATTGCCATCGGCACCAGCCACGGCGCCTACAAGTTCACCGCCGCTCAGTGCACCCGCAACGAAAAGGGCGAGCTGGTTCCCCCGCCCCTGCGCTTCGACATCCTGGATGAGGTCGTCAAGCGTCTGCCTGGCTTCCCCATCGTGCTCCACGGCTCTTCCTCTGTGCCTCAGGAGTTCGTGAAGATGGTCAACGAGAACGGCGGCAAGATGCCTGATGCCGTGGGTATCCCCGAGGATCAGCTGCGTAAGGCTGCCCGCAGTGCTGTGTGCAAGATCAACATCGACTCCGATCTGCGCCTGGCCATGACCGGCACCATCCGCCAGTATTTCAACGAGCATCCCTCCGATTTCGATCCCCGTCAGTATCTCAAGCCTGCCCGCGCTGCCATCAAGGAGCTGGTCAAGCACAAGCTCGTCGATGTGCTGGGCTGCGACGGTAAGGCTTAATCTGCCAAAGTATCATTTGCGTTCTCAAAAAGGATGGCATCCATGTGGATGCCATCCTTTTTTGTTTTCTTCTGGGCAAAAATTTTTCCTAAAATCGATAGGGAAGGGGTTGACATTTTCTTGATGTGTGATAATATGCTCATATGAACAATCATTCATGTTTTAAGGAGGCTGAACTATGGATACGGTTGGTCAGGACTGCTGTGAGGTCAATATGATCCACGAGGATGTGGTGGCTCATGTCCGGGAAGTCATGCCGGACGAGGACCCAGTGTATGAGGTGTCCGAACTCTTTAAGGTGTTCGGGGATTCTACTCGAGCGCGAATCATCTGTGCGCTGCGCATTGAGGAGCTGTGCGTCTGTGACCTGGCTGCGATTTTGGGTATGACGCAGTCTGCCATCTCCCATCAGCTGCGCATTTTGAAGGGTTCCCGCCTGGTCAAAAGCCGGAAGCAGGGAAGAGTGGTCTATTATTCACTGGATGATGAACACATCGGGCAGATTTTCTCCATGGCCTTTGCCCATGTGATGGAAGAAAGGGAGGGGTAAGAGATGGATCAGACCCATGAGAAGAAGGAGACACCCATCCTGGAGCGGGAGCAGGAATTAGAACATACGCATGAGGACTGCTGCCATACCCACTCTCATAGTCATGGACATTCCAAGCAGGAGGAAGCTTGCTGCGGGCAGGAGCACGGACACTGCCACGACCATCATCACGACCATGATGACCACGGTTGCAGCTGTGGCTGCGGACACCAGCACGGTGACCGAGACGAGGGAGATGAAAAGCGGGAAATCGCAAAAATAGTCTGCTCAGCCATCTTGCTGTTGCTGGGGAGCTTTTTACCAGTGGGTGAGACGGTGTCCTTTTGGCTGTATCTGGTGGCCTATGTGATCGTAGGCTTTTCTGTTTTGAAGGAAGCGGTGGAGAATATCCTCCATGGTCAGCTCTTTGATGAGAATTTCCTGATGGCTGTGGCCAGTGTGGGTGCCATCTGTATCGGAGAGGCTCGTGAGGCTGTGATGGTAATGCTTCTGTACAGCCTGGGCGAGCTGCTGCAGGATCGGGCAGTGGACTCCTCCCGCCGTTCCATCCGCAGTCTGATGAATGTCCGTCCAGACCGGGCCACTCTGCTGGAGAACGGCCAGAGCCGTGAGGTGGAAGCGGAGTCCGTCCCTGTCGGTGCGGTGATCCTGGTGCGTCCCGGCGAAAAGATCCCTCTGGACGGCACTGTAACAGAGGGAACATCCCTTCTGGATACCTCAGCCCTCACCGGTGAATCCGTTCCTCGGGAAGTTACGGTGGGAGATCAGGCCCTGGCCGGGTGCCTGAACCAAAATGGTCTCCTGCAGATTCGGGTAGAAAAGCCCTTTGGGGAATCCACGGCCAGCCGGATTCTGGAGCTGGTGGAGCACGCCGGTGCCAACAAGGCACGCTCTGAGCGCTTCATCACGCGTTTTGCCCGGATCTATACGCCAGTGGTGGTCCTTTCTGCCGTGGCTCTGGCGGTGATTCCACCGCTGCTGGGGCTGGGTACTTGGGCCGCATTTATTCATAAAGCTCTGAACTTCCTGGTCATCTCCTGCCCCTGCGCCCTGGTGATCTCGGTGCCTCTGGCCTTCTTTGCAGGCATTGGATGTGCCTCCCGCAACGGTATTTTGGTCAAAGGCGGCAACTACCTGGAGATGCTGGGCAAAGCAGAGGTGGCAGCCTTTGACAAGACCGGCACGCTGACCCAAGGGAAATTCTCCGTGGTGGAGCTGCAGCCAGCCCCTGGTGTGGATGAGCAGGAACTGCTCCATATGGCGGCCTGTGCGGAGGCTTTTTCCAACCATCCCCTGGCCCGTTCTGTGTTGGAGGCGTGGGGTAAATCTGTAAAGGAAGAACGCTTAACTGATGCTGCGGAAACTGCTGGCCATGGTGTATGCGTCACTTGGGACGGACACAGAATCTTGGCAGGAAACAGCGGGTATCTGCATCAGGAAGGGGTAACCTTTACGCCGTTGGAGACCGCGGCTACGGTCATCTATGTGGCCTGTGACGGCAGCTATCAGGGTGCCGTCCTACTGGCGGATACCGTGAAACCAGACGCCAAGTCGGGACTGGATGCTCTGCGCACTTTGGGCGTTCGGAAAACCGTTATGCTCACCGGAGACCGCAGGAGCGTCGCCCAGGCAGTGGGCGCCCAAGTGGGAATTGATGAGGTGCGGGCTGAACTGCTTCCGGATGAAAAGCTGAAGGAGCTGCAAGCGCTTCGGTCTCAGGTATCGGAAAAGGGTGCGCTCCTGTATGCAGGCGACGGTATTAACGATGCGCCGGTTTTGGCCAATGCGGACATAGGCGTGGCCATGGGCGGCCTGGGTGCTGATGCGGCCATGGAAGCGGCCGATGTGGTCATCATGAGTGACGAGCCATCCAAAATCGCCCTGGGAATGCGCATCTCGCAAAAGACCATGACCATTGCGCGGGAAAATATTGTCTTTTCCATCGCGGTGAAGCTGATCATTCTGGCTTTGAGCATTGTGACAGAGATCCCGCTGTGGCTGGCGGTGTTTGCCGACGTGGGCGTCTGTATGCTGGCTATTTTGAATACCCTGCGTGCCATGCGAATCTGAAAGAAAAGGGACCTCTCCCCAACCTGCGGCATAGACTGTCAGGAAAGGGGAGAGGTCCCATGCGTTTGCAGCCATACAACCGCCGGGCAGCGGTTTTTTACGCCCATCAGTGGGCCTACGGACGAAACCCAATGTTCTATGACTATGAAGAGATTGGAGGCGACTGTACCAATTTTGCGTCCCAGTGCGTCTATGCTGGCGCCGGTGTGATGAATTTTACGCCTACCTACGGCTGGTACTATCTCAATGCCAACGAAAAGGCACCGGCCTGGACAGGCGTGGAGTACTTCTATAACTTCATGACCCGAAAGGAGGAGACTCCGGGGCCTGTGGCCGTGGAGAGCGACATCACACAGCTGCAGCCCGGCGATGTGCTCCAGCTGTCCTTTCAGGGGGTGAGCTATCAGCATACGCCTGTGGTGGTGGCGATCCTAGGGCCCAGACGGCCGGAAAATATTCTCTTGGCCGCCCACAGCTATGATGCCGACTTTCGGCCCCTGAGCAGCTATACCTATCGCTCCATCCGTTTTCTTCACTTCTTAGGCGTGTATTCCAATACCTGACTTTTTCATGGTGTCCTGTGCCGATTGCTTTGTCGGCATGGGACATTTTTATGGAATTGGAGAGGGAGATTGACTTTTTCCGTGCCCTTTGCTATGCTAAAAAGGTATACAGGAGTGTACCCAATGGCCTTGGTCCGGGCGGAGTACAGCCGTCCGGGATCTGTACGAAAGGAGTGTTTATTCCTCTATGAAAAAGATTGTTTCCCTCCTTTTAGCGGTGGCGCTGGCTGCCTCTTTATGTGTACCAACTTTTGCCTTTACAGATGTTCCGGCGCAAAGTGCATTGGCTGGTGAAGTGCAGAAAGCGGTGGACTATGGCCTGATGAATGGATATGACAGCACCCGCTTTGGCTATTCTGATTCCATGACTCGTGCCCAGTTTGTCACGGTCCTGGTGCGTATGTTCGGTTGGTCCACATCGGGGAGTGCCTCCGGAAACTTTACGGATGTTCCGGAAAACGGCGGATATACCGCCTACATACAGACTGCCGCCAGCCATGACGTGATGGATACCGGTGGAGCTTTCCGTCCCAATGACGCCATTACCCGGGCGGAGATGTCCGAGATGCTGGTGCGCGCCCTGGGCCTTAAGAGCGCCGCGGAGCTGGTGAGGAAGACGGGCGTTTCCCTGCCTTTCACGGATGTCTCCGGCGCCAGTGCACCCTATATCTTTATCGCCTACTCCATCGGGATGACCAATGGCCTTACGGCCACCACCTTCGGCCCTGATCGAACCGCCACCCGGGCCCAGGCTGCGGCCATGCTGGTGCGGATCTATGAAAAGCTCCAGCAAAAGACCGATTTTGTCCACGGGTTCTATGCCATCTCCTCGTACAGCCAGCTCTCCCTGGCTCAGAGCATGGATGCTGTCAGCGTGGGATGGAGCCGCATGACCTGGGATGGAAAGACGGCGCTGCTCTCCACCACCAGTGCCAACGGAAACGAGTTCTGCATCCCCAGCGGCTATGAAGAGGTGACTTCCGCTTTGGAGGCCCGGGGAGTCGATCTGAATCTGAACGTCTTCATGGATGCTTCCGGCAATGTGGCGGCTCTTCTAGCCTCTGAAAGTGGCCGCAAGGAAGCAGTGGCGCAGATCATCAATGAGCTGACGGTGACATATAAAACCATTGGAAAGAATCCTTACAGCGGTGTCACCATCGACTTTGAGGGCCTGCGCAGTGCCAGCAAGGCTGATTTCACCGCGTTTTTGCAGGAGCTGTCCCAGCAGCTTGATGCCGTCTCCGGTGGATCTCTTTCCCTGTATGTCTGTGTGTCCCCGGTGCTGGCCACCGGCAGTTATTACGATGGCTACGACTACCAGGCCATCGGACAGCTGGCGGACAAGGTCATTCTCATGGCCTATGACTACGATGCCCGGAATCTGAGCGGATACGAGGGAACGGAGTACTATAAAACAGCAGCTCTGACCCCCATCGATCAGGTCTACTGGTCCCTGTGGAACATCGTGGAGCAGATCTCCGACACCTCCAAGATCGTTCTGGGCTTCAGCCGGAAGAATATGGCCTGGGAGATCGACGCCTCGGGCAAGCTGGTGTCCGGTACGCCGGTGTCTGTTTCCAATGAAGTTCTGGAGAAGCGTCTGGCCCAAAGCGACACGGTCCGCGGCTGGTCGGACACCTACCAGTGCAGCTATGCCACCTATACCACGGAGGATGGAAGCCGGTACTTTGTGTGGTATGACGACACCGAAACGGTCCAGTGCAGACTGAATTTGGCCAAGCTCTTGGGGGTCACCGGCGTGTCCCTGTGGCGCCTGGGCTCCATTCCTGTGGGACAGGATGGATGGACAAATCTGATGAAATAAAACAATAAAAAAAGAGGCGCACATTTTGTGCGCCTCTTTTTTTATTTGCTCTTTTCCGGCGTAGGATCCGCCTTTTTCTTTGATTTCTTCATATGTGACAAGGGATTTGCCTTTGCAGCAACACGCAGCGCATCATTGTCAATATGGGTATAGATCTCCGTGGTGTTTAGATGGTCGTGACCCAATACCTCCTGCACCGCCTTCACATCCACGCCGTTTTGCAGCATCAGCGTGGCCGCCGTGTGCCGCAGCTTGTGGGAGGAGTACTGGGTGGCATCCAAACCCGCCTCCGCTAGATGCTTTTTGACCAGGGCATGGACGCCGGACCGGCTGATGCGCTCGTTGCGGGTAGAGAGGAAGAGGGCATTTTTGTCCCGGCCGGTGATGGGCCTCCGCACCGCCAAATACTGCTCCAAGGCCTGCTTGCAGGCCTCGTTGAGATAGACGATGCGAACCTTGTTGCCTTTGCCCAGAATGCGCAGCGCGTCGTCTTGAATGTCATTGAGGTTCAGTCCCACCAGCTCCGAGATCCGCAATCCGCAGTTGAGGAAGAGGGTGAGAATGCAGTAATCCCGCTCCTGATTTTTTCCGTCCACCGACTCCAAAAGCTGGACGCTCTCATCCAAGGTCAAATATTTGGGCAGACTTTTTTTCAGCTTGGGACTGTCGATGTCCTTGACGGGATTTTGATCGATCAGATGCACCTTGTTGGTCAGATAGTGATAGAAGGAGCGGATTGTGGCGATCTTCCTGGCCCGGGAAGCTGCATTGAGGCCGTATTCTGCGTCCCGACTGTTGGAATTGCGGACCCGATCCCGGCTGAGATAGGTCATGTAGTCATAGATATCTGTTAATGTTACTTTTTTAACAAAGTCGAGATCCACATCCTGAATGGAGATCTCATCCAGTTCCTTGTCCTGCAGGGATGGGTCCCGGACACGCTTGAGATAGCGAAAGAAGTTCCGCAAGTCCAGATAGTACTCATCCACAGTCCGGGGCGAGTGGGCTTTGATGGTTTCGTGATAAGCCAGAAAATCCCGCAGGATCTCCGGCGCTTCGGTGCGGTAATTTGTCATAGAGCATTCCTCGGAGTTGATAGATTCCATGTGGGAGAGATTCCAGCGAGAAAAAACGAAGCCCAGTTCAGACGCTGGGGCTGGAATCGCTGCAAACCGGTGAACGAATTTTTATAGGTAGCGCCAACACAAGAAATGTAGCTGATTAAGAGCGTTTGATTCCGACTGAAAACGGATCAGCAAAGCAAAATCAATCAGCGAGCAAGAGAAAATTGCTTGATACACATAACAACAGCATAACATATCAGCACAACAGTTGCCAGGACCCAGTCAAGCGCCAGATCAGCTCACAGGCCGCCAAAAGAGCTATAAAAGCCAGAAGAGGCATTTTCCTCTCCCCTCAATTGAACAAAATTTTTATTTTGTTCAATTGAATATATGGACCGAAAGAGCCCTTCCCTTGCTCGGGCTCTAGCAAAATCTGTTCGACCTAATTGCGCACACATAAAATCCAGCTGTTGGCGGATACTAGAGATCACACTTCTCAAAGAAATGGATGATGCTCGATGAGTTGGATTCCCTGTACCAGCAGCTGCGTGTATCAGCGGGATGGCATTTGCACCCTGGACTGTGTCTCTACGGCGGGACTTCCGGGACACGGCAGCAGCTGTGTGCACTATATCCCGCGGCTCAGTGTCCCAGGATCGCCCGCAAAGCCTCCCCGATATTCCGCACCGGAATCAGCTCCAGACCAGGAAACGTCTTCTCCACCTTCCTGGACGGAATGAGACAGCGCCGGAATCCCAGCCGGTGCACCTCGGAAAGCCGCTGTTCCAAATGATTGACGCTGCGCAGCTCGCCGGTGAGCCCTACCTCCCCGATGGCCACCAGATCGTTGCGGACAGGCTGGTCCAGATAGCTGGAGGCCAGCGCCACCACTGCCGCCAGGTCTGCGGCAGGCTCGTCCAGATACAACCCGCCGATGATATTGAGATATGCGTCGCACGAGGACACTTTCAGCCCACCACGTTTTTCCAACACAGCCAAAAGCATGGCAGCCCGATTATAATCAAAGCCGTTGCTGGTACGCCGGGGTGTACCGCTTCCGCAGGGGGCGATCAGTGCCTGAATCTCCGCCAGAATGGGCCGGGCGCCCTCCATCACACAGGTGACGCAGGTCCCCGGCGCATCCTCCGGGCGGCCGGACAGCAGCATCTCCGAGGGATTCTCCACCTCCCGCAATCCGCTGTCCTCCATCTCAAAGACGCCGATTTCATTGGTGGCGCCGAAACGGTTTTTGGCGGCCCGCAGGATGCGGTAGGCCATATGCTGATCTCCTTCAAAATATAGGACGCAGTCCACCATGTGTTCCAGCACCTTGGGACCGGCGATAGACCCCTCCTTGTTGACGTGTCCGATGACAAAGACCGTGATCCCCTGCCCTTTTGCCAGCTGCATCAGTGCCATGGTGCAGCTTTTGACCTGTGCCACGCTGCCGGCCGGGGAATCCAGGTCCTCGCTGTAAAGGGTCTGGATGGAGTCAATGATCAAAATATCTGGTTTTTCTTCTGTCACAGTCTCCAACACGTCGCCCAGGCAGGTCTCTGAGAGCACGAAGAGCTGGTCGCTCTCTGCCCTCAGACGCCTGGCCCGCAGCTTCAGCTGGTGTTCGGATTCCTCGCCGGATACATACAGCACCTTGGAAAAACGGCACAGATTGCTGCAGATCTGCAGCATCAGTGTGGACTTGCCAATGCCGGGGGCGCCGCCCACCAACACTAGGGAGCCCTTCACCGCTCCGCCGCCTAAAACCCGGTCCAACTCCCCCATGCCAGTGAGGAAACGCACTTCTTCCTCCTCGGCCTCCAGGTCGGTGATGGGCCGGGCGCGCCGCGGCCCCAGTCCTACGCTTCGGGATGCGCTGCTTTTACCGGAACGGCTACGCTCTGCCGGCCGCTCTACAATGCTGTTCCACGCACCGCAGGCGGGACATTTTCCCGCCCATTTTGGCGTTTCGTTGCCGCATTCCGTACAGTAGAACAGCGTCTTTTGTTTCATGATCTTGTTCCCTCGCTTGTCGTTTCAAAATCCGATTCTTCGGGTGCGGATAAAAAGCCCGACGCAATGGCGGCAGCCAGCCGCATCTGATATGCATCCTCTTTCAAAAGTGCGGTCTCCGACTGATTGGATAAAAAGCCGCATTCCACCAGAATCGCGGGACAGTTTGCATGCTTCATCAAATAGATGGAGGAAGAAATCGGATGGCATTTCTTTTCGTTTCCCAGATTGACCGTCGCGTTTAAGGACGCCTGCACCGAATCAGCCATAGCCTCACTGCCGGACACAGTTCCATAGAACACTTGGGCTCCGTGGACAGAGGGCGCTTCAGGCAAGCTGTTTTGGTGAATGCTGATGAGCACTGCATTGGCGGTATCCTGCACCACAGCCACGCGATTACTCAAATCTGAGGCTTTCTTCTCCCGGATGGTTTGGGCCCCCTCCGAATGAAGGGAGATATCCTCTTCCCGGGTCATGACAACGGATTGCCCAGTGAAGAGCAGAAGTTCTTGCACGCGTTTGGCAATGGCCAGATTCAGCGTGCTCTCCACGGTCCCGTCTCCTGCCACTGCGCCGCCGTCCTCTCCGCCATGGCCCGGGTCAATGACCACGGTCACCGGGGAGAGAGCCTCCTTTGAAGAAAAGACTGCTGCCTCTCTGCTGTCCGCGCCGCGCCACAAGATAGTGGCAAAGCCCGCCAGGAAAAGCACCAGACAAAGGAGGCCAATGATCTCTTTTTTTCGGATACAAATCAGCAAAACATACCACCCCCAGCCAGCCTATGCGACAGCGGCGGAGGCTATACTTAAAAATAGTATACCACAGACAGGATGGAAATGGAACAGCCGGTTTCCTCCCTCCCCCCTTCCTCATACAATGGAGTGCGTGTGCTCTAAGCCCACGTAGAGGAGGAACTGACTTTGGAGAATCAAAAACCCACTCCGCCGGAGCAGGGTACATGCGGCGGCGGCAACGGCCAACTGCCCGGCACCTGTGCCTCTCTGGCGTTTCCCTATATCCCCCGGCAGGACCGGAATCCGGAGCGCTATGAAAACAAGCAGGCTCTGGCCAACGGAACACTGTTTCCGGGACTGCATCTTCCCTTTTTCCGGTCGGTCAACGGCAATCTCTCCGGCGGAAATACCGCTCAGGCAGAGCTGATGGCGCTGGACTTTGCCATTCATGAACTGGGCTTGTACCTGACCACCCATCCCCAGGACAAAGAGGTCCTGGAGCTCTATCGGAGCTACGTCAGCCTGGCCCGTGAGGGACGGGAAAAGTACGAAAAGCTGTACGGCCCTCTCCTTTCCACCTCCAGCACAGAGGGTGAAACCTTTGCCTGGGTGAAGGACCCCTGGCCCTGGGACGAAGGAGGTAATGTGTAATGTTCGTCTATGAAAAAAAGCTCCAGTACCCGATAAAGATTAAAAACACCAATCCCAAGCTGGCTGCCCTTATCATCTCCCAGTATGGCGGCCCGGACGGCGAGTTGGGAGCGTCGCTGCGGTATTTGAGCCAGCGCTACTCCATGCCCTATCCTGAACTCAAGGGGTTATTGACTGATATCGGTACCGAGGAACTGGGGCACCTGGAGATGATCGGAACCATCGTACACCAGTTGACTCGGAATCTCACAGAGGAACAGATTCAGGAGGGCGGCTTTGCCCCTTATTTCCTGGACCACACAGCCAGCGTCTATCCCACAGCTGCCTCCGGTTCTCCCTGGAACGCGGCAGGCATCGGCGTCAAGGGCGATGTGATCGCGGACCTGACAGAGGATTTGGCTGCGGAGCAGAAGGCCAGGGTGACCTATGATAACATCCTGCGGCTCAGCGATGATCCCGATGTGAACGACGCCATTCACTTCCTGCGCCAGCGAGAGGTTGTCCACTTCCAGCGCTTCGGTGAAGGTTTACGCCTGGCAAAGGATAAGCTGGGTGAAAAGAATGTGTACTATATGAATCCGTCCTTTGACAAAAAGGCAAAATCCTGAGAGCGGCTAAATAAAAGCTGCCCCTGCCGATATCGGCAGGGGCAGTGCTTTTTGGAAACGTTGCTCTCAGGCAGCGGTCTTGTTCCGGTGCATCAGATCGGCAACCAAATTCATCAGTCTGGCCCGGTCCTCACGACGGTCTGCAAACAGCTCCAGAGAGTCTCCATCCGCGCCCACCAGACGGCCAACAGCCGCATACCGGGACAAGGAGGAGTTCAAATTATAAATGTCTCCCTGGGG
The DNA here is from genome assembly GCA_902478785.1 of uncultured Oscillospiraceae bacterium. Taxonomy (GTDB): domain Bacteria; phylum Bacillota; class Clostridia; order Oscillospirales; family Oscillospiraceae; genus Oscillibacter. The sequence continues at coordinate 194,678 of CABSMJ010000002.1, forward strand.
GCTCTTCAGATAAACACCGCCCGCACAGGATTCAATGACTTCCAAAAACTCTTTGATGTCCGCTTCAGAACGCAGTCTCATGGGAAACACATCCTTTCATTCAAACGATTTACATGATATAGTTGCAGCTCTTTCCGACTGCGCCCATAGGGTAACACGAATTCGCCTTTGTGTCTATGGAAGATGTCAATAAGGTTTTTCTGTAACCGTCCCTGCTTTTTCTGCATTTCGCACAATAGCAATTAACATTTAAGAGCTGTTAAATACAACGTAATCGTTTTCACTATAAAATTTGTGCACTATTACAAAGAAAATTGGAGAGAACAACTGATTTTCTCTTCCGATATTTCCCATTGCTTAGAAAAACAAGAGACCCCGATGCCCACGACTGCACCAGGGTCTCTTGGGGAAATTAAGCTGCTTTACTGATTCAGCATGGCCAGGAACTCCTCCTCCGAAAGGACGGGGATGCCCAGCTCATTGGCCTTCTTCAGCTTGGAGCCGGCAGCCTCCCCTGCCACCACATAGGTGGTCTTCTTGGAGACGGAGCCGGAGGCCTTGCCGCCCCGCTCCTCGATCATAGCGGCGGCTTCATCCCGGGTAAAATGCTCCAGAGAACCGGTCAGCACAAAGGTCATGCCGGCAAAGCGGTCGTCCACCTGGGTGGCAACGCTCTCCAAATTGACGCCGGCCTCCCGCAGACGGCGCACCAAGTCCTGAGACTGGGGGCTGTCCAGCCACTGGCGCAGGAAACGGGCCGTAATGGCGCCGATGTCATCGATCTCGGTCAGCTCCTCCTCTGTGGCGGCGGCCAGAGCGTCAAAGCTGTGGAACCGGTTTGCCAGAACCCGGGCCGCCTTGACGCCGATCTGCCGAATGCCGAAGGCGTACAGCAGGCGGCTCAAATCGTTTTGCTTGGAGTGCTCAATGGCGGCCACCGCATTCTCCGCCGACTTCTGTCCCATGCGGTCCAGAGCCGCGATCTGAGGTATTGTCAGATCATAGAGGTCCGCCGCCGTGTGGACCAGTCCATTGTCCACCATCTGCTGCAGCACAGCCGGACCCAGTCCGTCGATATCCATAGCGTCCCGGCTGGCAAAATGGACCAGGTTGCGCAGCAACTGGGCCGGACACTCGGCACCGGTACAGCGCACCGCAGCCCCGTCCTCGTCCCGACTCACCGGGGCCCCGCAGACCGGGCAGGTCTGGGGCAGCACATAGGGCACTGTCCCCTCCGGTCGCTTGGAAAGGTCCACCTCCACGATCTCCGGGATGATTTCTCCAGCCTTCTGAACGATCACCGTGTCTCCCACCCGGATATCCTTTTCCGTGATATAGTCCTGGTTGTGCAGCGTGGCATTGGTGACGGTGGTGCCAGCCAGCCGCACTGGCTCCAGCACCGCCTTGGGAGTCAGCACACCGGTGCGGCCCACCTGGACCACGATGTCCAGGACCTTGGAGGGCTTTTGCTCCGGGGGGTACTTATAGGCGATGGCCCACTTAGGGTTTTTGGCTGTGGAGCCAAGCTTTGCACGGTCAGTCAAGTTATTTACCTTTACAACTGCTCCGTCGATGTCAAAGGGATATTCCATCCGTTCGTCGTTGATGCGGTCGATCTCCGCCTGGCACTGCGCTGCCGTGTGCAAGGTCTTGTGGGGGATGACCCGGAAGTGCTGGCTCTCCAGATACTCCAGCGTCTCTGAGTGGGTCGTGAAGGTCCTGCCTTCCGCCAGCTGCAGATTGAACACCTGGATGTCCAGCCGTCTCTGGGCGGCGATCTTGGGGTCCAGCTGCCGCAGGGACCCGGCAGCGGCGTTCCGGGGATTGGCCATCAGCGCCTCACCCCGCAGCTCCCGCTGGGCATTGATCTCCTCAAAGACGGAGCGGGCCATATACACCTCTCCCCGGACGATCAGGCGGGGCAACTTCTCCGGCAGCGTCATGGGGATAGAGCGGATGGTCCGGAGGTTCTCCGTCACATCCTCCCCCACCCGGCCGTCGCCCCGGGTGGCACCCTGGTAAAACTCGCCGTTGCGGTACTCCAGCGCCACCGAGAGGCCATCCACTTTGGGTTCTACCGAGTATTCTACGGTCCCCAGCGCCTGTTCCATGCGTTGGGTGAACTCGGATACCTCCTCAGGGGAAAAGACGTCCTGCAGGCTCTCCAGAGGCACGTCATGGCGCACCTGCTGAAAGCCCTCCAGGGTCTGACCGCCCACTCGCTGGGTGGGAGAATCCGGTACGATCTCCTCTGGGTGTTCCTTCTCCAGATCCTCCAGCCGCCGCAGCAGCCGATCATACTCATAGTCCGGAATCACAGGGGCGTCCAGCACATAGTACTTGTAGCCCTGCTCATTGAGATAATCCCGGAGCTGCTTCATCTCTTCCCGATAATCCATAAGTTGTTCTCCTTTGTTTGAGCGCTTAGTTTCCGTTGAGCACATAATCTCTGGCGTCGTCCTCAATGGGAGTGTCTGATTGGAAGTAGGTATAGGAATCCGGCACCGTTCCCACCAGGACAGTCTCCGCCACAGTGAAGGCATTGCTGACCTTGGTGGCTGTGGAGAAGCCGGGCAGGAGGATGCTGACATAGACATCTACGTTCAAAATGATCTGGTGCCGAGTCTGATTGATGCCGGCCGAGGAGAATTCATTGCTGAGATAGGCGGTGGAAGAGCCTACCGACTGCATTCGGACGGAGATCCGGGGCCCCCGGCCGGCCAAAAGGGCCGAACCGGTGAGGCTGCCCAGGGGAATGGACAGTTCCCGGGTGTCCATCTGAGCAATCTCCTGCAGCACCTGATGCAGGATGCTGGATTGGAGACGGTTGAACTCTCCCATATTGCTCCGCACCGCGGTGACCCGTCCCTCGTTGTCCTTCTCAAAGGAGACCAGACTGTCATAGTCGATCTCCCCACTGTCGATGCTCTCATTGACTGCGTTGGTCACCACCTGCGTCACGGCGTTAGAGACCCGGGATGTGGCCAGGCTGGTGAGAATGGGCTTCATCTGGGTTGCTGCCACCCAGATCAGCGCCGTCAGGCCCGCCAGAACCGAGGTGATGGCCAAGGCGGCCTTCTGTCTGCGGCTGAACCGATGTTCATAGAAAAAGAAACTGCGCAACTTGCCTCGCCCCCGCCACAGCCTATGCAAAGGGGGCTTTTCCCTATCCCAGGCAGATCACTCCGGCAGTTCCATGACGATGGATTTGAAGACCTGGCCCCGTTCCATAAAATTGCGGAACCGGTCAAAGGACGTACTGGCCGGAGAAAGAATGACCACATCCCCTGCCACAGCCCGGTCATGGGCCAGGGAGACTGCCGCCTGATAGTCCGGTACCTCCACGATCTCCAGCCCATCGTAGTTCTCCGCCTCCAAGGCGGCCTGCCGGATGACACCTGCAGTGGCGCCGCAGAGGATCAGCAGCTTGACGTGCTGATTCAGCACGGGACCCAGCGGCGCATAGCTGATTCCCTTGTCCTTGCCGCCGGCGATGAGGATGACCTTTTGGTCAAAGGAGTTGAGGCCGGCGATGGTTCGGGAGGGACTGGAGGCAATGGAGTCGTTGTAGTACCGCACGCCCTTCAGGGTCCGCACCAGCTCGATGCGGTGCTCCACTCCATTGAAGGTCTTGGCATAGTTCCGGATCACTTCATCGGGCACCAGGCCCTCCACGGCGGCGATAGCGGCCATATAATTCTCCACGTTGTGAACACCGGGAATGCGGATGTCTTTGGTGCACAGCACCTGACGTTCCTTGCCGCCATACCGGGCCACAATGGTGTCTCCCCGGAGGAAGACCCCCTCCTCCACTTCTCCCTGCCGGGAGAACCGGCGGACCTGCCCAGGTGCACGCTGGGACTGCTCCGCAGTAATGGCGTTATCCGCGTTGAATACGGCAATGTCTCCCGCCTTTTGGTGCAAGAAGATGTTCTCCTTGGCCGCCACATACTCTGCCATATCCTTGTGCATATCCAGGTGGTTGGGCGCCAGATTGGTGACCACAGCGATGTGGGGGCTCCGGTCCATAGTCATCAGCTGGAAGGAGCTCAGCTCCAGCACGGCGAAGTCCTGGGGGCTCATGCTGCCGGCTTCCGCCAAAAGCGGATGGCCGATGTTGCCGCCCACATGGACTGTATGGCCAGCCTGCTGGAGCAATCCTGCGATGATGGTTGTTGTGGTGGTCTTTCCGTCGCTTCCGGTGACGCCCACCAGCGTACAGGGACAGACCTGGAAAAACACCTCCATCTCAGAGGTGATGACACTGCCCCGGGCAGCGGCCTCCGCCAGTTCCGGCACATCCGGCCGCAGACCAGGGGTGCGGAAGATGACGTCCGCCTGAAGGCCCTTCAGATACTCCTCCCCCAGATGTAGCTTCACACCCATGGACTCCAACTGCTCCGGCAGCTCGCCCAGCTGGGAGCGCTCCTTGCGGTCACAGGCGGTGACGGACACGCCGCTCTCCGCCAGCAGCCGGATCAGAGGCGTGTTGCTGACACCGATGCCGATTACAGCCACAGTTTTTTCCTTTAGGGAATCCAGATAAGCCTGCAAAGTCATAGTTACCCTCCATACGCCCACGTAAGGGCGTTTTTGCAAAAATAAAAGGTCTCCCCTATCCCCCGCTTAGCAGAAGTGCTTGGCTGCAAGCCGTGGCGGGACGACCTCCTTTTCCAGTCCATTTTTCTCCCAAAGGGAACTTTTGGAGATAAAGTTCATTATACGGCAAAACCACCGGCAAGGCAACGCAAAGGGGAAATTTTTCAAAGAACCTACGCCAAATTTTGCCCATGGTTGACATTTTGCCCGCCTTCAGGTAAAATAAGACCCGCGAGTAAGACAGACAGTCGCGTGAACAGGCCGAAAGGCCGTTTATGAGGAAAGTCCGGGCTCCACAGGGCAAGGATAACGGGTAACGCCCGCCGAAGGCGACTTCAGGAAAAGTGCAACAGAGAAATACCGCCGACAGGATGTCGGAACAAACAGTGGCTAGGCTGGTTGTACTGTGCGTTTTGTCGGTAAGGGTGGAAAGGCGAGGTAAGAGCTCACCCGATGGCTCGAAAGTGTCCATCGCTGTAAACTCTATCCGGAGCAACACCGGTATGGGAGCGGAGGCGCTTTCAAGGCAGACCGAATATCGGCGGAAACTTCCGCTGAAATTGGCTGATCTGCGGAGGAGGCACCTCAAGGCTTGCCCGGCCGCTCCCGGGGTGGCTTGAGCGTACCGGCAACGGTGCGTCGAGATAGATGACTGTCAAATACAGAACCCGGCTTACAGTTTTGCTCGCATAGATACGGCCCCGTCGGCGCAATACGCCGGCGGGGTCTTTCTCTTGCCCTTCTTTTTCTATTTTCCATATGGTCCGCTTATGCGCCATTTTGCTTCTCGTGGGGGCAGGAGATCCGCAAGACGCAATGCCCCCAGTTACCTTTACACAGAGGAGCTTCCCCCTCCCTTTTCCCGTAGGCGGAACAATCCTCTCAACCTATATTTCAACAAAACTAAGCGTCGGTGTACAAGGGGTACAAACGAGATAAAATAGAAATGAGGGGCGATAGGGCGGAAATGTCAGATTTTCCACTCTATCTGAACACGGTCGCTGGTGGCCTTGATTGTAGAAATCAAGCCATCGGCGGCTTTTCTTTTGTCGTCAAAATCTATGCTCTCCCAGTTGTCGAGATAATAGGAAAGTTTCTTTATCTGCTGGGGCGATATGGTTTCGACGCTCAAATCGGCTATGGCTTTTGAAATGGTCTGACGGCGGGTGTCCAGTTCTTCGATTTTCTTGTTGGCGTATCCTGTTTCGTCATGCCAAGAATAAAGTGGGCGTAAATCCGTTTTGCCTGTTTATCCGGCAACCGGGAAATGGCGGCATGGAGTTCCTGCATAGTCACTTTGCGCTCGTACAGCTCATGCGGAGAAAGGGCAACGAAAAGAGCCTCATGCTCAATACCGTCGTTCCGGTCAAGAGAGTATCCGCAGGCTGTTAATAACGATATGCACATGGATATTGCCGCTGTGGTTATGGCCGTCCGGGTGAGTGCATACAAGGGCTTGGTGGCCGGGGAAATGCTCGGCGCAAAACTTCTCGCCCAATGCCTGCGCCCGGTCTACGGTCAAGCCGTTGTCCGGCCCGTCCCGTGGGTCAAAGCTGATGATATAGTGGTGGCTTTTC
>CABSMJ010000003.1 GCA_902478785.1 uncultured Oscillospiraceae bacterium
AATGCACACTAGAACCTGAATCTAGCGAGTCTGCCAATTCCACCACTCGCGCGTATCGGTATGTACTTTTCTGTTTCCCCAAGGGGGACCCAGCGAAGGACCAGCCTTCGCTGGGTTGTGGTGCGCGAGGCGGGACTTGAACCCGCACGTGCGTAATGCACACTAGAACCTGAATCTAGCGAGTCTGCCAATTCCACCACTCGCGCGTACCGACTGCAATCTCCTGAAAAAACAGGTGGTGCGAGTGACGGGACTTGAACCCGTACGACGGTTGTCACACGCCCCTCAAACGTGCCTGTCTACCAGTTCCAGCACACTCGCATGTGTCCTTGAGGAAAGACTGCTTGATTATTATAGCGAAACTATTGCCATTTGTCAACCTAAAATTACAGATTTTTTCAAATTTTTTTATTTGCCCTAAAAAGTTCCCTCCCCCTCCGGTTTTTCCTCCCGGAGGGGGAGAAATATGCCTTATCGGTTCTCCAAAGGAATATAGGGATGATACCCCTCCACGCATTCATAGCGAGGACGGATCAGTTTACCGCCCTCAGCCAGCTCCTCCATCCGGTGGGCGCTCCAACCGGCGATACGGGCCACGGCAAACAGGGGCGTATACAGCTCCTTGGGCAGACCCAGCATCTCATAGACGAAGCCGCTGTAAAAATCGATGTTGGTGGAAATGGCCTTCCGCTTGCCCTTAGCCGCCAGCAGCTCCTTGCCGATGCGCTCCACCCGGCTGTACAGCGCCATCTCGTCACTGCGGCCCTTGGCCCGGGACAGCTCCTGCACATAGCCGCGGAACACCTCACACCGGGGATCGGACTTGGTATACACCGCGTGGCCCAGACCGTAGATCAGCTTGCGGCCGTCAAAGGCCTTGCCGTCCAGCATCTTCTGCAGGTATGCCCGCAGCTCGTCCTCGTCGGTCCAGTCCCGCAGATGCTCCTTGATGTCATCCATCATCTCCATGACCTTGCTGTTGGCGCCGCCGTGACGGGGGCCCTTCAGAGAGGCCATGGCCGCGGAGATAGCGGAGTAGGTATCCGTACCGCTGGAGGTAACCACGTGGTTGGTGAAGGTGGAGTTGTTGCCGCCGCCGTTATCGGCGTGAAGGATCAGCGCCACATCCAATACCCGGGCCTCCAGCGCCGTATAGCTGCGGTCCTCCCGGAGCATCATCAGGAAATTCTCCGCGGTGGACTTTCTGGGGTCAGGCTGATGGATGAACAGGCTGCTGCCCTGGGTATACTTGTAGGCCTGGTAGGCATAGATGGCCAGCACCGGCATATTGGAGATCAGCTGCAGGCACTGACGCAGTACGTTGGTCAGGCTAATGTCGTTGGGCTTATCGTCATAGCAGTACAAGGTCAGAACTTCCCGCTGCAGCGTGTTCATCAGGTCCTTGGGAGGCGCCTTCAGCACCACATCCTTAAAGAAGTTCTTGGGCAGCGTCCGCCAGCCAGCCAACGCATGGGCAAAGTCCTCCAGCTGTTCCCTGGTGGGCAGCTCACCGAACAAAAGCAGGTAAGCCGCCTCCTCAAACCCATAGCGCCGATGCACGGCAGAGCCCTTGACCAGCTCCCGCACGTCGATGCCCCGGTAATACAGCATACCATCCTGAGAAACGATACCGCCGTCCTCTCCCACAGAATAGGAGCAGATCTCCGCCACTCGGGTCAGTCCGGTCAGAACGCCCTGGCCATTTTCATCACGCAGGCCGCGCTTGACACCATATTCTCGATACAGGGCGGGGTCAATATAGCTGTGTTGCTCCCATTGGGATTCCAGCGCTTTGATCTCAGGGGTGATCTCACAATAGGTATTGTGCTCAGTCTGCGCTTGACTCATGTCCATCAGGCTTCCTTTCTTTCTTGTTCTTTTGCAATCATATCATGTCACTCTTTCATTTTCAATCCTTTTAAGCAAATATCTTCCCTTTTTATTTATTGTTTTTGAATTAACAAGCGTTTTGTCTTGCATTTTTTTCTTTTTAAGAAACACATCGTTGCACCCAGCACCGCCAAATGGTACAATGGGAACATCAGAAAAGAAAAGGACAGGGCCCATTTTGACCCCGTCCCTTCCACTTTTTGAATGTTCAAACCTGGGAAAGCACCTCACCGATGGGCTCATGGAGCACCAGATCGGCGCCCAGATCCTGCCCCACAGAGGACTTGTTGATGACCACCAGCTTGTGTCCCCGGTAATAGTGCACCAGTCCCGCCGCCGGATAGACGGCCAGAGACGTTCCCCCGATGATGAGCATATCCGCATTGGCGATATACTGCACCGAGCGGGTCAGCACCTCCTGGTCCAGACTCTCCTCATACAGCACCACATCCGGCTTGATGCGTCCGCCGCAGGGGCAGTGGGGCACTCCGCTGGTTTTGAGGATGTCCTCCAGAGAGTAGAACTTTCCGCACTTCTCGCAGTAGTTGCGCAGGGTACTGCCGTGGAGCTCCAGCACCTCCCGGCTGCCTGCCTTCTGATGCAGGCCGTCGATATTCTGGGTGATGACAGCCTTCAGTTTTCCCTGGGCCTCCAGCTCTGCCAGCTTGTAGTGGGCCGCGTTGGGCTGGGCATCGGGACACAGGAGCTTGCTGCGGTAAAAACGGAAGAATTCCTCCGGGTTCTCCTCGTAAAAGGTGTGGCTGAGGATGGTCTCCGGTGGGTAGTCGTACTGCTGATGATACAGCCCGTCTACGCTGCGGAAATCCGGGATTCCGGACTCCGTGCTGACACCGGCGCCACCGAAAAAGACGATGTTGTCGGACCCATCCACCATTTCCTTCAGTTTGCGGATCTCTTCCTTCATTGCAATAACCTCCCATCACATTTCCACGCCCCAAGGGGCCTAAAACTCACAAAGGAGCAGTCACCATGAATATCCAGATTTTCGGTTCCTCCAAGTCCTTCGACAGCAAGAAGGCCGAGCGCTGGTTCAAGGAGCGGCGCATCAAGTATCAATACATCGATCTGCCCAGCAAGGGACTCTCCCCCAGAGAATATCTCAGCGTCAAGCAGAAGGTAGGCTATGACGCCCTGGTGAACACCAAATGCCGGGCCTATGAGGACCTATACATGGCCTATATCACCCCTCAGGCGGCAGAGGAAAAGCTGCTGGAGCACCCAGAGCTGTTCAATACCCCCATCGTCCGAAACGGCAAAGAGGCCACCGTGGGCTACTGCCCGGAGGTCTGGAGCAAGTGGGAGTGACATCCCCCCTCCCTGCTCTTCCTTCAGGAACAGCGCTCCACCGTCTTTTTCCATCATAGCACAGTTTGCACGGCAGGAAAAGAGCTTTTCCCCTCTCCCTTGCGAACAAGGCGCTCTCTTTTTCCCTCGCTTTATATGTAAAGTAAATTTACTTTATTGATCTTGATTCCCAAGAATAATCCCCGTCACACATTGTCTCTTTCTTCTGTTTTATTGGGAGAGCCGCTATCAATGAAAGCCTTTTGAAAAAAGAGGAGCGAATCCAAGATTCGCTCCTCTTTTTATACGTAGGACTTCTCCACTTTCACCACGGCAAAGTAGTTGCCGTTGAGAGCCCGGACCGCCTCCCGGATCTTGGCAGCCACCTCTTTGTCCGTCAAACGGAAATTGAAGGGCACGGCGGCGTCAAAGATCAGGTTGGTGTGGGTGGGGCCGGAGACCATGCGGAAGTCGTGAATGGTGATCTGGTCGTCAATGGCATGGACCAGCATCTCCACCTTTTGGCGGGTCTCCTGGGTGATGCCGTCATCGGTCACCACCGGGTCCATATGGATCACCGCATCGCAGTTGAGTTTTTTGGACAGCTCCGTTTCGATGTTGTCGATCTCATCATGGAGGTCCAGGATGTTCTCGCTGGCCGGCACCTCCGCATGGAGGGAGATCATGCACCGGCCGGGGCCGTAGTCATGGACCACCAGGTCATGGATTCCGCACACGCCGGGATGGGCCGTCACCAGGTCATGGATCTCCTGGACAAACTCCGGTGCAGGCGGCTGGCCCAGAAGGGGGCTGATGGTGTCCTTGGCCGCGTCCAGACCGGATTTAAGGATGAACAGCGCCACCAGAACACCCACCCAGCCATCGATGTTCAGATCGGTGAAATGCCCCACCAGAGAGGCCACCAGCACTGCCGAGGTGGCAATGCTGTCGTTGAGGCTGTCCATGGCAGTGGCCGCCATGGCGGAGGAGTTGATCTTTCGCCCCACACCCCGATTGTAGAGGAACATGTACAGCTTCACGCACACGGAGACCGCCAGGATGGTCAGCGCCAAGGGGCTGAAATCCACCGGAGCCGGGTGCAGGATCTTCTCCACTGAGCTCTTGGCCAGTTCAAAGCCCATCAGCAGGATCAGCATGGCTACGGCCAGTCCTGACAGATACTCAATACGGCCGTGCCCGAAGGGGTGATCCCGGTCCGGTTTTTGGCCCGCCAGCTGAAAGCCCAGAAGTGTCACCACAGAGGAGCCCGCATCGGAGAGGTTGTTGAAGGCATCTGCGGTGATGGCGATGGAGCCGGAGAGGGTGCCGGCAAAAAATTTCCCGGCAAAGAGCAGAAGATTCAACCCAATTCCCACGGCGCCGCAGAGGATACCGTAGGCTTTGCGCACCGCGGGAGACGCCACGTCTTCCCAGTTTTTGATGAGGCATTTAGCCAATATTTGAATCATAACATCATTCCTTTCCCATGGTCCTTTTAATTCGGCATTCTGGAGAAACGGGAGGGCATATACCCTCCCGCTTGGTGTTCCCTGTCCGATTACTGTTTTTTGCCGGGAATGACCAGCTTGTAGTGGCAGCACAGCTGATCCAGATCCTCGTCTGTAGCGGCAGGTATGCGCAGCTTGGCGCCGCAGTCCCGGCACACCAGGTCCACCGCCGCATGGCGCACCTCGATGCCGTAGCGGCTGCTCCCACAGCCGCAGGTGATGCCGTCAGGGCGGGATGCAATCTCCTTGAGCTCGGAGAGAACCTCGTACATGATGACACTGTCCAAAAAGGCCTCCGGCTCCTCTTCCTGCCGGTATTTCTGGCAGAGGATCTCCAGCTCCCGGACCGCGGGCTCCACCCGCTCCCGGCTGCCGGCATAGCAGCAGATCTGCTTGGTCTCCGGGCAGCCGAAGCCCAATCCCGGACCGTGGAGCAGGCGCTCCGGCTCACACTCTGCCGTATGGGTCCCGCCGCAGATGCCGCAGGGCACCGTCAGGCGGAATTTCTGCCCGTCCAGGTTCTCCACCCGCAGGGCGGACTCCCCGCAGTCGCACTCCACCTCTGCGTTGGAAGCCTCCAGGGCAAAAACGGACCGGGCAGCCAACACCGCCTTGCCGCACTTGGGACACACATATCCAAACATCCGCATCTCTTCATTTGCCATAGGGGTTTTCCTCCGCTTTCTCCAGTAAAATCCATTAAGTAGGTATTATACTATGTTATTGCTGTAATTTCCAGCCCTATTTCTGATCGAAGGGGTAAAATTTTCCGTAGTGCAATCTGTTCCGCCAGGCGCGCTTTCCTGCTCGTCTCCCTCTCCCCTGTGAAATTTCCGGAGAAAAGCCCCGAACCTTCTGGTTCGGGGCTTTTGAGCGCTCAGGCGTTTTGTTTTTTGTTTCGCGTATGAAGCACCATCAAAGTGCCCAGCATCAGGACAATGCCCACCGGCAGGGCGATGATGCCCGGCGCGCCGAAGTGGGTCAGCAGGCCTGCCAGCAGATAGCACAGACAGGAGATGGCCGCACAGGTGATGGCGTAGGGCAGCTGTGTGGACACGTGGTTCACGTGGTCGCACTGGGCGCCGGCAGAGGCCATGATAGTGGTATCAGAGATGGGAGAGCAGTGGTCGCCGCAGACCGCGCCGGCCATGCAGGCGGAGATGCAGATAATGGCCATGGGATCATCCATGGAGAACACATTCTGAACGATGGGAATCAGGATGCCGAAGGTACCCCAGGAGGTGCCGGTGGCAAAGGCCAGACCGCAGCCGATGAGGAACACAATGGCCGGCAGGACCATCTGCATCCCGGCGGCGGAGCTGCGCACAAAGTCACGGACGAAGTACTTGGCGCCCAGAGAATCGGTCATGGCCTTCAGGCTCCAGGCAAAGGTGAGAATCAAGATGGCGGGCACCATGGCCTTAAAGCCCTCGGGGATGCAGTTCATCATCTCCTTGAAAGTCATGGCCCGGCGCAGGAGGTAGTAAACAAAGGCCACCACCAGGGCAAAGGCGGAACCCAGCATCAGGCCCACAGAGGCGTCAGAGTTAGAGAAGGCTTCCACAAAACCGGTGCCGGAGAAGAAGCCGCCGGAATAGATCATACCGATGACGCAAAACACCACCAGCACCACGATGGGAACCACCAGGTCCATGACGCGGCCCTTGTCCTCCGCCATATCCTCATCCAGCATGGCATAGGGATTGGAACCGGAGAAGAGGTCGCCCTTCTCTATTGCGTTGCGCTCGAACTTGGCCATGGGGCCGAAATCCACCTTCAGCAGCACCAGGCCGATCATCATTACGATGGTCAGCAGGGCGTAGAAATTGTAGGGGATGGCCCGGATGAACAGGTTCAGGCCCTGACCGTCCTCGGCAAAACCGGAGACCGCAGCGGCCCAGGAGGAGATGGGTGCGATGATGCACACCGGAGCGGCGGTGGCATCGATGATGTAGGCCAGCTTGGCACGGGAGACGTTGTGCTTGTCGGTGATGGGCCGCATGACGCTGCCCACTGTCAGACAGTTGAAATAGTCATCGATGAAGATGAGGCAGCCCAACAGAATGGAGGCCAGCTGGGCGCCGGCCCGGGTCTTGATGTTCTTCTGGGCCCAGCGGCCGAAGGCTGCGGAGCCGCCGGCCTTGTTCATCAGGCACACCATGGTGCCCAGAATCACCAGGAAGATCAAAATGCCCACATTGTAGCTGTCCGACAGCACCGAGACGATGCCGTCACTGAACACATGGAGAACCGTTCCCTCGAATCCGAAGTTGGAGTACAGCAGTCCGCCGGCCACGATGCCGATAAACAGCGAGGAATAGACCTCCTTGGTCAGCAGAGCCAGGACAATGGCGATGATGGGCGGAAGTAGGGCCCAGAAGGTGTTATAGAAGTGGCTGGGGGACTCCACATAGCCCGTTCCCTCGCAGGCAGCACACACACCGCTTCCCCCGCAGACCTCACAATCCGAATCTTGTCCATAACAATTCATACAGATGCCGGTGCCGCCGCAGTCGGAGCACTCCACCATCTTGGTGCCTGGCTCCTCCGTGGGGTCATCGGCAGCCAGAGCCGGAGTGACCATAACCGACGCCAACAGGAAAAGCACTGCCAGCAGCGGCAGTAGGCGGCGCAGTTTCTCTCTCATCATGTCTCTCTCCTTACCTTATGTGCAAAAAAATAGGCCATGACTCTCGTCATGACCTTTCGCCCACCGGCGGGAGCCGGTGCGGCCGCCATGACAGCGCTCCGGGGAGGGCTTCCCCGGCAGTCCGGCGGATCTTCTCCGACGGCCCGGCCCGGCGGCGCCAGGCAGCGGCGCCGAACCTCGGCGGCCGTCCCTTTCCCTCCCCTCCGTACCTGCGGGATTGATGGGAGCTACTCTTGGCGGCCGCGCCTCTATCATGCTTGTGCAGTCCTTTCATTATACAGGGAATCCATGGAAAGTCAACCGCTTTGGCCTCTTTTCTCCTTTTTTCTCACAGGATGCATTTTTTTGCCCCCTGTGATACAATGAGGATGATTCGAGCCGGATGCTTTGCCGGCCCCTTCCCCAGGGCCGGCAAAGCTCCTCCTGGCACGAGCAAAGCAGGTCAGGGCTTACACTGCCCGCAGGGGGAATAGCCCTGGGCGATCAGCTCTTCCCGGGTGCCGGTATAGTCCTGACGGTTGTCCTCCTTGATGCTCTCCACACTGGGACAGGTGGGCAGATGGAACTTGTGGCTGCTGGTATTGAGCACATAGCGCTCCTCTTCCCCGGTCTCCGTCTGGGTGTCCTGGGGTTCCTGGGTGCTCTCCGGCTCCTGAGGTTGCGCCGTCTCCGAGGTGCTCCCGGAGGTCTCAGGTGCCTCATCCTCCAGCCAGCTCTCGCCGGTGGCGTAGTCGATGGTCACGCCGGGCTGCACATTGTAGACGTACACATTAAAGCAGATGCCTGCCCCCTGGTCCTCTACGGACAACGCCTCCATCTGCACGCCCCGGGCCACCAGGTCCGAGCCCTCATAGACGGGGGTCACCCGATAGAGCACATGGTTCTCCGTCTCCTGGACGTAGTCCGCCACCATATTCTCAAAGGGCAGCATCCCCTCCACGTTCAAATACCGTGTCCCGGTGATGAGATTTTCCTCATTGGCGTTCTCCCCTGTCAGCTGGTATCCAATCAGATGGCAGCGATTGTAGAGATACTTCCCGTCCACACAGTCGTATTTCACCGTGTGCCAGCCTGAGGGCTTCACCTGGCCGATGTCCCCCCGGTCCTCCGTGGGCATCAGCTCCACCCCCACATTGGCGTAGGCAGTGCCGCACCGGCCCAGAGAATCCAGAGCACTATATGTCTCAAAGGCCTCCTCCGTCAGATCCGACGAGGAAAAGTCCGGTTCGTTGCCGTTGATCTCTACGTAGGGCTCCCCGGAATAGGCAGGCACATCCTCCAAAGAGAGCTTGGTCCCACTTCCCTGGGGGAAGGTGCAGCCGCTCAAAAGCAGGCAGCACACCAGTGCCAAAGCCGGCAGCGTTCGTTGCAGCAGTTTCATCGTCCATATACCTCCCTGGTAATCTTCTCATGGGAAGAGCCGGCAAAGTCTATTTGCTCCAGCAGCTTCCAGGCCGTCTCCTCCGGCCGCAGGTCCAGATACCGGTCCGCCGGATAGCGGCGGTTCCAGCGGTAGAGCACCATCCCCTCTATACGCGGCGCATAGGGCAGCAGCGGCGAGCACTCCGCAAAGCAGTACTCCCCTGCCCCTGCCCGATCCAAAAACGCCTCGTCCACCCGGAGCTGTTCCGGCGCCGCAGCGGAAAACAGCTCCCGGGAGTAGGGCGGCAGCCAAAGTCCTCCCGCGCCGCACAGCTTCAGCACATCCGCGCACAAAATCCGGTCCCGGCTCTGACGCCGATGATTGAAGGCGATGCCGTACCGGTCATCCACACATACAATAGGGATCACGCTATTCTCCTTTCCAGAAAAAAGCAAACAGGTGTTCTATTAGCATACCTGTCTTTTCCCGGTCCGTCAAGTCCGTTTTTGTCGTCCCTTTCTCGCTCGGGAGGCGCAGCTTCCCATTTTTACCATTTTAAGAAAAGAGGCCGTTTCCATGAACACTCCCTATCTCCTCATCGATGCCGACACCGGCATTGACGACTCCATCGCCATCCTATACGCCCTCCGGCAAAAAAATGTGCGGGTGGTGGGCATCACCACCGTCTGCGGCAACACCACTGCCCAGCAGGCCGCGGAGAATACCCTGCGGCTCATCGCCCTCTCCGGCGTGTCCGAGCCGGTGCCGGTGGCCGTAGGGGCCGCCCAGCCTCTCCTGGGCGGCTGGTCCGGTCCCGCAGTCCAAATCCACGGGGAAAACGGCATCGGAAACGTCCAGCTGCCGCCCACTCCTCAAAAGCCTGTGGAGGAGTCCGCCTGCGACTTCATTCTCCGCATGGCCCACACCTATCCGGGGGAGCTGACATTGGTGATGCTGGGGCGGATGACCAATTTGGCCCTGGCCCTGGAACGGGAGCCCCAGCTGCCCCGTCTGGTGCGGAACGTGGTCTTTATGGGCGGCACCTATCACGCTCCCGGCAACGTCTCCCCTGTGGCGGAGGCCAACATCGCCGGGGACCCGGAGGCGGCGGACCGGGTATTCTGTGCCGGCTTCGATCTGACCATGGTAGGGCTGGATGTGACGGAGCAGGTGCGCCTGACGGCGGAGCACACGGCGCTGCTGGAGAAATACGCCCTGCCGGAGACCAGAGCCACGGCGGCCTACATCCGCCAGGCCATGGACTTCTACTTCACCTTCAACCGGATGCAGAACAACTGCCTGGACCACTGCCCGGTCCATGACCCGCTGGCGGTGCTGGTGGCGCTGGACCCCAGCCTGGTCCAGACCCGGAAGATGCCTGCCCGGGTGGAGTGCGGCGGCACCTTCTGTCGAGGCATGGTGGTGACCGACCTGCGGGAATATCCCATGGACGCGCCCCTCCTCACCGTTTGCACGCAAGTGGACGGCCGCCGGGCAGTGGAAAAGCTGCTGGCCGCCTTCACCCGCTGACCATTTGGAAAGGAGAACCGCCATGCGCGTATTGAATTTCGGCTCGCTGAACATCGACTATGTCTATCAGGTGGACCACTTTGTCCAGCCCGGGGAGACGCTCAGCTCAGAGAAGCTTCAGGTCAACTGCGGCGGAAAGGGCCTGAACCAGTCCATTGCCCTGGCCAGGGCCGGCGTGGAGACCTGGCACGCAGGCTGCATCGGCAAAGAGGGTTTGTTCCTGCGGGAGAAGCTGGAAGACTCCGGCGTACATACGCAGTTTGTGGAGCAGGTAAGCGGCAGCAACGGCCACGCCATCATCCAGGTGGACCCCTCCGGGCAAAACAGCATCCTCCTCCATGCAGGCAGCAACAGCCAGCTGGATGAGGCCTTTGTGGACCGGGTGCTGGACCACTTCTCTTCGGAGGATGTGGTGCTTTTGCAAAATGAGACCAGCTGCGTGGGCTACATCCTGGAGCAGGCCGCCCGGCGTGGGATGCGGGTGGCGCTCAACGCGGCGCCGGCCAACAGCGCCCTTTTGTCCATGCCCCTGGAGCGCCTGACCTGGCTGCTGGTCAACGAGGTGGAGGGCGCTGTCCTCGCCGGACAGGAGGCGCCGGAGGCCATCGTCTCCTGCCTGACCCGGCGCTATCCCCGGACCATGCTGGTGCTGACCCTGGGCACCGAAGGGTCCATCGCGGCCCTGGGAAATACCCAAGCCCGGGCCGGCATCTTCCCGGTGCAGGCGGTGGACACCACCGCTGCCGGGGACACCTTCACCGGCTACTTTCTCCGGGGAATGCTGGACGGCGCCGCCCCGGAGGCGTGTCTGCGCCTGGCTTCCGCCGCCAGCGCCCTGGCTGTCACCCGACCCGGTGCCGCCGACTCCGTGCCCGCCTATGGAGACGTTCTGGATTTTCTGAAGCAGAACTGACAACAGGTGATAAAACAGCCGCCCCGGACGCAGGTGTCCGGGGCGGCTCTTCGTTTTCATTTAGATCAGGATCAGGCGGCGGCTTACTTCTCGATCTTCTCGAACTTGTCCGCTGTGGCGCGGCAGATGGGGCAGATAAAGTCCGCGGGCAGGCTCTCCGCCTCGTGGACATAGCCGCAGATGGTGCAGCGGTAGCCGTTGATCTCCACAGAGCGGTAGACCGTGGCAGTGGGAGGCGTGGCCTGCTTGCCGCCGGTGGTGAACTCCTCCAGCGTCAGCATGGACCCGTCGGCCAGCACCTCGGCCTCCGTGGCCTGGCCCACAAAGAGGATGTAGCTGCCGATCTCCAGGCGGTCCACCACCTGGCAGGACACCCGGGCCACCATGTGCTCCTTAAGATAGGGGTTACCGGCCTCGTCGGTAAAGACCTCGTGGCCCTCAAACTTGTCCGCCACACGGCCGGACTTGTAGCCAAACTGGTTCACCAGTTCCTTGGGGCAGTCGGAGGCCAGCATGGTGACGGCGAAGCTGCCGGCGGCAGACACCGCCTTGCAGGTCTCGTTGTCCTTGTTGATGGTCACGGTGAAACGGGCAGGGCGGGAGGAGGTCACCTGGGCAAAGGAGCTGACGATGCAGCCCTGGCGCTTTCCCTCCGCCGCAGCGGAGACCAGGTACAGTCCGTAGTTCATCTTTTCATAGGCTTTGGTGTTCAGGCTCATAGCGTTCCTTCCTTTCTGTCTCTTGGGCGTGACGCCTTCTAAATTTTGCTGTTGGAGTCAGGATACCATCTCTCCTCCCTTTTTACCATGGGATTTGCAACTTTTTTTGATTTGTTTATAAAAAATCTGTGGACAAACGTTCTCAGACATAGTATATTGTTCCATAACAAGGCACGGCATTATTGCAATTTATGCCTTGTATTAGTAATATTTATGATGGACACTGGTTCCATCTGACGAAAAGAAAAGGAGATGAGCTACTTATGCCGCAGAGCTACGCAGGAAAGATCAACCGAAAGCTTCTGAAAAAGCAGCGCATCATCAGTGCCGCAGCCGGGCGGGAACCGGCGGATCTGGTGCTGAAGAACGCCACCTACGTCAACGTGTTTTCCAATGAGCTGGCCCACGGCGACATTGCCGTGGCGGAAGGGCTCATTGTGGGCATGGGGTCCTACTCCGGAGAAGTCGAAGTGGACATGACCGGAAAGATCGTGCTGCCCGGCTTCCTGGACGCCCACATCCATCTGGAGAGCTCCCTGGTCTCCCCCCGGGAGTTCGTCAAGGCGGTGCTGCCCCACGGCACCACCACCGTCATTACCGATCCCCATGAGATCGCCAACGTCATGGGTACCGACGGCATCGAGTACATGCTCCAGGCCACGGAGGGACTGCCGGTGGACGTCCGGTTTATGCTTCCCTCCTGCGTGCCGGCCACGCCTCTGGATGAGTCCGGTGCAGTGCTGGACTATCGCGCCATCGACTCTTTCTACGACCATCCCCGGGTTCAGGGTCTGGCGGAGATGATGAACTTTGTGGGCGCCATCAATGGCGACGAGCAGACCGTGGAAAAGATCGTGGCGGCCCAGGCCCACCACAAGAAGATCGACGGACACGCTCCGGACCTGGTGGGCAACGACCTCAACGCCTACATCGCCGCCGGCGTCTACTCCGACCATGAATGTCACGACCTCCATGACGCCATCGCCAAGCTGGAGCGGGGCCAATTCATCATGATCCGGGAGGGCACCGCCGCCCGGAATCTGGAGGCTCTGATGCCCCTGCTGTGCGACAAGTACTCCGAGCGGTGCATGTTCTGCACCGACGACAAGCACCCCAACGACCTGTTGGAAAAGGGCCACATCGACTACATCGTGAAAAAGGCCATCGGCCTGGGTGCGGATCCCATCACCGCCGTAAAGGTGGCCTGCCACAACGCCGCCCGGTACTTCCTGCTCAACAACCGGGGCGCCATCGCGCCGGGCTATCTGGGCGACTTTGTCATCATCGACGATTTCCAGAACTTCCACATTGAAAAGGTCTACAAGCGTGGCCAGCTGATGTATCACGACGGCGTGCTGGAGGACTTCCCCGCCCCGGAGATCGACCCCTATCTGTCCCAGCGGGCCCACGACACCTTCCGCGTCTCCCCCCTCACTGCCGAGGACTTCAGCGAGCGGCGGCCTCGGGGCATCATCGGCATGGTGGACGGCGAGATCACCACGGTGGACGCCGGATACTCCGACCATATCGACGTGGAGCGGGACATTCTCAAAATCGCCGTGGTGGAGCGCCACAAGAACACCCACCACATCGGCATCGGCTATCTCCAGGGCTACGGCCTCAAGTCCGGCGCCGTGGCCACCTCCGTCTCCCACGACTCCCACAACATCATCGTGGTGGGCACCAATGAGGCGGACATGGCAGCGGCCGTCAACCGGATCGTGGAGCTGGGCGGCGGCATCGTGGTGTGGGACGGCGGCGCCGTCAAGGCGGAGGTTCCCCTGTCCATCGCTGGCATCATGAGTGATGAGCCTCTGGTGACTGTGAACGAAAAGCTGGAGGGCGCCAAGGACACCGCCCACACTCTGGGTGTGAATCCCGGCATCGACCCCTTCATGACGCTGAGCTTCATGGCCTTGCCGGTGATCCCCACATTGCGCATCACCACCCGAGGCGTATTCGATGTCACCCAACAGATTTATGTGTAAAGCAAAAGTACTATATAAAATGCGGGGCACCAGGTGTTGGTGTCCCGCATTCTTTTTGTTTTCGCTTATTCGTGTTCCACGGTGATTTGGCAGGCCTTCATGGCCTCCAGGGCAGTGCTGTGACTCTCCGGGGTCACACCGGCGCAGCAGTCTGCCTCCACTACAATCTCCGCTTCCGGCAAAAATGCCTTTACCAGCAGCGCGTTGGAGATAACACAGATGTCCGTGCAGACACCCAGGAAGGTGACTTTCTCTACACCTGGCATGCCCTGCCGCCGCAGATCCTCATCCCGGGCCAGCAAAAGGGCTCCCAGTGCACGGCTGCCGAAGGTGGGCTTGTCGATGGGATGGGGCGCATAGGGCCGGAGCTGCGGGATGATCTCCCAGCCCTCACTTCCCTTGATGCAGTGGGCCACCGGCAGCTTCCTCCCCTCCTGGGTCCCGGCGTAGTCCGCTCCATGGGTATCCCGGGTAAAGAGGACCGTCTCGCCTCGCTTCAGTCCCTCCTGGATTCGCTGCGCCACCCGGGGCACAATCTCCACAGCCTCTGGACTTCCCAGTGCACCGGTGACAAAGTCATTTTGCATATCCACAACGATCAAAATATCCATCGTTTCCGCCTCCCGGGCCGCCCTTTGGCGGCTGTTTTCGCCAGTATAGCACAGCGGGGAAAAATTTGCCACGCAGCACAGAAAATTTTCCATCCTCTTCCGTCTTTTCGGCATCTGGTTTTTTTACCAAATATATCCACGTCACAGAGACAAATGTATTTCCCTCTGTTTTCAATTCCCTGACAGTTCCCGGGATATCTCGTTTGCTCCCCTGAATTTATTGTGACTTCTGACGATTTTCGAAAAATTTTTATCACTTTTATACTAAGGCTATTCCTATTTTTTGGTCACTGTGCTATACTAAGCCATATTCTATATTTCAATAGTAAATGTGCTGCTATTTTACCTTTTTTGAGGAGGTTTTCCATGATAACACTGCGTGACAAGGGAATTTTTCTGGTGGATGGCGTCCCCAGTGAAACTGCCCCCATTTCCCCGGAGGAGGGGCGCAAGCAGACCATGGCCTATGGCATTTTGCAGAGCCACAATACCAGCGATGACCCGCAGAAGCTGCGCATCCGGTTTGATGCCATGGTATCCCACGACATCACCTATGTGGGCATCATCCAGCAGGCACGCGCCTCTGGCCTGCGGCAGTTCCCCATTCCCTATGCGCTGACCAACTGCCACAACAGCCTGTGCGCCGTGGGCGGCACCATCAACGAGGACGATCACGTCTACGGCCTGTCCGCCGCCAAGAAGTACGGCGGCATCTATGTGCCCGCCAACCAGAGCGTCATCCACTCCTACGCCCGGGAGCAGATGGCCGGCTGCGGCAAAATGATCCTGGGCTCCGACTCCCACACCCGCTACGGCGCTCTGGGCACCATGGCCGTGGGCGAGGGCGGCCCGGAGCTGTGCAAGCAGCTGCTGAAAAACACCTGGGATCTGGACTACCCGGAAGTGGTGCTGGTCTATCTCACCGGCAAGCCCCCCCGTGGCATCGGCCCCCACGACATCGCCATCGATCTGGTGCGGGCCACCTTTGAAAAGGGCTTTGTGAAAAACCGGGTCCTGGAGTTTGCCGGCCCCGGCATTGCCTCGCTGCCCATCGACTTCCGCAACGGCATCGACGTGATGACCACCGAGACCACCTGTCTGAGCTCCATCTGGGAGACCGACGAGGAGACCGAGCAGTTCCTGACCATCCACGGCCGGGGCGGCGAGTACAAGCCCCTCCATCCCGGTGCCGCCGCCTACTATGACCGGATGATCTCCATCGACCTGTCTCAGGCGGAGTCCATGATCGCCCTGCCCTTCCATCCCTCCAACGCCTACACCATCCACGAGTTCCAGCGCAACGCCCGGGAGATCCTGGCCCAGGTGGAGGCCGACGCCTCCTCCCGCTGGCCCAAGGCCCACGTCAAGCTGCAAAACAAGATCCGCACCGACGGCGTCTGGGCCGACCAGGGCATCATCGCCGGCTGCGCCGGCGGCCTGTTCGACAACATCGATGAGGCTGCCACCATCCTGCAGGGGGAGAGCTGCGGCAATGGCTACTTCTCGCTGTCCGTCTACCCCACCAGCGTGCCTGTGAGCCTGGAGCTGACCCACATCGGCGCCACAGAGGCCCTGCTGGAGAGCGGCGCGGTCATCAAGCCCAGCTTCTGCGGTCCCTGCTTCGGCGCCGGCGATGTGCCGTCCAACAACGGCCTGAGCCTGCGCCACACCACCCGCAACTTCCCCAACCGGGAGGGCAGCAAGCCCGGCGAGGGACAGTTTGCCGGCGTGTGCCTGATGGACGCCCGGTCCATCGCCGCCACCGCCCGCAACGGCGGCCGGATCACCGCCGCCACGGACATCGACTATACGCCTGTCCGTCATCCCTACCACTTTGACGGCAAGATCTATGCCCGGCGGGTCTACAACGGCTTTGGCCATCCCCAGCCGGACCAGGAGCTCATCATGGGCCCCAACATCACCGACTGGCCCGCCATGTATCCCCTGTCTGAGCATCTGCTGGTGGAGCTGGCTGCCGTACTGCGGGATCCCGTTACCACCACCGATGAGCTGATCCCCTCCGGCGAGACCTCCTCTTACCGCTCCAATCCTCTCCGCCTGGCAGAGTTCACCCTTTCCCGCCGGGCGCCGGACTATGTGCCCCGGGCCAAGGCGGTGGCCGCCGCTGAGAAGGAGCGCCGTCTGGGCAAGCAGCCCGAGGCCGTGGTCCACGCCCTGTCTCAGGTGGGCGATGTCCGGGAGCTGCTGCCCCAGACCCAGTTCGGCTCCTGCGTGTTCGCCAACCGGCCCGGCGATGGCTCCGCCCGGGAGCAGGCTGCCTCCTGCCAGAAGGTGCTGGGCGGCTTTGCCAACATCTGCTACGAGTTCGCCACCAAGCGCTACCGCTCCAACTGCATCAACTGGGGCATTTTGCCCTTCACCCTGGACCAGGCCACCGCTTTCCCCTATCGCCCTGGCGACTTTGTCTTCGTCCCCAACATCCGCAAGGCCATCGCCTCCGGTCAGGAGGATATCCCCGCCAAGGTGATTCGGGCCGAGGGCGGCGTGGAGGATCTGATGCTCCATGTCCGGGGCCTCACCGACGACGAGCGGGAGATTTTGCTGGACGGCTGCCTGATGAATTACTACGCCAAGCGCAGCAACTGAGTCAAAACAACACAGTGGACCGGACGGAGCTTTCCGCCTGGTCCACCGGGATATGAGGAGGGTTCTCCCGTGAAGAAAATTGCAATGACCACCCCCATTGTGGAGATGGACGGCGACGAAATGACCCGAGTCCTCTGGGGGATGATCAAGGATAAGCTGATTGCGCCCTTTGTGGACCTGAAGACCGAGTACTACGATCTGGGCCTGCTGCACCGCAATGAGACCAAGGATCAGGTGACCGTGGACGCCGCCAACGCCACCCGGAAGTACGGCGTGGCAGTCAAGTGTGCCACCATCACCCCCAACCGCCAGCGCATGGAGGAGTATCCCCAGCTCACCGAGATGTGGAAGAGCCCCAACGGCACCATCCGCTCCATTCTGGACGGCACTGTGTTCCGCACTCCCATCACCATCGATGCCATCCAGCCCGTGGTGAAGAACTGGAAAAAGCCCATCACCATCGCCCGTCACGCCTACGGCGACGTCTACAAGAGCGTGGATTTCCGCACTGAGGAGCCCGGCGAGTGCACCATGACCTTCAAGGGCGTCTCCGGGGAGGAGCACACCGTCTCCGTCCAGAAGGTGGACGGCCCCGCTGTGTGGCAGGGCGCCCACAACAAGGACGCCTCCATCCGCTCCTTTGCCCGGGCCTGCTTCCAGTACGCTATCGACACCAAGCAGGATCTGTGGTTCTCCACCAAGGACACCATTGCCAAGGTCTATGACGGGGAGTTCAAAAAGATCTTTGAGGAGGAGTACGAGTCCACTTACCGGGCAGAGTTTGAAAAGCTGGGCCTGACCTATTTCTACACTCTCATCGACGACGCCGTGGCCCGGGTGATCCGCAGCGAGGGCGGCTATATCTGGGCCTGCAAGAACTACGACGGCGACGTGATGAGCGACATGGTATCCACCGCCTTCGGGTCTCTGGCCATGATGACCTCCGTGCTTGTCTCCCCTGACGGCACCATGGAATTCGAGGCCGCCCACGGCACCGTTACCAAGCACTACTATAAATATCTCAAGGGTGAAAAGACCTCTACCAACCCCATGGCCACCATCTTTGCCTGGACCGGCGCGCTCCGCCGCCGGGGCGAGCTGGACGGCCTCGCCGATCTCAGCGCCTTTGCTGACAAGCTGGAGGAGGCCTGCTATGACACCCTCAACGCCGGCGTGATGACCAAGGACTTGGTGGGCCTGGTGGAGCCCGGCTTCTCCGCCACGGCTGTCACCTCTGAGGAATTCCTGGACGCCGTGGCCGCCCGCCTGGAGACCAAGCTGGCCTGATCACTGCTGACTTTCCTGTCCCGTTGTCGCCGTCTCCCCGTTCTCCTGCTGGAGGCCCTGAAGTGCGGCGATGGTGGCCAGGGTGGTGCCCAGCTGGGTAAACAGGAGAGAGGCCTGGGTCAGCTCCTCGGTGGTCATGGACTGGGCCAAGGTCATGGCCAGTGCGTGGACCCCTGTGCTCCACTGCAGCGCATCCATCCTCTCTCCCCCCTTTCCCTTCATCCTATGAGGAAACGTACACAAAAAAGAAGAGCGGGCAAAAGCCCGCTCTTCCCACTGGATTTGTTTCACTCTCCCCGGGTGTGGATATTGATGAACTCCGCCCGGAGTTTGGAGTACAAAATGGTCTGGCTGCTGTAAAGCCCACGGTAGCCCGAGAGCATATAGCCGATGCCGCAGGCCACTGCAAAATACAAAAGGCCGTCGGCGCCGAAGAGCTCTGTACTCAGCGTGATGGATGCCACAGGGCAGTTCACTGCGCCGCAGAACACGGCCACCAGACCGATGGCGGCAGCAAAGCCCGGCGGAATCCCCAGCAGCCCTCCGGCCACACACCCAAAGGTGGCGCCTACAAAGAAGGTGGGGACCACCTCGCCGCCCTTGAATCCGGCACCGATGGTAATGGCGGTAAAGGCCATCTTCAGCAAGAAGGCCTCCGGCCGGGCCTCACCTGACACGGCCCGCTGGATCACCTCCATGCCGGCGCCGTTATAGTCTCCGGTGCCCACCACATAGGTCAAAAGGATGATCGCGGCGCCGCCGACCACCACACGGATCCAGGGGTTGGGGAAGCGGTGTTTCAGCAGGTGCTCCGTCCGGTGCAGCACCTCGCAAAGCAGGATGCTCACCACTGCGCACAGCACCGCCAGCACCGCCACCCGGCACACCAGTTCCAAACTCAGCTCCGGCGCGGAAACCGTGAAATGCGTAGGCGGAACGCCTGCAAATACGGAGATGCCATAGGCCACCAGGGACGAAGTGATGCAGGGCACAAAAGCGGCATAGTAGAATACTCCCACGCTGATGACCTCCAGCGCAAAAAAGGTGGCAGTCAGGGGTGTGCCAAAGAGGGCCGAGAAAAAGGCGCTCATGCCGCACAAAACAGCAATGCGCCGGTCCTTATCGTCCATACGGAAGGCACCGCCCAGCCAAAGGCCGATACTCCCCCCCATTTGCAGGGCAGCCCCTTCCCTTCCCGAGCTGCCGCCGCACAAATGGGTAAGGATCGTGCTGAAAAAGATAGCCGGCGTCAGGGCCAGGGGCAACCTTTGGCCCAGATGTACCGCATCGATGACGCCATTGGTGCCCATTCCCTCGGTGTGGGCCCACTTGTAGATGGCCACAATGGCCAGGCCTGCCACCGGCAGAAGCCACAGCAGCCACGGATGTGCTCCGCGGAAGGCGGTGGCCTCCTCCACACCCACATGGAACAGCGTTCCCACGGCACCGCATATCACGCCGGTGACCGCCGCCACCACCAGCCATTTCAGCAGCGTCAGCACATAACGGCTGATATGCCTCAGCCGTCCCATCATCGTTTTTTTCTCGTCTTCCACACAGCCACACCCCGCACAACATACATCTAATCCATTCGACTTTTCCGGTTTTGCCGAGCTCCAGGCCCGGCAGCCGTTAAGATTATAGGAGATTTCCCGATAAATTGCAACCTTTTGCCCCCTACCCGGGCGTTGCCGGGAAAATGGCTCCCTCTTTCCTTTGTGATTCCGCGTTTGCCGGCAAGACCACCGGCAGGCGGTTTCTTCCCACAGCCGCGTCCCCTTTCGGACACGATCGGCAGTGGGCTGTTATTTTACCTGAATTGGAGGAACCTGACATGAAGTATGGTCGCACGTTCAACTTCTCCGCCGGTCCGGCTATGATGCCCGAGCCCGTGCTGGAGGAAATCGCATCTGAGGTCATGAATTATCGCGGCAGCGGTATGAGCGTTATGGAGATGAGTCATCGATCTAAGGTGTTTGAGGACATCCGCGACCAGGCCGAGGCCGATCTGCGGACGCTGATGGGCATTCCGGACAACTACAAGGTCCTCTTTGTCCAGGGCGGCGGAACGCTGCAGTTCGCCATGGTCCCCATGAACCTGATGAAGGGCGGCACCGCCTGCTACGTGGAGACCGGCACCTGGTCCAAAAAGGCCATCAACGAGGCCAAGAAGTACGGCAAGGTGGAGGTGGTAGCCTCTTCCGCCGACCGGAATTTCTGCTACATCCCCGACTGCTCTGACCTGGCGCTGCCGGAGGATACAGACTACGTCTACATCTGTGAAAATGAGACCATCAACGGCACCACCTGGCCCACCCTGCCCAACACCAAGGGCCACATCCTGGCCGCTGACCAGTCCTCCATGTTCCTCTCCCGCCCCTGCCGGGTGGAGGACTACGGCCTGATCTGGGGCGGCGTCCAGAAGAATGTGGGCCCCGCCGGTATGTCCATTGTGATCGTGCGGGAGGATCTGTTGCGGGATGACCTGCCCCAGTATGTGCCCACCTACATGAATTACAAGATCCACGCCGACAACGACTCCATGTACAACACCCCCAACTGCTGGGCCATCTACTGCTGCGGCAAGGTGTTCCGCTATCTGCTGGATCAGGGCGGCCTGACGGCCATGGAGCAGCGCAACCAGGAGAAGGCCAAGATCCTCTATGACTTCCTGGATCAGTCCAAGATGTTCCACGGCACCGTGGACCCGGCCTACCGCTCTGTGATGAACGTCCCCTTCTCCACCGGTGACAAGGAGCTGGACGCCCAGGTGGTGGCTGCCACCAAGGCCGCCGGCTATGACAACCTCAAGGGCCACCGGACCGTGGGCGGCCTGCGGGCCTCCATCTACAACGCCATGCCCAAGGAGGGCGTGGAGGCCCTGGTGCAGTTCCTGGAGAAATTTGAGGCGGAGCACTGCTGATACCGCTTTTGGGGCGCAGGCACTTCCCTACCCCCGACTTGAGAAAAAAGGAGTTTTTATCATGCGTATTCTGGTAACTGACGGCATGGACAAGGCCGCCATGGAGACCCTGCGCGGCCAGGGCCATGAGATCGTCGAACAGTTTTACGAGCCCGATCAGCTGGGCGCCGCCCTGCGGGAATTTGACTGCGCCGTCATCCGCAGCGCCACCAAGATCCGCGCCCAGCAGATCCAGGAGGCCAAAGGCAGCCGTCTCAAGCTGCTGATCCGGGCCGGCGTGGGCCTGGACAACATCGATGTGGAGGCCGCTAAGGCTGCCGGCATCCAGGTCAAGAACACCCCCCGTGCCTCTTCCCGCGCTGTGGCTGAGCTGGCCATGGCCCACATGTTCTCCTGCGCCCGGAACATCTCCATCGCCGGACACACCATGCGGGAGGGCAAATGGGAGAAGAAGGCCTATTCCAAGGGCTTTGAGCTCTGCGGCAAGACCCTGGGCGTGCTGGGCTACGGCCGAATCGGCCAGACCATCGGTGCCATGGCCCAGGCCCTGGGGATGCAGGTGCTGGCCTATGACATCTACCAGGTGGACAGCCTGGAGTGCTCCACCATGCACTACGCTCCCATGGACGAGGTTCTGGCCAAGTCCGACATCATCACCCTGCACACCCCCGCCATCGAGGGTAAGCCCTTCATCAACGCCGAGACCATTGCCAAGATGAAGGACGGTGTGGTGTTCATCAACACCTCCCGGGGCAACAACGTGGACGAGGCCGCTTTGCTGGACGCCCTGAACTCCGGCAAGGTCCGGGCCGCGGGCCTGGACGTTTACGCCACAGAGCCCACCCCCTGCCCGGAGCTTCTGGCCCATCCCCATGTGTCCTGCACCCCCCACATCGGTGCAGGTACTGTTGAGGCACAGTCCCGCATCGGAGAAGAGATCGTCTCCATCATCTCCTCCTTCCAGGCTTGATCTCCCCCTAATTTCCCTTTATTTTGACAGCAGGCGGCCCGCAAAAGCGGGCCGCCTGCTTTTTTGCTTTTCCCCGGTCTGGCTTGCTTAACAAAAAATTTACAAGTGACAACTTATTTGACAAATTAAAGTTGTTAGTATATAATGTGGTCATTGTTATATTTGATTTTACTTCCTACATAGAATAGAAACAGGTGTCATATATGGAAAAGTACAGTCAAGCACCGGCATCTTCCCAGCATACCACCGGCTCCGCTGTGGAGACGGTCCGCTCTGTGGAGGGACGTACAAGCCAGGGAGCTCCCGCCCAATATTTGCAGATCGCGCTGGACATTGCCGCTCGCATCGCTTCCGGTGAGTTTCCCGAGGGCA
This sequence comes from uncultured Oscillospiraceae bacterium, assembly GCA_902478785.1. Taxonomy (GTDB): domain Bacteria; phylum Bacillota; class Clostridia; order Oscillospirales; family Oscillospiraceae; genus Oscillibacter. The sequence continues at coordinate 22,637 of CABSMJ010000003.1, forward strand.
GCCGCATCTATGGCCGTTCGGTCATGTCCTCGGAATACTCGGTATCCCCTGAGACCATCCGCCGGGCGCTCAAGCGGCTGGCAGATATGAAGGTGGTCTCTGTAAAGCCCCAAAGCGGCGCAGCGGTCCTGTCCGCCGACAGCGCTCGGCGCTACCTGGACCGATATGGAAGTGAAAATGACCCGCAGAGGCTGCAAAACAACCTCAAAAACCTTCTCTCCCAGTCTGCGGAGATCAACCGAAAGCTTTTGGATACCTATGCGGCGCTGCTCAACAGTCTGGGCACCTTTTCCGCCGCAGCCAACGCCCCCTTCCCCAACTATGAGATCCGCATCCCGGAGGGGTCCGACCTGATTGGCCGCAGCATCGGGAGTCTGAATTTCTGGCAGGTCACCGGTGCCACCATCGTGGGAATCCGGCGGGGACAGCACGTGATCCTCTCCCCCGGTCCCTACGCCGAGCTCTATGAGGGAGATGTCATTGTATTGGTCGGCAGTCCTGCTGCCGTGGAAAAAGCTCAGGTCTTCGTTCAGGAGGCCGCGAAAGATAAAGGAGGCCACTCATGATTCGCTTTGAACACGTCACAAAAAGCTATGGGAAAAATCCCATTCTAAAGGATCTCAACTTTGAGATTCCGGATGGACAGTTCGTCGTTCTCATTGGTCCTTCCGGCTGCGGCAAAACCACCACTCTGAAAACCATCAACCGCCTCATCGACATTGACTCCGGTACCATCTCCATCGATGGAAAGGACATCCAGTCCTCTGACAAGGTGGAGCTGCGCCGCCACATCGGCTATGTCATTCAGCAGATCGGTCTGTTCCCCAATATGACCGTGGCTCAGAACATCTGCGTGGTGCCCAAGCTGCTGAAATACGACAAGCAGCGCCAGGCGGAGATCGTTCGGGATCTTCTGAAAATGGTAAGCATGGAATCCTACGCGGAGAAGTATCCTTCGGAGCTCTCCGGCGGACAGCAGCAGCGCATCGGCGTGCTGCGGGCCCTGGCCGCCTCTCCCCCCATCGTACTGATGGACGAGCCGTTCAGCGCCCTGGACCCCATGACCCGCGAGACCCTTCAGGACGAGGTGAAGAATCTCCAGCAAAAGCTCAATAAGACCATTGTCTTTGTCAGCCATGACATGGGCGAGGCGTTGAAGCTGGCGGACATCATCATCTTCATGAATAACGGCCAAATCGTACAGATGGCCTCTCCTGAGGAGATGCTGGAGCACCCCGCCAATGAGCTGGTCCAGAATTTCCTGGGCAAGCACAGTTCGGAGAACTCTGTGTCCTCCAAGGTGGAGCATTTCATGCGCACTAATCTGTTGACGGTCAAAAAGGACCGTGGCGTTTTGGAGTGCGCCGAACGCATGGCCCGAGGCAGCGTGGATACCCTGCTGGTCACCGACGAGAACGATCGGTATGTGGGCACTGTCTCCATCGGCGACATCCGCCACTGGGGCCGTGAGCTCAACAGCATCGAACCTCTCATCCGTCAGACCGCCCGGACCGTCCGCGTGGGCGACGAGGCCAAGGAGAGCTTCGACTATCTGCTGGATTCCGGCGCCAACTATGTAGTGGTCCTCAATGAGGACGATACCATTGCCGGCATCGTCACCAAGACCAGCGTGGCCCGTAGCGTGGCGGAGAACCTGTGGGGGGATGCCAAATGACGGGATTCTTTGATACACTGAAGGCTCTGTTTGCCGATTACGGTGCAAAGCTTTTGCAGGCCATCGGTTATCACACCCTCTTTGTAGTGGTGTCTGTGGCCATCGGCTTCGCTGTGGGATTGGTGCTGGGCATCCTGCTCTCCCGGGTCCCCAAGCTCTCCAACGTCATCATCCCAATTTTGTCCATCTTCCAGACCATCCCCGGCCTGGTCTTTATCGGTGTTCTGTACATCTGCTGGGGCAACACCTATGCCACTGTTATTGTGGCCCTGAGTGTCTACGCCATGTTCCCCGTGCTGAAAAACACCTACACCGGTATTCTGGGCGTGGAGGGCAAGTACATCGAGGCGGCCAAGGGCTGCGGCATGTCCTCTTTCCAGGCCCTGGTGAAGGTGGAGCTGCCTCTGGCCATGCCCACCATTATCGCAGGATTGCGGATGGCCACCATCTACACCGTCTCCTGGGCGGTGCTGGCGGCCATGATCGGCAAGGGCGGCCTGGGCGAATTCGTCTATCAGGGCACCTCCTCCAATAACAATACTCTGATCCTTCTGGGCGCCATTCCGGCGGCACTGCTGGCCATCCTCTTTGGTGCGCTCATTGATCTGCTGCAAAAGAAGGTCACGCCCAGAGGTCTTCGGAAGGAGGCAGGCAGATGAGTGTTTCTATCGTTCTGGAGCACCTGTTCATCGTATTGGCTGCCAGCATCCTGTCCATCGCCGTAGGTCTGCCCCTTGGCATCTGGGCCTATGTATCCAAGCGGATGCGTCCCATCATCCTGCGGCTGGTGGATCTGCTGCAGACCATCCCCTCCCTGGCTCTGCTTGGCATCATCATGGTGTTGATGGATCCAGGCAAGCTGACGGTCATCATCGGTATCACCCTCTATTCCCTGCTCCCCATCGTCCGCAACACCTGTCTGGGGCTTCAAGAGGTAGACCCAGGCGTCAAAGAGGCGGCCCGGGGCATGGGCATGAGTAAGCCCTATCGGGTTTTAATGGTGGAATTCCCCCTGGCCTTCCCCACCGTATTCACCGGCATCCGCATCGCCGTGGTCAACGCCATCGGCACCGCCGTGTTCGCGGCCTTTGTAGGCGGCGGCGGTTTGGGCGGCGTCATCACCCAGGCCATCCGCATCAGCGATATGAAGCTGATCCTGGGTGCCACCGGCGTATTGATGGTCATTGCCGTGGTGCTGGACCTGGTGATGGGCTGGTTCGAAAATCAGATGCGCAAAAGCCGTGGCGGGTCCAAGACCATGTGGATTCCCGTGGCGGCCATTCTGGTGGCCTTCTGTCTGCTGCTGCCCTATGGCAGAGGCAGCACCGGCGACATCATGCTCTATGACGGCGATTACTCTGAGACCCAGCTGATGCACCACATGGTGAAGATGTTGGTGGAGGATCAGACAGACCTGACCGTCACCATTCAAGATCAGATGTCTCAGGTAAACAACTGGAACGCCCTCAAGGGCGACAACCACACCTGCGACCTGATGATCTCCTATGACGGCACGCTGTTGACCACCTTCTTCCATCAGGATACTCCCGATGTGCCGGAGGGTATGACCATCTACGACTATGTGAAGGAAAAGGCCATGGAGGACTATGACCTGAAGGTACTGGGCAAGCTGGGCTTTGAGAACACCTACGCCATCGGCGTGCCTGAGGCATTGGCAGAGGAATACGATCTGGAGACTATCAGCGACCTGATTCCCATTGCCGATCAGCTGACCTTCGGCGCTGAGCAGGAGTTCTTCACCCTGGAGGGCAGCATGAAGTACAACCCCTTCGTGGAGTTCTATGGCCTTCAGTTCAAGGATTACGTCCCCGTAGATATGGGATTGAAGTACGCCTCTATTGAAAACGGCAGCTTTGATGTAGCCGTGGTTTACACCACCGACGGCCTCAACCGCAAGGTGGGATTGAAGATCTTGGAGGACGACAAGGGCTTCTTCCCCGATTACTTCGGTACGTTTGTGGTCCGGGAGGACATCCTGGAGAAGTACCCCGAACTGGAGGACATCCTGGAGCAGCTCACCGGTCAGATCTCCACGGAGCAGATGGCTGAGCTGACCTATCAGGTAGACGTGCAGGGCCGCACGGTGGACGACGTGGCCCATGAGTTCCTGACCAGTATCGGCCTTTTGAGTGAGTAATTTCTGACAAAAAAATCCGGGGGAAAATATCCCCCGGATTTTTTCGCGTTCGGAGGCCCCATCGCAGCGATGCAGCCTCTTTTTGATTTCAGTCTCTTTTAAAAAAAGAAAAAGTCGGAGCGTCTCCTTGGACACTCCGACTGGTCCGAGTGGCGGGATTTGAACCCACGGCCTCATGGACCCGAACCATGCGCGCTACCAACTGCGCTACACCCGGATATTCCATTAAGCGGAGCAAGGCTTCACCCTCTCACCGCTGCCTTTCAGGAAAACCAGGCCAAATTTACAGACCACTTATCCCAAAACGCAAAAGTTATTATATGGGTTTTCTCGCGTTCTGTCAAGAGGTTCTTACCTTTTTCTGTACAGCCGGAACTATTTTACCAGGCCAGCCAGTCTTCGATCACATCCCGCAGACTGACAGGTGTCACCGTATTGCGCATCAAAAGCCCCAGCAGTTCCAGGATGCTCCGGCTGGAAATCGTCACCTTGCGCACCTCTGCCCGGTCTCCGGTTTCCGACTCCACCCGGACACCATATTGCTCCGCTCCCTCCAGGTTTTCCTCCGCCAAAAGATAGTAGGTCATCTGCCGCATAGCTGCTCTCTGCTGTCCCAAACACAAAACACGCATGGATAATGATGCCCCCTTGCTTGTGTACCGTCCCTTTTCGGGATATGGCCATCATAACACAGCTCCTGTTGCAGATTTTGTCGAATTTTGTCGAATCGTTGCAAGATTCCTCGCCTTCGTTCCGCTACTTTTCCATCATGGCAAGGAATTCCTCCCGGGTATAGAGGAGATTCAAAACCTCCAGCAACGCGTTGGCTGTCATATGCTCCGGCAGCTCCAGCTTTTTCAGCAGCTCCTGGCGCTTGGCTCCGCTGTCCGGCTGTCCGGTGAGTCCCAGGGCGTAGAGATCTGCCTTGGTGACGGGCTCTTTGCTCCGCTGGGGCTGTCTCTCCTCCCCCTCCAGCGTGGCGCCTGCACGCCGCAGAGCCTCCAGCAGCACCTGGGGAGACATTCCCTCCACCCCCAGCTTTCCCTCCCGGCCTGGGTGGCGCTTGCGCCGCTCCTTGCCGTAGACATCGGGGATATAGGCCTGCTTCACCTGCTCCGGCGGCAGAATGCCCTTGAGATGGCTGCGGATAAGGAACCCGGCTCCGTCGCTGTCGGTCAGTACAATGACCCCTCTGGCCGCCGCCAAACGGCGAAACAGCGCCGCTTTCTCCCGATCCTTGAAGATGGAAAAGCCGCCGGTCTCCACGATCACGCCATCCACCACCTGGCTGAGGGCATTCTTGTCGTAGCGGCCCTCCACTACGATAACCTCTTTTACCTTCGGTTTCATCGGCTGGCCCCCAACTGCATCAGCAGCAATTTCAGCTCTCCCACAGAGTCGATGCCCTTCTCGCTCTTCATTCGGCGGTCCAGCTTCTGGCACATCTTTACCGCGTCATCACACCACTCCCGGCTGGTTTGCCGCGCCACATTCATCAGGAGCTTCGCCGGGTAGTCGGACTTCATCCCCCACAGCTCCATCAGCCAGAGGCGGTCCTTGCCGCTGTCCAGGGCGATGCGGGCGGTATAGATCTTCCGCAGCTCCTTCCCCACCGCTCCCAAAATCAAAATCGGCTCCGTCTGCTCCTTCAGAAGATCTCCCAAAATCGCCGCCGCCCGGTCGTACTTGCTGGCGGTGATGGCGTTGGTCATGTCGAACACCTTGGCATCCAGGACCGGGTCCGCCACCGCGTCGATGTCCGCCTTTGTGATGGTCTTTCCCTTGGCATAGGCGCCGATCTTTTCGATCTCCGGCACCAGGCCCGTCATGAGGCTGCCGCAGGTGAAGATCAGGTGCTCGGCGGTCTGTCGGTCGATCCCCTTCCCCAGGGCCTTGAACCGCCGCCCCACCCAGTTGATCAGGTCGCTGCCCTCCTGGATGGGGAACTCCACACTCTGGACGTATTTATCCATGGCGGCCTTGAGCTTTTTCATGGTGGCCACCGGCTTATAGGTCAACAAGTCATAGACAAACACCAGGCAGCAGTACTCCGGGAAGTCAGAGAGCAGCGCGATCAGCTTCTCCCGCTGATCCTCTCCCTGCTTGTAGATGTCAAAGTCCGTCACCACCACCAGCGTCCGCTCCGCCATCATGGGCAGGGCCTCCACCACCTCGGCAAGGGTCTGGACCGTCAGATTTTTTCCATCCAGGCGGTGATAGTTGAAGGCCTCAAATCCGGCGGGCACCAGCTTTTTTCGCAGCTGCTCCAGGTAGTACTCCCGCAGATAGGTCTCCTCTCCATAGAAGAGATACAACGTGCCGATGGTATCCGCCGCCAGATCATTTTTGAACTGTTGATATCCTTTTTTCCCTTTTGTTACCGCCATAATGTACTCCTTATTTGATCAATACACACAGATATGGATGCGCCCCTGCAGGTCCGTGCGGTAGATCTCCGCTCCGCTCTGGACCAGGCGCCGCAGCGCCTCATCGGTGGGATGTCCATAGCTGTTGTCGCCCACGCTCACAATGCCCACGCCGGGCTGGGTCTGCTCCAACAACTCCCTGGAGGTGGAGGAGGCGGAGCCGTGATGCCCCACCAAAAGGACCTCTAACCGCGGCAGCGTCCATGCTTCCAGCAGCCGCTTCTCCCCTGCGGTGTCCATATCCGCAGTGGTCAACAGGTCAAACGCCCCGCAGCTGCACAAAACCGAGATGCAGGCCTCATTGGCGTCGTCCTCGATCTTTGTTTCAGTGGGCGGATACAGCGTCAGCTCCGCCTCGCCCAGGGGAAGTTCCAGCTGTGTATCCACCAAAACCACCCTGGTTCCCCTGGCCTTCGCCGTCTCCGTCTGGCTTTCCCGAATACCGGAGGCATCCTCCAGATCCGGCAGATACAGATTTTTTACCGGGAAGCGCTCCAGCAGCGCCGTCATGCCGTTGGCGTGGTCCGCATGGTAGTGGGAGAGGACCAGGCTGTCCAGCTCCTTCACACCCATAACAGACAGCAGCTCCACGGTCTCCTCTCCGGTCTGGTGGAAGCTGTTGTTGGACCCGCAGTCCACCACCGCTGTATGGCCGCCGGAAGTCAAAATCAGGCTCTCGCCCTGGCCCACGTCCTGCACCACGATGTCCAAAGCGCCCTGGTGGTATTTTGCCGCCCCCAGCTGGATGGTCAGCGCCAAAGTGGCCGCGGCCAGCACGCCGGAGACCACATACCGGCGCCGCCTGCCGCCCCGCTCCCACAGACACGCCAACAGCAGAGCGTAGGCATAGGTCAGCCAGTACTTGAGATAGCTGTTGGAAAAGGACAGGGCATGATAAGGCAGAGCGCACAGTCCCCGGGCCACCATCAGCAGATAGCGCACCACCCAAGTGGCAGGCCAGGCCAGCAGCATCCCCAGCGGCATCCACACCATACTCAGCAGCACCGACGCAAGGCTCAACGCAAAGGCAGTGGTGGCCGCCCACAGACACAGGAGATTGGAGAGGGGCGAAACCAGCACCAGCTGATTGAAGTAAATCGCTGTCAGAGGAATGGTAAACACCAAGGCACCGGCCGTGGCCGACAGGCTGCCCGCCAGGAAGCGGCGAACACGGTGACGGCCAGGCTTCTCCCCCGCCAGGCCCCGATAGACCCGGGGCGAGAGCCACAGCAGTCCCGCCACCGCACCAAAGCTCAGCTGCAAGCTGACACTGGCCGCCGCGAAGGGATTGGCCAGCAAAATCACCGCCAGAGCAGCAGAAAGCGCCGTAGGTGAATCTGACTCCCGGCCCAGCAGCGGCGCCGCCAGCAGGAAAATAGCCATAATGCAGGCACGCACCGCCGATGGCGAGGCCCCCGCCAGAAGAGCATAAAAAATCAGCACTGGGACCGCCACCGCCGCCAAAAGGCGTCGGCGATGCCGGCCGATCAGCACTTGCAGCAAGCCCAGCAAAAACATACAGTGCAGTCCAGACACCGCGGTGATGTGCAGCAGCCCTGCGCCGGACAAGTCCCCATAGACCCGGTCGGACAAGCCGGACTTGTCCCCTGTGAGCAGGGCCTGCAAAAAGGCGGCCGTATCGCCGTCATAGAGCTCTGTCAATCGCTCCCGCAGCGCCTTCCCCGCCAGCTGAGGCAGGTAGCGAAGGGAGCCCTCCCCCGGCACCGCCTCCATCTCCTCCCGGAAATAGGCCAGTAAAAAGACGCCCCGAGAGGTAAATGTGGTGATGTCGGTGTCATCCACCTGGGCGGCACTGGAAAAATATACATCACCCCGGAGCTGATCGCCCGGCCGCAGCGTCAGCAGTTCCCGCTGGCCGTAGCAGACCACCTTTCCAAACCGAATGCCCTCCTGCCGCATCCGACAGGTGACCCGGGCTCCGTAGTCCGTCTCCTCTGGCCAGTCGCAAACCTCCAGCACCGTGTCTGACACACAGGTATCTGCCAGCGCCTCCATAGGCCGCTGGACCAGATCCGTATAGACATAGCACCAGACCAAAGACAGGTAAAGACCGGCCGCCATCAGCAGCAGCCGGACACGCCAAGGCCTTTTGGGCAGAAAAATGGCCGCAAAAAACACCGCCAGCATCAGAGCAGCTCCCGGAAGAATCCATCCGGCAGGCAGCAGATACTGGACCACAAACACCCCAGCGGCAAAGGCCAGGGTCAGTGTCATAAGCTTTCGCATTGCCCATCCCCCGGGACACGCCCGTTCTCTCTCTTTCCAAAAGGCAGCTCCATCTCTTTCATGGAGCTTTTTTCAATTATAACAGTTTCCTAACGGGAATACCACCCTAAAATCCCGCTGCCAGTCCTTTCTTCCAGCCCATTTGCCTTGACGGCATGGAGGGCATGTTATAAAATGATAAAAACGGCATTGCCGTCAAAACGAAAGGAGACCTAGGTATGAAGCGTTTTCTGACCACATTGGTTACCGTCCTGGTGCTGACCGCAGCCCTGGCCGTAACCGCCTCTGCGTCTACCTATGACGCCGCGGCAGAGGACTTGTCCAAGATTGGCATGTTCCGTGGCACAGAGCAGGGATTTGAACTGGATCGCGCTCCCACCCGTTCCGAGGCCGCCATTATGCTGGTACGGCTCTATGGAGCAGAAGAGAAAGCAGCAGAGGACTATGCTGCCGGAACCATCTCCCACCCCTTTACTGATGTCAGCGACTCCGTAGCACCCTATGTGGCGTGGCTGTACACCAACGGCATCACCAAGGGCACCACGGAGACCACCTTTACCTCCCGGGCCAGCTGCGGTGCACAGCAGTATGTGGTCTTTTTGCTGCGGGCCCTGGGCTATCAGGACGGCAAGGATTTCGAGTATGCTGACGCCCTGAACTTTGCCATGACCAAGGGTCTCTTTGAGACCTCCATGCTGGGCGGCACCTTCCTGCGCGACGACCTGGCCGCCGTTACCTATCAGGCTCTGGGCACCGACCTCAAGGACGGCAGCACCTATCTGCTGGACAGCCTGGTGGACAGCGGCGCTGTGGATGCCCAGGCTGCCAAGCCCATCACGGAGAAGATCGAGACCTATCGCGCCCTGATGAAGGCCTCTTCCGCCACCATGAGCGGCAATGTGGACGCCGATTTTGACATGACCATGAAGCTGAATATGGCCATGGACGCCACCGAGTCCGGCACCACCTCCAGCGACTCCATGCAGATGGATCTCACCGGCAAAGGCCAGATCCAGATGATCCTTTCCGGTGAGCAGCCCCAGCTGGCTCTCTCCATGGAAATGTCCACTATGGGTGAGACCATGGTGATGAAGGAGTGGCTGAAGGACGGCTGGATCTACATGGAAAGCGATGGCAGCTCCTATAAGTACAAGCTGGACGGCATGGACGAGTTCCTGGCCTCCTATCAGCAGCTTCTGGACATGAGCACCCAGATGAGCGGCGCCATGCTGCCTATGGTGGACACCATCACCGCCAAGACCTCCGGCTCCAATACCGTCTATACCCTGACCATGAATGACGCCATGGCCGGTATGGTCAATGACCTGCTGGGCACTCTGACGAACGTTCTGCCTGAGGAGCAGATGGCTGGTTTGGACCTCGCTCTGAATCTGAAGGACTGCTCCTATGTCTATACCGTAACCAACGGTCAGCTGAAGGACTGCAAGGCCTCTATGGACATGGATATGACCATGAACATTGACGCCGGCGAAGGCACCTCTGCCAGCCTGAAGATGAACTGCACCGCGGATGTGGCGCTGACCATCAACGCCACCGGCGACAGTGTAAAGATCACCTATCCTGATTTCTCCAAGTTTGAAGAGGTGGATATGACCGCCACTCAGGGCTGATTGTTCCATTTTATAAAGCAGAAGGGACCGCAATTGCGGTCCCTTCTGTTTCATACACTGAGAAAACGCCGTCTCTGCTTCGTGCAAGCAGGAACGGCGTTTTTTCATGATTGATGCAATTTAGCCCGGAGGCCAGGTCAGACATCGCCGCTGAGCACGTGGAAGTGCAGGTGGTGCACGCTCTGCCCCGCCTGCTCTGCCCCATCGGGCTCCCACCCGCCGGGGTCCCCTTCCATTTCATCTGCTCGGGGCGAGTGAATCGCCCCTGCGCCAAGGTTTTTGCCTGAGGCAAAAACGCTTGTACGGGGCTCCGCCCCGGGCCCGCTCTGCGGGCCTTCGGCGATCAGGCCTTAGCCCGGAGGCCAGGTCATGTCACGGCCGCTGAGCACGTGGAAGTGCAGGTGGTGCACGCTCTGCCCCGCCTGGTCGCCGATGTTGGAGACCACGCGGTAGCTCTCCATCCCCTTCTCCTTGGCCAGCTTGGCAATGACCTCAAAGATATGGGCCACCACCGCGCTGTTCTCTCCACTGATCTGGGAGACAGACTGGATATGCTCCTTGGGGATCACCAGGAAATGAGTGGGCGCCTGGGGATCGATGTCGTTGAAGGCAAAGCAGGTGTCGTCCTCATATACCTTGCTGCTGGGGATCTCCCCGGCAATGATCTTGCAAAACAGACAATCAGACATTGGTTTCCCTCCTTTTTTCATTTTTAGATGAACTGATTATACACCGAATCCTATCGGTAGTCCAGCCCCTCCCAAGTCCGATGCGGAGTTCTCCGCCTATGCTTCCCGGGGATTCTCCAGACCCAACACCTCATAGTACTCGTCGGAAAAGGTCAGCACAGATGGATCAAAGGCTTTTTGCAAAACCTTCACCCGCTCATAGGGCTCCCGGGGGCCAAGCGAAAATGCCTCCTCAATGGCGCACAGCGCCTGTCTCTGGGCCTCATAGTACTCCGGCAGCTCACCTTTTGCCTCGCAGGCCCGATCCTCCCGCAAAAGGTCTTCAATCTGTTCCCGGGAAAACCAGGCGATCTGCTCCAAGGCACTGGCACCACGGCAGTAGAGCAAAAAGGAGAGAAACTCCCGAAAATCGCCGGCCACCGGCAAAACGAAAGTGCCCTCCTCCCCCATTTCGGGGCTCACGCAATACACCGCTTCATCCCCGGGCAGAAGAATGAAATGGATGCCGTTGCACCAGCCGATGATCTCCGCTCCCTCCGGGGTGCAGAAATAGGGCTCCTGGTCCTGGGGCTCCAACTGGATGGCGGAGAAATCGATTTGCAGCGCTGCAAATTTTCTCCAGTCTTCTCTGGAAGCCATTGGTTCCTCTCCCTTCCTTTTATAGGATTCCCGCCGGGCATAAGCCCGGCGGGAATCTCTTTTACACGGTGGTGTTCTCTATGAAACCCGCTCAGTTGCCCAGCTTGCTGGCCACGAAGTCGTCCACCTGGGCCAGCGCGTCATCCAGCTTCAGAATGTCGCTGCCGCCGCCCATGGCGCTGTCGGGCTTGCCGCCGCCCTTGCCGCCGCAGCAGCAGCAGACCTGCTTGACCAGATCGCCGGCCTTGATGCCCTTGGCCACAGCCTCCTTGCCGCAGGTGGCCAGGAAGGTGATCTTCTCGCCGTTGACAGAGGCCAGCACAGCCACCACATTGGGCTCCTTATCCCGGAGGAAGTCACCCATCTGCCGCAGAGCAGCGGCGTCCATACCGTCCTTGGTAGCGGTGAGGACCTTCACGCCGCACACATCCTTGGCAGACATGAGGAAGTTCCGTGCCTCGCCCAGGGAAGCCTCAGCCTTGAACTTCTCCAAAGCATGGCGCAGCTCCTTCATCTCGTTGACCTGCTGCTCCGCCTTGGCGGCCAGATCGCCGGGAGTGGTCTTCATCACCTCAGAAACCCGGAACAGCAGCTCCTGGTTGTGGTTCATGGTCTCCAGGCTCAGCTTGCCCACAGTGGCCTCGATCCGCCGCACGCCGGAGGCCACGGAGCCCTCGGACTTGATGCGGAAGGGGCCCACCTTGGCGGTGTTGTCCACATGGGTGCCGCCGCAGAACTCCATGGACACGTCGCCCATCTCCACCACGCGGACCGTCTCGCCGTACTTCTCACCGAAGATGGCCACGGCGCCCTTCTTCTTGGCCTCCTCGATGGGCAGGATCTCCGTCACCACGGGATAGCCCTCCAGGATGGCGTCGTTGACCAGCTTGTCGATCTGAGCCAACTGCTTGGGGGTGATGCCCTCGAAGTGGGTAAAGTCAAAGCGCAGCCGGTCGGGCTCAACCAGAGAGCCTGCCTGATGCACATGGTCGCCCAGCACCTTCTTGAGCACCGCATCCAGCAGATGGGTGGCACTGTGGGCCCGGCGGATGGCCTTGCGGCGCTCGCCGTCGATGGCGGTGGTCACTTCATCGCCCACCTTCATCTCGCCCTTAGTCAGCTTGCCCGTGTGGAGGAACTTGCCGCCCTTATTTTTCTGCACATCCCGGACCTCAAAGACATTCTCGCCGCAGGTGATGGTACCGTGGTCCGCCACCTGGCCGCCCATCTCGGCGTAGAAGGTGGTCTGGTCCAGCACCAGCGTGGCCTCCGCGCCGGCTACGATCTCGTCCCGCAGCTCGCCGTCCACCACGATGGCCAGCACCTTGCCCTGGACGCTCTCCTTGTCATAGCCCACAAACTCGGTGGCAGGCATCTCGGAACCGAACTCGATACCGGCCCAACCCAGATCGCCCAGGGCCTCCCGGGCCTTCCGAGCCCGCTGGCGCTGCTCCTCCATCAGGGCATTGAAGCCGTCCTTGTCCACGCTCATGCCAGCCTCTTCGGCCATCTCCAAGGTCAGGTCGATGGGGAAGCCAAAGGTGTCATAGAGCTTGAAAGCGTCGGCACCGGAAAAGACGGTCTCACCTGCCGCCTTGTGGGCGGCGAGCATCTCGTCATAGATCTTCATGCCGCCGTCAATGGTCTTGGCGAAGTTCTCCTCCTCGGTGCGGATGACCTTGGTGATATAGGCCTGCTTCTCCCGCAGGTCGGGATAGGCCACCTCATTCTCGTGGATCACCGTGTCCACCACCTCATACAAAAAGGCGTGGTTCACACCCAGGAGCTTGCCGTGGCGGGCAGCCCGGCGCAGCAGACGGCGCAGCACATAGCCCCGGCCCTCATTGGAGGGCAGCACGCCGTCGCAGATCATCATGACGGCGGAGCGGATGTGGTCGGTGATGACCCGGAGGCTCACGTCGGTCTTGTGGCTCTCGCCGTAGTGGGCGCCGGTGATCTCGCTGACCTTGTTGGTGATGTTCATCACCGTGTCCACATCAAAGAGGGAGCCCACGTTCTGCACCACACAGGCCAGACGCTCCAGGCCCATGCCGGTGTCGATGTTCTTCTGCTTGAGGTCGGTGTAGTTGCCCTCGCCGTCGTTGTCGAACTGGGAGAAGACGTTGTTCCACACCTCGATATACCGGTCACAGTCGCAGCCCACGGTGCAGCCCGGCTTGCCGCAGCCGTGCTCGGGACCACGGTCATAGTACACCTCGGAGCAGGGGCCGCAGGGGCCGGAACCGTGCTCCCAGAAGTTGTCCTCCTTGCCGAAGCGGAAGATCTTCTCCGCCGGGATACCGATGTCCTTGTTCCAGATCTCAAAGGCCTCTTCATCGTCCAGGTAGATGGAGGGATACAGGCGGTCCTCCTCCAGGCCCACCACCTTGGTCAGAAACTCCCAGCAGAAAGGAATGGCCTCCTTCTTGAAGTAGTCGCCGAAGGAGAAGTTGCCCAGCATCTCGAAGTAGGTGCCGTGGCGGTCGGTCTTGCCGATGTTCTCAATATCGCCGGTGCGGATGCACTTCTGGCAGGTGCACACCCGGTGGCGGGGGGGCTCCTCCTCCCCGGTGAACCAGGTCTTCATAGGCGCCATGCCGGAGTTGATCAGCAGCAGGGACTTATCATTGGCGGGCGGGATCAGGGAAAAGCTGGGCAGCCGGAGGTGGCCCTTGCTTTCAAAGTAGCTCAGGAACATCTCCCGCAGCTCATTGAGTCCGTAATAGGGATGTGACATATGGTTCTCCTCCTAAAAATAAATTTCCTACTCTTTTGTTTTGCCGCCAGGCGGCGGAAATGAAAAAGCCTCCGCCCCGGTTAGGGGCGAAGGCTCTGCTTCACGGTACCACCCTAATTATTCCCTTTGCAGGGACATCTTAGCCATCGGGTAACGGGGATGAACCGTTCCGCTCGTCGCGGAGCGCTCGGGAGTGGCTGCCGTCCGCCGGGACCAAGGGGCTCGCACCGCTTCCCCTCTCGCTTTGGTCCGGACCTGGAACGGCTGGTTCCGTCGCAGCGTCTGTCTGATTACTGACTTATTTTAGCACAATTCTTCCCGTTGTCAACGGTTTTCTCACTGGATATGGGCGCCGAAAAAGCTCAGAAGCCGCAAAAGGGGCCTCCACAATCCCTCATGATGGGCCAGAAGAAAGGCCTCTACCTCTTCCCTCGTCAGTCCGCTGCCCCACAGCAGCGTGTGGACAGCATTGGCCTCCTTGCCCACCGCCGTGTCCGCAGAGGCAGCCGCCACACCCACGGCGATCTTCAGGGCGCAGGCGGACACGCCCGCGGCGTACACGCCCACAGCTGTCACCCCCAGGGCTCCGCCGCCCACGGCCACCACACCCAAGGCCAAAAGGCCAAAGGAGATCATCCCCAGGGAGAAAAGGCCCGCGGAGATGAGCCCCAGGCTCACCACGCCCAGGGCAAAATTGCCCACGGCCACGATGCCCACCGCGGTGGTACGGGGCGTCGGGTTGCGCTCCCGTCCAAAGCGGACGCACAGCAGCGGCAACCCGAAGAGCCGCAGGCGGCTGGTATAGGCAAACACCGGGCCAAAGCTGCTGCGGTAGCTGCGGCTGAGATCGTCCAGCTTCCTCTCCAGCCGGACCGTGTCCGTCCGTGAGGGCTCCTGCTGGCTGCTCCCCCGCTCCTCCACGGCGTCCTTCACCAGGTAATCCAGGGTGACATCAAACATTTCTGACAAGGAAATTAGCTTTACAAGCTCCGGCATTGCTGCGCCGGACTCCCACTTACTGACAGACTGGCGGGTGACCCCCAGCTGATCTGCCAGCTGCTCCTGGGACAGTCCCCGCTCCCGGCGGAGACGAATGAGCTTTTCTGAAAACATCATAGGGAAACGACTCTCTTTCTCTTGGGATGCTTCGATGATAGGCCGTGGACCTGAAAAAGGCAAGAACGCAGCGGGTGGAACTTTGTCAACCTCAGGTTGCCCCCGGAATTCAGGTGGAATTTTCCCTGCCGGAGGGCGTATTTCTGCCCTTTTTTCGGGGCTTGGACAAAAAACAGCCCGGAAAGGGGTCCTCCCCTTCCGGGTCGTTTTGCTTCTGGAAAATTACTCGTCCTGAGCCAATTTGCGGCCCATGAGCACACCCATGACCGAGGCCATCATCAGTCCCCGGGTCCAGCCGGAGGAGTCACCCAGGCAGTGAAGCCCATGGACGTTGGTGTTGAAGTCTGTGTCCATCTTCACCCGGTTGGAGTAGAACTTCAGCTCCGGGGAGTACAGCAGCGTCTCATAGGAGGCAAAGCCAGGCACCACCTGGTCCACCGCCTGAATAAAGCCGATGATATTGCACATAGCCCGATAGGGCATGGCGGCAGTGATATCTCCTGCCACGGCGTCCGGCAGCGTGGGCCGGACGTTGGACTGGGCCAGTTCCTTGTCCCAGGTGCGCTTGCCGTCCAGAATATCGCCGAAGCGCTGGACCAGGATATGGCCTGCGCCCAGCATATTGGTCAGCTCGCCCACCTTCTGGGCATAGGCAATGGGCTGGTTGAAGGGAACGCTGAAGTTGTGGGAGCAGAGGATGGCCAGATTGGTGTTGTCGGACTTGAGCTCCTTATAGCTGTGGCCGTTGACCACCGCCAGGTCGTTGTCGTAGTTCTCCTGGCTGACAAAGCCGCCAGGATTCTGGCAGAAGGTGCGGACCTTGTTCTTGAAGGGCTTGGGGTAGCCCACCAGCTTGGACTCGTACAGTACCCGGTTCACCGTCTCCATGATCTCGTTGCGGACCTCCACCCGGACGCCGATGTCCACGGTGCCGGGCTGGTGGGCGATGTTGTGCTCGGCGCAGATGCTCTCCAGCCAGTCCGCGCCCCGGCGGCCGGCGGCCACGATGGTGTGCTTGGCGCGGATCTCCATCTCCTGATGGCGGTCACTGACGATAACGCCTCGGCAGATGTCCCCCTCCAGGATGATGTTGTGACACTCATAGCCAAAGAGGATCTCCACCCCGTGGGATTGGAGATAGCGCTCAATGGCCAGGTACAGGCTCTGGGCCTTCTCCGTGCCCAGGTGCCGGATGGGACAGTCCACCAGCTTCAGTCCCGCCTGAATGGCCCGCTTGCGGATAGCCTTGACCTCCTCGGTGTTGCCGATGCCCTCCACATGGGTATCAGCGCCGAACTCCAGATAGATCCCATCGGCATAGTGGATGGTCTCCTGGGCCAGATTCTCTCCGATCAGCGTGGGCAGATCGCCGCCCACCTCATAGCTCAGGGACAGCTTGCCGTCGGAAAAGGCACCGGCACCGGAAAAACCGGTGGTGATATGGCAGTAGGGCTTGCAGTTCATGCAGCGGCCGGTCTTGTCCTTGGGACAGTGGCGCTTTTCCACGCTCTGTCCCTTCTCCACCATCACAATCTTCTGCCGGCTTCCCTTTTTCAGCATCTCTAACGCGGTGAAAATCCCGGCGGGGCCCGCCCCGACGATCACAACATCCGTATTCATGGTTTCCTTGCGACCCTTTCTTCTTATTTTGCAGATAGCTCCACAGCGTGCCGCACAATGGAATAGGCCGGCACCGCTGCGGGCAGACGCATCCGAAACAGCATCTGGGGCGTCCGGGGCTCCTCCAGAGCCTGCCCCTCCATGTCCTCCATCTCCGGGACCGTCATGGAAAAGGGCTTGGTATCCGGGCCCACGACCTCCACCGTGTCTCCTGCCCGGAACTTGTTGCGCAGCGACAGCGTGGCCATGCCGTCACTGCTGCACGCCGTGACGATGGCGCAGACCTGCCACTGCCGGATGTACCGGGCGCTCTCACAGTACTGCCCCGGCTGGCCGTAGTAAAAGCCCGTGGAATAGCGGCGGTGGCTCACGTGCTCCACCTCGTCCCGCCACACCGGGTCCACCGGCCGTCCGGCGGCCACATCGTCCAGGCAGTGCCGATAGGCGCCGGTGACAATGGCGGCATAGTAGGCGCTCTTGGCCCGGCCCTCGATCTTGAGGCTGCTCAGGCCCGCGTCCATCAGATCGTCCAGATGGTCGATCATGCACATATCCCGGGAGTTCATGATATAGGTGCCCTTTTCGTCCTCAAACACCGGGAAATACTCCCCCGGGCGCTTTTCCTCCATCAGGTAGTACTGATAGCGGCAGGGCTGGGCACAGGTGCCCCGGTTGGAATCCCGGCCGGTCATATAGTTGCTCAGAAGGCACCGGCCGGAATAGCTCACGCACATGGCGCCGTGGACAAAGGCCTCGATCTCCAATTCTTCAGGTGTCTTTTCCCGGATGGTCCGGATCTCGGAAAGGCTCAGCTCCCGGGCCAGGATCACCCGCTTGGCGCCCAGCTCGTACCAGGCCCGGGCGCTCTCATAGTTGGAGATGCTGGCCTGGGTGGAGATGTGGCGCTCACACCGGGGGGCGTACTTCCCCGCCAGGGCAAAGCATCCCAGATCCGCCACGATCAGGGCGTCCACCCCCGCCGCCTGGAGCTTTTCCAGGTGGGCAGGCAGGGCGTCCGCCTCATCGTTGCGGGGCATGGTATTCACCGTACAGTGGACCCGGACGCCGTGGCGGTGGGCATAGTCCACCGCCTGGGGCAGCTCCTCGTCGGTGAAATTGCCGGCAAAGGACCGCATCCCAAAGCTGGTCCCCGCCAGATACACCGCGTCGGCGCCGTAGAGCACCGCCATGCGCAGCCTCTCCATATCCCCCGCCGGGGCCAGCAGTTCAGGTTTTTTTCTCTCTTTCATATCAGCCGCCATATTCCCCGCTGTTCAGGAAGGCATTGTGTTCCTCCAGGGTGGTGGAGAAGTGGTGCTTGCCGTCCTTGCCCAGGGCGTAGTAATAGTAGTTGGTGGACGCCGGCTCCAACGCTGCCTGCAATGCGGCCAGACCCGGGTTGGCAATGGGCGTGGGAGGCAGACCGGCGTACTTGTAGAGGTTATAGGGGCTGTCGTACTCCTTGTCCTCGTTGGTCAGGCCGCCGGTGTGGTCCTCCGGCAGGCCGTAGAGGAGCGATGCGTCGATGTTGAGCATCCCATAAGTTCCGTGGCTGCCGGTATCAGCCAAACGGTTGTAGATCACCGAGGCAATGTTGGCCTGGTCGGTGCCGTCGGTCTCCTTTTCGATCAAGGACGCGATGGTGACGATCTCCTGCAGGCTGTGGCCGGAGCTTTCCACCTTGGCCTTCATCTCGTCGTTCATCATTTTGGTCTCGAAATTCTTCAGCAGACGGGTCAGCGCCGAGGAGGACTGCTCGCCCACATAGAACTCATAGGTGTCCGGGAAGAGGTAGCCCTCCAGCCGGGAGAGACTGCCCAGATTTTCATTGTCCACAAAGGAGAAATCGAAGGTGGCGTTCTCCGCCGTCTCCGTCAGAGCCTCCTCTGTGCTGACTCCGTTTTTGGCCAGCAGGGAGATGATCTGCTTCACCGTGTAGCCCTCGGGGATGGTGACGGTGACCGTCTCCGTGGTGGTGCTGGTGGCACCGGTGCTCATGGCGGAGATCAGTGCCCGGTAGTCCATATCCGTGTTGAGCTCATAGACGCCCGGCTCGATCTTCTCGCTGGCATGAGAGACAGCGCCAAAGAGCTTGAAGAACCACTTGTACTCCACCAGGCCCTCTTCCTTCAGCCGGCTGGCCACGGAACTGAAGGTGTCGGTATCCGTCACCTCCAGCACCACGGTCTTGGGCGCCTTGTTGAAGGCGCACAGGTCATTGGCCAGCAGCCAGCCCACACCTGCCAGGATGGCGGATGCCGCCACTACGCAGATGAGATACAGTGCACGGCCGCCCAGATTTTTTTTCCTCCGTCTGCGCCGGTGAGAGGAGGGAGCGTTCTCCTCTTTGCCAGAGGACTGGGTGCTGCGGCGCACTTGCTCAGAATCCCAGTTGGTGGTATCGTGTCGTTCAAAATTTGCCATAAAAATCCTCCATTCCGCGCTGTGCGCGGCGCAAATAGAAAAGGGATGCCTCCCCCGGCAAATGGGGGATCTTCACCGCCATCACCGGATCCCCTCCAGGGCAAGGATGGACGGTCATTCAATCCGCGTGGGCTTCACACAGATCTGCGCACCTGGGGCGCTGGTTTCATACTTGCCTTTTGCAGGCCCTGTTAAACTTTTCCCGGGAAATTTTTTCTCCCTGTAACGCCTCACAGGTAGCTGTGGACCAGCCCGTACACCTCTTCGTGGATCTCCTCCGCCGTGCGCATCCGGTCTCCGGCGGCGCAGTCCACCACCGACCAGCCGCACGCCGAGGCGATCTCCCGGGCGCTGCTGCGGCAGCTGCGCAGATAGCTCTCGTCCCGCTCGTGGATGTCGGCATGGGTGCCGGTCTTTTCCTCTCTTTGACGCATGAGCCGCTCTGTCAGTTCCGTGGGCACATCCAGATACACCACCAGCGAGGGCTTTGGCAGCCCCAGCCGGCCGTATTCCAGGTCAAAGAGCCAATCCACGAAGGGCTTTTGCTCCTCCGGGGGCAGCTTGGAGGCCTGATGGACCGCGTTGGAGGTGGTGTAGCGGTTGGCCAGAATCAGCTTTCCCGCCTCATAGTCCTTCCCCCAGTCCTCCCGGTAGGAGGCAAAGCGGTCCACCGCAAAGAGCACCGAGGCGGCGTAGGCGTTCACGTCTCCCGCCTTCTTGCCCAGGGCGCCCTCCAGATACAGTTTGGCCGGTTCGGCGAAGGGATTGCCATAGCGGGGAAAATCGATGATGCGAAAATCCACGCCCTCCCGGGTCAGACGCTGGCTCAGCAGCTGGACCTGGGTGGTTTTCCCAGAGCCGTCGGTACCCTCGAATACGATCAGTTTTCCCTTCATTTCCGCTTCCTCTTCTCTGCCTTCACATGGACCAGGAACAAAGGCAGCTTCATCATCCGGCCGATGCGGCTGGGATTGTGAAGCAGGCGGTAAAACCACTCCAGCCCGTGGTCGGACCAGAACTTGGGTGCCCGCTCCACCACGCCGGCAAACACATCCAGACTGCCGCCCAGACCGCACAGCAGCCTTGCGCCGGTGGCCGGCCCGTTCTTCGCCATCCACAGCTCCTGCTTGGGAGCGCCCAGGCAGACAAACACGCAGTCCGCTCCGCTGGCGGCGATGGCCTCCACCACAGGGCCGTCCTCCTTAAAATAACCGTCATGGGTGCCGGCGATCCGCAGTCCGGGGTGCTGCTCCTGCAGCCGCTTGGCTGCGGCCTCCGCCACACCGGGCTTGGCGCCCAGCAGGTAGAGAGACTTGCCCTTACGGCCCATCTCATCCATCAAATGGGCAGCAAATTCAATGCCCGGCGTCTTTTCCTTCATAGGCGTGCCCAAGATCCGGGCGCCCTTGATGATGCCCACACCGTCTGGCAGCACCAGGTCCGCCCCGTTGACAGCGTCCCGGGCCGCCCGGTTCTCCCGGCAGGTCTCCACGATCTCGGGATTGGGCGTGACCACATAGTGGCAGCCCTCCTGCTCCAGCAGTTCCGCGCCCCGGGCCACGGCCTCCTGCATAGTCAGATTGTCAAAGCCGACGCCCAGCACGTCGATACGCATAAATTCATCACCTTACTATATAATAAATCAGTTTATTATAGCATGGCCCCTCCGGTTTGTCCAACACAAAAAAAGCGGGAGGGCACACGGTCTCCGTGTTCCCTCCCGCAGAGATTCCCCTGGGGTCTCCTCTTTACTTTGCCGCCGTCTGCTCCGCAGCGGGAGCAGTCCGCTTTTTCGGCATGGGCAGCTGGGCCAGCACCACCGCCGCCAGCATGATCGCGCAGCCCAGATACTCCCGCGTGCTCATGCGCTCGTGGAGCACCACCGCACCGGACAGGGCGCCGAACACGGCCTCCAGACTCAAAAGCAGCGACACCACCGTGGGATTGGAGCCCTTCTGAGCCAGGATCTGCAAGGTGTAGGCCACACCGCTGGAGAAGATGCCCACATAGAGGATAGGCAGCAGGCTGGCCTGAAGCCCCGCCACCGTGGGACTCTCCGTCAGCACCATGCCCAGAGCGCTCCAAATGGTGGCCACCAGGAACTGCACACAACTCAAAGGCACGCCGTCCACCCGCTGGGTGAAGTGGTCGATGCAGAGGATATGGGCGGTGAAGCAGAAGGCGCACAGCAGCACATAGAAGTCACCGGGAGCGATGGAAAAGCCCTCCTTGACGCAGATGCAGTACAGTCCCACCACCGCCAGGGCCACGCTGGCCCAGATGATCGGTGTCACCTTTTTATGGAAAAAGAGGCCGCAGATCGGCACCAGAACGATATAAAGGGCCGTAATGAAGCTGGCCTTTCCGGCGCTGGTGGAGCCCAGGCCCAGCTGCTGAAAATTGGTGGCCACTGCCAGAGCCGTACCGCAGCAAAAGCCGCCCAGAAGCAGCTCCCGCCGATCCTGCCGCCGCTGGACAGGAGTGCGGTGATCCTCCTGGGGCCGCACAAGCCGAAAAATCCCCAGGCCCAGGCTCAGCACTACCGCCGCCACCAGAGACCGGGCAGCGTTGAACGTAAAGGGTTCCACATAATCGGCCCCCATACTCTGGGCCACAAAGGCCGTGCCCCAGATAAAGGCGGCCAGAACGGGAAACACATTTTGCCGGATGCGATTTGTTTTCATCTTGCTCCCACTCCAAAACCATGGTAAAATAGTAACTTACGAAAGCGTATCTGCATTTCGCAACTTTAAAATGTTACCACAGAGGTGAGGAAATGGCAAGGCTTCCCCGGGAATTTTATCTGGGTGACACGGTTGAGATCGCCCGGCAGCTGCTGGGTAAATACATTGTCCGCCGCCTGCCCCAAGGCGGTGATCTGGTATGCCGCATCACGGAGACTGAGGCCTACGTGGGCCGGTGCGACAAGGCCTGCCACGCCTATGGCTACCGTCGCACTTCCCGGACCGAGACCCTCTTCGCCCCGCCGGGCCACGCCTATATCTACCTCATCTATGGAATGTACCACTGTTTGAACTTCGTCACGGAGCCGGAGGGCGAACCGGCCGCCGTCCTGATCCGGGGTGCGGAGCCGGTGGGAGACCCGGACCCCATCAGCCTGCTGCGCTTCTCCCGCCCCTTTGCCCAGCTGACTCCCTACCAGCGCAGACACTTTCTGGACGGTCCCGGCAAACTCTGTAAAGGATTATCCCTTACCAAGGCAGAAAATGGGATGGACCTGACTGGCGACACCCTGTTTGTCTGCGACCGGGCGGAGGATGGAGGGCTCCCCTCCCCTCCGGCAGTGTCGGAGCGGATCTGCGTGGGGCCCCGGATCGGCATCGATTACGCCCAGGAGGCCGTGGAATTCCCCTGGCGGTTCTGGCTGGAAAAGGAGGACAAGAAATGACGAGCGAGAGCCTGTTTCTCTTTGATTTGGACGGTACGCTGCTGGATTCCAACTCCGTGTGGCGGGAGGTGGACCGGACCTTTCTGGCCCGGCGGGGCCTGCCCTATACCCACGCCTATTATGAGGGCGTGGCCCACTCCATTTTTCCCATAGCCGCCCAGTTCACCAAGGACTTCTGCCACCTCAGCGAGTCCTGCCAGGAGATCATGGACGAGTGGATGGCCCTGGCGGGAGACGCCTATGCCCGCACTGTCCCCATCAAACCCGGCGTTCGGGCCTATCTCAAGCAGTGCAAAAATGAGGGCCGGCGGATGGCGGTGGTGACCTCCAGCCTCCGCGTCCACTGCGAGGCGGCGTTGCGCCGCCACGAGCTGGAGAAATACTTTGAGCGGGTCACTTATGCTCAGGAGCTGGGCCTTGTGAAGCAGGACCCGGAAGTCTGGCGCACCGCCGCCCGGGAGGCCGGTGTGGAACCGGAGCGGTGCACCGTGTTTGACGACTCCCTGTCCGCCTGCCGGGGCGCCCGGGAGGCCCGGATGCGGGTGGTGGGCGTTTACGACGACTATTACAGCGGCGACCAGAAGGAAATGGAGGGCTTTTGCGACGTCTATATCCGCAGCTTTGAGGAACTGCTGTATACCAAATAGGACGCCGTCCGTTTCAAACCTGCTTTCAGTGCTTCTGCAAAGGATCTTTGCTGGTGTGCAAAGGCCCCAGATGGTATGATTCTTCCATCTGAAAAGGAGGCTTTCCTATGTTTTCAAAAACTTCCAGCCCCATCGGACAATTCATCTGTGCCGCGCGCAAGCGGGCGGGATTGTCGCAGGAGGCTTTGGCGGAACGCCTGCACGTAACAAGACAGACCATTTCCAATTGGGAGGGAGGAAAATCCCTGCCGGATATCGAGAGCCTGAAAAACCTGGCGGAAGCGTTGGAGGTCCCTGTTGAGCGGCTGCTCTATGGGGAAATCTCCCCGCCCCAGGACAAGCTGCCCTCCGCGGTGGGGATCCTGTGCACCTATCTGGGTACCACAGTTCTGGTGGTAGGGCTGCTGTACGGCATCCGAAACGGCTATTCCATCTCCCGGATGGAACGCATCGTCTACAACTTTTCCGACACGCTGCCCATCTGGATCTTTTCCCTGCTCTGGGGAGCGGCTCTGCTGGGGATCGGAAAGATCATCAAGCTTCTGGAACGATAAAAGAAACGCCGAGGGAATTTCCCTCGGCGTTTTTGTATATATGCTGCGTTGTCTTACAGCTTTTTCATATGGCTGCCGGCGGATTTGAGCATCAGCTTCTTGGTTCCCACGTTGTCGAAGGCCACCTCCAGCAGCGCGTCGCCGCCCATGGGCCGGACAGAGACCACCATGCCCTTACCGAAGGCGGTGTGCTCCACCATATCTCCCTGCTGCAAGGAGAGGGACGTTCCCGCCCGGGGAGATGCCGCGGCGGATCGGGCAGAGGCCGCGCTCCGGGATACAGGCCGCGCTCCGGCAGCAGATCGAAGTCCGCCGGAAACGCCGGCTCTGGTACCGGCACCCAGGCCGCCAAAGCCGCCGGTGCGGCCGGAGGAAGCGGTGAGCCCGGAGGTGGAGCCAAAGCCCTCCTCGCCGCCCCAGCCCTCGTCCCAGCTGCTGCGGCGGGGCTCCGGCTTGCTGAGCCACTCCATGTTCTGCTCGGGGATCTCCTCCAGGAATCGGGAGGGCATATTGCTGCTGGTGCGGCCGTAGAGCATCCGCTGGCGGGCATTGGTCAGGAAGAGCTTTTCCTTGGCCCGGGTCATGGCCACATAGCAAAGCCGCCGCTCCTCCTCCATCTCGTCCATCTCGCCGATGGCCCGGATGCCGGGGAACAGGCTCTCCTCCATGCCCACCACATACACCACCGGGAACTCCAGGCCCTTGGCCGAGTGGATGGTCATCAGCGTCACCGCGTCCTCGTCGGCGTTGACGGCGTCCAGGTCGGTGAAAAGGGCGATCTCATTGAGGAAGCCGGAGAGGGTCCGGTCCTCCGGGTCGTTCTCCAAAAAGGTCAGGATGCTGGACTTGAGCTCCTGGACGTTCTCCAGTCTCGCCCGGCTCTCCACGTCGTTTTTCTCCTCCAGCGCCTGGGTGTAGCCGCTGCGGCGGCAGACCTCCTCGTAAAACTCCGGCAGGTCCATGGTCTCCAGGGCGTCCCGGAGGCCGTCTATCATGGCGGCGAACTTCTCCAGCTTGGCCGCGGCGGTGCGCAGCTCCTGGTAGGCACCGGCCTGCCGGGCGATGTCAAACATGGAGCAGCCCTCCCGCTCCGCCAGGGCCTGGACCCGCTCCACGGTGGTGGGGCCGATGGCCCGGGCGGGGGTATTGATGATGCGCCGCAGGCGCAGATCGTCGCTGGGGTTGTTGATGACGCACAGGTAGGACAGCATATCCTTCACTTCGGCCCGGTCGAAGAACTTCATACCGCCCACGATGCGGTAGGCCACACCGTTGCGCCGGAGGGCCACTTCCAATGCGTTGGACTGGGCGTTCATGCGGTAGAGCACCGCATTGTCGCCAAAGGCCCGGCCCCGGCGGTAGTCGCTGAGGATGCAGGAGACCACATAGTTGGCCTCGTCCCCCTCGCTGAACACGGTCTTGACCGTCACCTTCTCCCCTGCGCCGTTGTCGGTCCATAGTGTCTTTCCCTTCCGGCCGGTGTTGTTGCGGATGACGGCGTTGGCCGCGTCCAGGATATTCTGGGTGGAGCGGTAGTTCTGCTCCAGGCGGATGGTGCGGGCACCGGTGTACTGCTGCTCAAAGCTGAGGATGTTTTCGATGTTGGCGCCCCGGAAGCGGTAGATGGACTGGTCGTCATCACCCACCACGCACAGATTCTGGTATCCGCCGGCCAGAAGAGAGGTCAGCAGATACTGCAGGTGGTTGGTGTCCTGATACTCGTCCACCAGGATGTAACGGAACTTGCGCTGATAGAACGCCCGGGTCTCCCGGTCCTTTTGCAGCAGCTCCACCGTGTGGAAGATGATGTCGTCAAAATCCATGGCGTTGGCCTCTTTCAGACGCCGCTGGTACTCCGTATAGATGCGGGACATCCGCTTCATCCGCCAGTCGCTGCTCTCGCCCCAGGTTTCAGCAAAGTCCTGGGCCGTCTCATATTTGTCCTTGGAATTGCTGATGACCGCCAGCACGTCCCGGGGCGGGAAGGCTTTCTCCTCAAATCCCAGGTGCTTGACCACCTCCTTCACCACCCGCTTGGAGTCGTCGGTGTCGTAGATGGTGAAGTTCTTGTCAAAACCGATCTTTTCCGCGTCCCGGCGCAGGATGCGCACGCAGGCGGAGTGGAAGGTAGAGGCCCAGATGTCCCCGGCGGCGGGGCCCAGACGCCGCTCCAGCCGCTCCTTCAGCTCCCCCGCCGCCTTATTGGTAAAGGTGATGGCCAGGACGGACCAGGGCACCGCCGGCTCCACGGCGCACAGATGCCGGGCCTTCTCCCGCTCCTCCTCTGTGGGGTCCTCGGGGTAGTGCTCCAGGAAATCCAGGTCCTCCTCCGTAGCCCAGTCGGGCACCTCCTTCGTGTCGCTGCCCCGACCGTAGGTCAAAAGGTTATACACCCGCTGGATCAGCACCGTGGTCTTGCCGGACCCGGCGCCGGCCAGCAGCAGCAGCGGCCCCTCCGTGGCCAGGGCGGCCTGCCGCTGCTGGGGGTTGAGTGCCATGAAATCCCGCTCGATGACCCGGCGGCGGGCCAGAGCGTAGCGTGTTTGAAACTGTTCCATTTTTTCACCATGCTTTTTCCATCATTTTTTCAGCTTGTCTATTTTAGTATAAACCCGGCGGCGGGTCAACCTCGGGTTTGCGCTTCCTCCTTTGGATTGACGAACGGCCCCGGGTATGATAGGCTTTTCCCAAGAAATACGTACTGTCCACGCCGCTGCTCCCATCTGCGGCGGAGAGGCGGAAAAAGGAGGTCCCTTCCATGTATGAACTCATTCAGGTGGCTCCCCGCACCTACTACATCCAGTGCCCGGCCAAAATGGGCATCTGGAAGCTCAGCGACACCGAGGCGGTGCTCATTGACAGCGGCAACGACAAGGATGCGGGCCGCAAGGTGCAGAAGATCCTGGAGGCCCAGGGCTGGACGCTGCACAGCATCCTCAACACCCACGCCAACGCCGACCACAACGGCGGCAACGCCCTGCTGCAGCAGCGGCTCCATGCCCCTGCCTACGCCCCGGGCATCGACGCGGCCATCACCTCCCACCCCATTCTGGAGCCCGCCTTCCTCTACGGCGGCTTTCCGCCTAAACCCCTGCGGAACAAGTTCCTCCTGGCCCAGAAGAGCGACTGCCAGGTCCTGACGGAGGAGGTGCTGCCGAAAGGGCTGACCATGCTGCCCCTCCCCGGCCATTTCTTCGATATGTGCGGCTTTCGCACGGACGACGGCGTGTGGTTCCTGGCGGACTGCTTGTCCGGGGCCAACATCGTGGAGAAATACCACGTCAACTTCATCTATGACGTGGCCGCATATTTGGAGACGTTGGACAAGGTCTGCACTTTGGAGGGACGTCTTTTCATTCCCGCCCACGCCGAGCCGGTGGAGGACATCCGCCCCCTGGCGGAGCTGAACCGGAACAAGGTGCTGGAGATCTGCGGCGTGCTGGAGGAGCTGTGCCGGGAACCTCTGGGCTTTGAGGAGATCCTCCGGAAGGTCTTTGCCCACTACCAGCTGACCATGGATTTCAACCAGTACGTCCTGGTGGGCAGCACCATCCGCTCCTATTTGGCCTACCTCCTGGACCAGGGCCGGCTCAGCGCCGAATTCTCCGACTGCCGCCTTTTGTGGCGCCGGGCCTGAGGTCCCCATTCTGCTTTCCCGCTCCGTCCGCCCTTTCCGGCGGGCGGAGTTTTTTTCTCCCGTGGGCGCAACCTCCTTTTCCCGGCAGGGGATTGACAGGCGGCCTTTTCCTCTGCTATACTCTTGGTAGACAAATGTATACCGAGGAGGTGCAGATATGAACGTAAGTCTTTCCGACGGCGAATGGAAGCTGATGAACCGCCTTTGGGAGCACGCTCCCCGGACCATCACGGAGCTGACCGCCGCCCTGCGGGAGGAGACCGGCTGGTCCAAAAACACCATCATCACCATGCTCTCCCGTTTGGAGGCCAAGGGTGCGGTGACCCACACCGAGGGCCAGCGGGCCAAGCAGTATAGCCCGCTTATCCTTCGGGCCCAGGCCGCCCAGGAGGAGACGGAGAGCTTCCTCAGCAAGGTCTATGGCGGGAGCCTGGGCTCCCTGGTCAATGCCATGGTCTCCAGCCGGGCTCTGACGGAGGCGGACCTGGAGGAGCTCTCCGCCATCCTGGAACAGGCAAAGGAGGCGAAGGACAAATGAAGGACACCCTCATCACCTCCTCTTTGCTGATCGGCGCAGTGCTGGTGCTGCGGGCCCTGCTGGGCCGGAAGCTCAGCCGCCGGCTGCAATACGGCTTGTGGCTGGTGGTGCTGGTGCGCCTTCTTCTGCCGGTGAATCTGCCGGCGGTGTCCTTCTCCCTGCTCAGCGCCTCTCAGAATGTGGAGCAGGCAGTCTCCCAGCAGATCCAGGACACCACCCTCTACCTTCTCCCTACAAACCAGGCCCAGACGGAGAGCGGCACCGACGCCGCCCCGTCTCCCGCTCCCGGTGTGGTGGCTGTGGACCGAAGCGGCACCTCACCGGAGGACTCCCTGACGGAAACTGAGGAGACCGGCCGGCCCTTCCTGGTCTCTGAGGATGGGACCGTCACCTTCTACGCCCGCTCCGTCCCGCTCTCCCAACTGCTGACCGGGGTGTGGGTCCTGGGCATGGCGGTCATGGGCCTCTGGTTCCTCCTCTCCAATCTGCTCTTCTGGCGCAGGCTCTGTAAAGAGAGACTACCTTATAGTACAAGCAGAAGCAAACGCCGGGTCTGGCTGTGCCACCATCTGGCCTCCCCCTGCCTGTTCGGCCTCTTTCGCCCGGCCATCTACCTGACCCCTGCCGCCGTGTCCTCGGAGGAGCGGCTGGGCCATGTGCTGGCCCACGAGGAGGCCCACGCCCGGCACCTGGACCACATCTGGTCGCTGCTGCGGTGCGTATGCCTGACGGTGTACTGGTTCGACCCGCTGGTGTGGGTGGCCGCCCATCTCTCCCGCTGCGACTGTGAGCTGGCCTGCGACGAGTCCGCCGTCCGGGCTTTGGGCGAGGACCAGAGCATCCCCTACGGCCAGACCCTTCTCTCCCTCATTCCGGTCAGGCGCCTCTCCTGCGGCCTGATGCAAACCGCCACCACCATGAACGGCACCAAGCGCCAGCTGGCCAACCGCCTGCGGCGTATCGTCTCCCACCAGGGCACTGCCGCCGGCGCCTTCTGCGTGGTGGCTGTGGCGCTGGTGGCAGTGAGCCTGCTGGCCTTCACCGGACGGGAGGAAGCGCCCCAGGAGGCGGACACCGACGCTTCCGCCGTCTCCCTCAGCAGCGAAACGGACGCGGAGCTGTCCCTGGACGGAGCGCAGCCAGTGGGCCCGGAGGTCATGGAGCTGACGCCGGTGGAGCCCTTTTTCCAGCAGGGCGAAGGCTCGCCGGTTCTGGTCTCCGCCCTGCTCCATCCCGGCTCTTTGGAGGAGCAGCTGACGGTAGGCTTTTATCAGGACGGCGACAGCGTCAGCGCCGCCGTGCTCTGGTCCTCCCCCGCCAGCAGTGATCTGCAGCCCCGGCGGTTTCTGACACTGCCCGGGGAATGGGACACCTCGGAATTCTCCCAGCTGCGGGTCGAGGTTCTGGAGGACGGCTTCCTGGGCTATGAAAACTGCGTGGTCTTCTCCTATCCCGGACAGATGGAGGACGGCACCTACTGCCAGGTCAGCGAATACTACACGGTGAGCCGCAGTGAGGTCTCCTTCCTGGGCCGGGCCTACGGGGAGACTTGGGCTGCGGACTTCGATGGCGACGGCGCCCAGGAGCTCTACTGGAGCTGCGCCTCCCAGGGTGGACTGCTGTTTCACCGGGGTGCGGAGATCTACTCCGCCGATCTCACAGAGCTGCTCTATGACGCCTATCCGGACTGGAATTACATCGAATTCACCCAGTCCGGCGGCGTTCCTGTGGCTCAGGGCTCCGTGCCCTTCCCCGATTCCTCCGACGGCCTCAGCGGTGCGCTGGCCCAGCGCTATCTCCTCTACGACGGCACTGTGATCCGCTGCTGCAAGGACGACCGGTCCACCGTGGACCACGCCCTAGAGGGCATCGACGCCCCGGAGGAGGTGCTGGCCGCGGCCAAGGAGCTGGTGCTCCGGGTCTATCCCGGCGAGCTGACCCAGGAGCCCACCGCCTGGGAGCCGGCCTATGACGACTGGCGCATCACCTATCTGGATCCGGTCTGGACCTATGAGGAATACGGTCTCCAGGCGGAGGTCTACCTGGTGGGCTATCAGTTCCACGCCGTCACTCCCAGCTCTGTGGGCCTGGCCGGCGGGATGTATGTGGACGAGGACGGCTGGGTGGGCGGACTGGGCCGCCTGGGCACCCCCTACCTGGTATTCCAGGTGGAAGGGAACGGTCAGCGGAAGCTTCTGGACAGCAGCATCCCCGGGGACTGCTCCGTGGGCTCTCCTGTCTTCCTGGCGGGGCTGAGCAAGACCGTGGTCACCAGCGGACTTCTGCCCCTGTCCAATCTCTCGCCCCAGGACCTGCTGATGGTGTTTTACGCCGATCCCTCCTCCTTCCTTGCTCAAATCGCATCTCTTTCCGCCTCTGAGCAGACGGAGCTGGGCCGGTCCCTCTCCTGGTTCCGCTACAACGGCACCGACTCGGAGATCGAGCGCTTCAGCCACGCGGTGCTGACCCTGCGGAACACCAGCCGCGCCTCCCTGACGGAGGAACAGCTCCTGGCCTATGAGGCTCTTTTGAAGGGACTGCGGACCGACTATGGCACTCCCGGCGCCGTCCGGGAGGCCTATGACCCCACCAGCGGGATGACCATCGCCATTCCCAGTGAATGGACCGACCTGTGCTGCCTCTACAACAGCCAGGACGAATATCCCCTGGATGCAGGCCAGATCCTTTTCACCCTCTATGAGGGCACCGCCCGCAGCACCGGTACCGGCCATGTGTGGACGCTGCTGGCCTATACCCAGCAGGCGTTCTACGACACCTTCGGCCAAAACGCGGACTTCTCCCAGATCCAGGGAGCGGCTATCTATGTGCTGGGCAGCGACGAGGACTTCATCTACTGCCTCAGTGAGCCCACGGATGTGCAGTATCTGGAGAACAACTCCACCAGCCGCCGGCAATATGAAACGCTGGTGGACGGCTCTCAGGCGGTACTGGAGGACTTCCTCCGCCGCAACGATATCACCATCAACCAGCAGTGTCCCGCCTCCTCCTGCTGGACGCCTCCAGTGGGATGAGACCTTCCTTCTTAAACGAAATAAGCGGCGCGGCATCTTCAAAGATGCCGCACCGCTTAATTTTATTTGGCCAGAAAGCCCAGGTTGGTGTCCTCCAGGAAGTTGGGTACGCTGTACGAGAGCAAAATCGCGTCGATGCCCTGCTCCTTGGCGTAGTCACTCAGAGAGTCCTTATAGTACCGCAGGTCCACCAGATGGACCTCCGAGAAGGCTGTGGCCAGGAAAGGCGCCAGGGAGTCGGCGTAGGAATCCCGTACCAGTAAGATCTTCCCCCCTTGGGCCTGGGGATTCTTGATGACGCACAGGGGCTGGTTCCCGCCCAGGAACAGGGAATATTTATCCTTGCTCTCCAGCCACTCCAGGTCGTAGAGTTTCCCTGGCTCCTCTTTGCCGGTCCGCCAGGAAGAAACTTCGAAATTCTCTCCCGTCACATATAGATCGATGGCATCCGGCGTCAGCCAGTGGACGCCGGAGCGGGAATAGAGGGTCCCGTTGAAGTCCTCCGTCACCCGCTGAGGCGTGAAGGAGGACAGTGCCAGCGGCTCCATCCCCAGGGCCTTCAGCACCGCAGTATACCCGTAATAGGCCCCCAGCGAGGTCCAGTGATGGTCGGTGCGGTAGAAGATCTCCTCCCCGGCGTGCTCCTGTAAAACGCTTAAATAGTCCACCGTAGGAAGTCCCGTCTCCTGGGCCATGAAGTGGATGAACGCCGTCTGGTCCAGACTTTCCGCCCCCGCCGGCAGGCGGTCCTTCCAGATCTCCGCTGCAGAGGGGATGAGCCCCAAATACACCGGAATATCCGTCTTTTCCGCCAGAGCCTTCACATAGCTCAGGTCCTTTTCCAGCAGCTCCTGGTCCGGCTCCTCCACCTTGGCGATCAGCCGGTCACCGCACAGATAGACCCCGTGGAACTCGGTCTTACCCAGCAGCTGCTCGGCCCGGGCCTTTCCCTCGGTCCAGCCGTCCCGGCCAGGGAACTGGTCGGCGATATAGTCCTCGGTCTGCTCCATAAAGCTGCCGTCCAGAACCGCCCCAATGGAAAAGGAGGGCACCTGCTGCAAGGTCCGGTTCTCCACCTCGGATTTCTCCCGGTCCGGCAACACCAGATGCAGCACCAGCATCCCGCCCAGAAACAGGCAGAACAGGGCGCTGAGCCCCACTGCGTATCGTCTGCTCATGCGCTCCCCTCCTTAAAACCGAAAATACAAAAAGGGATTGTAGCTGCCGTCCACCAGATAGGCGGTGCACAGCAGCAGTCCCGCCAGCATCAGCACCGGCGCGGCCACCTCACGGCATCTCTGGGGCAGGCGCCGCCACAGCGTTTGTCCCACTGTGGTGGATGCCACAGCCAGGATCACCAGGGTCAGAAGATAGCTGCGCAGGGCATAGCCGTCGGCAGCGCTCCACAGCGCCCCTCCGCCGAAGCACACCCGCAGATAGGCGATGCACTCGCCCATGTCCTCCAGGGCAAACAGGCCCCAGCCCACCACCGCCACCAGCAGTGTATAGGCATGGGCCAGCCAGGCGGGCAGGCGGCGGAATACCGGCACCGTCCGCTCCAGGATCAGCCAGCAGGCAAAGTAGAGGCCCCAGAGCAGGAAGTTCCAGCCCGCTCCGTGCCAGATGCCGGTCAGCAGCCAGACGATCAGAATATTGCGCAGCGTCTTGGCCTGTCCCTTGCGGTTGCCGCCTAAGGGGATATAGACATACTCCCGGAACCAGGAGGTCAGGGACATATGCCAGCGGCGCCAGAACTCCGTCACCGAACGGGACAAATAGGGGTGGTCGAAGTTCTGGGGAAAGGTGAAGCCCAGCATCCGTCCCAGGCCCAGGGCCATGTCGGAATAGCCGGAGAAGTCAAAGTAGATCTGGAAGGAATAGGCGATGAGGCCCAGCCAGCCGCCCGCCACCGTCAGCGTTCCGGCCTGGCCCGCCGCCCGGGCCGTCTCCCACAAGGAGCCGATGGCGTTGGCCAGCAGCACCTTCTTGCTCAATCCCACCACGAACAGCTCCGCTCCCCGGGCAAAGGCCTCGGGACTGTACTCCCGGTGCTCCAGCTCCGAGGCCACCTGCTTGTACTTGACGATGGGACCGGCAATGAGCTGGGGGAACATGGTGACGAAGGCGCCGAAGGTGATGGGATTGCGCTGGACCGGCGCGTCCTGGCGATAGACATCGATGGTGTAGCTCATGGTCTGGAAGGTGAAGAAGGAGATGCCGATGGGCAGCGGAATCCCCAGCTGGGGAAGCTGGATGCCCGGCAGGAGCGAAAGATTGGCCGCCAGGAAATCATAGTACTTGAAAAAGCCCAGCAGAAGGAGGTTGAATACCACCGACTGGATCACAAAGCGCCGGGCCTTCCGGTCGTCGCTGCGGTATTTCTCCACCAGCAGGCCGTGGGTATAGTCGATGGCGATGGAGAGGAACATGATGGTGATGTATACCGGCTCCCCCCAGCCGTAAAACAGCAGGCTGACCACCAGCAGCACCAGATTCCGCCAGCGCAGCGGCGTGAGGAAATACACTGCCAGCACCACCGGCAGATAGAAAAACAAGAACGTAAGACTACTGAAAACCAAGTCCTCTCTCCTCTCTCAACAGCGGGACAGCCGCAGCAGATCCCGCCGCGGCTGTCCCCCGATGCATCGTGCTCTCTACGGGCCTTTGGGCCCCGCAACAGGCCTTTTCAGGCCTGGCTCCCATACATATTCGGACCATGCATTATTGTAGCAGAAAATTCCGCAAGAAAAACCCCAAATCGGTAACAATTTTTTAGGCTTTGAACTGTTCCTCCCAGGCCTTCTCCAGGGCCTCCTGGTTCTCTCCGCCGGCGATCATGGCCACATACCGCCCGTGGACCAGTACCTTGGCCTGTTCCCAGGCCTCCATGGCAGCGGGATACCAGGCCCCGCCCTGGGCCTGGGTCTGGACCCGCTGGCGCAGAATCTCGCCGGCAGCCTCGGCGTCCTTTTCCGTCTCAAATTCGGCAAACACATATTCGTTGACTGCCGCGCTCATCCGCGGCACCTTCACCACAAGCTGCTTTGCCGGCAGATCCTTTAGGCCCGGATAGAGGCTGTCCAAAGATTCCTCATCCTGCTCCATGAAATAGGTCTCCCCCCAGGCATAGGACTGGTCCAGCCGGTCAAAAAACGCCGTCAAGTCCACCGTAGTCTCTTCCTTAGCTCCGCAGCCGGACAGCAAGAGCACCACAGCCAAAAACGCAGCCAATCGCATACGCTTCATGATTGAATTTCTTCCTTTCCCATCGCAGTTTAGACGAAACAGACAGAAAAAAAGTTTTCCGCCGCCCTTGTCACACTCAGCATTCCCCTCTGTAAGCCGCTTTATTTCATCCCCTGCGCTCTTTTGCATTTTCCCACTCTACGTCGGTTCTATCGAAATTTTGTTCGATTTTTCCACTTGACAGGAACGTTTGTTCGAGTATAATAAAATCATCGAACAAACATTCTAGTAAGGAGGCATTGGCCATGACATTCTGGACCTGCTTGTTTCTCACCATTGGCGTGGTGTACCTCACGGGGCAGCTGATCCGCCTGGTGGACTTCATCGACCAGCCCTCGGCCCGCAGCCGCCGCAGCGCCCGCTCCTGCGCCCCGGCCTCCCGCACCGCCAGCTGGCGTCAGAGCCCATCCCATACCACCCGGAGCCGCGCCGCCCGCCGGGCGGCATAAAGCCATGGACGTTCTGGAAAAGCTGACCATCCTTACCGATGCCGCCAAATATGACGCCGCCTGTACCTCCAGCGGCAGCCGCCGGGGCTTTCGAAAGGGCCACATCGGCAACACCACCTCTTCTGTGGCCGGCTGCTGCCATAGCTTCTCCGCCGACGGGCGGTGCGTCACACTGCTGAAGGTCCTGCTGACCAACTGCTGCGTCTATGACTGCAAATACTGCGTCAACCGCCGCTCCAACGACACCCGCCGGGCGGCCTTCACCCCGGAGGAGCTGGCGGAGCTGACCATCGGCTTTTACCGGCGCAACTATATCGAAGGGCTCTTTCTCTCCTCCGGCGTGCTCCGCAGCCCGGATTACACCACGGAGCTGATGATCCGGGCGCTGACCATCCTGCGGACCACCTACCGCTTCAACGGCTATATCCATGCCAAGACCATCCCCGGCACCTCGCCGGAGCTGGTCACCGCCCTGGGCCTTCTGGCGGACCGCCTGTCCGTCAACATCGAACTGCCCTCGGAGGCGGGGCTCAAAACCCTGGCCCCGGACAAGACCAAGGCCGCCATTCTGGCGCCCATGGGCCAGATCCGGCAGCAGTGGACCGCCAACCGGCAGGAGCTGGTGAAGTACCGCCACGCCCCCAAGTTCGCCCCCGCTGGGCAGAGCACCCAGCTGATCGTCGGCGCCACCCAGGACACGGATCTCCACATCCTCTCCCTGACCCAGGGGCTCTACGACCGATATCAGCTCAAGCGGGTGTTCTTCTCGGCCTATGTGCCGGTGGTGGAGCACGCCCTGCTCCCCTCCCGGGACACCAAGCCGCCCCTGCTGCGGGAGCACCGGCTGTACCAGGCCGACTGGCTGCTGCGGTTCTATGGCTTTCGGGCGGAGGAGCTGCTGGACGAACGCAATCCCGACTTCAATCCCCTGGTGGACCCCAAGTGCAGCTGGGCCCTGGCCCACCTGGACTTTTTCCCGGTGGAGGTCAACTCCGCCGATCTGGAGACGCTGCTGCGGGTCCCGGGCATCGGCCCCACCAGTGCCCGGCGCATCCTGGTGGCCCGGCGGGTGGGCTCCCTGGGCCACGATGACTTGAAAAAACTTGGTGTAGTGATGAAGCGGGCCCAGTATTTCATTACCTGCCGGGGCAAGGTCGCCGACGGGCTGCGCTTCACCCCGGACAGCGTCCTGCGGGGCCTGATCGCCGCCGAGCGCCCCTCCCTGCCCCAGCCGGAGATGGAGCAGCTCTCCCTGTTCGCTCCCGCGTCCGGCGCCTGAAGCCGCGCTGGAGCGCCTTTCGTTTCCCTTTTCTCACTTTCGGACTGGAGGCCCCCATGACAGATCTGGTCTATCTCTACGACGGCAGCTTTGATGGCTTTCTCTGCTGCGTCTTTGACAGCTATACCAAAAAAGAAGTCCTCACCGCCATTTACAGCGATGAGGACTTTGCTCCTTCCCTGTTTGCCACCCGGACGGTAGTCACCGACACCGCCCACGCTCGGCGGGTCTACCGCAGTCTGGTGCGCATCTCCCCCACGGTGGGCCCCTTTCTGCGCCGGTGCCATCTGACATGTCTGGAGGAGAAGGAGCTCTATATGTACCGCTTCGTCCGCAAGCTCTACCGCCTTGGGCCGCCTCTGCTGCGCAGCCTCACGGACGAGACATATCTACCTTTGCTCCGGGCGGTCCGGCACCTGGAGCATGAGGCGGAGCTGCTGCGGGGTTTTGTCCGGTTCTCCGAGCTCTCAGGCGTCTTGGGCGCGGAGATCGAGCCGAAGAACCGGGTGCTGCCTTTGCTGCGCAGTCATTTCTGCAGCCGCTATCAAAACGAGCGGCTCTTTCTCTACGACCGCACCCATCGGGAGGCCCTGTTTTACGCCGATGGGCGGTCGGAGATCCTGCCCCTGGAGCACTTCCAAATGGCCGGTCCCGACGAAACCGAGGCCCGCTATCGGACGCTGTGGAAGCGGTTTTATGACACCATCGCTATCCGGGAGCGGGAGAATCCCCGCCTGCGGATGACTCATATGCCCAAGCGTTACTGGAACACCATGACCGAATTCCAGGGCCCGGCGTATTTCAAGGCGCAAAGCTCTCCCGCAGATGCCCGATCCCCCGGCGCTCCAGACGGGACACCTGGACTTGGGACACCCCCAGCACCTTTGCCACCTGCTCCTGGGTCAGCCCCTTATAAAAGCGCAGAAGGATCGTGAGCTTCTCCTTCTCCGGCAGCCGGTCAATGGCCTCCCGCAGGGCGATGCGCTCCACCATGCTCTCCTCCGGCGCCTCGGTGCCCAGCATACCCTCCAGAGTCAGCCCCTCCGCAGTCTCCTGCTGGAGAGATTCCGGTGCACCGGCCGCCAGGTCCGCCTGGGCGATTTCCTCCGGCTCCAGTCCCGTGGCCTGGGACAGCTCCGAAAGGACCGGCTCCCGGCCCAGTTCCTGCCGCAGACGCTCCCTCATAGTGTAAAGCATTTGTGCTTGCTCCCGAAGGTTCCGTCCTACTTTTACGGCTCCATCATCCCGGAGAAATCTCCGAATCTCTCCGGCGATCTTGGGCACGGCATAGGTGGAAAAACAGGTGCCGTAACTGAAATCAAAGCCCTGAACCGCCTTCAAAAAACCAAGGCACCCCAGTTGATACAAATCCTCCGGCTCCACGCCCCGGCCGTAGTAGCGCCGCACAATGCTCCAGATCAGGCCGTTGTTCTCTGTCAGCACCCGTTCACAGGCCTCCTGGTCCCCCTGCTGCGCCGCCTGCAGCAAGGCCAGGTTCTCCTCCTGAGCGGCGGTCATTTCACACCGGTGGCCCGGACCGAGATGCGCTTGCGCATGGTGACGGTGGTGCCCTTTCCCACCTGGGAGCGGACACTGAGGCGGTCCATAAAGCTCTCCATAATGGTAAAGCCCATACCGCTGCGCTCCTCCCCACCGGTGGTGAAGAGCGGCTGCCGGGCCTGCTCCACATCCGGGATGCCCTTGCCCCAGTCCTTGATGACCAGCTCCAGCACATTCCCCTCATAGATCCGGGCCTTCACGCTGATCTTTCCCAACTCGTCGGGATAGGCGTGGACAATGGCGTTGGTGACCGCCTCGCTGACCGCCGTCTTAATGTCGCCGATCTCGTCCAGTGTGGGGTCCAGCTGGGCGGCAAAGCAGGCCACCGCCACCCGGGCAAAGGCCTCGTTGCTGCTGCGGCTCAAAAATTCCATGTTTATGTAGTTGCTCGTTTTCATGTCGCTTCCTCCTGTCACACGGCCCTGCCTTTGGCAAGTCCGCCGAATTTCTCCTTCCTCGCCTCAGCGGATGGTAATCAAGCGGTCGATCCCCGCTGCATCCAGGACCCGGCGGGCCTGGTCCGGCACATGACACACCATGAGATTCCCTCCCAGTGCCTCCATCCGACGCCGGGCTCGCAAAAGCAGGGCGATGCCGGAGCTGTCCATAAAGGTGACGCCCCCCAGATCCAGTACCAGCTTCAGCGGTACTGCCGCGTCAATGGCCATCTCCATCTCCTCCATCGCCTTGCGGGCGGCGTGGTGGTCCAGCTCACCGGACAGCTCCAGCAGCAGATTGCGGTCCACGGTCTTTTCCCGAATCTCCATAGAATTTCCCCTTTGTGCAGATTTCTTTCCCGGCGGCGCTCTTCGCCGCCTCTCCTCATTGGCTGCCGCCGGAACAGGGCGGCTTTTTTCTTCTTCCAGGCCCAGTCCTTCCGATCCGACCGGACCAAATCAGGCTAGTCCCATTATAGTCTGCCCACTTTTTCGAATTTTGTCGCAAAAAAATCCAGATCCGTAAAATAAAAGTATTTTTCCCGGCTTTCTGTCCATTTCTTCCTTTCCCACTGATCCCTCAAGTGCAAAAAGCACCCCTGCGGAAAAATCCGCAGGGGTGCTTTTACTTTTGCTATTGGAATTTTTAGTTGCCCATGGCTTTGGCAGAGGCCTCCAGCTGGGCGATCAGCTCCTTGTACTTGGCGGCCTTCTCCCGCTCGGCGTTGACCACCGCCTCAGGAGCACGGGATACGAACTTCTCATTGCTGAGCTTCTGCTCCACGATGCGCAGGCCGTTTTCAGCCTTCTCCTTCTCCTTGGCGATCCGCTCCAACTCCGCGGCAATGTCCACCAGCTCGCTCAGGGGCATATAGACGGTGGCTTTGGAGGTGACCACGGACACCTGGCCGCTGACATCCGCGGGAGCGGTGTCGGCAAAGGTGACCGCGCTGGCGTAGGCCAGGCGCTCCAGGAAGTGGAGACCCTGGGTATAGATGTCCGGGGTGGCAGTGACGATCAGCACCTCTGCCTTCCGGGAGGGGGGCACGTTCATCTCGGAGCGCCGGGCACGGATGGCTTTGATGGTGTCCATCACCGTCTCCATGGCGGCCTCCTCCTGGGGGAAGCTGAGCTCGGAGCGGTATTCCGGCCACTGGGAGGTCATCAGGTAGCTGCTCTCCTCGCCCTCCATCTTGGGCAGGGCCTGCCAGATCTCCTCGGTCAGGAAGGGCATGAAGGGATGCAGCAGCTTCAAAAGATCCGTCAGCACATAGCACAGGACATTCTGCGCCGTCAGCTTGGCATTCTCATCATCGCCGCCCAGACGGGTCTTGGTCAGCTCAATATACCAGTCGCAGAAGGTATCCCACAGGAAGTCATAGACCTTGGCAGAGGCCACGCCGATCTCGTAGCTGTCCAGGTTTTCAGTGACCTCCTTGACCAGGGTGTTGAGCTTGGAGAGGACCCACTTGTCCTCCTGCTCCAGCTGCTCCGCCGCAGGCAGAGTGCACTTATCGATGGTCAGGTTCATCATCACGAAGCGGCTGGCATTCCAAACCTTGTTGGCAAAGTTGCGCATGGCCTCGCACTTTTCCGTGTAGAACCGGGTGTCGTTGCCGGGGCTGTTGCCGGTGATAAGGTTGAAGCGCAGCGCGTCGGCGCCATACTTCTGGGCCATCTCCAGGGGGTCGATGCCGTTGCCCAGGGACTTGGACATCTTCCGGCCCTTATCATCCCGGACCAGGCCGTGAATCAGAACGGTGTGGAAGGGGATCTCATGCATCTGCTCGCAGCCGGAGAAGATCATCCGGGCCACCCAGAAGAAGATGATGTCGTAGCCGGTGACCATAACGGAAGTGGGATAGTAGAAGTCCAGATCCGCTGTCTTTTCCGGCCAGCCCATGGTGGAGAAGGGCCACAGAGCGGAGGAGAACCAGGTATCCAGCACATCCTCGTCTCGGGTCAGATGCTCGGAGCCGCACTTTTCGCACTTGGTGGGATCGGTGCGGCTGACATTGATGTGACCGCAGTCATCGCAGTACCAGGCAGGGATCTGATGGCCCCACCACAGCTGACGGGAGATGCACCAGTCATGGACATTCTCCATCCAGTTGATATAGGTCTTGGAGAAGCGCTCGGGGACGAACTTGACCTCGCCGTCCTTCACCACCCGCAGCGCCTCCTTGGCCAGGGGCTCCATCTTCACGAACCACTGGGCGGAGATCATGGGCTCCACGTCGTTGTGGCAGCGGTAGCAGGTGCCCACGTTGTGGTTGTAGGGCTCGGTCTTGACCAGATACCCCTGCTCCTCCAGATCCTTGACGATCTGCTTACGGCACTCATACCGGTCCATACCGTTGTAAGGGCCGCCGTTTTCATTGATCTTTCCGTCGTCGCCGATGCAGCGGATGACCTCCAGGTTGTGGCGCAGGCCCACCTCAAAGTCGTTGGGGTCATGGGCGGGTGTCATTTTCACGGCGCCGGTACCGAAGCCCAGCTCCACATACTCGTCGGCCACGATGGGGATCTCCCGATTCATGATGGGCAGGATGCAGGTCTTGCCCACCAGGTCCTTGAACCGCTCGTCCTCAGGGTTGACGGCCACACCGGTATCGCCCATCATGGTCTCAGGCCGAGTAGTGGCGATGACCAGATCACCGGAGCCGTCGGTGAGGGGATAGCGGATATACCACAGATGACCGGGCTTATCGACATACTCCACCTCTGCGTCGGAAAGGGCAGTGGCGCAGTGGGGACACCAGTTGATGACCCGGCTGCCCTTATAGATGAGGCCCTTGTCATAGAGCTCGCAGAAGGTCTCCCGGACAGCTTTGGAAAGGCCCTCGTCCATGGTGAAGCGGGAACGGCTCCAGTCACAGGAAACGCCCATCTTCTTCTGCTGTTCCACGATACGGCCGCCGTATTCTTCCTTCCACTTCCACACGCGCTGGAGGAACTTTTCACGGCCCAGGTCATAGCGGGTCAGGCCCTCCTTGGTGCGCAGTTCCTCCTCCACCTTGATCTGGGTAGCGATGCCGGCGTGGTCCACACCGGGCAGCCACAGCGTGGAGTAGCCCTGCATCCGCTTGAAGCGGGTCAGGATATCCTGGAGGGTGCAGTCCAGGGCGTGGCCCATATGGAGCTGACCGGTGACGTTGGGCGGGGGCATGACGATGGAAAAGGGAGGCTTCTTGGGATCAGGGTCGCCGTTGAAGCAGTCCCCGTCCATCCACATCTGATAGATGCGGTCCTCCACCTGTTGTGGCTCATACACCTTTGGCAGTTCTTTTTTCATACGTTACTTCTCCTCTTCTCTGAACCCGGGGTTCTGATTGCATCCACTGTGCCGCCTCTTCCAGAGGCAGGGGCTGGCTCTTTGGACAAACAAAAACGCCCTGAGTCCTAGACTCAGGGCGAACAAATGTCCGTGGTACCACCTGGATTCGTGCTTACTGCACGCACTCATGCGGCGCAAACACGCCGCTCCTCTGTAACGGGAGGACCCGTTGGCGCCTACTGGGAAATACCGTTCAGCCCAAGGCTCCGGGACGACTTCAGCGGCGGCCTGCCAGGGACTTGCACCATCCGTCCCCTCTCTGAGGCTCTGCCGTTCGCCTACTGCTTCCCTTCTTCGCCTGTTTCATGTTGTCAAACAGTATAATATTTCCCGTTTGTTTTGTCAAGTATGCCCGCGATTTTTCCCGCAGCGTTCAGGAAAGCCGCAAGATCTCCTTTTTCAGCCGCTGGATGATCCGCTTCTCCAGCCGGGAGATGTAGCTCTGGGAGATGCCCAGACGGTCCGCCACCTCCTTCTGGGTCTGCTCCTTACCGCCCTGGAGCCCAAAGCGCAGCGTGATGATCTCCTTTTCCCGCTCCGACAGTGTGCCCACCGCCGTGCGCAGCAGCCGCCGGTCCACGTCCTCCTCTATGGGCCGCATGACGGTGTCCGCGTCGGTGCCCAGCACGTCGCTGAGCAGCAGTTCGTTGCCGTCCCAGTCGGTGTTCAGCGGCTCATCAAAGGACACCTCGCCCCGCCGGGAGGCGTTTTTCCGCAGGTACATCAAAATCTCGTTTTCGATGCACCGGGAAGCATAGGTGGCCAGCTTGATGTTCTTGTCCGTGCGGTAGGTACCCACCGCCTTGATGAGGCCGATGGTCCCAATGGAAATCAGATCCTCGATGCCCACTCCGGTGTTTTCAAAGCGCCGGGCGATGTACACCACCAGCCTTAGGTTCCGCTCGATGAGCACCTGACGGGCATCCTCCTGGTCCAGACGCCCCAGAAGCTCCGCCTCCTCTTCCCGGCTCAGGGGCGGCGGCAGTGTGTCGCTCCCCCCTATGTACATCACCTTGCCGGGCCGCAGCAGTCCTAACCGTCCCAGCAGTGCCCGCAGCTTTCGCCAAAGTCCCATACCCTTTTGCCACCTTTCTCTTTTCGCCGCCCCACAGGGCCGCATATCCCCCGCCGTCGCTGACCTCCGTGGCTGACAGCGCCGCCACCTGGCCCGGATACCGGACCCCGTCCAGCTCCATCCAGTCGCAGCGCACCGCCAGCAGCATCCCCTGGGCCACCCCAACTGCCCGATAGGGCAGCAGGCGGAAAGCCCGGGCCTGCTCCGGCGCGGCGGCGTGGAGCTTTTCCAGAGCCGCCACCGGCTGGGAAACCCCCTTCGGACCCAGCAGGACCCGCAGCTGCGGCGGCCACAGCGCCTCTGCCGCCCCCGCCCAGATCACCAGCACCGGCTCCCCTGTCAGCGGGTCGTCCAGTGTATTGCCGCTGTCATGGAGGGCGGTGAAGGCTACCTCTTTGCCCCAGAGGGAAAGCTTTCCCTGATACAGCTCGCCGCCTTCATGGCGGGCACCCCGGTGGAATACCACACTGAGCACTGCATAGGCCGCGGCAGCCGAAATGGCCAGCACCTTGGCGTCAAATTGAGTGTAAAAGACTCCATTGACCACCGGGTTGGTCCCCGACAGCATCCCCAGGGCCAGCACGCAGCCGGCAAAGCCGCAGGACACTGCTAGAAACAGCAGTGTCAGCCGCAGGAGCCTCCGCTCTGCCCCAAAGGCTGTCAGCGCCAGTGCCGCCCCCGCCGCCAGCTTGACCGGAAGGGCCGAGAGAAACCCGCAGCCCGGCAGAAACACTGCCACCGCATAGCCGCCTCCCAGCGCCGCCGCCAGCAGCAGACGCCACCGCCTGGGCGGAACGCCGGCCAGACGGGCGGTGCAGCGCAAAAGCAGGTAGTCCATCAGGGTATTGAGACAAAACACGCTGTCCACATATACCACCGTCATGGCCTGCCCTCCTCTCAACGGCATCATTATAAGACAGCACTGCCGGAAATCCCGTCGCAAAAAGGGGGAGGCGCCGGCGGAAAAGGCAGTCCCCCTGAATAGTCGCTCTCCGC
This sequence comes from uncultured Oscillospiraceae bacterium, assembly GCA_902478785.1. Lineage (GTDB taxonomy): Bacteria > Bacillota > Clostridia > Oscillospirales > Oscillospiraceae > Oscillibacter. The sequence goes on from CABSMJ010000003.1 coordinate 66,195, forward strand.
CAGAGAAGGGAAAAGAAAAAAGAGACGGGGCTTCCGTCTCTTTTTCTCTCAAGCCAGATAGGGCAGCACCATGGATGCCACCAGCGACAGTACCAACACCGCCACCAGAACAATGGCTACCGCTCTCGTCCTTTTATTCATGCCGATCCTCCTCGATCAGAATTTTCTTGATGCTCTTCTCCGCCTTGCTCCGGGGCAGCATCAGCTCATGGCCGCATCCTAAGCAGCGCAGCTTGATGTCCATGCCCACCCGCAAAATCTCCCACTGGCGGCTGCCGCAGGGGTGCGGTTTTTTCAATTCCACTTTGTCGTGCAGATGCAGTTCCATCTGTTTTTTCATCCTTTCCTCAACGGAGCCAAGCCGCCCCGCATATAGTAGAGAAATATCAAGCCGCACATGGCGGCGGATGGGATGGTTTGCTATGCCAGAAAACAGAATGTATCTCCCGGAAGGGATGCAAGGAAATGTGCTTTACACAATTTCAGATATCCAGGAGGCGCAGAAAACCGACGCGATCCTGGAGGGGACGGTCCTGCGCTGTGAGGAAAACCACGATCTGGTGGTCTCCTTGGGCGGCCTTACCGGCCGCATCCCCAGAGAGGAGGCCATTCACCCCCTCATCAGCGGCGCCGGGCGGGAGATCGCCGTACTGTCCCTGGTGGGAAAGCCGGTGTGCTGCTGCGTCACCGCCCTGGAAGCGGATGAAGCCGGACGGCCCCGCCTGACCCTCTCCCGTCGCCGGGCCCAGGCCCAGGCCCTGGACTGGATGCTCCGAAACCTGGCGCCGGGCATGGTCATCGCCTGCAAGGTCACCCACCTGGAGTCCTTCGGCGCCTTTGTGGACATGGGCTGCGGCGTCATCTCCCTGCTGCCCATCGAGTCCCTGTCCGTCTCCCGCATCGCCCATCCCGGCGACCGGGTCCGGGTGGGACAGCACCTGTTGGCGGTGGTCACCGCCGTGGAGCCGGAGAAAAACCGCTTCCACCTGAGCCACCGGGAACTGCTGGGCACCTGGATGGAAAACGCCAGCCGCTTCCGCGCCGGTCAGACGGTCCGGGGCATCGTCCGCAGTCTCCAGGACTACGGCATCTTCGTGGAGCTCACACCCAACCTCTCAGGCCTGGCGGACCCCTTCTCCCAGCTGTCGGTGGGAGACGCTGTCTCGGTCTACATCAAAAGCATCCAGCCGGAGAAGATGAAGGTAAAACTCCAGATCATCGACCGGCTTCCCCGTCCCCAGATGCCGGAGCCCATCCGCTATCAGATCACCGACGGCCAACTGGAGCGTTGGGTCTACTCCCCTCCTGGCTGCCGGAAGGCCCCAGTGGAAACGGTATTCACCCAGGACCCCAGCTGAATCACAGCGGTCCGCCCTTGATCTTCTCCCAGTAGGCCCGGGCGGCCTGCTCGGTCTTGTTCTCCCCCCACTGATAATAACGGACACCCTGGAGGGCGTCGGGCAGATACTGCTGCTCCACCCAGCGGTTGGGGTAGTCGTGGGGATACTTATAGTGCTGTTTGTTGTCAAAGCCGGTGGTGTCGGCGTGGACGTTCTGAAGGCAGCGGGGAATGTCCCCGGTCTTGCCCTTGGCCACGTCGGCCATTGCGGCGATAATGGCGTTGTGGGCGGTGTTGGACTTGGGAGCTGTAGCCAAAAGGATGGCCGCCTCCGCCAGGGGGAGCCGGGCCTCCGGCAGCCCCAGCTGCACCGCCGCGTCCACACAGGCCTTGGTGATGGCAATGGCCTGGGGATAGGCCAGGCCAATGTCCTCCGCTGCAATGACCAGCAGCCGCCTGCAGGGCGAGAGCAGATCTCCCGCCTCCAGAAGCCGGGCCAGGTAGTGGACCGCCGCGTCCGGGTCGCTGCCCCGGATGGACTTTTGCAGGGCCGAGAGGATGTCGTAGTGGGCGTCCCCGTCCCGGTCATAGCGCATGGCGCTGCGCTGTGCAAGCTGTGAAGCATCTTCCCTTGTCAGAATAAGTTTCCCCTCCGGGTCGGGCAGCGCGGAGCGGCACAGCAGCTCCACCGCATTGATGGCCTTGCGCACGTCCCCGCCGCAGGCGGTGGCGATATCCAGAGGCACCTCTTCCTCCCACTTCAGGGGCAGCTCCAGGCGCTCTTGTTCAATCTTCAGAGCCCGCTCCACAGCGGGCAGCACCTCCTTGGGAGAAACGGCCTTGAACTCAAAGACCGTGCTTCGGGACAGCAGGGCCGTATAGACATAAAAGTAGGGGTTTTCCGTGGTGGAGGCAATGAGGGTGATCTTCCCGTTCTCCATGAATTCCAGCAGGCTCTGCTGCTGCTTTTTGTTGAAGTACTGGATCTCATCTAAGTACAGCAGCGCCCCGCCGGGGGCCATCAGAGTCCCCACATCAGAGATGATGTCCTTGATGTCCTGCAGCGACGCCGTGGTGGCGTTGAGTCGATACAATGTCCGGTGGGTCCTCTGGGCGATCAGGTTGGCAATGGTGGTCTTTCCCGTGCCCGAGGGGCCGTAAAAGACCATGTTGGCACTGACGCCGCTTTCAATGATGCGGCGCAGCACCCCGTTAGGGCCCAGCAAATGCCGCTGCCCCACCACCTCGTCCAGAGACTGGGGCCGGATCTCATCTGCCAGCGGTCGCTCCATCCGCACCGCCTCCTTTCCTGTGCCCGCGGCACAATAAGCATTGTAGCATAAAGACAAAGGATTTCAACCTTTTTCCGCCCTCTTCCGGTCTCTTTCCGGGAAATTGGTGCAAATCCCATAGAATTTTGCCGAAGATTGTGGTATGGTATCATACGAGGTGATTCCATATGAAATCCAAGGCCGCCGTGGGGCGCATCATCCAGGAGCTGAAGGCGCTCTATCCGGACGCGCTTTGCTCTTTGAACTATAAGAAGGACTACGAGCTGCTTTTCTCCGTGCGTCTGTCCGCCCAGTGCACCGACGCCCGGGTCAATCTGGTGACGCCGGCACTGTTTGCCCGCTTCCCCTCCCTGGAGGCCTTTGCCCAGGCCGATCCGGAGGAGGTGGGCGAGTACATCCGCTCCTGCGGCTTTTTCCGCACCAAGGCAAAGGATCTGGTGGAGTGCGCCAAGCAGCTGCTGGAGCGCTTTGACGGCAAGGTCCCCGGCACCATGGAGGAGCTGACCAGCCTGCCCGGCGTGGGCCGCAAGACTGCCAATCTGATTTTGGGCGACATCTTCAAGCAGCCCGCCTACGTCTGCGACACCCACTGCATCCGCATCACCGGTCGTCTGGGCCTCACCGATGGGTCCAAGGACCCGTTGAAGGTGGAGCAGCAGCTGCGCAAGGTCCTGCCCCCGGAAGAGTCCTCCGATTTCTGCCACCGGATGGTGCTTCACGGACGGGCCGTATGCACCGCCCGAAATCCCCAGTGCGCCGCCTGTTCCCTTCTTGGGGACTGCGACTATGGGAAAAAGGCGCCCCAATCGTAAAAAAGAGAGAAAAAAGTGTCTGCCTCAGGCAGGCACTTTTTTTCTGCTCTCCACATATACTGTCCTGTACCAGGCACAACCAGACCCAGACAGGAGGCTTATTTCCCATGGATCACAAGACCAAGTCCATGATCGAAAACCTGCGGCAGAATCAGGGCGCCCTGAAGGCGATCTTATCCTCTTCAGACGGTCAGATGCTGATGCGCCAGCTGACCAATCAGGACGGCGGCGCCGCTCTCCAACGGGCGGCCCGGTCGGCTTCTCAGGGCGACACGGCGGAACTCAGTCGCATGATCGGAAAGCTGATGGAGAGCCGGGAGGGTGCGGAGCTGATCCGCCGCATCAACCAGTCGGCGCAGAAATAAACGGAAAGGGCGGGCGGCAGTGTGGCTGAATTTGAGGAAAAACTGAACGCGCTGTTGTCCAACCCGGAGCAGATGGCCCAGGTGATGCAGATGGCCCAGTCCCTCTCTGCCGGAATGGAGGCTTCGGAGGATTCCCATAAGGAAGAGCGAGACAGCGCTCCGCCTGCCCGGCAGCCTCAGGACGGGCCAAGGCATTCGTCCTCTGCCCCCGCACTGAGCGGCGACGCCCTGTCCTCCTTGGGCGGGCTTCTGGGCGGAATGGACCCCAAACTTCTCTCCCGTCTGCTTCCGCTGGTCAAGGAGATGGGCAGCAGCCGGGACAGCGAGGCGGCAGCACTGCTCCACGCCCTGCGCCCCTTCCTCAAGCCAGAGCGGCAGGAACAGGTGGAGCGGGCACTGCAGCTTGCCAAGCTGATCCACGTGGCCAAGACGTTTTTCGCAAACTGGGAGGTGTAGGACGTGTACAACCGCTATGTGCGCAACGACCGGGGCGGCTATTCCCGGGTCCCGGTGGATGAATCCCCCCAGGAGGAGCGAAACAGCGGCTTCCCTCCTCCCTTCCAGTCTGCGGAAGGTCCATCAGAGGGCCGCGGCGGACAAGACCACAGCGACGGACCTCCGCCCCACCACAGCGGGTGGGAGACGGAGGAAGAGCGGCGGGAGACCGCCGGTCTTTCCGGCTTTCTGCGCCGTCTGCTGGATCGCTTTCATCTGGAAAAAGTGGACAGCGGGGACCTGCTTTTGCTGCTGATCCTCTTTCTGCTCTTCAAGGAGGACGCCGACGACGAACTGCTCATCGCCCTGGGGCTTTTGCTGATTTTGCAATAATATTTCTACATGAAAACGGCCGGACCACAAAGTCCGGCCATTTTTTACTGCTCCGGCTCCGCCAGGCGCCGCAGGGTCTCCCCTGTCACCCGGTACTCGGTCCACTGGTCCAGAGGCTGGGCTCCCAGAGAGAGGTAAAAATCGATGCTGGGCTGGTTCCAGTCGAGACACGACCACTCCAACCGGCCGCAGCCACGCTCCACGGCGATGCGGGCCAGCTCCTTCAAAAGAGCCTTGCCGCAGCCCTGGTGGCGATACTCCGGCAGGACGATCAGGTCCTCCAGATACAGTCCACCCCGGCCCAGGAAGGTGGAGAAGCTGGAGAAGAACAGAGCGGAGCCTACTTCCTTTCCATCCACCAGGGCAAAGATCACCTCTGCCGCATGCTTTTCAAACAGCCACTCCCGCAGCAGCTCCTCGGTGACCACCACCTGGTCCTCCAGATGCTCATAGCGGGCCATTTCCCAGATAAAGCCCATGAGAATACCCGTGTCGGCCTCCGTCATGGGACGAAATGTCACATTCTTATTCATTGTGTTCTCCTTTTTTCGATTTGCAAATCTTTATTCATCGAGCCTGCAGACGATCTTTTCCCATCAGGCCGCTCACTCAAAAAGTCTGCCGCCCTTTCGGGCGGCAGACCTTCTTTTCTGTCCTTAGCGCTTACTCCGGCAGCTCCAGCAGCACCCAGCCGTCGGGCAGAGTGAAGTCCGCTGTGGTGGGGCCCTCCTCGTCCAGCGCCAGAGACGCCATCTGATACACCGGGCTTCCCTCCACCAAGCGCTCCGCAGCAGTCAGCAATCCGGTCTCCACACTGACCCAGTAGCGCTGAACATAGCCGCTGCTGTCCTGCTCCGTCTCCACATAGATGCACTCCACGCCGGAGAGGGTCCGATAATCCGCCGCCGCAATTTGGTCTGTATCCAAGTCCAAAATGTCCTCATAGGTGGGGATGTGCTGCTCATCGTCAGCGGTGATATCCCCAGAGGCCACCTTTGTCCAGTGGGTGGAACTGCCATACCAGATCCAGGTATCCTCTCCGTTGGTGATGGTGTGGCGATACTGGGACGCGGGCCGGGTGCTCTCCTGGTCAGACTCCTCCCAGTGGACCGTCACCGACACCTCGTCCACCCGGGTATAGTCCCCGCTGACGGCCACCTGAAGGCGGGAGCGGGCACTGCCGCCGCTCCACAGGTCATCCACCGTCACGGCCCGGCAATAGCTCTCCGGCCGCTTAAGCTCAGCAATGGCCCGCTGAACTGTCTCCGGTGTGATCTCCACCTGCACCACGGCACTCTCTTCCCCGCTGCTGCCGCCGCTTTCTTCGTCGGTGCCATCCTCGCTTGGCAATACAATATGGGTGGTCTGCGGCAGCACGCTGCGGGCCAGCAGCACCACCACCAGAAGGATCAGCACGGCAAGACCCACCAGAAATCTGGTGATGCGCTTTTGCTCCATGGGGATCCTCCTTTCCGGGGTTGGTTACTTCCCGGTATAGTCCGCCGGCCGCTCCTGGCGCCGGCCGAAATACCACTCGATGGCGTCGGCAATCCGGCGGCAGGCATGACCATCACCGTAGGGGTTGACAGCGTGAGCCATTTCGGCGTAAGCCTCCGGCGAATCGATGAGGTTGGACGCCATCTCCACAATGGTTTTCTGGTCCACACCGGCCAGACGCACCGTGCCGGCCTCCACGGCCTCCGGCCGCTCGGTCTCCCGGCGCAGCACCAGCACGGGCTTGCCCAGCGCCGGCGCCTCCTCCTGCAGTCCGCCGGAATCCGTCAGCACCAGGTAGCTGCGGGCCATGAGATTGTGCATCTCATCGGCAGGCAGCGGGTCGATCAAATGGGTCCGAGGTGCACCCCGGAGGTAAGCATCCACCGCCTCCCGCACCACGGGACTGAGGTGGACAGGATACACCAGCTCCACATCCTCATGCTCCTCGGCGATCTGCCGCAGGGCCAGCATGATCTGCTTCATGGGTTCGCCGTAGTTCTCCCGCCGGTGGCAGGTGACCAGGAGGATCTTCTTCTCCCCATAGGGCAGGTGATTGAGCTCCTCCGTGGCGAAATGATAGTCCTCCCGGACGGTGGTCTTCAGGGCGTCGATGACCGTATTGCCGGTGACAAAGAGGCCCTGGGTGATACCCTCCCGCAGGAGGTTATTCTTGTTGTTGATGGTGGGGCAGAAATAGAGATCCGCGATGGCGGACACCAGCTTGCGGTTCATTTCCTCTGGAAAGGGAGAATACTTGTCATAGGTTCGCAGGCCTGCCTCCACGTGGCCCACCGGCACCTGATGATAGAAGGCGGACAACGCTCCAGCAAAGGTGGTGGAGGTGTCCCCGTGGACCAGGATCAGGTTGGGCTTGAGGGTGTCGATGGCCTCGTCCATGCCGGTGAGGCACTTGCTGGTGATGGTGGACAGGGTCTGCCGGGGGGTCATAATGTCCAGATCCCAGTCCGGCTTCAGGTCAAAGACCTCCAGCACGCTGTCCAGCATCTGACGGTGCTGGGCGGTGACGCAGCAGATGGACTCGATGTCCTCCCGGGTGCCCAGCTCCTTCACCAGCGGCGCCATCTTGATGGCCTCCGGCCGGGTGCCGAACACGCTCATAATACGCAGCTTGTCCATCATTTGTCCTCCTTGTGTTCCGGCGCCTGTTCGTCCGGTTCCTCTGGCTTGGGCTCCTGGTTTTTGTTGTGACCCAGTTCCTTGAGCTCCTCCATCTCCTCGTGGAGCTCCTCCCGAATCTCCCGGGGAAAGACCACCCGGGCAGCCACCACGCCCACCACGCACAGTGCCAGCAGCAGCACCATGGCCTTGACCTCGCCGCTAGTGGTCAGCACCACGGCGCTCAGGCCCAGGATGGCAGAGATCACATACAGCGTGGCCACCGCCTGCTTCTGGTTCAGGCCCATGTCGATGAGCCGGTGATGCACATGGCTCCGGTCGGCCTGCATGGGGCTCTGGCCGTGGGCAATGCGGCGGATAAAGGCAAAGGCCGTGTCGAAGATGGGCAGGCCCAGGATCAGGAAGGGCACGGCAAAGGAGATGATGGCGTAGAACTTGAACAGGCCCTGAATGGACATGGTGGCCAGGATATAGCCCAGGAACGTGGCACCTGTATCTCCCATGAACATCTTGGCCGGATTCAGGTTATAGGGCATGAAGCCTGCACAGGCACCCACCAGAGCAGCCATAGCGATGGCCACCTGCATATCGGACACCAGCAGGGAGATCACCAGCACGGTGGTGGCGGAGATAGTGCTCACGCCCACGGCCAGTCCATCCAGTCCGTCGATCAGGTTGACGGAGTTGGTGATGGCCACGATCCACAGCACCGTGATGACCACGGAGCTGATGTTCCCCATCTGCCAGTAGGCGTTGTCGCTGAGCAGATTGGGATTGGAGACGGCCTTGATGACCACACCGTGGAACACAGGAATCAGGGCAGCGATGATCTGCACCACAAATTTCAGCTTGGCCGGCAGCGGGGTGATATCGTCCACCACGCCCAGCACTACGATGACCACAGCGCCCAGCAAAATGCCCTGCATCTGGCGGTCGATCTTGTCAAAGAGCAGGATCCCCACGATGAAGCCGAAGAAGATGGCCAGACCTCCCAGGCGGGGAATGGGTACCTTGTGCATCCGGCGGGCATCCTTGGGCACATCGATGGCGCCCACCTTGTAGGCAAAATTCTTGACCACCGGAGAGGTGAGAAAGCTGATGACCAGCGACACCACCAGGGCCAAAAACACATTGACCAAAAGTCGATTGTCCAGCAGCATGTCTCTTCCCCTTTACCGGTCGATGAAGCCGACCTTTTTATAAACCTTGCCCAGGGTACGGTTGGCCACCCGGGAGGCCTTCTCGGCGCCGTCCCGGTAGACGCCCTGGAGATAGGCCTTGTCCGCCAGGATGCGCTCCGTCTCCTCCCGGATGGGTCGCAGCAGTTCCACCACGGCCTCGCCCACTGCGGCCTTGAAGTCGCCGTAGCCATGGCCGGCGAACTCGCTTTCAATGGCCTCGAAGCTGCGGCCGGTAGCGGCGGAGTAGATCTGCATCAGGTTGGACACGCCGGGCTTATTGGCCGGATCGAACCGGACGGAGGCCTCGGAGTCGGTGACCGCCTTCTTGAACTTGCGCAGGATGTCCTCCGGCTTTTCCAGCATGTACACACAGCCGTTTTGGTCCTTATCAGACTTGCTCATCTTGTTCTCAGGAGAGGTCAGACTCATGACCCGGGCGCCCACCTGGGGGATGTAGGGCTCCGGGAGCTTGAACACCTCGCCGTAGATGCCGTTAAAGCGACCCGCGATGTCCCGGCAGATCTCCACGTGCTGCTTCTGGTCCCCGCCCACGGGCACCAGGTCCGCCTGGTAGAGCAGAATGTCAGCGGCCATCAAAGAGGGATAGGTAAAGAGGCCCGCGTTGATGTTGTCGGCGTTCTTGGCGGACTTGTCCTTAAACTGGGTCATACGGCTGAGCTCACCGAACATGGTGTAGCAGTCCAGCACCCAGCCCAGCTGGGCATGGGCCGGCACATGGGACTGGACAAAGAGCACGTTCTTCTCCGGGTCCAGGCCGCAGGCGATATAGATGGCCAGCTGGGTCAGGGTGTGGCGGCGCAGATCCGCAGGCACCTGCCGCACCGTGATGGTGTGCATATCCGCCAGCATATAGTAGCAGTCATATTCATCGGCCAGAGCCGCCCAGTTGCGGATGGCACCCAGATAGGAGCCCAGAGTCAGATCGCCGGAGGGCTGAATACCGCTGAGAATCCGCTTCTTTTGTACTTCATTTGCCATGGAAAAACACCTCTATGTTTATTATCTTGTGGCCCACTTTCTGTCCAGGCCATAAAACGGCAATTTAACTTATTCAGTGTAGCACACCAAAAGGAAAAGTGCAATGTGCTTTTCCGGCCTCTTCCCTGTTTTCCTGTGGTTTTTTCATTCTTTTGGGGGATTTCTTTTCAAAAAAAGCGCTTTTTCCGGCGCTCCGGTCCAGGGCGGTGAAAGGGCTTGTCGACCAGGATGATGTCGTCCCCGATGCGCTGGATACAGCCCCAGGGCACATAGTACTCCTCTCCCCGGCCAAACAGCCCGAAAAACCGGCAGGGACCCAGGACCACGATGGCCAGCACTTGCCCCTCCGGGATTTTCACGTCCACGTCCGCCACATAGCCCAGGCGGCAGCCGTCACAGATGTTGATGACCTCCTTGCGGCGCATATCCCTGATTCTGCATTGCATACCATCTCACCTCAATGCAGTCTATGACCGCTGCCGCCCGTCCTAGTATCCCGATCTCCCTTACTGCTGATTCAGCTCCGCGTACTGGAGCATATTCCGGCACAGGAAAAGGGCCAGCAGGGACATGAGCACATTGCACACCGACACGGCCGCCAGTGCGGCGGCACTGCTCTCCATCCAGAAGAGGACACTCACGGCGATGGCCGCCGCAATCCCCGGCAATGCCAGACCCAAAGTCACCAGCAGCAGCAAAATCAGTACCAGCATCCGGCTGGTGATGCCGCCCCAGAGCCGATCCACCGCCACGCCTGCGGCGGTAAAGAGCATGGCAAAGGACATCCGGGCCACCACGCAGGCGACGATCTCCACCGCCGTCAGCTCCAGAATCAGCCCCACCGGCACAAAGATCACCAACGCCTCCCAGAAGGCCGTAGGGATCTGGCCCGCCAGGGCCCACAGCAGCTTTTTCATAGGCGGCTCAGGGATGAGATAGATGTAGGGCTTGGTCAGCTCCCAGTTGAAGCGGCCCCCCAAGACCGTGAATATCTGGAGATAGGTAGCCATGAGGAACGACGACAAAAGGCCGCCTTCGCTGAAAAAGAAGGTGAAGGCGATAATCACCGCCGCAAAGATCAACGCGTTGGCGCTGAGCAGGAACACCCTGGACCGCCGGTCCTCCAGCCGGTGCTTCCAGAAAAACACCCCGGCGCCCCAGCCCCGGCCCAGGCCGATGCGTCCCACCTTCACGTGGGCAGGGGACGCCTGGGTCATGGTCCCCTCCTTCTTGGCGTTGATGGCAGACTGGGTCACCTCAGCGCTCTTGAGCACGTCCTCATAGTAGTCGGGATTGCCCCGGAAGATCACCGCCAGCAGTGCTCCCAGATAGACAGCGCACAGGGCAAGTCCCGCCGCTGTCAATTCCCAGTGGCCCTCCAGCGGTCCGCCGGCGGCCATGGCCAACCAGCCAGCCACCGGAAAGGCCCGCAGGATGGGACCGTTGGCCGCTGCCACACCCAGTGCCCAGATCTGGTCTGTTCCCTCCCGAAGGGCGGAGAAAATCCAATAGCCCAGAAACAGGACTGTCACACCATAGACCACCACACGGCACAGCAGCTTCCGCCGCTCCCGGCCACTGGTCATGGCATAGAGCACCATAGCCGTCACCTGCCCCAGGAAGATGGAGATAGCATAGCCCACCAGCAACCCCACCAGCTGCAAAACGGTGATGCCGTATCTGCCCCGAAGGGTCCCGTACTGGAACAGCAGGAAAAAACCCACCACAAGAGAGGTGGTCATCTGCTGGAGCAGGCCGTGGAACAGCACCGCCTGGGAGCGGATGGGCGCGGTAAAGACCAGATTCACATCCGAGAGGTTGAAAAGGCTTCCACCCCGGGAAAAGCCGGCGTTGACTGAGAGGAGGAACATGATGGCATAGACGGCGAAGGCGATGGTCGTCAGCTCCTCCATGGGACGGAACGTGCCGTCGGGTTCCAACTGGCTCCCGCCCCACAGCACCAGTCCCAGCATGGCCAGCATAAATATCACATAGATGAGCCTTGCCGGTTTACGGATGAGACTTTTCAGCTGGTTTTTCAGCTTGGTGGCCGTAAGATACCACAGTGCCTTCACGCCTTTCCCTCCTCTGTCCCTTCGGTGATGGAGAAGAACAGCTCCTCCAGGCTCTGCTCCGCCGTCTCGCCGCTGCGGCGGGTGGCGGCCACCTGGCCCCGCATCATGATGTGGCACACGTCCCAGTAGTCCTCCACGCTGTCGATCATGTGGGTGGAGATAAGCACGGAGCAGCCCTCCTGGCGCAGCTGATGGAAGGTGTCCTTCAGCTGGCGGATGGCGTGGGGGTCCAGGCCCACCATGGGCTCATCGAAGATGACCACCCTGGGCCGGGGCAGCAGCGCACAGCAGATGGACACCTTCTGCTGCATTCCCTTGGACAGCTCCTTGCCCAGTTTGTTGCGCTTGTCCGTCAGTTCAAAGCGCTCCAGCAGCTCCTCCTCGTACTCCTTTCCGTCGGAAAGCCGGTAGGCCCGGCGGATGAACTCCAGGTGTTCCCCCACCGTCAGCATGTCGTAGATGGCCGGCATCTCCGGCACATAGCCCAGAGCCCGCTTGGCCTCCAGGGACTTGTTGTCTGCGCCGCAGATTTCAATGTGGCCCTGAAACCGCAAAAGGCCGGAAATGCACTTGATAAGCGTGGATTTTCCCGCGCCGTTGGGTCCCAGCAGAACAGCGATCTGCCCATCCTCCACGGCAAAGCTGACGTCGCTGCAGGCCTCAAATCGTCCGTACCGCTTGGTCACATGGGTGAGATTCAGCATTCTTGTAATTCCTTTCTTTCTGACAATTTTTTCGCGAAAGATGTCTCATTTTATCGCACCTCTTTCCCACTGTCAATCTGTATATTCCCGCCGCCCGGGGGCAATACTGAAACCAAGCTTTGGAACGTGCGGGAGGGTGTCTAAATGCAGGGAAAGGTTGAGATCTGCGGCGTCAATACCTCCAAGCTGAAGGTGCTGAAAAACGAGGAGACCATGGAGCTTCTGCGCCGGGCCAAGCAGGGGGACATGAACGCCCGAGAGCAGCTCATCAACGGCAATCTGCGGCTGGTGCTGTCCGTCATCCAGAAGTTTTTGAACCGGGGCGAAAACGTGGACGACCTCTTTCAGGTGGGCTGCGTGGGGCTCATCAAGGCCATCGACAACTTCGATATCAACCAGCCCGTCCGGTTCTCCACCTACGGCGTGCCCATGATCGTGGGCGAGATCCGCCGCTACCTCCGGGACAACAGCGCCATCCGTGTCTCCCGCAGTATGCGGGACACCGCCTACCGGGTGCTCCAGGCCAAGGAAAAGCTGATGGCTCGGGACCAGCGGGAGCCGTCGGTGGAGGAGATCGCCAAGGAGCTGGACCTGCCCCGGGAGGAGGTGGTGTTCGCCATGGACGCCATCGTGGACCCGGTATCCCTCTACGAGCCCATCTACTCCGACGGCGGCGACACGGTCTGCGTCATGGACCAGGTCAAGGACAGCCGCAACACCGACGAGGCCTGGATCGAGCAGATCGCCCTGAAGGAGGCGGTCAAGCAGCTGGGCGAGCGGGAGCGACGGATCTTGTCCCTGCGCTTTTACGAGGGCAAGACCCAGATGGAGGTCTCCGGCGAGGTGGGCATCTCCCAGGCCCAGGTGTCCCGCCTGGAGAAAAACGCCATCAACACCATCAAGAAAAATCTATGAAAAAGTCCCGGCAGAGCACAGCTCTGCCGGGACTTTTTTCTTTTCGCTCAGCCCTCTCTGGGCTCGTGGATGATGAGCTCCAGCACATCGGGACGGGAATAGTGGCCCGTGGCGTCGAATTCCATCCGGCTCCGGGGCACCTGCTCCATATCCAGGTCCAGGACGATGATGTCCTCCTTGTCCCACACCGGCTCCTCCACATAGTGGCCGTAGGGGTCCACCACGCAGCTGCCGCCGGTGCACACGCCCTGGGGCAGCTCCTCCACCTCGTCGGGGCAGTGGAGATCCTTGGGATACATGTCCTTGGTCACATACTGGTTGACGTTGACCACATAGCAGTGGCCCTCGATGGCGATGTGGCGGATGGTGTCCTGCCACTCAGAGTTGTTGTTGGTGTTGGGCGCCAGATACAGCGACACACCCTTCTGATACAGTGCCGCACGGGCCAGGGGCATATAGTTCTCCCAGCAGATCAGGCTGCCCATGACGCCCCAGGGCGAATCCACCACGGGGAAGGCGCCCTTATTGCCGTCGCCCCAGACGCAGCGCTCTGCACCGGTGGGCTTGAGCTTGCGATGATGGGCCACCAGCTCCCCCTCCGGAGAGAAGATGAGATTGGTGCAGTAAAGGGTGCAGGTCCGGCCATCCCGCTCGGTGATGCCCAGGCTCACATAGGCGCCCACCTCTTTGGCCGCCTGGCCCACCCGCTCAGTGTCCTCGCTGGGCACCAGGACGGAGTTGTCATAGTAGCGCTTCCAGTCGATGCGCCCCTCTGCCGTCCGGCTGCCCACGGTGAAGCCGAAGGTCATGCCGTAGGGATAGCAGGGCACATAGGACTCGGGGAACACGATCAGCTGAGCACCTTTCTTCCCGGCCTCCCGGATCTGCTCCACCACCTTGTCGATGGTGGCCTTGCGGTCAAAGAGCACAGGCGTGCCCTGGACCAGTGCGATCCGGCAGTTCTTCTCCAGCAGTTTCATGATTTGCTACGCCTCCTTATTTTTTCAGCAGGGAAATCACTTGCTCTCCCTGCGCTTTTGGAATCCGATCCGCTCTGAGCCATCCTCGATGATGACCACGCCGCACCGGGCAAAGCCCAGCCGCTCCAATGCCCGCTGCATGGGAGCGTTGTCCCGGTGGGTGTCGGCGCGCAGATTGGGCCACTGGGACAGGCACCAGTCGCTGCAAAAGCCGGTCATGTTGGGATACTTGCCGGAAGAGGCCAGGCGGTGCAGCACGCCGTAGGGCTCATCATCCAGCCAAGCGCCGTCGATGTTGCGGTAGCTCGCCTCGATGTCCTTGCCGTAGAAAAAGCAGAACACGGCGGCCAGATCCCCCTGCTCCTCAGCCACGTAGCTCTGGCCCAGCCGGATATCCTCCCGGATCAGCTCCTCACTGGGATAGCCCTTGATCCACTGACTGTGATTTCCGTTTTTGCGCATAAACTGTCTGCCCTGGTCATACAGCGCCATGACAGCAGGCAAATCCTCCAGTGTCGTCTTACGTATCTCCATTGCCTGTCTCCTTCCTGTTGTTTTGGTCAGTGTACCATATTCCCGGTGAAATGGGAAGTCCCTTTTAGCTGAAATTCCCAGTTTTCTCCCCCATATCCCAGTCATCTTTTCCTTGTATCCCTCTCGGAAATCCCTTCGCAAAAATTCAGAATTTCACCGTTTTCCCGCCGACCGGTAAAACGTACGCTTAAAGAAGTTTCCATTTTCAAAGCGAGAGGCCGCCCCACAGGGTGGCCTCTCCATCTGGTTTTTGATAAAATTTATACAGATGCGTCCGTATTCTCCTGGTTCAGCTGGCTCAGATACCGCCCCAGGATCACGGCAGTCTGTGCCCGGGTGGCGGTGCCCTCCGGGGAAATGGTGGCGGTATCGGTTCCGGTAAGGATGCCAGTCTCCAATGCCCAGCTCACAGCAGACACAGCATATTCCGCCACGGCTTTGCCATCATTATACTCCGCAAGGATTGCACTGTCGCTCTCCGGGGAACCGGCACAGCGATAGAGCAGCACAGCCAGCTGCTGGCGAGTGATGACCGCATTGGGAGCAAAGGTGTTGTCCTCATATCCGGTGACCAGGCCATTCTCCACAGCCCAGGCCACCGCGTCAGCACACCAGGCATCCTGCGCTACGTCGGAGAAGGTCACCTCTTCGTCGCTCTCTGGAGAACCGGCGCAGCGGTAGAGCAGCACTACAGCCTGGGCCCGGGTCAGGGTTCCGTCGGGCGAAAAGGTGTGGGTGTCGGTACCGTTGAGGACACCAAGAGTATAGAGCTGCCGGATCTGCTCATAGCACCAGTCCTCCGGTGAAACATCGGAAAAGGGCAGATCCGAAGCGCCCTGGATCTCATCGGTGATGCCGGTGAAGAAGGTGCCGCCCTCCTCTACCACAAAGACCTTGGTCACTACACCAGAAACATCCATGCCAGTGCCGGGTCGGCTGCCCGGTCCCTCAGGCCGCTGCCCCAGATCGTCAGGAGGCACAGCCCCATCCGGCGGCGTCATGTCTTCCGGCCGCTCCATGTCCTGGGGCGGCGTCTGGCTTTCCGGGGGCGTCATACCATCTGGAGGTGTTTGTCCTTCCGGCATCTCCTGGCCCTCCGGCCGCTGGCCGGGCTCCATGCCGCCCATACCGCCAGGGCCACCGGAAGCGGAGGTGGTGCTGCAGGCCAGCTGGGAGCCGCCGCCCCACAGAGTATAGCTGCCCGCCGTCAGGTCCGGAGAGGAAACCACCAGATAGGTGAAGTCATTGGCCGGGGTCCACTCCCCTGCCGTCTGGTCATCACCATCCAGCAGGGTATAGGTCACGCCCCCGCTCTGGCGGGAGGCAAAGGAAAAGACTGCGTAGTTCTGTCCGCCGCCGTCGATCTGGTCATACATATTGCCGGAGGCCGTTACCGTGCCGCCATTGATGTATATGCCCTTGTCAGCATCCAGGCCGGAGTCCATGCTGTCGGCGCAGGCGGCAGTCGTCACCGTGCCGCCGTTGATGACCAGATAACCGTTGGAGTCGATGCCGTCGCCCTCTCCGGTGGCGCCGTCCACATCGATGGTCAGTGTGCCGCCGTTGATGGTGGTGACAGACACACCGTCCTCGTTGGTGTTGATACCGTCATTGCCGGAGGTGATGTGGATCTCACCGCCGTTGATGGTCAGGTGCAGCTCGGTGTCCAGGCCCTCGTTTTCCGCCTGGATGTTCAGCACGCCATTTCCCTTCTCTCCCCCGTCCACATTCATGGACATCTTGGAGTAAAAGGCACCGTCATACTTGTGCAGCTTCTTGCTGTCCACCACCTCTGTGCCGTCCTCGCTGAGGGTATAGGATTTGTAGATGCGGGCCACATAGGAGCCGTCGATCTGGTTGGTGGTCCCGTCGGCAATGATGACGTTGGCGCCTGCCGCAGAGGTGTCCACTGTCTCCGAGGCGGTCTCCAAATCTGTGGAACCGCATTCATAGACGTTATAGAAAATCACTGCCGGCGCCACTGTGCAGGTGATGTCCACTCCGTCCAGGATCAGCGTCACCACCGCACTGGGGTCCTCCGCTGCGTCCTCCCCCAGATCCACAGCAATCTGTCCGGCAGACAGCGTTCCACTGAGGGAATAGGTGCCGGGCTGGGTAATATGCACCACCGTGTGGGCCTGAGCCTCTTCCTGAGAATGGGCGTCGGCCTCCGTTCCCTCTCCGTAGGTAAAGTCCTTGCCATCCTCATAGTAGACGATATCGTGGGCGGCATAGACCGCCTGGTTGGAATCTGTGGAAATGGCGGCGCCGTCCACGGTGATTTCACTGTCCGAAAGTTCGATCTTGGTGGCATCCACCTCCGCACCGCAGGCCATGGTGCCGAGACAGGTCACCGCCAGCACCAGCGCAAGGGCAAGTGCACTCAACTGTTTCATCTGCTCACTCCTTTCTGATTTGAAGATAGTGTAGCGTGTGATCCTTAAATCTTCCTAAAATTGAAAATAAAATTTATATGTTTTTATTCTTTGTTTCCTCACTTTTTGCCATTCTTACCTGTTTTTCGTTTATTATAGCCAGCTTTTTGCAAAAAAAGAGGACGCCAACTCGGCGTCCTCTTTCCAGATTGCTTGCGGATCTTTTCGTTTCTTGGGCAGCGCTCAGGCCGGAGTTTTTTCTGCCCGGCGCAGCTTCTCTCTTCCCGTGGCCTCCTGCTGGTTTTCCTCCACAGGCACCGCCTTGGGCAGACGCTCCCGGGCCACCGCCAGCATCAGCTTGATGCGGTTTTCCTGGTTGACCCGGGTGGCGCTGGGATCGTAGTCGATGGGGGTGATATTGGCCTCGGGATACAGGGCCCGGATCTTATTGATCATGCCCTTGCCGCAGATGTGGTTGGGCAGGCAGCCGAAGGGCTGGGCGCAGACGATGTTCTCATAGCCGGACTGGACCAGCTCGATCATCTCCGCGGTCAGCAGCCAGCCCTCGCCCATCTTGTCGCCGGTGCCGATGATGCCGTCGGCCAGCTTCACCAGCTCGTGGAAGGGCAGCGGAGCGTGATAGCCGTTGCTCTTCAGGGCGTCGGCCATGGCCTTCTCCGGGCCGGCCAAAATCTTCAGCAGCAGATCGGGCACATGCTTTTCCGCCCAGGAACCGCCATAGAGTCGGGCCGTCTCGCCCATATTGTAGATGCAGTACTGCAAAAAGCCCATCAGGCCAGGCAGATTGACCTCGCAGTCCTGAGAGGCCAGGAAGTTTTCCAGATCGTTGTTGCCCAGAGGAGAGTACTTCACGTAGATCTCACCCACGACGCCCACCCGGACCTTGGGCACCCGGCGCACAGGAATGGTGGCAAAATCCGCCGCGATCTTGGGCATGGTCTTCTTCATATCGCGGAAGGAGTAGCCGGTGCCCTGACGGATGTTGTCACAGATATGGTCCAGCCACTTCTGGGTCATGGCCTCGGTCTCTCCCGGGTTGACCTCATAGGGCATGGTCTGGGCCCGCAGGGCCACCAGCATATCGCCGTAGTACACGGCGGCCAGCAGCTGACGGATGACGGACAGGGAGAGCTGGAAGCCGCTGTCCTTCTCCAGGCCGGAGAAGTTCAGGCTGGCCACCGGGATCTGGGGATAGCCCGCCCGCACCAGGGCCTTGCGCAGCAGATGGATGTAGTTGGAGGCCCGGCAGCCGCCGCCGGTCTGGGTGATCAGCAGGGCCGTGTGGTCCAGATCGTATTTCCCGGAGTTAAGCGCATCCAGGAACTGACCGATCACCAGCAGCGCAGGATAGCAGGTGTCGTTATGGACATACTTGAGGCCCAGCTGAGCCACCTCGCTGCCGCAGTTGCCCAGCACCTCCACCTTGTAGCCCTCGTGCTCCATGACCGCCTTGAGGATGGCAAACTGCATCACGGCCATGTTGGGCACCAGGATGGTGTAGGTCTTCTTCATCTCCTTGGTGAACTTTGGATAACTGTGTTCCATAGTATATGACCTTTCCTTTCGTCACTGCGGCGTCCAGGGCGCCGGATTAAACCGATTGCTCCGATTGCTTCTGCTTTTCCTCATCCTTCTCCTCCAGAGCCGCAAAGAGGCTCCGCAGACGGATATTCACCGCGCCCAGGTTGGTGATCTCATCGATCTTCAGCTGGGTATAGAGCTTTCCGCCCTCCTGAAGGATCTCCCGGGTCTCATCGGTGGTGATGGCGTCCACGCCGCAGCCGAAGCTCACCAGCTGCACCAGGTCGCAGTCCGGCTGAGAGCAGCAGTACTTGGCCGCCGCGTACAGCCGGGAATGATAGGTCCACTGGTTAAGGACGCTGGTGGGGAACTTCTGCATCAGGTGAGACACAGAATCCTCCGTGACCACCGCCGCGTGATACCGGGTGATGAGGGTATCGATGCCGTGGTTGACCTCCGGGTCCACATGGTAGGGACGGCCGGCCAGCACAATGATGCGCTTGCCCTCTCGCCGGGCCTGGGCGATGATCTGGGCGCCCTTGCGGCGGACGAGCTCCATATGGTGCTCATACTCGGCATAGGCCGCGTCGGCGGCGGCCTGGACCTCCCGACGGGTGATGCCGTCAAAGTACTTGGCCAGAATGGCGGTCATCTTCTTGACAAAGTCCTTGGGTCGGTGGATGCCCACGTAGTCGTAGATGAACTTGGTGGAGGACAGCTCCGGGCAGTTGCCCGCCAGCACCTCCGGGTAATAGGCCACCACCGGGCAGTTATAGTGGTTATCCCCCAGACCCTCATCGATGTTGTAGGTCATGCAGGGATAGAAGATGGCGTCCAGTCCCAGCTTGGAGAGGAAGCGGATGTGGCCGTGGGCCAGCTTGGCAGGGAAACAGGCGGTGTCGCTGGGGATGGTGCCCTGGCCCTCCAGATACAGCTTCCGGGAGGACATGGGGCTGTGGTACACCGCAAAGCCCAGCTCTGTAAAGAAGGTGTGCCAGAAGGGCAGCAGCTCGTAGAAGTTCAGGCACAGGGGCAGTCCGATCTTGCCCCGGCGATTCTCCCCGGGCTTATAGTCCAGCAGGAGCCGCCGCTTGAAGGCGTAGAGATTCTCGTCTCCGGTGTCCACCTGGCCGGTGACCGGGCGGTCACAGCGGTTGCCGCTGATGAGCTGTTTGCCGCCGGCAAAGGTGTTGATGGTCAGCTGGCAGTTGTTGCCGCACAGGCCGCAGGTCCGGTTTTCGGTGGTCTGCGTGAAGGTCTCCAGCTCCTTGGCAGTCAGAATGCTGCTGGTCTTTCCCTCGCCAGTGCGGTTCTTTCCGTAGAGGGCAGCACCGAAAGCGCCCATGAGGCCCGCAATGTCGGGGCGGATGACCTCCACCCCCATCTCCTGCTCAAAGGCTCTGAGGACCGCTTCATTATAAAAGGTACCGCCCTGGACCACGATGTTCCGGCCCAGCTCCTCGGGAGAGGAAGCGCGGATGACCTTATAGAGGGCGTTTTTCACCACGGAGATGGAAAGTCCCGCAGAGATATTCTCAATGGAGGCGCCGTCCTTCTGGGCCTGCTTGACGCTGGAGTTCATGAACACGGTGCAGCGGCTGCCCAGGTCCACAGGCCGGTCGGCAAAGAGGCCCAGCTTGGCAAACTCCGGCACCTCGTAGCCCAGAGTCTGGGCAAAGGTCTGCAGGAAGCTGCCGCAGCCAGAGGAACAGGCCTCGTTGAGGAAGATGTTGCTGATGGCGCCGTCCTCGATCTGGAAGCACTTCATGTCCTGGCCGCCGATGTCGATGATGAAGTCCACATCCGGCATGAAGTGGCGGGCGGCGGCAAAGTGGGCCACGGTCTCCACCACGCCGAAGTCGGCGTTGAAGGCGTTCTTGGCCAGTTCCTCTCCGTAGCCGGTGGTGGTGACGCTGGCGATCTGCACCCCCGGGTGCTCCCGGTAGATCTTCTCCAGCACCTCCCGGATCAGGGGGATGGGGTTGCCCAGGTTGGGGCGGTAGTCGGTGAAGAGAATGTTGGCCTCCTGGTCGATGACCACCATCTTGACGGTGGTGGAACCGGAGTCGATGCCGATATGGACCGGTCCGCAATCATCGGTGAACGCCCGGCGGGGCACGGTGGCCTTGGCGTGGCGCGCCCGGAAGGCCTCGTACTCCTCCTGGGTGCGGAACAGGGGCGGCTGGCTGGCGTAATCCCCCTGAGCACTCCTGGAGGCCACCCGGTCCGCCACATCGCTGAGCGAAAAGGCCGTATCGGCATAGTAGGCGGCGCCCAGCGCCACGAACAGGAGGCTGTTCTCCGGGCACGTGCCGGTGACGCCCAGGGTCTTGTCAAAGTCCTTACGCAGGCAGCTGGAGAAGGTCAGAGGTCCGCCCAGGTACAGTACGTTGCCCTGGATGGGCCGGCCCTGGGCCAGGCCTGCGATGGTCTGGTTCACCACCGCCTGATAGATGCTGGCGGTGATGTCCTCCGCCCGGGCGCCCTGATTGATCAGGGGCTGGATGTCACTCTTGGCGAACACGCCGCAGCGGGAGGCGATGGTATAGGTCTTCTGCGCCTTCTGGGCCGCTTGGTCCATCTCGTCGGCACTCATTTTCAGCAGCGTTGCCATCTGATCAATGAAGGCGCCGGTGCCGCCGGCACAGCTGCCGTTCATCCGCACCTCGGTGCCGCCGGTGAGGAAGAGGATCTTGGCGTCCTCGCCTCCCAGCTCGATGACCACATCGGTGCCAGGAGCCAGCCGGTTGGCTGCCACCCGGGTGGCGAACACCTCCTGCACAAAGGGGACGCCACAGGCGTCCGCCAGGCCCATGCCGGCGGAGCCGGAGATGGCAAAGATGGCCTTGCGGCCGTGGAGATATTCCCCGTCAATGCGGCGCAGCAGCTCCTGCGCCTTTTCCATAATGTGGCTGTAATGCCGCTCATATGTATGATATACGATGTTGTCCCCATCCAGTACCACACATTTGATGGTGGTGGAGCCAACGTCAAGTCCCACTCTCAAGTGAAGAACCTCCTTGCCATGTTCCAAAGAACGCTTAGACACTTTGTCTAAACATACGAGGCTATTCTAGCTGAATTTGACGAAATCTGCAATGGGTATTCTGCTGCAAAATTGTGGATACGCTGTTAATTTTCCGTAAAGATTTTTGCCTATGTTCTACTCCCGGGGGTTGCTATCCCCCCATTGCCATAGTATAATGTCCCCGTTACTTTTCACTTGGCGCCGCTCTCTTTTCCGGCGCTGCATTCCATGTGAGGACAAGCTATGGAAACTGTTTTGCTGCATTGCTGCTGTGCCCCCTGCTCCCTGAGCTGCATCGATCCGCTGCGGCAGGAGGGCATCGAGCCGGTGGCCTTTTGGTACAATCCCAACATCCATCCCTGGAAGGAATACCAGGCCCGGCGGGACTGCCTTTTAAACTACGCACCCACCATCGGCATGGAGGTCCGGGTGCAGGAGGAATACGGCCTGCGGGACTTTGTCCGCCATGTGGCCGATGACATCGACCACCGCTGCGCCTACTGCTACTCCCATCGGCTGGAGGGCACCGCCCGGTACGCCGCGGAGCACGGCTTTGCCGCCTTCACCTCCACGCTGCTGGCCAGCACCTATCAGGATCACGAGGCCATCGCCCGGGCTGCAGAGCACTGGGCCCAGGAGTACGGTGTGACCTTTCTCTACCGGGATTTCCGCCCCAATTTCCGGGCGGGCAATCAGCTGGCCCGGGAAAAGGGCTTTTATATGCAAAAGTACTGCGGCTGCGTGTTCTCCGAGGAGGACCGCTACCGCAAACAGATCGACCGGGACACCAAGACCTTTCAGGAGCAGGTCTGAGCAGATCTGCTTACTTCCTTACAAATAACACCGGATTCCACCCCCACACAGAGGAGGCAATATGAAAAACATCATTTTAATCGGTATGCCGGGCACCGGCAAAAGCGTGGTGGGCCAGGCCCTGGCCCAGCGAATGAACTATCAGTTCGTGGACGTGGACGACCTCATCCAGGCCCGCTCCGGCAAGACCCTCAAGGAGATGCTCCTTGAGATGGGCTACGATGGCTTTTTGTCGGCAGAAGGCTACGAGGGGATGCAGCTAAGCTGCCAGGACACGGTGATCTCTACCGGCGGCAGCATGGTCTTTTCCGCTCAGGCCATGGAGCATCTGAAGGAAAACGGCGTTGTGGTCTGGCTGGAGACCCCCATCTCGGAGCTGGAGAGCCGGATGCCGGAGCAGCTCATCGACCGAGGCATCGCCTGCGCGCCGGGCATGACCATCCGGGACATCTATCGCCAGCGGGAGCCTCTCTACGCCCAGTACGCCGACGCCATCGTGGCCTGCTGTAAGGGGGAGGATAATGTGGTGGACCGGCTTTTGTCCGTCATCCATGGCCTGCCCCTTGACTAACTTCAGCAAAAGCAAAGACCGCCTGTTCCGTCGGAGGGTCCTTCCCTCTCTCTTCGGAACAGGCGGCTTTTTTATTGTAAAATTCCCAGATGCTCCAGCAGGATCTTGAGCCCCATGGCCACCAGTACCACACCGCCCAGCAGCTCCGCCCGGGACTGGTACTTGGCGCCGAACACGCTGCCCACCTTGACCCCTATGGCGGAGAGCACAAAGGTCACCACGCCGATGAAGCCCACCGCCGCCAGGATGTTGTCCACCTGCAAAAAGGCGAAAGAGACTCCCACGGCCAGGGCATCGATGCTGGTAGCCACTGCCAGGGGAAGCATGGCCCGGAAGCCAAAGTCACAGTCCAGCTTCTCTGCCTCGCCCCGGGACTCCCGGATCATATTCGCGCCGATAAGACCCAGCAGCACAAAGGCAATCCAATGGTCAAAAGCGGAGATAAGCCCCTGGAACCGGATGCCCAGCAAATAGCCCACCAGCGGCATCAAAGCCTGAAACCCGCCAAAATAGATGCCGGCAGTCAGAGCGTGCCGCAGGCGCACCTTCCCCGTGGCCAGACCCTTGCAGATGGACACGGCGAAGGCATCCATGGACAGCCCCACCGCAATGACAAACAGTTCCCACAATCCCATATTTTCTTCCTCCCAGCAAAAAAACGGCCCGGGTATCCAAGGCGATACCCGGGCCGTCCCAACTTACACTGACCCCATGTATGCCTTTCGGTGATACATGAGTCTCGTCATTTAAGGTAAGCCAGACCGGGACCGGCCAGTATGTTGACTTGCCACGCGCAAAAGCGCGCTCACTACTCCCTCACGGACGCTTTTTTCAAATTGTTAGCACATCATAACATTTTTTCCCCAGCCTTGTCAAGTCCAAAGCCTTCTCCCCAGAACAGCCCATAAAAAAGCCCCTGAGGAATCCCTCAGGGGCTTGGCCTGCGTCAGGAAGCAGCTTTGGGCCGCCGGAAATGCTTACTCCTCGTCAAAGAACTTGGCATGGATGGCCCGGACTGCCTTATTCACATCCGCCTCGTCGATGAGGACGGAGACACGGATCTCGGAAGTGTTGATCATCTGGATGTTGACGCCCGCCTCATACAGCGCCTCGAACATCTTGGCTGCCACGCCGGTCTCCGCCATAACGCCGGCACCCACGATGGAGACCTTGCCGATCTTGTCATCCACCGTCAGATGGTCAAAGTGGATGGCCTCCTTGTTGTCCAGCAAAATCTTCTCAGCTTCCTCCAGGTCCTTCTTGGCAACCGTAAAGCTGATATCCTTGGTATCCTCCCGGCCGATGGACTGCAAAATCACGTCCACGCTGATGTTGGCCTTGCTCAGCAGGTTGAACACCTGGAAGGCAACGCCGGGGTTATGCTGCAGGCCCACCAGAGCAATGCGGGCGATACTGGTATCCTTTGCCACACCAGTGATGTTTGTCTTTTCCACTTTCTTTGTGACCTCCTTCACTTTTGTGCCAGGCTTGCGCTCGTAACTGGACAGCACCTCCAGATTGACATGGAACTTCTTGGCCAGTTCCACACTGCGGTTATGGAGCACCTGCGCTCCCTGAGAGGCCAGCTCCAGCATTTCGTTGTATGTGATCTCCTCCAGCTTCCGGGCATTGGGCACCAGCCGGGGATCGCAGGTGTACACGCCATCCACATCGGTAAAGATCTGGCACAGATCTGCGTGGAAAGCCGCCGCCAGCGCCACGGCGCTGGTATCGCTGCCGCCTCGGCCCAGGGTGGTGATGTCCCCGTTTTTGTTGACGCCCTGGAAGCCGGTCACCAGCACGATTCGGTGCTGGTCCAGCTCCGCTCTCACCCGCTCGCTGTCGATGCGCTTGATGCGGGCATTGCTGTGCACACTGGTGGTCTGAATTCCCACCTGCCAGGCGTTCAGGGAGATCACCGGCAGCCCCATCTTGCGCAGTGCCATGGCGCACAGCGCCACAGAGATCTGCTCACCGGTGGAAAGCAGCATATCCATCTCCCGGCGGGAGGCATGGGGGTCGATCTCCTGGGCCTTGGCCACCAGGTCGTCAGTGGTATCTCCCTGGGCGGATAGCACCACGATGACGTCGTTTCCCGCCCGGTAGGCATCGGCAATGATCCCGGCCACGTGGAAGATCCGTTCCGCATCCTTGACGGAGGTTCCGCCAAATTTCTGTACAATTAAGCTCAATGTACCCAACTCCTTCTATCTGAGCAGAGGGGAAGCCCCTCCGTACCTCACTTCACTCTATCCTATGCAAAATCTCTCGTCAGGTCAGCACCCGCAGGCAGCTGTGCATCTTCAGCGGGGTCTCCGCTCTGTGCAGTCGCTCCAAGGGCAGAGGCTGCGTCAAAAATGCCTGCAAACCTGTCTGATCCGTCAGGGGCTCCAAAGGTCCCAAAAGCGCCTCGGCGGCAGTCTGATCCGCCTCTGTGCGCACATACCATCGCTGCTTGAGCTCCTCGGCGGACACGACGCCCTCCGTCCCCGCGCTCCAGCCGATGGGACTGGGCGCCTTGTCATGGCGCAGGGCATCGATAACATCCGCCACCACAGCACTGGCCGTGGGCAGATCTCCCGCTCCCTTGCCGTAGAACATGACCTCTCCGGTGGCGTTGCCCCGGACCACAATGGCGTTGAACACATCCTCCACACTGGCAATGGGACTGTCCTCCCGGACCAGATGGGGCGCCACATAGGCAGTGCGCTGCCCCTGAGGCAGCCGCAGGCACCGGCCCAGCAGCTTCACCCGCCATCCGTTTGCCTCCGCCAGCTTCACATCCGCCAAGTCCAGGGTGGCGATCCCCTCCGTAAGGACCTGGGCAGGCAGAATCTGTCTGCCAAAGGCCAGATCCGCCAAAATGCAGATCT
Source organism: uncultured Oscillospiraceae bacterium (assembly GCA_902478785.1). Taxonomy (GTDB): domain Bacteria; phylum Bacillota; class Clostridia; order Oscillospirales; family Oscillospiraceae; genus Oscillibacter. The sequence goes on from CABSMJ010000003.1 coordinate 92,055, forward strand.
TGCGGCAGGTGTCCAGCCCCTCCACATCGGCGGTAGGGTCCGCCTCCGCATAGCCCTTTTCTTGGGCCTCCTTCAGCGCCCCAGCAAAGGAGGCACCGCTGCGGTCCATCCGGGTAAGGATATAGTTGGTGGTGCCATTGAGGATGCCGTAGACTTCTTCAATCTCATTGGCGGCCATACACTGTACCAGCGGCCGAAGGATGGGAATTCCCCCGCCCACGCTGGCTTCAAAGAGGTAGCTGACATGATTACGGCGGGCCAGTTCCAGCAGCTCATGGCCTTTTTCCGCCACCAGTTCCTTGTTGGCGGTAACCACGTGCTTGCCGGCCTCAAGGGCCCGCCGGGTATATCCATATGCCGCCTCCATGCCTCCGATGGTCTCCACCACCACCCGGATCTCCGGGTCTTCCTCGATCTGGGAGAAATCATCGGTCATCAGAGAGCGCCAGGGATTGTCACGAAAATGCCGCACCAGAATTTTACTCAGCTCCAAGGGTTCTCCCAGCTTGTCGCTGATGGAGGCGCCGTTTCGTCTGAGTACCTCGGCCACACCGCCCCCCACTGTGCCGAGGCCCAAAATGGCGATCTTTGCCATCACATCTTCCTCTTTCCTAATGCTTAATTTCGGTGCGCCTGCCCCGGGCTTGTCCGTTGGCAGGCGGCACCCTCTGGCGATTAGCCCGCCAAAATCTCAAATTTTACCACACCATCCGCAGAAGAAACGCGGGAGATCAGCTCATCCAGCATCAACGTCATTTCCGAAGTCTCTGCGGAGATGGTCACCGCCGCGCAGCCGTTAGTGGGAATACTCTGGTTGATGGTCAGTATATTTGCACCGGATGTGGCAAAAATAGACAGCACATTGGAAAGAACACCGGTGGTATCCCGCAGCATGGCATAGAAGGTGATGATATGTCCCGCCTTCATGTCATTAAAGGGCTGCACCGCATCCTTATACTTATAAAATGCACTGCGGCTGATTCCCACCTGACGGGTCGCAGCACCTACGGTGTCTGCCTCCCCCGTTTGCAGCATTCGCTTGGCCTCTGCCACTTTGATGAAAATCTCCGGAAGCGCCTCGGACGCCACCAGATAATACTTGATCTGCATGCTCAATTCGTCCGCCTCCCATGGTCATTTGTCTTTTTTGTTTTTTCATCATAACATAGATTTTTCCAACACGCAACCGTCAACTCATCTAAATTCTTCCCTGACTTAGGGGGAATTTGTACAGTCCTGTGGGGAAAGGAGAGCCATGGATCGAAACAGGCAAATCAACTTTTTACTGCGTCTGGCCGTCACGGCGGCGGGACTGGTGCTGTTCTGGCTGTTTTTTCGCTATGCACTGTTCTGGCTTTTGCCCTTCCTCATCGCTCTGGGGCTGTCCGGTCTGATGGAGCCCTGGGTTCTGTGGTGCCGGAAAAAGTTGGGCTTTCGGCGCAGCTTTACCTCAGCCGTTCTCACCTTGCTGCTGGCGTCCGCCCTGGTTTTCGGCGTCTTTTGGCTGCTCTCCCGCCTGTTTCAGGAGGCTTACGCCCTTCTGGACCAGTTGCCTGCTCTGCTGGGCGGACTGCCCGGACTGGTGGACAGGGTCCAGCAAAGGGCCCAAAGCCTCTGCGCCGCCTGTCCCCGGGAACTGCAGCTTTGGGTAGAGCGCCTCAGCGACACCCTGGCCCAACAGGGGGCAGAGGCCGCCGGTGACTTCTCCGCCCGCATGCTGGGGGAGATGACCGCCTTTGCCACCCAGCTCCCCAGCATCGGACTGTTTCTCATCACCACTGTCCTGGCCATCTATTACACCTCCAGCCGCTATCCCGACATCCGCTCCTTTCTGCTGTGTCAGCTGCCCCAGCGCCTGCGCCAGCCGGCCCTGGGCATGCGCCGCAACATCAACGGCACCTTGGGTCGGTGGTGCAAGGCCCAGCTGCTTTTGACCCTTCTGACCTTCTCTGAGCTGCTGATCGGCTTTTTCCTGCTGGGAACGGACTACGCCCTGCTGCTGGCCTTCCTCATCGCCCTGGTGGATGCGCTGCCCATTCTGGGTGCGGGAACAGCTCTGGTCCCCTGGGCCATTGTCTGTCTGCTGGCGGATGACATTCCCCGGGGCATTGGGCTTCTGGCACTCTATGCAGTGATCTCCCTGGTGCGCAGCCTCATGGAGCCCAAGCTCATGGCCGATCAGGCGGGACTGCCGCCGCTTTGTTCCCTGCTGGCCATGTACCTGGGGTACAGCTCCATGGGTCTTTTGGGCATGATTCTCTTCCCTTTGCTGCTGCTTTTGGTCAAGCGACTTCACGACGCGGGGTATCTGACTCTCTGGCGCTCCCCGGAGTAGAACAAAGATAAAAAGAGCCGGTGGCCTATTTGGCCACCGGCTCTTTTTCCGTTGTTTTTTAAAAGGTTTCCGGGCTTCAGTGGGTTCATCTGTTGGTGGTGGAACCTCCGTTCCACAGATCATTCACCCAATCCTCGCCGTTTCCGTTGTCATTTCCGCCATCGCCGCTTCCCTCTTCGGTCTCTCCTCCGGTTTCCTCATCCGGATTCTGGGTGGTCCCGCCGGCGTTGGGGTCATTGGGGTCTACCACCACCGGTTCCTCCGGCTGGGCCTGGGTGTGGACAGGACAGCCCACCACACCGTTTTCATCCGGCGTCTTGGAAGCCGCTTCCAGTGTGCTGAGAAGATACGGTGTATCAGCCACTGTGGCGCCAAAGCTGTCCCGGGTGTAGTTCAGCACGGACACGGTCTTCACGCTCTCCTCCGGGCAGAACTCGCCGGCCAGGCACTGGCCCTCGGTACAGTACTGTACGTCCGTATGGACGTTGCAGGTCTCCGTGGGTTCCGTGCCCTTGGCCACCCACACCGTCTGCAGACGGCTCTCGCCCCGAATGTCGTGGCTGCAGGCTTCGCTGGGCAGCAATCCGCTGTCCTTGCACACGGTGATCTGAACCATACCGCTGGGACGGGAGAAGCCGATGTCCTCCAGATTTGCATGGATCTTGCTCATGACCTGCCTCCACAACGCCGCGGAGGGGTTGACACTGGAGACGATCCGCTCATTGTTGGCATAGCCGCACCACACCGCCGCCGCATAGTAGGGGGTGTAGCCCGCAAAGTAACGGTCGTAGTTCTCACTGGTGGTACCGGTCTTACCGGCGATGCTCATACCGGAGAACTGGGCGCCCCGGCCGGTACCGCTGGAGACCGCGGTCTGCAGCAGCTTTGTGACCATATAGGCGGTGGTGTCCTTCATGGCGGCGTGGGACTCGGTCTCATTTTCGATGACCACCGTCTCGGTGCCGCTGCTGTCCACCTGGGTCACCTTGGTATAGAGCTTGGGCTCATTGTACACGCCGTTGTTGGCGAAGGTGGCAAAGGCCGCAGCCATCTCCTCTGTGGTGACACCATTGGTCAGACCGCCCAGGCCCAGGGAGGCGGAGTTCATATCGTTGCGGCTGGGGTCATCCTCACTGGACACCAGGGTGGTGATACCCAGATTCTCCGTCAGGAAATCAAAGGACTTCTGTACGCCCAGCATCTCGTTGACCCGGACGGCCACCGCGTTGACGGACCCCGACACCGCCGCGGAAAGGGTCATGAGGCCGGAATAGACGCCGTTGTCGTTTCTCGGCCAGGGATTCCCGTTGAGCAGCCGCACCGGTGCGTTATCAATGGCCGACGCAGGCGTGATGATCCCCGCATCCAAAGCGGGAGCATAAGTCGCGATGGGCTTGATGGAGGAACCGCACTGGCGCACAGTGGTGGCCCAGTTCAGCACCAGGTCGCCCTCCTTCTCCCCCAGGTCACCCACCATGGCCACCACGTCGCCGGTGGAGGGCTCCACGATGGTGATGGCCGAGTGGAGCTTCTGCCCACGGGCGGAGGTCTTGGCGTTGGATGCGTCCTCATACACCGACTCGGCGATCTCCTGGATCTCCGGGTCAATGGTGGTATAGATGCGATAGCCGCCGTAATAGAGGCTGTTGAGAGCGGACTTTTCCGAGATGCCCAGCTCCTCTGCCAAGTCCTCGGACACGTCCCGGATCACCTGGTCCACAAAGAAGGAGTTATACTCATCAGCGGTAGTGGTGTCGTCGGTGTCGTCGGTGGCATCCTCCACGAACTGCACCTGCTCCGCCATGGCCTGGTCATACTCCTCTTGGGTGATCTTCCCCAGCTCCAGCATCTTCCCCAGGATCAGCTCCTTGCGGTCCTGGTTGTTCTTCAGGCTCTCCTCATTCCGCAGAGGATCGTATTTCCAGGGGTTGTTGGTGATGCCGATCAGGCTGGCGCACTCGGCCAGGGTCAGGTCCTTCGTATCCTTGCCGAAGTACCGCTGGGACGCGGTCTGGACGCCGACGCAGCCCCGGCCCAGGGCGATGTTGTTGAGGTACATCTCCATGATCTCGTCCTTGGAGTACTCCTTTTCAAACTCCAATGCTCGGACGATCTCCAGGATCTTTCTCTTGATGGTGTTCTCATTGTCCCCGGTCAGGTTTTTGATGAGCTGCTGGGTGATGGTGGAACCGCCGATCACGGACCCGCCAGTCAGACGGTTGAGCACCGCCTTTCCCGTACGCAGCCAGTCCACACCGTGGTGGCTCTCAAACCGCTCGTCCTCGATGGCGATGGCAGCGTCCTGCAGATATTGGGGCATCTCACTGAGGGGGATCTCGATGCGCTTTTTGCTGCTCTTGAGCATCTGCAGCTCTTCCCACTCTCCGGTGTCGTTGTCCTGGTAGTAGAGGATGGAGCTGGACTCCTGGCTGAGCTTTTCCGGATCCACCTCCGCCTGGCGAACCAGGGTGGTGTTCACGTAGGTGAGAAAAATGCCAGTAAAAAACACACCGGTCAGCAGACCCACCAGGCACAGCGTGCCGATGACCCTCCAGACCTTGTGTCCACCTCTTCTTTTTCTGGTGCTCTGCCGTGTGCTGTGTTCCCCGCGGGTCCGTTCCGTCCGGTTTCTGCGTTCAGATTCCCGCTTTCCGTGTTCCATCACAGGGCACCTCCTTTTTTCCAAAAATTCCACGCCAGTGCCTGTCCTGTTTGAAATTCACAGGCTACACCAGCTTAATGCTTTCATTATAACACCCTTTGTCAACTTCTAAAAAGACGGTTTTTCCCTGGCAAAAGTTCCCGAATCGTATAATTGCCCTCTGTTTCGCCAAAATAACAGGGAGCAGCAGGCCTATTTTTTCTGATTCCGGCTCATCTTGCCGCTTGCTTTTCTCTCCAAAAACCGTTACACTATACGTGACCGCTCCCTGCGGAGCCATTGCATAAGGAGGTACCGACCCATGAGCGAAGCATTTGGCCCCAACTTCATCACCCTCACTGATGAGGATGGAAACGACATTGAGCTGGAGTACGTGGATGCGCTGGAGCACAACGGCCAGACCTATATGGCGTTTTTCCCTGTGGTGGAGGACGAGGACGATCCCAAGGCGGAAGCCGAAGCCGAGGAATACGGTCTGGTGATTCTCAAGTCCATCATGGAAAACGGCGAGGAGTTGCTCTCCACCCTGGACAACGATGAGGAGCTCAACGAGATCTACGACCTGTTTATGGAGCAGCTTCTGGAGGATGAAGAGGATTCCTAAAATTCTTTTTTTCCGCTTTTTTGAAAAAGGGATTGCAAATTTCCGGAAAAAGTAGTATCTTACAATCACCCTGCGCGGTGCGTGATAGACCTTTTTTTAACCCACATTTTTGTTATAAGGGATGCCAGATCAGTGCGTGGATCGCAGGCCTCCCGGCTGCCGTTTGCGGCTGGAAGTTGGGAGCGATGAAGCGCGCTGGAGGCGACCCACCTGGCCTTTGAGGTGCAGGTTATAACTGGGTCTACACGGCCAGCGCGGGGTGATACAAGAAAGCAGGAGAGGACAGCAGCGCTGTCCTCTCTTTTTCCAGCCGGGCATCTATCGCCGGTATGGATATAAAGGAGGAAGGATTATGGCAAACATCACGCTGGGTTCCACCGGCATTGTCATTGAAAAAAATGGCTTTGGCTGTCTCCCCATTCAGCGCATCAGTCAGGAAGAGGCCGTACGGCTGCTGCACCGTGCCTTTGACGGCGGCATGACGTTTTATGACACCGCCCGGGCCTACTCTGACAGCGAGGCAAAGGTAGGTGCCGCCTTCTCTGGCATGCGCAGCCAGGTGGTCATCGCCACCAAGACCGCCGCTTCCAACGCCCAGGAGATGTGGAAGGACCTGGAGACCAGTCTCAAAATGCTGAACACCGATTACATCGATATCTATCAGTTCCACAATCCCGCCTTCTGCCCCAAGCCCGGCGGAGCGGACGGCCTTTATGACGCGGCCATGGAGGCCAAGCGTCAGGGCAAGATCCGCCACATCGGCATCAGCAACCACCGTCTGGCCGTTGCTCACGAGGCCATTGAATCCGGCCTCTATGCCACGCTCCAGTTCCCTTACAGCTATCTGGCAGGGCCCCAGGAGCAGGAACTGGTGGACCTGTGCGCCAAGGCTGGCATGGGCTTCATTGCCATGAAGGGCATGGCCGGCGGACTGATCCGCAGCGGCACCGCAGCGGCGGCCTTCCTGGCCCTGCAGCCCGGTGTGGTCCCCATTTGGGGTGTACAGCACGACTGGGAGCTGGACGAGTTCTTGGCGTGCATCCGGCAGGTCCCCGCCTTAACAGATGAGCTCAAGGCCATCATTGAGAAGGACCGCAAGGAGCTCTCCGGCGACTTCTGCCGGGGCTGCGGCTACTGTATGCCCTGCCCCGCCGGAATTGAGATCAACACCTGCGCCCGGATGTCTCTGATGCTCCGCCGGGCCCCCACCCAGGAGTGGCTCACCCCGGCCAACCAGGAGAAAATGGCCAAGATCAAGGACTGCCTCCACTGCGGTCAATGCGTCTCCAAATGCCCCTATGGGCTGGACACCCCCCGCCTGCTGGAGGACAACTACAAGGACTATCTCACATTTTTGAAATAAGGCCGCAGAGGACCGCCGTTGGCCTTTTCGCAGCCAAACAGAGGGGACGGCTTTTGCCGTCCTCCTCTTTTTCAGGTTGTTTTCAGGTCCCTGTGATATAGTTTTATTTAATCCGTGCTATTCCCCGGGAGAGGCTCGAATTTCTGTATTTTTTCCTTGCGTATTGAGAATATATCAAGTATAATGGCTAAGTGAATCTCGCGCTTTTTTGCGAAGAGCATTCTTGGATAGATTGAGAGGATTGAACAACAATGAGCGCATCAAGAGAAAAGAAGACCCGTCAGGAGCAGGATCCCAGCATTTTGGACCCCAAGACCGCCCGGGAAGCCGCCGAGCGCAAGAAGCAAAAGCGCAGCGACAGAATGTACGCCGCGATTTTTATTGCCTTCTTGCTGGTGGCCGCCATCGTGGTGACCTGGAACTCCGGCATTCTGCAAAAGCGGGCCACCGCAGTGACCATCAACGGTGAGAAGTATACCGCCACTGAGGTCAACTACTACTACACCAGCGTCTATAACCAGTTCCTCAACAGCTACGGCAGCTACGCCTCCATGTTCGGCCTGGACACCAGCAAGTCCCTGAAGACTCAGGACTGCGCCATGCTGGAGGACGGCGGCACCTGGTTCGACTACTTCCTGCAGCAGGCCGAGGATCAGATGGTCACCGCTGCCGCTCTGTATGACGCTGCCCAGGAAGAGGGCTTCACCGTGGACGATCTGGACCAGCAGATCCAGGACAACCTGGACTCCCTGGATGAGTCTGTGGAGAGCCTGAACTCCTCCAACGGCACCAACTATGACCGGGCTGACTACCTCCAGATGATGTACGGCAAGTACATGACCGAGGACATCTACAAGGAGCTGCTGACCCAGTCCCTGGTGGCCTCCTACTATGCCCAGGCCTATCAGGACGAGACCGAGGCCTCCTACACCGACCAGCAGATCAGCGACGCCTATGAGAAGGACCCCAACTCTTATGATCTGGTGGACTACGAGCAGATCCTGGTCTCCGGCGTAGCCGAGAGCACCACTGACGAGGACGGCAACACCGTGGAGCCCACTGACGAGGAGAACGAGGCCGCCATGACCGAGTCCAAGACCATCGCCGACGAGCTGTACGCCAAGTATCAGGCCGGCGAGGGCCTGGAGGCCCTGGCTGACACCGAGGACAAGGCCTCCTACTCCGACAATGAGGGCACCACCTACTCCGGCGACGACCTGACCACCTGGCTCTTTGACGAGGCCCGTCAGGACGGCGATTCCACCGTCATCGAGGTGGAAGGCACCGGCACCTATATCCTGGTGTTCCACGACCGCTACCGCAACGATTACGATGTGGTCAACGTCCGCCACATCCTTATCCAGCCCGAGAGCACCGAGCTGTCCGAGGATGACGAGGGCTATGACGCCGACGTCCAGGCCAAGAAGGACGCTGCCAAGGCCAAGGCTGAGGACATTCTGGCCCAGTGGAAGGCCGGCGACGCCACCGAGGACTCCTTCATCGAGCTGGTCAAGGAGTACTCTCAGGACACCGGCAGCGTGGAAGATGGCGGTCTCATCCCCGACATCTCCCAGGACAGCAGCCTGGTGACGGAGTTCAAGGACTGGTGCCTGGACTCCAGCCGCAAGGTGGGTGACACCGGCATCGTGGAGAGCACCTATGGCTACCACATCATGTATTTCTCCAGCTTCGGCGATCCCTACTGGATGGTCCAGGTCCGTCAGAACCTGTTGACCCAGGACGTCAATGACTGGCACGCTGAAAAGACGGAAGGCTACGAGGCCACCGAGGGCTTCGGCATCAGATTCGTTGGCTGATGCAAAGCAAAAAAAGGGTTGGCTTTGAGAAAATCAAAGCCAATCCTTTCTCTTTTTTATTTTCATCAAGAGAGGACAGACCATGAGCGAACAGTTTCTGCGCAGTGAGATGCTCTGGGGCCAGGAGGCCCAGCGCTATTTGGAGACCTGCCACGTGGCCGTATTCGGACTGGGCGGCGTGGGCAGCTACGCCGCCGAGGTTTTGATTCGTTCCGGGGTGGGAGAGCTGACACTGGTGGACAGCGACAGCGTCTCCGTCACCAATCTCAACCGGCAGCTGGAGGCCCTTCACTCCACCCTTGGCCAGCCCAAGACCGAAGCCGTGGCTGCCCGGGCCCGGGACATCCATCCCCAGATTCGCCTCCACCCCATCCAGGCCCTGTATGACGCCGACCACCGAGACCTCTTCTTCCCTGCCGACTGCCGGTACGACTATGTAGTGGATGCCATCGACTTGGTGTCCTGCAAGCTGGACCTGATTGAGACCGCTCTCAACCGCGGCATCCCCATTTTCTCCGCTCTGGGCACCGGCAACAAGCTGGACCCCACCCGCCTGGAGATCACGGATCTGGCCAAGACCTATGGCTGTCCTCTTGCCCGGGTCATGCGCCGGGAACTGCGCAAACGGGGCATCGAGCACCTGGATGTGGTGTTCAGTCCCGAGGAGCCGGTCTGCGCCGCACAGCTGGAGGCCCCCCCTCCCGGCCGACGAAGCGTTCCCGCCAGCAGCCCCTGGGTCCCGGCCACCGCCGGTCTTCTTTTGGGCTCACAGGTGGTTCGTAATTTGATTTCCAAAAGAAAAGGAGTGTAACAAGCCTATGCTAGTGGGCACCATCGTCAACACCATCACTGTCATCGCCGGTTCCCTTCTGGGAATGCTTTTGGGTGAAAAAGTCCTGCCGGAGCGTCTGCGGGATACCGTCATGAAGGGTCTGGGCCTATGCACCCTGTACATTGGCCTGACCGGTCTGAGCGGCAGCTCCAACGCCCTCATCCCCATCATCTCCATGGTAGTGGGCGCTATTCTGGGCGAGCTTTTGGACCTGGATGGGCGCCTCAATCGCTTTGCTCAAAAACTGGAGAACCGATTCCAGAAGGAGGGTGATGGGCGTCCCTCTCTGGCGGAGGGATTTGTCACCTCCTCCCTGGTATTCTGCGTAGGCTCCATGACAGTCATGGGCGCTCTGCAGGATGGTCTCACTGGCAATCACGATTTGCTTTTCACCAAGTCCATTTTGGACCTGGTCTCCTCCACCATCTTTGCATCCTCTCTGGGTATCGGCGTTCTTCTTGCGGCTGTCACCGTATTTGTGGTCCAGGGCGCCATCGCCACCGCCGCTCACTTTATGGCCCCCCTTCTCATGGATGCCGCTACAGGAGAGCCCACCGCGGCGCTGACGGAGATGCTGGTGGTAGGCTCCATCCTGATCGTGGCTTTGGGCCTGAACCTGCTGGGCATCACCAAGCTGAAGGTCATGAACTATGTGCTGGCCATCTTCGTTCCCATTCTGCTGTGTACTTTTATGTAAACTTCCAGCCCCGCCGAAATTTTTCCGGCGGGGCTTTTTGTCGGATTTGTGGTGACAATTCGAGATTGTGTGGTATAATAACAAAAAACAAGTATCTTTTCCGCTATGGGCTTCTCCCTGAGCGACCAAAAGGAGTGATCAATATGAAGGAAACCCTTCGAGAGATCAAGTGGAATTTTGTTCTCAGCGCCCTTTTATATCTGCTGCTGGGTGTGGTGCTGGCCATCTGGCCGGACGGCAGCGCCAAAATGCTCTGCTACTGCATCGGCGGTGTGGTAACTGCCTACGGCGTGTTCAACATCGTCGCCTATTTCACCCGCCGGGGGCTGGAGGGACTTCATCCGGAGCTGCTGGCCGGTATTGTAGCCGTGGCCTTTGGCGTCTTTACCCTCCTCAAGCCCACTGTCATTGCCGGAATCCTGCCCTTTGTGCTGGGGCTGATCATCGTGGTGGACGGCGCCGTCAATCTCAAGCGGGCTATGACGCTCCGCGCTCTGGACTTTTCCAAGTGGAGCATCTACCTTCTGCTGTCCTGCCTGACCATCCTTTTGGGCGTGGGTGCGGTCCTCAACCCCTTTGAGTCCCTGACGCTCTTGCTGCGGCTCATCGGCCTGGTGCTGATCTACGAGGGCATCTCCGACCTGTGGGCCATCTTCCGGATCTCCTCTCTGGCCCGCGCTGTGGAACACGCCGCAGAGGATATCGTCCATCAGGAGGAAGAACAGGCAGAGGATTTTCAGCGGCAAAGAAGCGCCGTGGATGTGTCCTTCACCGAAGAACCCAAAGACAAGTAATTTCTTTCCATGTAGAGCAGCGCCCCGAACCAGGTTTGGTCCGGGGCGCTGCTCTCTTTGTAGGATGACCTCACCGCAGGGCAAAGACCTCATCTCTGAAGCGGATGCTTGTCACATGGTCCATATCCACGGGGAGCTGCCAGTAGAAGACGCTGCCCCACTGGGTATGGGCTTCGTCCAGGAAACCGCTGGTTCCGCCGGTGCTGCACACCTGGGTGCCGTCCTCCAGCACCAGGGTCGGAAACAGCTCTCTCCACCGTTGGTCCTTAGCTGCGCGGACAAACCGAAGCTCCGTGGCGCTGATGCGCACGTCATGGAGCGTCACCATCCCCTGCTCCCCTGTATCCAGGTCCACCGCCGGAACGGTCAATTCCTCCAAAGTCAGGATCTCCTGGTCCTCCACCGACTCCAGGCGGAAGGGAATGGTCCACTCCCCTCTCAAAGCCACTGTGTCGCTGCACATCAGGTCGTTCAGCCGCAGCGTCACCTGGCCGCCCTCCTGCAGGGAACCCATCCCGGAGTCCACACAGAAGCGGGCCAGCATGGTCAGCGTCCCGTCCTCCGCCAGGCCCTGGTAAGCGTAGTCCATGCTCCAGATGCCCGGGGCACTGACGGCATTCGATTCCAAATCCAGGTCCATTTCGGCGTCAGCAAAGTGGTAGAGCCAGGCCTCCTCCGCCTCATAGGTGCCGCTGACCTTCAGCAGCACCCACAGCATATTCTGGCCCACGGTGACGGAGTCCAGTGTCACCGTCACGCCGCTGTTGGTGTCGCTGATGCCTACCGGCTGGGTCAGCTCCTGGATCAGAGACAGCTGCTCCTGGGGCATGGCCTCTCCTGAGAGAGCCGTCCACTCCCGGGTAAACCACTCCCGAATGGTGCCCGGCACACCGGCGGTCACCGCCGCCACGGTTCCTGCCAGCACCACCAGCAGCACAATTGCTGCCACCAGGGCAGCCGGCATCCGGAGCCGTCTTACATTCTGCTCGGTTACTCTCATGTTTCGTACCTCCTCCCGCAGTCGTTCGGAGGCATGGACCTCATCAAATGTTTCGCAATAGAGTTCTTTCATGGCTCATTCCTCCGTCCAACTTGCCTTCAGCTTCGCCCGGCCCCGGGCCAGGCGTGTCTGGACTGTGGAGACCTTCAGGTGCAGCAGCTCCCCCACCTCCGCCACGGAGTACCCCTCATAGTAATACAGGTACAGCGGCACCCGGTAGCGGGCAGGCAGCGCCATCACATCCTGAAAGAGCTGGCGCCGCTCCGGGTCTGAGAACACCGGCTCCTGACAGGATTCCAGAGGGACCGTCCTGCGGTGCCAGGGATTGCTGCGCAGGCGCTTGCACTCGTTGAGGGTCACCCGCACCAGCCAGTAGCGCAGATGGTCCTCCCCTTCCAGCTTCTCCCGACACTGGCACAGACGCAGCATGACATTCTGGGCCGCGTCCTCCGCGTCGGCGGGATGGCGCAGGGTATTGAGGGCAAGGCGATAGACCATATCCAGGTATCGCTCCGCCGCCGCATGAAACTCCTTGTCTGTGAGCATAGGCCTTTGGTCTCCTTGAAACATGTTTCATCTGTAATACCCGGCAAAGGGGCAAAGCATCCCATGGGGCCAAAAATTTTTCTACGCAACAGCGGGCACCGAATCAGGGAGCAGCAAGCAAAACTCCTTGGTTTCAGGTAGACAGAGAGCATAAGAGAAGAGCATAGAAAAACGATTTTCTGGTGTCAGAGAGCAACCGAGACAGGAATAAAAAAAGAGCCATCCAAATGGATGGCTCTTTTTTGGCATTGGGAAATCCCTTACTTCGCAGCCTTGGCGGCACGAATGGCCTCGGTCAGCATGGGGGTGACCTTGAACAGGTCGCCGCAGATGCCGTAGTCGGCGATCTCGAAGATGGGGGCGGTGTCGTTCTTGTTCACCGCGATGATGCACTCGGAATCCTGCATGCCAGCCTTGTGCTGGATGGCACCGGAGATGCCCAGAGCAACATAGACCTTGGGGTGCACGGTCTTACCGGTCTGACCAACCTGATGGTCAGCGCTCAGCCAGCCGGAGTCGATAACGGCACGGGAGCCGCCCACAACGCCGCCCAGCTCGGCAGCCAGTTCCTCAGCCAGCTTGATGCCGCCCTCGACATCCTTGCTGATGCCACGGCCCACGGACACGATGAAGTCAGCGCCGATCAGGTCCACCAGCTTCTTGGCGGCCTTGACCACCTCGACGACCTCGGTCTCCATGTCAGCCTCGCTCAGAGTGAAGGCGGGCTTGATGATCTCGCAGGCGTCAGCCTTGGCCTGATCGAAGGGAGCCTTCTTCATAACGCCGGGACGCACGGTAGCCATAGCGGGACGGAAACGGGGGCAGATGATGGAAGCCATCAGGTGGCCGCCGAAAGCAGGACGGGTCATCTTCAGGTCACGGGACACATCGTGGTCCTGGCCCAGCACCTTGGCAACGCCCATGCCCTCGATCTTGTCCTCGGGCAGAGTGGAAGCCTCGCGCAGGAAGTCCTTGTAGATGCCCATGTCCACATCCAGGTGGGTGCAGTCAGCGCACAGACCGGTGTGCAGACGAGCCGCGCAGCGGGGGCCCAGGTCACGGCCGATGTTGGTAGCGCCGATCAGGAAGGCCTCGGGCTTGAGATCCTCGATCACGTCGCAGATGACCTTGGCATAGGCATCGGTGGTGTAGGTCTTCAGCAGGGGATGGTCGCACACGTACACCTTATCGGCGCCGTAGCCGCCCAGCTCCTTGGCAATGCCTTCCACGTTGTCGCCCAGCAGCAGGCCGCACAGGTTCACGCCCAGCTCATCGGCCAGACGACGACCCTCGGAGATCAGCTCAAAATCGGTGGGCATCAGCTTGCCCTCGCGCTGCTCACAGAAGACCCATACATCCTTGAAAGCAGCCAGATCAGTATTATTGAAAGCCATAATTCACTTACTCCTCTCTCAGATGATGTGCTTCTTGGCCAGGATACCAGCCAGCTTCTCGCAGGTTGCCATATCGTTGCCTTCCAGCATCATGCCTGCGCCCTTCTGAGGAGGCGTAAAGGAGGTCAGGATGTTGGTGGGAGAGCCCTTCAGACCGATGGTGGTCGCATCGATCAGGGGATCGTCCTTCAGAGCCTCATAGTCCAGAGTGGTCAGGGGCTTGCTGTAAGCCTCGAACACGCCGCCGACGCTCATGTAACGGGGCTCGTTGAGCTCCTTGATGCAGGTCAGCAGGCAGGGAGTCTTGACCTTGATGGTCATGTAGCCGTCCTCCAGCATACGCTTGACGGTGATGGTGTCGCCGTCCTTCTTGATGTCGGCGGCGTAAGTAACCTGGGGCAGGTGCAGCTTCTCAGCGATCTGGGGACCCACCTGAGCGGTATCACCATCGATAGCCTGACGACCGCACAGGATGATGTCGTCCTTTTCCACGCCGATCTTGTTCACGGCAGCGGCGACGATCTGAGAGGTGGCGTAGGTATCGGAGCCGCCGAACTCACGGGCGGACACCAGATAGCCCTCGTCAGCGCCCATGGCCATCAGCTCACGCAGCATACCGGCAGCGGGAGCGGGGCCCATGGTGACCACGATGACCTTGCAGCCGGTCTCGTCCTTGATCTTCAGAGCAGCCTCGACGGCGTTCATGTCGTCGGGGTTGGTGATGGTCTGCATGGAGGCACGGTTCAGGGTGCCATCCGGGTTCACCGCAACCTTACCGGAGGTATCGGGAACCTGCTTCACACATACGATGATTTTCATTTTAACCTTTACCTCCTGTCTTATTTCACGCCCAGATGGCTGGAAATGACCATACGCTGGACCTCGGAAGTACCCTCATAGATCTCAGTGATCTTGGCGTCGCGCATCATGCGCTCCACGGGATACTCACGGGTGTAGCCGTAGCCGCCGAACAGCTGAACGGCGCGGCGGGTCACATCGCTGGCAGCCTCGGCTGCAAACAGCTTCGCCATAGCAGCATCCATGGAATAATCCTCATGCAGCTGCTTCTTGCAAGCGGCGGAATAGACCAGGAACTGAGCGGCCTGCATCCGGGTGTGCATGTCAGCCAGCTGGAACTGGGTGTTCTGGAACTGGCTCAGACGCTTACCGAACTGGACACGCTCCTTGGTGTACTTGATGGCCTCGTTGACAGCGCCCTCGCCCAGGCCCAGAGCCTGCGCAGCGATACCGATACGGCCGCCGTCCAGGGTCATCATAGCGATCTTGAAGCCCTTGCCTTCCTTGCCCAGCAGGTTCTCCTTGGGCACGATGCAGTCCTCAAAGATCAGGTCGCAGGTGGAGCTGCCGCGGATACCCATCTTCTTCTCATGCTTGCCCTGAGAGAAGCCGGGGAAGCCCTTCTCCACAATGAAGGCGGAAATGCCGTGGTTGCCGGCCTTCTTGTCGGTCATAGCGAAGACCACAAAGGTATCAGCCACGTTGCCGTTGGTGATGAAGCACTTGGAGCCGTTGAGCACATAGTGATCACCCTCCAGAACGGCGGTGGTCTGCTGGCCGGAGGCGTCAGTGCCGGCGCCGGGCTCGGTCAGACCAAAAGCGCCGATCTTGCGGCCGGACAGCAGGTCGGGCAGATACTTACGCTTCTGCTCCTCGGTGCCGTGCTCAAAGATGGGGGCGCAGCACAGAGAGGTGTGGGCGGAAACGATAACAGCAGTGGTGCCGCAGACCTTGGCCAGCTCTTCCACGCACATGGCATAGGACAGCACATCGCCGCCTGCACCGCCGTACTCCTTGGGGAAGTAGATGCCCATCATGCCCAGCTTAGCCATCTTTTCGACGGTCTCCATGGGGAAGCGCTCTTCCTCATCGATTTCCTCGGCCAACGGCTTCACTTCGTTCTCGGCAAAGTCGCGGTACATCTTACGGAGCATCTGCTGCTCGTTTGTCAGATGAAAATCCATACCTTATACTCCTTCACTAAAAAATCTTACTTGCTGTAATCGTAGAAGCCCTTGCCGGTCTTCTTGCCCAGCAGACCGCCGCGGACCATCTTGCGCAGCAGCAGAGCGGGACGATACTTGGAGTCGCCGGTCTCATTGTACAGAGTCTCCATGATGGCCAGGCACACATCCAGACCGATGAAATCGCCCAGAGCCAGGGGGCCCATGGGGTGATTGGCACCCAGCTGCATGGCCTTATCGATGTCAGCCACGGAAGCAACGCCGGTCTCCACCAGGCCGATGGCCTCATTGATCATGGGGATCAGGATCTTGTTGACCACAAAGCCGGGAGCCTCAGCCACCTCGACGGGATCCTTGCCGATCTCCTGGGACAGCTTGTAGACAAAGTCGAAGGTCTCCTGGGTGGTGTTGGCACCGCGGATGATCTCCACCAGCTTCATGCTGGGCACGGGATTGAAGAAGTGCATGCCGATGACAGGGTGCTTGAGGCCGTTGCCCATCTCGGTGATGGACAGGGAGGAGGTGTTGGAAGCGAAGATGGTCTCGGGCTTGCACATAGCATCCAGCTCAGCAAGCAGCTCCTTCTTGGTGGCCATGTCCTCCTTGACGCACTCGATGACCAGATCAGCATCGGCGGCAGCGGACTTCTCCTCCACCAGGACGTTGGCCAGCAGAGCGTCAACGGCCTCCTGGGTCATCTTGCCCTTGGCCACGCGCTTGGCCAGGGAGGCGGCCAGCTTATCCTTGTGCTTCTGAGCGGAGGCAACGGAACTGGCATACATCAGAGCGGTGTGGCCCTTCGCAGCAAAAACCTGGGCAATGCCGCTGCCCATCGTACCTGCGCCAAAAATTGCAACCTTCATTACTTTTCCTCCTGTTATACAGAATTTGTGGTTGGCTTTCTTTTTTTATAAAATGCTGATCTCAGCAATTTACAAACGGGTCATGCTTCCGCTTTTCCACAAAAGCGGTCATGGCGTTGGTCTGGTCCTTGGTCTCGAAGCAGGAGCCAAACAGCTTCTCCTCCACCACCAGGGCTGCGTCCATATCCACCTGGAGCCCGTCGTTGATGGCCTTCTTGCAGGCCCGGACGGCGATGGGGGCGTTGCCGGCGATGCGGTTTGCCATTTTCTCTGCCTCGGCCATCAGCTCCTCGGCGGGATAAACCGCCTGAACCAGGCCGATGCTCAGGGCCTCAGGGGCCTTGATGTTGCGCGCGGTATAGATCAGTTCCTTTGCCTTGCCCATACCGATCAGACGAGCCATACGCTGGGTCCCGCCAAAGCCGGGAGTGATACCCAGGCCAACCTCAGGCTGGCCGAAGACGGCCGCGTCGGAGGCCAGGCGAATGTCACAGGCCATTGACAGCTCACAGCCGCCACCCAGCGCAAAGCCATTCACCGCGGCAATGGTGGGGATAGGCAGCGTTTCCAGCTTGCGGAAAACGTCGTTGCCCAGTTTTCCAAAGGCCTCGCCTTCCGCCTTGGTCAGTCCGCTCATCTGGGCGATGTCGGCACCGGCCACAAAGGCCTTCTGTCCTGCGCCAGTGACGATCAGGCAGCGCAGCACGCTCAGGTCCAGAGAATCCAGAACCTGATCCAGCTGGTGGATGACCTCGTCATTGAGCGCATTGAGGGCCTCTGGACGGTTGATGGTCAGGACACCAACGTGTTCCTTGACTTCCAGTTCCACGAATGCCATGTACCTTTTCCTCCTCAAATCCGCTTTTTTGATACGATCCAAAATGTATCGATTTCACTCCACATACCAATTGTTATTATAGTGGCAATCTCCGAATATATCAAGTACAATTGTCTGAGAAAAACATTCCTTTTGGCGATTTTTACAGTTCGTACAAAATTTCGTTAAAATTTTGATATATTTGTTAATTTTATAACATAGCGCCTGGTTCGCTCCCTTTTCCACAATTTTCGCCCCCTCTTCTTTTTTCATTTACATAGGAGGCCGTCTGTGCTAAAATAGGCTTGTTTTTGTAAGAAAATCAGATAGTTAGGAGTGTTTTTCTCCATGCGAATGCGCAAGAAAAAGAACCTGATCCCCCGGATGGAGCGCTGCGAGGCCTGTCTAGTCCGGGACCCTCTGTCCATGCGGGGCCACTGGCGGGATCTGAAGCCGGAGGCAAAGGAGCTGCGCCTGGAGCTGGGCTGCGGCAAGGGCCGCTTCACCGCCGAGACCGCCCAGGGCGAGCCGGATGTGCTGTTCCTGGCTGTGGAACGGGTGCCTGACGCCATGGTGGTGGCCATGGAGCGATGCACGGCCCTGGGGTTGAAGAATGTGTTCTTCCTGGACGCCGACGCCGTCCGCCTGCCGGAGTTCTTCGCCCCTGGCGAGGTGGACCGGATCTATATCAACTTCTGCGACCCCTGGCCCGGCAAGCGCCACGCTAAACGCCGCCTGACCCACGGCAACTTCCTGAAGCTGTACCGCCAGGTGCTCAAGGAGGGCGGCCAGATCCACTTCAAGACCGACAACGCCCCCCTGTTCACCTTCTCCGTGGAGGAGTTCCCCCAGTTTGGCTTTGCCCTCTCGGAGGTCACCGACGATCTCCACGCCCAGGGTCCCCAGGGCGTGATGACCGACTATGAGGCCAAGTTCTACGAGTTGGGCACCCCCATCCACCGCTGTGTAGGCACCATGGTGCCCTGGACCGAGCCGGAACCGGCGGAGGAGCCCACCGAGGATCCCCAAGCACCGGACCAAGACGCCTGATCCTCACACATATATAAAAATAAAAGGAAACGCGCGGACCGCTTGTGCGGTCCGCGCGTTTTTAGAATGGCTGTCAGGAAAACGACACCCGCGGTCTCTCCGTCAGCGCACAGCCGCTGGAGCCCAGGGTGTTCCCCAGGTCCTGGTTGTGGAGGAGCGTGGCAAGGTAGGCAAGGCCCTCCCCGTCGTACACCGCCAAGTCGAAGCTGCACAGGATCACGCTGGTATTCAGCTTCCCTGTGGAGAAGTACTCGTCCATATCCACCGTATCCACAGAAAAACTGGACTTTCCCGCCAGGGCCAATCGCTGCCCGTCAAAGGCAAAGGACACCGTGTCCCACCGGCTCACCTTCTCCCACACCGGGGCCAGGGTGTCGGAAAAAACCGCTCGGGCCTGCCCGTCCTCCCCCACCGACACCAGGGAAAAGCTGCCCTCGGAGAGGGCGCAGAGCAGATACCCATCCTCTGCCCAGAGTGCTTCCAGCTCCTGCTGCGCCGCCTCGCCGGAGAACAGGGTGCACCGGGAAACCACATCCCGTTTGTCGGTGGAGAGCACCGTCAAGGTCCAGGTCTGCCCCTCCCGGACCACCAGATAGAGCCACTGTCCGTCGGGACTGGCCCACAGCCGGGCCTGCTCGGCCTCCTGGGCAATGGGAACCACCAGGGTGAAGTTCTCCGTATGGAGCACCGGTGTGACCTCCTCCACCTCGTCGGAGAACTTTTGATCCTCCGGAATGGGGATCCGCTCCACCGGCAGGAAGTAAACGCCCCGGCCCATCTCAGAGCGGCTGAAGTCCAGAGGCTCCTCCCCATAGGCGGCGGAGAAGGTGAAAAAGACTCCCTCCTCCGTGGTCACCGAGGAGACCTCCGGGGTCAGGGCATTCCCCACCGGGACCCCCTCCCAGTCGGTGACGGCGCCGTCCTCACTCTTGCTGACGGTGACCTCCAGAGCCGCATCCTCCGGCACCGGCAGGCGGAAGGTCTCCTGCAGCAGCTCCCGGAGCGTGGTCGCGGCATCCTGGATCCCCTCTCCGTCAGGATCAAAGTAACTCTCACTGAATCCCGCAGGCAAAGCGCCGGACTGGGAAACGTAAAAACGCAGCTCCTCATAGTAGTCCTTTACATACACCGTCTCCCGGTAGTCCTGGGCTCCGGCGGGGCACCGGGAGGCCACATCCTCCAGAGGCTGCCGCAGGCCTCCCTCCTCCTGGGGGTCCTGATTGCGGAAATTCTGAAACCCCAGAAAATCCATCCGCATCCTACCGATGTTTTTGTCCACACTGATGTCACTTTTGCCAAATATCTTTTCGATCATGCTCTTACCCTTCCAGATATAGGTGAAGTCCGTATGGGCCGTAGGCGCAGGGCCGGCGGTATAGCGGGTCAGCCATCGGAGCTGGCCGTCCATCATGGTGGTCAGATCCACCGTGACCCCCTGGGCGGCGGCGCTGTCCCCCGCCAGGAGGGTCTCCATCAGCACCACATCATCCGCTTGGCCGCCCACCGACCTGGAGGCCCACACCAGTCCGGCGCAGGAGAGCGCCAGGGCCGCCGCCAGGAGCAGAGCCGACAAACGAAACCGCATCACGCTTCCCCCTTTCTCAGGAATCTGTCAGGTCGGAAAGGGCCCGGCTGACCCGGTCCGGCCGGTAGTGATAGGTCTCCTTCACATAGGTCATCAGATCCTTGCCGCTCTCCTCCAGGTCGCTCATGGAGGCGTCCCCCACGATCTTCCCCTGGCGCAGGAGCACCGCCCGGCCGATGAAGCGCTCCACCTCCTCCAGCAGGTGGGTGGACAGCAGCACCGTCTCCGTGGACTCCAGGATGCCCAGCAGCACCTTGTAAAAGTCCTCCCGATTGAACACATCGTTGCCGGCAAAGGGCTCATCCATCAGGATGTAGTCCGCTCCCTGGCACAACGCCAGGATCACCTCGAACTGGTTTTGCTGCCCGGTGGAGAAGTGGCGCAGGGCCTTGCCCATGGGCAGCTCGAAAAACTCCATCAGGGCCCGGAAGCGCTTGTCCCGGAAGGCGGGAAAGTGCATCTGATAAAAGGCCCGGTGGTCCTCCGCCGTCAGCCGGGGAAAAAAGGAGTGCTCGCAGGTGGCAAAGGACAGGCGGTGGAGATTCTTCCGGCTCACGGCCTCCCCGTCCAGCGTCACGGTGCCGCTGCAGTGCAGCAGGCCCAGGATGCACTTGATGAGGGTGGTCTTGCCGGCGCCGTTCTCCCCGAAGAGGCCCACCAGCTCCCCCGGTCCCAGGGTCAGGGACACCTGGTCCAGGGCCAGCTTGGTCCCGTAGCGTTTGGTCACATCATGCAGTTCGATCATGGCACAACCCTCCAAATCTTTGTCCACTGATCCGGCGTCAGGCACTCCGGCGGTGTGCATAGGAGATATACGGCAAAGTAGATGCCGAACAGGACACACATCAGGCACACCGCCGCCAGCAGGCCCAGCAGCGGCAGCGTCAGGCACCGCCGCCAGTACTCCCACCGGTTCGGCAGGCGCCGCATCAGATAGACGGGACGGCTGCCGCCTTGGCGGTGATAGTGGAAATGGCTGATGGTCAGGGCCACCATCCCCAGGAAAAAGAGAGGGAAGACCCAGAACATCCCGGGAGTCAGCGTGACGAAGTCCGGCATCACCGCTCCCGGCTTCAGCGATCTGGTCCCGTTCACCGTAACATAGAGCATACTCTTATAGCTGATATACAGGATAAGAAACCGCAGACTGACCAGACTCAGCATCACCAGTCCGCCGCCGATCCCACTCAGCTCCCGCCGGGCATTCATCCCCGGCGGGACCCAGCGCTCAAAGCCGCGCTTCATGGTTCTTCACCTCTCTTCTCACACCCAGCACTGAAAAGGCTGTAAAAAGCAACAGCATAAAGGTCACCAGGAGATCCGTTACAGAGGCCTCGGAGAGCGGGCCCCACTTTTGCGTGAGAGAGTCAATGGATAAGCCATTCAGGCTCTTATAGCTCAGAAGGATCAGGGCCAGCCCCAAATTCAGCCAGCCCAGGCCGTCGACCCGGAACTGCTTCCCCCAGAAGCGCAGGTCCGCCGCCTTCTGCTCACTGTCCTGGTGCCGTCTCTGCCAGAAGGCCCAGGAGGCACAGCTCATCCCCGCGCTCAGGCATACGGCGATCTGCCGGGGATAGCCCGTCCACTGGTCCAGAGGCAGCATGGCGTGGAAAAATCCGTACCGCCAGGAGGCCAGGAACACGGCCTGGGGACTGGTGGCCAGCTCCGGCATCTGGCTCAGGGCATAGGCACTGCTGCCCAGCAGCACACCCACCTGCACTGCCCACAGGACCACATAGGCAGCGGTAAAGCAAAGACCCCACCACAGTGTGGCAGTCCAATCCGAGATCCGCAGATGGTCCACGGCATTCTCCAGTCCCTGGTTCCGGAACCGAAACAGCAGGGCCAGGGTCAGGAATGCCACCCGATACCAAAAGGCAGCGCCGGCTCCGCCCAGCACCAGCTCCAGCCGCTGTCCTCCAAAAACTCGGAGGGAGAGCAGCAGCATGGCCCCCTCCACCGCCGCCAGAGCCAACAGCACGCCCACCAAGGGGCCCACGATGCTCCGGGCCGCCACCATGGCCACCGAAAGATGCTTCTTCATTCCCGTTCCTCCTCTCCGCTCTCCGGCCGATCCCACAGCCGGTCCACCACTTCCAGTGCCTGCTGCCGGGTGATGCCCATCTGCTTCAAGCCCCGCACCAGCTGCCCTGCGTCATACTCCAGCAGCTCCTCCCGGATCCGCTGCCGCACTGCCTCATCGGCGGTCACCAGGCTCTTGGCGCCGGTGTGGGAGGTGAGGATGCCCTCCTCCTCCAAAATGCGGCAGGCCTTCTGGACCGTATTGGGGTTCACCCCCAGCAGGGCCGACAGGGTCCGGCGGGAAGGCATCTCGTCTCCGCTTTGGATGGTGCCCGCCACCACGCCCCGCTGAACATAGCGGACGATCTGCCAGTAGATGGGGCTCCCCTCCCGGGGGAGAAATGCCGCAAAGGAGATCAAAGGCCTCCCCCCTTTCCCAAACCGTGTCAGTTAAGTAATACACTTTCTAACTGTATTATACAAGTGACACGCTTTACTGTCAATCTCTTTTGAGCAAAGGGCACAAAAAAGCGCCGCCCGATTCCATAGGAAACGGGCGGCGCTTGCCGTCAGGATGGTTTGCTCCTGAGAGATCAGGCCTTCTTGGCGACCTCAGTCAGCTGGGTGAAGGCAGCGGGATCGCTGATGGCCAGCTCGGAGAGCATCTTGCGGTTGATCTCGATGCCGGCCACCTTCAGACCGTGCATGAAGGTGGAGTAGTTCATGCCGTTGAGCTTGCAGGCAGCGGAGATGCGGGTGATCCACAAAGAGCGGAAGTCACGCTTCTTCAGCCGACGGCCCACATAGGCGTAGGTCAGGGACTTCATAACGGCCTGGTTGGCCATCTTGAAGTGCTTGGACTTGGCACCCCAGTAGCCCTTGGCCATCTTCAGGGTCTTGTTTCTTCTCTTGCGCGTCATCATCGCGCCCTTAATTCTTGCCATATCGTTAAGCCTCCTATTATACTATTGGTCCGATCCGCTTATTTGTAGGGGATCATCTTGCGGATGGTCGCCTCGTTGGTCGCGTCCGCGTAACCGCCGGCACGGAGGCGTCTGCTGCGCTTGGTGTCCTTCTTGGTCAGGATATGGCTCTTAAAGGCCTTGGCGCGCTTGACCTTACCGGTCTTGGTCAGATTGAATCTCTTCTTGGAGCCACTGTGGGTCTTCAGCTTGGGCATGGTAATATCTCCTTCCGTATATTGGGGTCAATGGGATCACAAGATCATTTGCCGGTCTTGGGCGAGAGGAAAATGGACATCATCCGGCCCTCCAGCTTGGGGGTCTTATCCAGGGCGGCCACCTCAGAGCATTCCTGCGCGAACCGTTCCAGAAGCGCGCGGCCAAGGTCCGTATGGGCCATCTCGCGGCCGCGGAAGCGCACGGAGACCTTCACCCGGTTGCCGTCGGCAATGAACTTCTGGGCGTTTTTCAGCTTGGTGTTGAAGTCGCCCACGTCAATGCTGGGGGACATCCGGATCTCCTTGATCTCCACCACATGCTGGTTCTTTCTGGCTTCCTTTTCCTTCTTGCTCTGCTCAAAGCGGAACTTTCCGTAGTCCATCAGCTTGCAGACGGGAGGCTTTGCCTGGGGAGAGATCTTCACCAGATCCAGGCCCTTCTCGTCGGCGATCCGCAGCGCATCGCTGGGAGCCATGATACCAAGCTGCTCGCCATCGGAACCGATCAGCCGCACCTCTTTGTCGCAGATCTCCTCGTTCAGTTCATGCATTACTCTGCTAATAGTGGAAGCACCTCCATTCAAAAACTACAAAACGCGGATACTGACAGGCAGCATCCGCGCGACAAAAGCCACGAAACCCGTGGCTCGATCACCGTGTTGACCTCTTTGCTGTGCGCTGGAGGTGAGGCGGATGCTCCGTCCTTCTTTGTTTTGCGGAGTTATTATATCAGCTCCTCCCTATTCTGTCAAGCACTTTTCTCCCCCGCCCGGCCACTTTTTTCTTCTTTCCTGTATAAAATCCGGCGCAGATGTCCAAACTAGCGATACTCCATCTTGCGGAAGGAGGTGCATCCCGAATGAGCCGTGAGAATCAGAACAATCGTGACAACCAGCAGTGCAAGAACAACAAGGCCAAGCAGAATCCCCAGGACAGCAAGCAGAACTCCCAGGACAGCAAGCAGGGCGGTATGCAGGACAAGCGCTGACAAGCAAAAGAGCACGGCAGGGCAGCCGCCCCGCCGTGCTCTTTCCCTTTTTACTTGCGGATGAACTGGATATTGGCATCCACCCTGCCGCCGATGCCGTCGATGGAGCAGCTGCTGGAGAACTGCCAGTAATCCATCTGGTAGTACAGCGTGGGGTAGAGCTTGGAAGAGGAGGAGCTCTTATACTCCGGATACCAGCTCAGGTACGGGGCCAGAGCACCCATATCGTATTTGATGTAGCTGACATACTGACCGGAATAGACCATGGCCTTGTAGCCCGCCTCCTCAATGCGCTTGCAGAAGGCGATAGCGCAGGCGGTGGCCATCTCCGGCGTGGTGCCGTAGACCCGATAGGTGCTGTCGTGCATCTCCCAGTCATAGGCCACGGGGCCGTTGATGGTGTGGCCCTTGAGCAGGGAGATCACATAGTCTGCCTCCTCAATGGCCTCTTCCACGGTGATGGCCTGAGCAAAGAAGTACACGCCCGTCTCCAGTCCGGCAGCCATGGCGCCGTCCACATTCTTTTCAAAGAAGGCGTCCTTGTTCAGCGTACCCGACTGGGCAGTGCCCCGGAAGCCCGCCCGGACAAAGACGAAGTCCACTCCATCGGCCTTGACCGCGTTCCAGTCAATGGTGTTGTTGGTGCTGGCCCGATTCTGATAGGCGGACACGTCAATACCGAAGCGGGTGGTGAAGTCATCGCCTTTGTAGACCAGGCGATCACCGCTCCAGGCAAAGTCCCCGGCCCCCAGGGCATTGGGCTCGGCATCCCGGTAGATGGGGATCTTCTTGCCGTCATAGGTCAGGTACTGTCCCGTGGTGGCAGAGGGGGTGTAGACCTGGCTGGGCTGGATGGCACCCGTTCCCTCGTTTCCGCCAGAGGGCTGGTCGTCAGGCTCCTCGGGCTCTTCCGGCTCAACCGGAGTTTCGGGCTGCTCCGGCTCCTTGGTCACCGGCTGGATACCGCTGAAGTTGCGGATGCTGCCCTTCACCGTCACCGCCTCCATCGTCACAGCGCTGGTGGCGCCAGGGGCGATGATGAGGTCTCCGGAGATGGTCATATTCTGCAGCGTCACGCCGGGGCAGTTGATCAGCAGATCGCCACTGACATCGCTGCTGTAAGAGCCGGCGGTTTGGTACAGCACGGACACCATCTGGTCCAACAGATTCAAGAACTCCGCCCGGGTAATGGGCTCCCGGGGGCGGAAGGCGTTATCCTTTACATCGGTGAGATACCCGCGCTCAGCCATGGCGGCCACATAGCCTCTGGCAAAGAGGCCCACGGAATCGGCGTCAGAGTAGGTCAGCTCGGAGGAGGACTCGGGAACGCCGAAGGCCCGGGCCATCATGACCACCGCCTCCTGGCGGGTGATGTCGTTCCACAAAAGGGCCTTTCCCTGGTCGCCCAGCATGACGCCAGCGGCGTTGAGCTTCAGAATCGGCTCCTCCCAGATGGTGCCCGCGGTGTCGGAAAAGGTATTGGCGGGAGACTTGGTCTGGTAGTGCATCACCCGATCGATGATGCCGGCCATGGCACCACGGGTAATGGGCTTGTCCGGCCCGAAGGTGCCGTCCTCATAGCCCTGGATAATGCCGTATTTCTCACTCCATTTGGTGATGGCCGACTCCGCCCAGTGCCCAGAGGTGTCGCTGAAGGCAGCCTGCGCCCCGGGCACCAGCATGGTGACCGTCATAGCTGCCGCCAAAAGCATTCCCAAGATCCTTTTTCCTCGCATACGCTGATTCCTTTCTTTCCCCAGATTTCGACCGCCGTCAGCGGAAAAATTTCCGCGTTCTTTCGAACGCGGAGCTGTCGCTGCCGGCGAAGTTATGAGACAGATTCTGTTTTATTATGGCAGAATTGCAGCATTATGTCAACAGGAATTCCCTTCCAAATGCCGATTTTATGTCAAAAAAGCGCACAAACCTGACTTGTCCCGGAACCGGCAAAGCATTATAATAGGAAAAGCTCATTCCCCGAAGGGACGGCGCCAAAGCGCTCGCCGTGCTTTCGGCTGAGTTCCTGTACCAAAGGAGGAACCACCATTGAATACCTTAGAGCATCTGATGGAATACATCGAAAAAAGCCCCAGTCCCTACCATGCGGTCCGCAGCGCGGCGGAGCTGCTGGAGGGCGCAGGCTTTTCCCGGCTGGAGGAGACAGAGCCCTGGTCCCTTGGCCCCGGTCAGAGTGGCTATGTGACCCGGGACCAGAGCAGCCTCATCGCCTTTCGCCTGCCTGCCGAGTCTCTGGAGAGCTGGCGCATGACCGCCGCCCACAGCGACACTCCCACCTTCCGCATCAAAAGCGACTGCCTCAGCGGCGTGCCCGGCTATATCCGCCTGGAGACGGAGGGGTACGGCGGCATGAACCGCTCCAGCTGGCTAGACCGCCCTCTGACCGTGGCCGGTCGGGTGGCGGTGCGGACAGCCCGAGGTGTGGAGACCCGCCTCATCCACATCGACCGGGACCTGCTGACCATTCCCAGTCTCGCCATCCACCAGCTGCGGGACGTGAACAAGGGACACGAGTACAATCTGCAAAAGGACATGCAGCCCCTGTGGGGGCTGGAGGGGGCCCCCTCTCTGACGGCCCTGCTGGCTCGGGAGCTGCAGGTGGAGGAGGGAGATATCCTCTCCCACGACCTGATGCTCTGCCCCCGGCAAAGAGCAGTGGTGCTGGGCCCTGACGGGGAGTTCTTCCAGGCTCCCCGCATCGACGACCTGGCCTGCGCCTATGCCACGCTGGAGGGCTTTCTGCACGCCTCTCCCCTGCCCCACGTGGGACAGATCTGGTGCCTCTTTGACAGCGAGGAAGTGGGCAGCGGCACCCGTCAGGGCGCCCTGGGCAGCTTCCTGCCGGATGTGCTGGAGCGGCTGGGAGACCTGCTGAGTTTGGACGGCCAGGGAAAGCGCCGGGCTCTGGCAGGCAGCTTCCTCCTCAGCGCCGACAATGGCCACGCCGTCCACCCCAACTTCGCCGAGAAGGCCGACCCGGAGAACCGGGTCTACCCCAACCGGGGTGTGGTCATCAAGAAAAACGCCAACCAGAGCTACACCACCACCGGTCTGACGCAAGCGCTGTTCGCTGCCATCTGCCAACAGGCAGGCGTCCCGGTCCAGGTCTTTGCCAACCGGGCCGACGAGCCCGGCGGCAGCACCCTGGGCAATCTGCTGGGCCGGATGGTCAGCGTCCCCATGGTGGACATCGGCATGGCCCAGCTGTCCATGCACGCCGCGGTGGAGACTGCCGGCAGCCGGGACCCGGCCTGGATGGCCCAGGCCTGCGCCGCCTTCTTCTCCGCCGATTTCCGCCGGACCGCCGACGGGTGCTATCAATTTCAGGAGGTAAACGAACGTCATGACACCCAAGAACTATGATTTGGCGGTATCCCTCCGCCACACCCTTCACACCCACCCCGAGCTGTCCCACCACGAGACCTGGACCAAGGCCTATCTGATGGACTTCCTGGCCCAGCACACCCATCTGGAGGTGGTGGACCAGGGCAAGTGGTTCTACGCCCTCTACCGGGCAAAGCAGCCCCGGGGACGCATCGCTTTCCGGGCGGACTTCGACGCCCTGCCTATCCAGGAGGACCTGCCCCTGCCCTACTGCTCCCAGTGCCCCGGTGTCTCCCACAAGTGCGGCCACGACGGCCACAGCGCCGCTCTGGCGGCTCTCGCCCTGGACCTGGAGGAGAACGGCGCCGACCAGGACGTCTACCTCATCTTCCAGCACGCCGAGGAGGTGGGCGGCGGCGGGCAGGACTGCGCCCGGCTGCTCAAGCAGGAGCAGATCGGCCAGGTCTACGCCTTCCACAACTGGTCCGGCTATCCCCAGGGAGCGGTCTGCGTCCGGGACGGCGTGATGAACTGCGCCTCCAAGGGCATGACCATCACCCTCACCGGCACCCCCACCCATGCCAGCACCCCGGAGCTGGGCAAAAATCCCGCCTTCGCCGTGGCCCATCTGGTGGATGCCATCCCTGGCCTCATCTCCCCCGAGGACCACAAGGGGCTGGTGCTGTGCACCGTGGTGCAGGTGGACGTGGGCGAACCCGCCTTCGGCGTCTCCGCCCATCAGGGCAAGCTCCTGCTGACCCTTCGGGCCCACTATCAGGAGGAGCTGGACACCCTCCAGCGTGCTTTGGAGGAGCGGGTAGCCCAGGAGGCGGAGGCCTATGGGCTCAAGTGGGAGATCGCCTACTGCGATGAGTTCCCGGAAACCTCCAACCACCCGGATTGCGTCCGGAAGGTCCGTCAGGCCGCCAAGCAGCTGGGTCTGCCCCTGGCAGATATGCCCGAGCCCGCCCGGGCCAGCGAGGACTTCGGCTGGTATCTCCAGGAGATTCCCGGCGCGTTGTTCTTCATCGGCAACGGCATGGACTATCCTCCGCTGCACTCCGTCCAGTTTGACTTCCCGGACCAGGAGATCGCCACGGTGTGCGATCTGTTCCGCGCCCTCATTGATATGTAAAGCTATTTCCATTTACATATACCCTTCTGCCGAGCCTTCAAAAAAAACAGGAAGAGCGCGGGGACCAGCATCTGGTCCCCGCGCTCTTTTCTATTTCTATTTGGGGCCTTCCCCTTCCCGGCTCACTCCACAGTGACGGACTTGGCCAGGTTCCGGGGCTTGTCGATGTCGCAGCCCCGGTGCAGCGCCACATAGTAGGCAAACAGCTGCAGCGGCACCACACCCAGAGAGGGCTGGAAGATTTGATGGGTGCAGGGCACAGAGATGACGCTGTCCGCGATTTTCTCCATCTTTTCCCGGAAGTTTTCCGTGGTCAGCGCCAGCACCTCGGCGCCCCGGGCCTTGACCTCCACCACATTGCTCATGGCCTTGTCGAACAGCGGCTCATAGGTGGCCAGCGCCACCACCAGGGTGCCCTTTTCGATGAGGGAGATGGTGCCGTGCTTGAGCTCGCCGGAGGCGTAGGCCTCCGAGTGGATATAGGAGATCTCCTTAAGCTTCAGCGAACCCTCCAGGCCCATGGCATAGTCCAGGTTGCGGCCGATGAAGAAAATGGAGTTGTGGTTGAAATACTGGGAGGCGAAGTACTGGATATCGGAGGTCTTGGCCAGGATGGACTCCATCTTCTCCGGAATGGTGTAGGCCTCCTTCAAAATGGCCTCATACTCCTCCGGCTCCACGGTGCCCAGCACGTCCGCCAGGTACAGCCCCAGCAGATCCAGCACCGCCAGCTGGGTGGAATAGGCCTTGGTGGTGGCCACGGCGATCTCCGGGCCAGCCCAGGTGTAAAGCACATCGTCGGCCTCCCGGGCGATGGAGGAGCCCATCACGTTGACAATGGCCAGAGTGCGGCCGCCCAGACGCTTGGCCTCCCGCATAGCGGCCATGGTGTCCAGGGTCTCGCCGGACTGGCTGATAACGATGACCAAGGTCTTGGAGTCCACCAGCGGGTCGCAGTAGCGGAACTCCGAGGCCAAAAACACCTCCACCGGCCGGCGCAGCAGCCGTTCCAGGTTGTACTTGCCCACCATGCCCACATGGTAGGACGAGCCGCAGGCGATGATGTCGATCTTGTTGAAGTCCCGGATCTGCCAAGCGGTGAGCTTCAGATCATCCAGCGCCACGTGGCCGTCCCGGATGCGGGGGAACACGGCCTTGCGGAAGGCCTCAGGCTGCTCCATGATCTCCTTGAACATAAAGTGGGGGTAGCCGCCCTTTTCCGCCGCAGACACGTCCCAGGCCACATGCTGATGCTCCTTCTTCACCGGCTCGAGCATATTGTTGTAGACCTGGATGCTGTTGGCGGTGATGACGGCGATCTCACCGTCGTCCATATAGGCGATATCCCGGGTGTACTGGATCATGGCCGTCACATCAGAGGCCAGAAAGTGGAACCCGTCGCCATAGCCCAGGATCAGCGGGCTGTCCTTTCGGGCGGCAATGAGGGCACCGGGATAGTCGCTGCAGATGATGCCAAAGCCGTAGGAGCCCTGGATACGGTGGATCACACGGGAGACCGCGTCGAGCATATCATGGCTCTTGTCATAGTAATACTCCAGCAGCTGGGCCACCACCTCGGAGTCTGTATCCGAGGAGAAATGGATGCCCTGGTGGAGCAAAAACTCCTTGATCTCCATATAGTTTTCGATGATACCGTTGTGGACCAGGGCAATATTGCCGGACTCAGAGACATGGGGATGGGCGTTGACGTCCGAGGGCTCACCGTGGGTGGCCCAACGGGTGTGTCCGATGCCCATGGTCCCCTCCATGTCCGCGCCGCCGTGGAGCATATCAGAGAGCACCTGAATCCGACCCTTGGCCTTTTTCACCTGAAGACCCTTCTCCTGGGACCACACCGCCACACCAGCGGAGTCATAGCCCCGGTACTCCATCCGAAACAGTCCCTGCAGCAAAATGGGTGCAGCCTGTTCCTGCCCCACATAACCAATTATTCCGCACATAACAATCAATCCTCCTGATCGAGTCAATTTTTTTGAATCGTGTCAAAAGGACAAACTCGCAGCCATTTGTCACTTTTCTCTCCGGTCACAGCCTCTCTGTTCCGCGGTCGCCCGCGTATTTGTCAGCTGCGTCCGCACCCGGAGTGCACGGGAGAGCATCCGCCGAACCTTCGATTCTCTCTCCTCCTCGTCGTCCTGTCCGGGGTCCCGAACAGGCACTGGCGCTTTGTGATGGGCCGGGCCCATGATCCTCCTTTCCCTCTGCGAAACCATCTATAACCTCCGTCCGACTCCGGACGGCTGTTACCATTCTTTCCACTAAAAAATGGATAATTCTCCCTTCTTTGGTCCATACTGGGCACCAAGGAGGGATTCCCTTATGGCAACGGCTCTCTTTCGAACCATTATCCTCTATTTTCTCATCATGGCAGGCCTGCGGCTCATGGGCAAGCGGCAGATCGGCGAGCTGGAGCCCAGCGAACTGGTGCTGACCATGATGGTTTCGGACCTGGCCACGGTACCTATGCAGGACTTCGGCATTCCGCTGCTCAACGGCCTGATCCCCATTTTGTGCCTTTTAAGCCTGTCCATGCTGCTTTCGCTTCTGAGCCTCAAAAGTCTGCGGCTCCGGGGGCTCATCTGCGGCCAGCCCACCATCCTCATTCGGGAGGGCCACATCCAGCAGGCGGCCATGCGGCAAAACCGCTTCACCCTGGACGAGCTGCTGGAGGAACTGCGGGGCCAGGGAATCAGCGACCCCACAACGGTCAAATACGCGGTCCTGGAAAACAGCGGCCAGCTCTCCATCCTTCTGCGGGCGGACCAGCAACCCATCACTCCCGCCCAGCTCAACAAATCGGTAGAGGACGATGTGTTCCTCCCCATAGTACTCATCAACGACGGCCTGGTCATCCATCCCAACCTGCGTAAATGCGGCCGGGACGTCAAATGGCTGGAAAAGGAGCTGGCGGACCGGCACCTGCGCGCCCCCAGTGAGGTCTTTTTGATGACCCTGGACCAGGGGGACCACATCCTCTGTATTCCAAAGGAGATCCCGTCATGAAACGACTGTGGTTCCCGCTCACCATTCTGGCGCTGCTGATAGCCCTTGCCCTGGGCAACGCCGCCCTGGTGGACGGATATACGAAAGTCTGGGTCTCCGGCGCAGAACAGGCCGAAGATGCCGCTCTGGCAGAGGACTGGGACACCGCCCAGGAAAAGCTGGAGTCCGTCTATCGCCACTGGGACCAGCGCCAGACCTTTTTACACATCGTGGAGACTCACGACGCCCTCAATGAGACGGAAAACTCTTTGCAGCGGGCCATGGCCTGCGCCCAGTTACGGGACAAAGAGGGGTTTCTCTGTGAGGTGCGGACGCTGCGCTCCCAGTTCCGGCTCCTGGCAGAGATGGAACAGGTGAACATCCGCAACATCCTATAAGACCCCTCTCACTCCTCTTGATGCTCCAGCAGCTTGTTCAGCTCCTCCATGAAGGTGCCGATGTCCTTGAACTGCCGGTAGACGGAGGCGAAGCGCACATAGGCCACCTCATCCACCTTTTTGAGCCGCTCCATGACCTCCTCACCGATGCGCTCGGTGCTGATCTCCCGCTCCAGGGAGTTTTGCAGGTTCTGCTCGATCTCCTCGGCGATGCGCTCCAGCTCCGCCACGGGGACCGGGCGCTTTTCACAGGCCCGCAGCATCCCATTGAACACCTTCCGGCGGTCAAAACTCTGGCGGCTGCCGTTCTTTTTCACCACCACCATGGGCAGACTTTCCACTGTCTCATAGGTGGTGAAACGCTTTTCGCAGGACAGGCACTCTCTGCGGCGCCGGATGCTTCTGCCCTCGTCGGCAGGGCGGGAATCGATGACCTTGCTCTCGTCAAAGCCGCAATAGGGACACTTCATAGCAGGACCTCCATTCAAGGTGTGTGGCTTGCCGGGGATAGTTTAGTATAGCATACCCTGAGGCGAAGGGGTAGACATAAATTCGCAAAAATTCAAAAAATTTCCCTTGCAAAAAAGTATGATTTTCCCACTTCCGGCTTTTCAAGCCACCGCAGCCTCAGGAAATCACCGGCTGGCCCTGCCGGTCAAAGGTATACACCACATACCACCCGTCGCCGATTTTCTCCACCCGGGCCAGGCAGAACAACTCCGGCAGGGGGAAGGCTTGACGGGAGTCGTAGGGCAGGGCCAGGCATCGGCGCTGTCCCTCCTCCCGCCAGAGGGCACCCTGGCGCCGGTCCAGCCGGCGGCAGAAGGGCAGCTGCTCCCACACCTCTCCCGGTGGTGACTGCCAGGCGCTCTCCTCTTCCCCGCCGCAGCGCCGCACCTCCCCCCGCAGCAGCTGCCCAGCGGGGGCCAGCTGACTGCGGGACAGGCACCGGGAGAGCTGAAGACGACCGGAAACCGGCTCCAGGATCCCCAGAGGCACCTCTCCCCGTTCTCCCACGGCGAAAGCCCGGAACATCCCCTCTCCGCACGGATCACACCGGACGTGAAACCGAAGATAGAGCCCCTCCGGCTCCGCCGTCAGCTCCCCCACCACCTGTCCGCTCCGATATAATTTCAGCCGTTCCATGCCCGTCCCCCTTTTCCGCTTTCTATCTCTCTATCTATGCCTTTTTCCTGAAAACTATGCAAAGGCAAAGCCGGCCTGTCCCAAGGACAGACCGGCTCTTGGCTTATCAATATTGCCCAATCAGGCTACGGTATAGCCGCCCCGGACCATGATCTTCACCGTGGCGGCGGTGGCCTTCACCGAGCGGTCCTCGATGGTGGCCATGTAGAGGTGGTTTTTCGTCAGCGCTGCGCCGTTGTTGATGGTGGTGCCGGCGGTGGAGTCAATGAGTCCCGGTGTGGAGGAGGCCACGCAGGAGGCTGTGCCCACCCGCAAAAGCACCTCGCTGCCCAGCTCCAGCTTCAGGCTCTGCCCCTTGCTCAGGGTCACCAGGACAAAGGAGGAAGATGCGGTGGTGCCGGAGCCCGTGCCGCCGCTCTGGGCGATCTTCTGGTCAATCTGCTGACCGATGGTAGTATTCCGGGAGGTGATCTTGGCGTCCACCCGATTCAAAATGGTGCTCAGATAGGTGTCGTTGAGGTAGCTGAGGGTCACCAGCGGGTCCCCTGAGGAACCGGCGTCGGCAGCCAGAGAAACAGTGGCATTGAGCACCAACAGCAGCAAAACCAGGCTCAGAGCCCGCAGGGGCCAGCGTTTTTTCATGGAAGTTCCTCCTATGTATCTCATTTGTGTTCTAGGCCCCCGCGGGAAAGGATACATATGTATTCTCTCCCGCGGAGTGCCTGCTCAGACCAGTTGATCCCGATGGAGGCCGAAGCTGACCGCAATGGCCGCGTCGATCTGCTCCATCACCTTGTTGTCCACCTTGCCCATCCGCTCCCGCAGCCGCCGCTTATCCAGGGTTCGGATCTGCTCCAGCAGCACCACGGAATCGCGGGTCAGACCGTTGTCCCGGGCGGAAAGCTCAATATGGGTGGGCAGCTTCGCCTTGCCCGTCTGGGAGGTGATGGCTGCCGCGATCACGGTGGGACTGTACCGGTTTCCGGTATCGTTTTGAATGATGAGCACCGGACGGACACCGCCCTGCTCGCTGCCGACCACCGGGCTGAGGTCAGCATAAAAAATATCGCCGCGTTTGACGCTCGTATCCACAAAAGTTCACACTCCGCCGAAAGAAGTACCCGTCACCGCCTCAGCGGTGAGGCCACTATCATTCTCCCACGCGGCCGCGGAATTTATACGTTGCGTTCCGTCTTTTTGGCGCTTCCGGCCCTCTTCATCCTATGCCCGTCGGGATGAGGTGGTGCCTGGGGGGACAGGCTTTACAGCAGCAGCTGCAGGTTGTGGTCGATGACCTTGCCACCCTCCAGATAGAGCCTCGGCACCCGCTTGGATATGGCGCACAGCAGCTCATAGGGGATGGTCTGCACCTGCTTGGCCATATCGTTGACCAGATTGTGCTCGCCAAAGACCTCCACCACATCGCCTGTGCCGATGTTGGGCAGATCGGTCAGATCGATCATGCACATATCCATGCAGATACGGCCCCGGATCGGCGCCGGGCCGTCCCGGGTGAGCATCTTCCACTGATTGGAGTTGAGGCGGAACAGTCCGTCGGCATAGCCGATGGGCACCACACCGATGCGCTGATGACCGGTGGTGAAATAGGTCCGGCCGTAGCTGATGGAGGCACCCGCCTCAAAGGTCTTGACGGGGCCGATGGCCGCCTTCACGGTCATGACCGGCTTAAGGCCCATCTCCCCGGCCATATCGCCGGAGCCGTAGAGCAAGATGCCCGGCCGGACCATGTCCCAGGCGTATTCCGGGAAATAGGCCACGCCGCCGGCGTTGCAGCAGTGGTGCAGCCGGAAGCGCATATCCGCCCGGCTCTCCACCTCTGTAATCATATGCACAAAGCGCTCATGCTGCAGCTTGGTGAACTCCCGGCACCGGATGGAGTCCGGCTCGTCGGAGACGCAAAAGTGCATGAACACGCCTTCCCAGTCCAGGTTGGGCAGCTGCACGGCCTCCAGGATCTCCCGAAGGCTCTCCTCAAAGTGCTCCTCGTCGCACTGGAAGCCCAGACGGCCCATACCGGTGTCCAGCTTGAGGTGAACCCGCAAAACCTTGCCCAGCTTCCCTGCCTCCGCGGAGTAGGCCCGGGCCATCTCCAGAGAGGGCACATCCTGGGTCACATCGTTTTCGATCAGAGTCTCTGTCATGTCCTCCGGCGTATAGCCCAGCAGAAGGATCGGCATATGGACGCCGTTGTGACGCAGCTCCTCTGCCTCCTCCACATTGGACACCGCCAGATAGTCCGCTCCCAACTGCTCCAGTTTTCGGGCCACCCGGACAGCGCCGTGCCCATAGGCATCCGCCTTGACTACGCCCAAAAATTTCGTGCCCGGCTTGACCTGCTGACGCAGCTTTTGATAGTTCTCGGCCAGATTATCCAAATTGATCTCTGCCCATGTACGTTTCAGACTTCTTTCCATTTTCATCTGCTCCCTTTCCATACGACAAAGGCAACGTCCCTTTTGCAAGGGTGGTTCAAGGGGGGCATCCGTCTGCAGACCGGCAAATCGCCAAAAACGCTCCCGGGTCACCTTGTAATTGTATCACAAAAAGAAAATTCCGTAAACTCTAGCTCAAAAATTATTTCCTCTTCCACGGCGATCTCCCCGTGGACCGGCACACCGGTCTCCCGGTTGAGCCAAACCGTCCAGAGAATCTTTCCGCCCTCCGCGCCAGTGGTGTCCACTGTCAGGCGCAGGCAGTCCATCTCTCCCCACTTCTCCTCGTTTTCCTCCAACAGCCAGCCGGTGCGCAAAGCGTCCAGCAGGCGAGGCAGACAGGCCGCCGGTGAGATTCCCTCGTTGCTGATGGTGCCGGCATCCAGGCAGTCCCCCTCATAGCGAAGGCCCATGGTCTCCCCATCCACCACCGCCGTCACGCCCGCCAATTCCTCCGGCTCCTGCACCTCCACCGTGGATTCTCCCTCCGGCGCATAGGTACACTTCAGCAGATACTCCCTTGCCTCCCCGTTCCAGGTGCAGCTGACATGGGCAGCAAGCTCTGCGCCGGTCATGTTCCGGTACTGCTCCAGCGCATCCTCTGCCGGCGACTCCTTCTGACCCGCTTCACCGCAGGCCGAGAGCATCACAAGCACTGTCATCGCCGCAAAACAAATTCTCTTGACCACATTCCGCCCTCCGTTCCCAACATAATGGCGGAGAGAACGGAACAAAGCGTCACTTGGTCCCTTTCAGCAGCTCCCGGAACACCGCCGGCAGCCGGCCGATGAGATCACTGGGAGTCATGGCGTACTCTGTCAGAGCTTCCGCGCACAAATCGCCCGCCCGGCCGTGGAGCCACACCGCCGCCCGGGCCGCTTCCTCCGGCTCCATGCCCTGGGCCAGCAATGAGACCAAAATTCCTCCCAGCACGTCGCCGCTTCCGCCCTTGGCCATGCCGGAGTTGCCGTTGGTGTTGACATAGCACCGCCCCTCGGGATTGGCCACAATGGTGCGGTGCCCCTTCAGCACCAGGATACAGCCGTAGCGCTGGGCAAAGCGCCGGGCTTCCTCCAAACGGTCCCCGCTGGACAGATCGCCGCCCATCCGGGCAAACTCTCCATCGTGGGGCGTGAGAATAGTCACCCGGCCCCGCCGTCTCTCCAGAGTATCCATATGCTTTTCCAGGGCATTTATGCCGTCGGCGTCCAGGACCAGCGGCCCCTCCAGATCCTCCGCCAGCCCCAGCACCAGTCGGTGGGCCCGGCTGCTCAGGCCCAGCCCCGGCCCCACCAGCACCGCGTCGCAGGCCGCCGCCCGGTTCCGCAGGCTCTTGTAGTCGGAGGGCAGCGGAAAGGGCATCTCCTCCAGACACTTCTGGGCCACAATGGGATAGACGGTGTTGGGCACCGCCAGGGACACCAGCCCGCACCCCGCCCGGCTGGCGGCCCGGGCCGCCAGCACCGGCGCGCCGGTAAAGCCCACGCTGCCCGCCAAGATCAGCACCTTGCCAAAGGTGCCCTTGTGACCGTCAGGCTTTCTGGGCGGCAGCGCCTTTTTCACCCAGGTACCGTCCACCGTCTCCGCTCCAAATTCCATCCGGCGGATCAGCTCTTCGGGCAGACCGATCTCATGGACCGTCACCGTGCCGCTGTATATGGCACCCTCCCCTACAAACTGCCCCAGCTTGGGCAGGGAAAAGGTCACCGTCCGGTCCGCCCGGACCGCCGCGCCCAATACCAGGCCCGTATCCGTCTCCACACCGCTGGCGATGTCCGCCGCTACCACGGCTCCCGGAAGGGCGTTGATCCCCTCAATCAACCCGCAGCGCAGCGGGTCCGTGATGGGACGGCTGAGACCCACGCCGAACAGCGCGTCCACGATCACCTGGCAGGAGCGCAGATACCGCCACACCGCCGCCCCGTCCCGATAAGGCTCCAACTCCAATCCAAATTCGCTGAGGCGGGCCGCCATGGTCCGGGCGTCCTCTGTCAGCTTCTCATAGTCGCCCACCAGGAAGGTGCGGACCTCCACCCCTTCCAGGTGCAGCAGACGGGCGGCGGCCAAACCGTCACCGCCGTTGTTGCCGGTGCCGCAAAACACAGCTACCCGACATTTTTTCGGTTTGTCCGGCAGCAGCTCCAGCACTGCCCGGGCCACCCCCTGGGCAGCCCGCTCCATCAGATCGATAGAGGGAACCCCTCTGTCCTCAATAGCCTGCCGGTCCAGTTCCTTCATCTGCGCCGCCGTGGCAAGATACATATGTCCCTGCTCCTTTCTTCCCCTCCCCCAGGGGACGGCCGCTGCCATCGTGCAAAAAAGCGGTCGATTTTTGTCTCTATTATAGTTTCTTCCGCGCCCTTACGCAAGGGTTGCATACTATTTTCCCCCATTTCCCATTCAAGCAGGTAAATCGCGCTTCTTTCTTCCTCCCCTCTTGCAGTTTTTTTCGTTTTGTGGGATAATCTAAATAGAAATGTAATTTATATTAAATGATTTGTGCAAAAGATTTGGAGATGTTATCATGCCCCCACAGAAAATCGCACTGCTGACGGATTCCTGTGCCGATTTGACGCCCCGCCTGGTGGCGGAAAATCACATCCACGTGGTGCCGCTGCGCATTTTGTGCGCTGACGGAGAATACGCCGACGGTGTGAACATCCGAAGCGAGGACATCTATACTCGCCTGCGGTCCGGCGAACTGCCCCAGACCTCCCTGCCCTCCGGTCAGGACATCACCGATGCGCTGGACGCCATCGCCGCAGAAGGCTATGACGGCGTTATCGCTGTGATGCTCTCCGGTGGGTTGTCCGGCACCTACAACCTGATGCGTCTGATGGCGGAGGACCGTCAGGACCTGACCATCCGGGTCTTTGACTCGGTCAGCGGCTCTTTGGGTATGGGCCTGACCCTGCTGCAGCTGGCGGAGGACATCCGCGGCGGTGCAACCTGGGAGGAGCTGGTCGGGACCCGGGTCCCGCAGCTGATCGCCAGCACCTTCCCCTTCTTCTCCGTGGATACTCTGGAGTATCTGCAAAAGGGAGGACGCATCGGCAAGGTGACCGCCACGGCGGGCACTTTGCTGCAGATCAAGCCCCTGCTCACCTTTGCCGGCGACGGACAGCTCAAGTCCGTGGCCAAGGTCCGTGGCCGGAACCAGGTGATTCAAAAGCTGGTGGACCTGACGGTAAAATCCTGCGGCACCCACCGGCGATACAACCTGGCGGTGGCCAACGGCGGCGCTCCCAAGGAGATGGAAGTTCTGCGCAGCCGTCTCATGGCCGCTCTGCCTGACTACGACCACATCTGGGAAGGCGAGATCGACGGCACTCTCAGCGTCTATATCGGCGACGGAGTTCTGGGTGCTGCCGTGCAGGTCCTGGATTGAAAAAGAACAATAAAACGCACGCTGTCTTTGCGGAGACGTCTATAAGACGTCTCCGCTGTTTTTGTATTGTGGACTCCATGGGAAATAGGCTGCCTTCCCAGTCTCCCCCGGCTAATTTCTCCCCTCTGGCCTACTCAAACTCTAATATTTTTTTAGGTTATCAAAAACTTTTTTTATTCATGATTGCTTCCTCTAAGCGAATGTGGTATACTACACGTAAATGGCAGTTCTTTCCGTTTTTCTGCGGATAGACCGCAGACCTGCCAAATCATCTGTTGCGAGTCTAAGAGAAAGGGGAACCTGATGCGATGCTGGATATCTTTGACATTTTGGGTCCCATAATGGTGGGTCCCTCCAGTTCACACACAGCCGGCGCAGTGCGCATCGGCAACATCGCCCGTACCCTTCTGGGCAATGAGCCTGTGGAGGCCAAGCTGCTGCTCCACGGCTCCTTTGCCGAAACCGGAAGAGGGCACGGCACGGACCGGGCCCTGGTGGCAGGTCTTCTGGGGATGCAGCCGGACGACCTGGACATCCCCAACAGCTTTGCGCTGGCCCGGGAACGGGGCCTGCACTTCACCTTTGGCGAAGTGCAGCTGCGGGAAGCCCATCCCAACACCGTGGTTTTGGACTTGACGGGTCGGGGCGGTGAGCACCTGAAGGTACAGGCCTGCTCCATCGGCGGCGGCCGCATTCAGGTGGACAAGCTCGACGACGTTCCGGTGGGCTTTACCGGCGAATACAACACCCTCATCATCTACAATCAGGACGACTGCGGCTATGTCAGCGAGGTGTCCAAGGCCCTGTCTCAGGCCCAGGTGAACATCGCCAACATGCGCCTGCGCCGTCAGGGCAAGGGCGGCCTGGCCATCATGGTCATCGAAGTGGATCAGAAGATCCCGCAGTCCGTCATCACCTCTTTGCGGCAGTTTGAGGGCATCCGCAAAGCCACCTATTATGAAAGAGAGGAGGCCTGAACATGGCATTGGATTCTATGCAGGAGATCCTGGACAAGAGCCAGGCCTGGGGAAAGCCCTTCTGGGAAGTGGTTTTGGAAACCGATATGCAGGAGCGGGAGGTCAGCCGTGAGGACTCACTGGACCGGATGCGCTACACCTGGCGCTCCATGGTGGAGACCTCCGACGGCTATGCCTCTGACCGCCGCTCTCCCAGCGGTCTGGTGGGCGGCGACGGCGGCCGGATGCGGGACTATATGAAGGACCACGAGCCCATCGGCGGCAACTTCCTGGGCCAGGTCATCGCTGAGGCGCTGGCCACCGGCGAGTCCAACGCCTGTATGCGCCGGATCGTGGCGGCACCCACTGCCGGTGCCTGCGGTGTGATGCCCGCAGTGCTGATCCCTCTGTACCGCTCCGGCAAGGTCAGCGAGGACGAGATGGTCAAGGCCCTGTATGTGGCCAGCGGCATCGGCGCAGTGGTGGCCTATAAGGCCTGTATCGCCGGCGCCAGCGGCGGCTGCCAGGCGGAGATCGGAACTGCCTCGGCTATGGCTGCCGGCGCGCTGGTGCAGCTGCGGGGCGGCAGCGAGGAGCAGATCTGCCACGCCGTGGCCATGGCGCTGAAAAACCTGTTGGGACTGGTGTGCGATCCTGTGGCCGGTCTGGTGGAGGTGCCCTGCGTCAAGCGCAACGTAGTGGGCGCAGCCAACGCCATCTGCGCCGCAGATATGGCCCTGGCAGGCATCACCAGCCGCATTCCCGTGGATCAGGTCATCGATGCCATGGGCGATGTGGGCCGGCGTCTGCCCATCGAGTTCCGGGAGACTGCTCTGGGCGGTCTGGCCGTGACACCCTTTGGCCAGGAGGTCAAGGAGCGGCTGAAAAACGCCCCTGAGGAGTAACTCCCCTCTTCCCTTCCAGTAAAAAACGCATCCGGAAATTCCGGATGCGTTTTTTTCGTTCAGTTTCCGCTGAAAAGCGCCTCTCCTTTTCTCATTCGTTTCCGATAAAAGACCAGATAGAAGGGAACCGATGCCACCACACCAGCCAGCACATCCAGCACGGAGTGCTGCTTGATGAACACCGTGCTGATGGAGATGAGGGTGCAGATCACCACGGTCCCCACCCGAAGCCATCGCTTACTTTGCAGCGACGGACAGTGGAGCACCGCTACCGCCACTGCGATGGCGCCGGTGACGTGGGCACTGGGCAGCACATTGGTATTGGTATCCGCGGCATAGATGATGGAGATGATCCAGGTAAATATATTTTCCTGCCCTGTGATTGCCGGACGCAGATTCTGTCCGTTGGGAAACAGCAGCCACACCGCCTCACACAAAAAGAGTGTATAAAAGAGATACTTCATATACCGCACGAAGTTCTCCGGGTCTCGAAGCAGCAGGTATAACCCGACAACGATCATGGCCGGATACCACAGATCGTAAAAAAGCACCATGGCAGGTACAAAGGGGATGGCATCATCGATAGGCAGATGGGACACCCAGTAGTGGGTGGTGACCAGGTGCTCCGCCAGAAAATAGATGGCCAGGTAGACAGGCAGATAGCCGATGTATTTAATGTGGGGATACCGGCGAATCCAATTCAGAATCCCTTTCAAATTATCACCTGAAATTTCATATGTTGCGCTGCCCATCCCCATGGGACGGACTCTCTTCCAGCGGTGGGGGCCACACGCAAAAGCGCGTCTCTCTCCCCAGCCGCAGGCACTGAAAAACCTCCAGCGATTCAGCGGCTTTTATCATAGCATTATCCCTCTTGAGAGTAAAGCTGCAAAGGAAGAAGCTAACAAAAAGTTTACATTTGTTTTTCCTCCCCTTCGCCGTCCCAAGAAAGGTGCTGCTTTCCATACTATGCAAAAGAGAGGAGCGTCGTCCGCTCCTCCCTTTTTCTCTATCCTGTTTCTCTATCCTGCAAGGTAGCTCAGATGGCTGAAAGCGGGCCAGAACTTCATAGCCGCATAGCCAAAGACAATCACCACCAGCATATGGACCAGAGCAATGGGGATACCGTTTTTCAGCATCTTGTCCGCGTCCAGGCCATGGGCCACAGGGATGGCCCGCACACTGATGGGCAGCAGGAACTCGGCATTGAAGGCCATGGTGGTGATAAACCAATAGGGGATGGGATTCAAGCCTGTCTTTGTGGCAAAGCCAATGACAATGGGACAGCAGACAGCAGCAGCGGTGGTGCCATTGGTCATCTCCGTAACGAGCCGGGTAAAGGCCACCAGGACCACGACGGTGAGCAGCCCTCCATCCAGGGACAGATCGGAGGCGATCTCCGCAATGCGCCCGCTGGCTCCAGAGCCGTTGAGCAGATTGCCCATGGCAAGGCCGCCGGCAAAGAGGATCATCATACCCCACAGCGTCTCCTTCTCCGCCGTCTCCCAGGTAAGCATAAACTTTCCCTCCACTGTGGTGAGGAAGAAGCAGAGAAACCCCAAGGCGAGAAACACATAGGCCGGCGTGAAGTAGGGCAGAGCATCCGCATACAGCGGCCGCAGGAAAGCGCCTGCCATGGCCAGGACAAAGAGTGCCAGGCAGATCTTCTCATCCCGCTTCATGGGGCCCAGCTCCTGATAGCTCTTTCGGAAGTACTCCTTGGTTCCCTCCAGGGTCTTGGTTTTCAGCGGCATCAGCAGCATGCAGCCCAGCAGCACCAGTGTGGCCACGATCAGATAGGGCGCCAGCCGGATGACCCAGTCGATGTACATGAACTCCTGCCCGGTATACTCCTCCAGGAAGGAGATGGCGGCCAGATTCATGGCGCCGCCCAGAGGTGAACCGGCGCCGCCCAGGCTCACGCCCCAGCCCACAGCCAGCAAAATAGGCACCGCCGGCTCACAGGAGGGAATGTCGTCATAGCCCGCCGCCGCCAGCATGGACACGGCAATGGGGGTAAACATGGCGCAGACCGCCACGTTGGGCATCACATTGGACAGAACAATGCT
This sequence comes from uncultured Oscillospiraceae bacterium, assembly GCA_902478785.1. Taxonomy (GTDB): domain Bacteria; phylum Bacillota; class Clostridia; order Oscillospirales; family Oscillospiraceae; genus Oscillibacter. The sequence continues at coordinate 135,381 of CABSMJ010000003.1, forward strand.
GGCAATGAGCCACACGGTGATTTGGGACCTCATGGACGGCCCGATGAGAGAAAGGGCCTTGAGGGCAATCCGACGGTCCAGACCAATGGCCACCCAGGGCGCCGTCAAAAGACCGGAGCCGAAAATCAGAATGATGCTCTCAGAGGCATACTGAGAGATAATGGTGGACATGGGGACGATATTCAAAAAGGCGTTGGCGATAATGGGAACGGCAGCGGTGACCGTAATATGGACACCGGACGGGTGATCCACCAGAAGATCATCCACAGCGCAATGCCCACCGCCTGGGCCCCGCTTGTGTAGAGAAGATCAGAGAGCAGAAGTACCGTCACGGCAAAAATAACCGGTCCCAGCAAAATAGCAATTACACGCCGCTTCGTACTCATGACAGGCTCCCCCTCTCCCCGCAGTGCAGCCTCCTGCCGCTTTTCCAATGCCCTGCGGCACGGGATACTCTCCTCTTTTCCCGTTCCAGCGTTGACAAAAGCGCGCCCTTTTGTGCTCCATACCATCCGGTCACCCTGATTCATGTGTTAAAACGCACAAAAGGGTTTCTGCTTTGTATTGTATCGCTGTTCAAAAAAATAGCAATAGAGGCTCTTTCTTTTTTGCCAATGGTGCAATACGTTTTCAATTTTTGGAGCTCCTTTGCACAGCATGCAAATTTTCTGATGCTTGCCATGCCATAAGCTCTGGCAAACTTACATAAGTGCCCACTCCAAAATCCTACCAAAATCCCAATTTATATGGCAGAATTCACATACAACAAAACCGCGGCAATGTAGAAGCTGCATTGCCGCGGTTTTTAATGGCAGACGTTTTTCCGGCAGGAATGCGTTTCTCCCCCGGGCCTTTAATTATTTCCAGTGGGCAGGAAGGGAATCAGTGCAGCGGCCATACCGCTGATGGGCATGGTCTGCAAAACCACCTTGCCCGGGCCGGTGACCACGGTGAGGAACAGGCCCTCTCCACCGAAGAGGACATTTTTTACTCCCTTTACCGTCTGGATATCGATGGAGCAGGTGGCGTCCATCATGGCCAGATTTCCGGTGTCCACCACCAGACGCTGTCCCGGTGCCAGATCATACTCCACAGCGCTGCCGTCGATCTCCAAAAATGCCGTACCGGAACCGCTGAGCTTTTGCATGATGAAGCCCTCGCCGCCGAAAAAGCCTGCGCCCAGCTTCTTCTGGAAGAACACAGACAGCTCCACACTGGACTCCGAGGCCAAAAAGCCGCTCTTTTGCACCACCACCGGACGCTGGGGCGTGATCTCCACAGCTCGAATGGAGCCAGGAAAACTGGAGGCGAAGGCAATCAGCCCCGGTCCGCCCTGGGCCGTATAGATATTCTGAAAAATGGATTCACCGGAGAAGAGACGGCCAAAGGCCCGGCCAAGGCTGCCGCCGGCATTGGTGGACATATTCATATTGGGAGACATCCATGCCATGGAGCCGCTCTCGGTAATCATGGATTCATTGGCCTGCAGCTCACAAATCACCGCCGGCATGGATTCGCCGACAATTTCATATTTCATACTGCTTCTATCCTTTCTCTCAAGCGCTTAAAAGGGTTGCCTTTTTATCATAGGGGAAATTCATAAAAATGGCAAGAAAAATTCTCGTAAAAGTCTCCACATAAAAAAGGAGCCGAGGCCAGATAGGCCTCGGTTCCTTTTCCTTTACTCCTTAGGCGTTCCGTCCGCGTTGAACAGCGGCAGCGGAGCCAAAAACTTGATGTCCGGCCGCTTCTGTGCGTCGCCCTCGGCCAGGACAGCAATGCGTCCCGCCACAGTGCCGCCAGCTTCCTTCACCAGCGCCTCCATGGCATGGAGAGAACCGCCGGTAGAGATCACGTCGTCCATCAGCAAAATCCGCTTGCCGCGGATCAGCTCCGCATCGTCCCGGCCCAGGTACAGCTCCTGATCGCCGGCAGTGGTGATGGAGTGGTCCACCACATGGATGGGGTCCGGCATATAGGCCTTGGGACCCTTGCGGGCAATGAAATACTTGGTCGCACCGCTCTGACGGGCCATCTCATGGATCAGGGGAATGCTCTTGGCCTCAGCGGTGAGCATGTAGTCGTAGCTGTCGGCGGGAACCAGTTTCAAAAGCTCCCGGGCACAGGCCACAGTCAGTTCTGCATCGCCAAAAACGATAAACGCGCCGATGTACAGATCGTCGTTGATCCGGCAGACGGGCAGTTCCCGGTCCAGACCGGCAATGTGCATGGGGTATGTAAGCATGGAAAGCCCTCCCTTGAATGATACGCAGAGACGAACCCCGCTCTTGACGAGCAGGGTATGGAAAATTCTCCGCACAATATTATACAAGTTCCAGGAAAAATGTCAATCCAAAACCCCTCAAACTGCCCTTTTCCCTGCTCAGTTTCCCTGCTTTTGCAGCAGCGCCGCCCGCAGCCGCTCTGCCGCTGCCGTGTACTCCTCCTCCGAGGCCATGAACTGAGAGGGCTCCGGCATCATCTCAAACATCTTGCCCCACTGCGGTGTACCTTTATACTTGGGCACCACATGGACATGGAAATGGGGGCTCTCGTCGCCCAGGATCAGATAGTTGAGCTTGTCCGGGTGGTACAGCTCCGTCACCGTATCCGCCACCAGTCCCACGTCGTCCATCAGATCCCGCCGCTGCTGCGGCGTCAGCTCGGTCAGCTTCCGCACATGCTCCTTCCACACCACCACGCACCGGCCGGGGAACGTATTCTCCCGGTACAGATACACACGGGTATGGGGCAGCTCGCACACCGGCACCATCAGGCGCAGGACCCGCTCATCGATTGCACAGTACTGACAAGTTTCGCTCATAGGGCCACCTCCCAGCAAAATTGAAGCCGTTGGGCTGCCCGTGGGCAGCCCTCCTGCCTGTTAGCCTCATTTTATCATCGCATCGAACAAAATACAACATTCATTTCATTTTTCCTTCCTCTTTTGTTCTATAAGAACATTTCAGCTCCGCAGACGCCATTTTGCCTCTCCACCCTTGAAAGCAGCCATCCGGTTCCCACCCAGGTGCACCATTTAACGGCTTCTTAATGGCCCTTCCCCTTGTTTTTTCTCCGTTTCCTCGAGTTTTAAGGAATTCTCACTTCTCCCCCTCTCTTTTTCCTCCTCCGTGCCGCCTTTTTCTACATGATAAAATGTTTCTTTACTTGTTCGCTTTTTTCACAAAAACATGTTTTCTTTTTGTTGATTTGAGCCAAATTGCAAAAAACCGCACAATAAATGCTTGCATTTTTGACGTCTTATGCTACCATATTACATAGAAATTGTGCTCGGGAGATGATGTAATGCCACTGGTCACCAGTACGGAAATGTTCAAAAAAGCCTACAATGGCGGTTACGCCATTGGTGCATTCAATGTCAACAACATGGAGATTGTGCAGGGCATCACCGAGGCCGCCAAGGAGCTGCAAGCGCCTTTGATCCTGCAGGTATCGGCCGGTGCCCGGAAATATGCCAACCACACCTATTTGATTAAACTGGTAGAGGCTGCTGTGATCGAAACCGGCCTGCCCATCTGCCTGCATCTGGACCACGGCGACAGCTTTGAGCTGTGCAAGAGCTGCATCGATGGCGGCTTTACCTCTGTTATGATCGATGCCTCTTCCAAGCCCTTCGCCGAGAATATTGAGATCACCAAAAAGGTCGTGGAGTATGCCCACGACCACGGCGTGGTGGTCGAGGCTGAGCTGGGTGCTCTGGCCGGCGTAGAGGATGATGTCAATGTGTCCGCCGCCGACTCCCACTACACCCGCCCTGAAGAGGTGGAGGAGTTCGTCTCCAAGACCGGCTGTGACTCACTGGCCATTGCCATCGGCACCAGCCACGGCGCCTACAAGTTCACCGCGGCTCAGTGCACCCGCAACGAAAAGGGCGAACTGGTTCCCCCGCCCCTGCGCTTCGACATTCTCGACGAGGTGGTCAAGCGTCTGCCCGGCTTCCCCATCGTGCTCCATGGCTCCTCTTCCGTGCCTCAGGAGTTCGTGAAGATGGTCAACGAAAACGGCGGCAAGATGCCTGACGCCGTGGGCATCCCCGAGGAGCAGCTGCGTCAGGCCGCCCGGGGCGCCGTGTGCAAGATCAACATCGACTCCGATCTGCGCCTGGCTATGACCGGCACCATCCGCAAGTATTTCAACGAGCATCCCTCCGATTTTGATCCCCGTCAGTATCTCAAGCCTGCCCGCGCCGCCATCAAGGAGCTGGTCAAGCACAAGATCACCGACGTGCTGGGCTGCGACCACAAGATTTGACCTTTTTCATTCCAACACATTATAATATAATAGGAGGTATTTCCACATGGAAAAGAAAGGACTTCTGTCCGGTATGAAGGTGCTGGACCTCTCCCGCGTTCTGGCTGCTCCCTATTGCGGCATGATGCTGGCGGACATGGGCGCTGACGTCATCAAGATCGAGCGTCCTGGCAAGGGCGATGACGCCCGCAGCAACTTCCCCATCGTCAACGGTGAGAGTGCCTACTACATGAACCTCAACCGCAACAAGCGGGGCATGGTGCTGAACCTCAAGTCCGAGGCCGGCAAGGAGATCTTCCGCAAGCTGGTGGCACAGAGCGACGTGGTGCTGGAGAACTATCGTCCCGGCGTCATGGATCGTCTGGGCCTGGGCTATGAGGAGCTCAAGAAGATCAACCCCGCTATCATCTACGCCTCTGTCTCCGGCTTCGGCCACTATGGTCCTTATAGCCAGCGGGCCGGCTACGACATCATCGGCCAGGCCATGAGCGGTCTGATGAGCACCACCGGCTGGCCTGACAGCGCTCCCACCCGTACCGGTACTGCCATTGCCGACGTCATGGGCGGCTTGAGCTGCTGTGTGGGCATCCTGGCCGCCTATGCCAATCGCCTCAAGACCGGCGAGGGCGAGAAGGTGGACGTGGCCCTGGTGGACTCCATGGTCTCCTCTCTGGAAATCATCAACATTATCTACCTGGCTACCGGCAAGATTCCCCAGCGGATCGGCAACCGGTATGAGGCTCTGTATCCCTATGACTCCTTCGAGGCCAAGGACGGCATGCTGGTCATCGGCGCCGGCAACGACAAGCTCTATGGTCTGCTGTGCGACCTGATGGAGAAGCCGGAGCTCAAGACCGATCCCCGCTTCGTCACCAACAACGACCGTGTCCTGCATCACGCCGACCTCAAGCCCATCATCGAGGAGTGGCTCAAGGACTGGACCATCGACGACGCCGTGGACGCCATGCTGGCCAAGGGCATTCCCGCCGGCCCCATCAACACCATCGACCGTGTCACCAAGGACCCCCACATCGCCGGTGCCAGAGAGATGTTCGTGGATGTGGACCATCCCAAGGCCGGCCACATGAAGGTCACCGGCAACCAGATCAAGCTCACCAATCACAAGATCGACACCTTCACCCCCGCTCCTCTGCTGGGCCAGCACACCAAGGAAGTCCTGATGGAAAAGCTGGGCATGACCGAGGAGGAGGCAGAGTCCGTCATCCATTCCGACGCTGTCAACGGCGCCGGCAAATAACCTCTCCATTTTTTCAAACGCTTGAAGGAGGACTTTGCTATGAAACTCACCTGGCTGGGACATTCCTGCTTCCTCATTGAGGAGGACGGCTATCGTCTGATCACCGATCCTTACACCGAGGTGGACGGATACCCGCCGCTGCACGCCGAGGCCCACGAGATCCTCTGCAGCCACGATCACTTCGACCACAACTACACCCAGGCCGTCACGGTGCTGCCCAAGCGGGAGAGTCCCTTCTCCATCCGCACGGTGGCCTCTTTCCACGACGACGACGGCGGTGCTCTGCGCGGGCCCAACACCATTCACATTATCGAAGCCGGCGGCATCACGGTGGCCCATCTGGGCGACCTGGGGCACCAACTCTCTCCGGAGCAGATCTCCAAGATCGGCAAATGCGATGTGCTCCTCATTCCCGTAGGCGGCTTCTTCACCGTGGACGGCGACGGCGCCGCTCAGGTGGCGCAGATGCTGGGCGGCGGTACTTTGGTGCCCATGCACTACCGCATCGGCTCCTACGGCTTCCCCAAGATCTCCGGTCTGGAGCCTTTCCTGGCCCACTTTGCCCCGGAGCAGATCCACCGTCTAAGCGAAAACAGCTTTACCGCGGAAAAAGCCACCGACACCCAGGTGGTCATCCCCGCACTTCCTTTCTGATTTGCATTTTGCTTTTCTACCCATTCTATCCATAAACTCCTCACACCTGAAAAAGGGTCCGGCTCTCATCGGCCGGGCCCTTTTTCTTTCATTTTCCTCTTTATCTCCCCTCTCCTTTTCTTCCCTTTTCTCTCAAAAGCTCCTCTTTTCTCCTGTTCTTCCCATCCATTCCACTCCAATTTTTTCTGCTCCACATTCAGGAAAAACATCCCTTCGACCTCCTGTCACTTTTTGTTACCCTTCGCGTCACTTTTGTAAATATTTTCCATGGCAAAAATCTAAGAATTTTGTCTAAGTGGGGGACATAACACTTTTCTCTCCCTAAAAACTTGACAAAAGTGGGTAAGTGGTGTATAGTAAGGCCAGTTTTCCAGCCGGTAACAAAAGTAACAAGTTGTTTTCATCTTGTTATCAGCAGGTAGAATCCCCCTCCGCAAGCGGGGAAAATTTGGTTGGGAAATCCATACAGGAGGTTTCATCTTATGCTTAGCAACAAGCGTCTGATGGGGAAGGCATCGCACCGCTCTTTGGTGCTCACCACGATGACCACCGTGCTGCTGTGCAGTGTTCTGATGACCGGAAAAGCGGATGCCCTGTATATCCTCACCGGCACAAATGATTCCGCCGTTGTCTTCGACAGCGGAGCCGAAGCCCCCGAGCTTTCAGATCTCTCCTCCCGCCTTGTGGTGGTGGGAGCCGATTCCGACAAGACGGACCTGACTCTGAAGGCCGGCGAAAAGGTCACCATCTCCTATGAGGGAGAGGAAATGACTGTGACTTCCCGGAATGAAACCATAAGCGCCTTGCTCAGCCGCTCCCACATCGTCCCCAGCCCTTTGGAAATGGTGCAGGTGGACGTCAGCGGCGAGGACCTGGAGATCACTGTGGCCTCCGATCTCACCTTCTACGAGACGGAGACGGCCGTGGACTCCTATGAAGTGGTCCGGCGAGCCAACCCCAATCTGGCCAAGGGCACCGAGAAGGTGGTCCAGGCCGGAAAGAACGGCACCAAGACCCAGACCTACGAGGTCATCTACGCCAACGGCCAGATGGTCTCCCGCCAGCTGGTGGAGGAGTCCGAGGGAACGGCAGTGGACCAGGTGGTGGAATACGGCACCAAGGCCGCCACGGTCACCAGCTCTGACCGGATCACAGCGGTCAGAGCCAACGGAAACGGCGGCGGATACCTCACCTTCACCTCCGGCGCCACCTTGAGTTACAGCAAGGTGCTGAACATGAGTGCCACCGCTTACACCACCGGCTATGACGGCGTGGGCACCCGCACCGCCACCGGCACCACGGTCCATCACGGCACTGTGGCGGTAGACCCCAAGGTCATCCCCCTGGGAAGCCGCCTCTATATCGTGGCTTCCAACGGCTCCGTGGTCTACGGCATGGCCGTGGCAGAGGACACCGGCGTGCGGGGCAACCGCATCGACCTCTATCACGACACCTATAATCAGTGCATCAACTTCGGACGCAGAGACTGCACCGTGTACGTGCTCAACTGATGAAGCAAACCGGGCGAATTGCCAAGATGGCAATTCGCCCGGTTTCTTTTTTACTTCAATTCCTTTTCCATGGCCCGATAGCCGATCAGCACCGTCCACACATAGGCGCAGGTCTTGGGGATCATCAGCATCCCGATCATAGGCATCCGGTCCGCCCAGAGCACCACCGGAATGTAGAATCCGAAGCTGAGCACGATGGTCAGCCACATCCACCGAAAGGCCCTGTCGCCCTGTGTCTTTGCGCTCTTGTAAAACAGCACGATAATCAGCAGGCCCAGCAGCGCAAAGGGAATGTTGCGGTAGATTCCCCAGCTGAGGGGCGGATTCTCACACATCCATTCATTCTGGGGAAAGAGGCACAGCAGAATCCGCGCAGCGGCCAGAAGATACACCGCGGTGGTGATTCCCTGGCGTCCCTGGACCCGGTAGCGCACCCTCCAGACGTAGTACAAAAGGACGTAAAAGATCGTCATAGTGATGGAGGTGATCAGCTTTCCCACCCCTAGGGCAGCCGTAAAGTTCTCCAGACCTGTGGTACACAGGGCCACTGCCCGGGGTACCAGGTGGAAGGCGTCTCCTGCACCCAAAACAATGGCCATCACTCCAAAAAGATGGTACTGTCCCCTGCTGTGCCGGCGTACCATCCGCACCCCCAGGGTCAGAACAGTGACAAGATACACCACATCAAATAGAGTTTCTGCGATTGCCTGCATATTGCTTTCCTCCTTTTCCTCTTATCAGACGCGCAGCGCCTTCCAATAGTTTCGGCCAAAGAGCACGCCTGCCAGCAGCAGAGACGCCCCCAGGCCGGAATAGAACACGGCGATAAACCGCTCCGGGCCCAGGCCGGACACCCGCAGATAGATGCCCCCGGTCATCATAACCGCCATGATGGCAAAGGCCTTTCCGTCAAAGAATCGAAAAAAGAACTGCCGCTCCTGCTCATAGGCCGTGATTCGCCCCGTGTGCTTGCGCACCAGCCGTCCGAATATAAAAATCTGGAACACGGCGAAGACCAGGACAGAGAAAAGCAGATTGACCGGCGAAACATAGGCCGGATAGGCCAGCAGTCCAATCCGCAAAATATTCACCCCTGCCGCTGTCCACACCAGGCAGGCCAGCAGCAACAGGGTGTTCTTTTTCACTTTCAGCATAGTTGTTTCCTTTCTGAACATCGTTCATTTTTGCCAGAGGTTTTCCCATTGTCCGTGGGCCGTCAATAGATGGTCCTGCGGATGGCCTCCAGGATTGTATCGCAGCTGAAATTCCGCCGGACCATTGCCCCCAGGAGCAATGAGAAGATCAGCTCAGCGCAGCCCTCCGGCGTGAATGTCTCGTCAAAGGCGTCCTGACGCACCGCCTTGTCCTGCCGCAGCACGGCGGCAAGCCCCCTTTGCATGTGCTCCCAGGCCTGGGTCATTCGCCGACGGCCGCTGGGCTTTTCCTCCTCCATAAAACGCAGAGAGTGCCAGGTGAAAAAGCCGGGATACCGCTCCTCTCCCCGCTCCATGCTGGCAAACATCCACTTCACGCAGGAGAGGGTATTGTCAAAGGGCGCTTCCTCGGCGCAGGAAAAGATCTCCCGCCAGATGCTCTCCACAACGGCGGACATCAGGTCCTCCTTGGAGTCAAAATAGTTGTAGATAGACCCCACCGAAATGCCGCAGGCGGCAGCAATGCTCCGCACGCTCACCCCGGTCCACCCCTGCTCCCGGAGCATTTTCCGGCTCATGGCCAAAATGGCCTCCTGGGACGTTACAACTGTGTTCACCGGTCTCCCTCCATTCTGAACGTCGTTCATTATGGCAGCTCCCCGCCCTGCTGTCAAGGTTTTTCTTTTGTCCCCCCGCTTCGCTTCCGGCACCCATAGCCTGAGGAGAAGCGGAATTCAACTGCTCTTCCCTTTTTGTCTCGGGTCTGGTATACTGGGAAAAACGGCCCGGAAAGGGCCTCTATCTCCCCCTGCCGCAGGGGACAACGCGGCGACGGCCTGAGCCGTCCTTGGGAGGACTTTTATGGACCTTTGCGACCTGCGCACCATCCGTGACCTGCTGGGCAGGCACGGCTTTCACTTTTCCAAATCCATGGGGCAGAACTTCCTCATCGACGCCTCTGTTCCCCGGGACATCGCCATGAGCTCCGGCGCCGATGAGAGCTGCGGCGTCCTGGAGATCGGCCCGGGCATCGGTCCGCTGACGGTACAGCTGTCCCGGCTGGCGGGCAAGGTGGCGGCGGTGGAACTGGACCGCTCGCTGCTGCCGGTGCTGGAGGAAACGCTGGCGGAGTGTGACAACGTACAGGTCATCTCCGGCGACGTGCTGAAGCTGGACCTGTCCGCCCTTGTCCGGGAGCAGTTCCCCGGGCTGACGCCCCTGGTGTGTGCCAATCTGCCCTACAACATCACCACCCCCGTGCTGACGGCGCTGGTGGAGGCAGGGTGCTTTGCCTCCCTCACTGTGATGATCCAGCGGGAGGTGGCCCGGCGCATCTGCGCCGCCCCCGGCACGGCGGACTACGGCGCCTTCTCCGTGTTCATGCAGTATCACACGGAGCCTCAGCTCCTCTTCGACGTGCCCCCCGAGTGTTTCTATCCCGCCCCCAAGGTCACCTCCTCGGTGCTGCACTGTCGCCTGCGGCAGGCTCCGCCGGTGGAGACCGAGGACCCGGCCTTCTTCTTCCGGGTGGTCCGGGCCGCCTTTGCCCTGCGCCGCAAGACGCTGCTCAACAGCCTCTCCTCTGCCCTGGGAGGCTTTGACAAGGAGGTCCTGCGCCAGGCCATTGCCGACTGTGGGCTGCCGGCAGACATCCGCGGAGAGCGGCTGGGCCTTGCGGAGTTCGCGGCTCTGACCCGCGCTCTGGCTCCTCACAGGCCGCAATAAAGTTCCTTCTCTCCTATTATAAATAAGAGGACCGCTCCGGCCATAGCCGAAGCAATCCTTCTTCTTTCCTGTTTATGCGTGGTTGTGGGCCAGGTGGTCGGAACCCAGAAACAGCGGCGGGGCGCCATCCAGGATCTCCTTCAGATGCTTCCCCAGGGGCGCAGGCAACACCGTGATCTCCCCCAGCCGCTCCGTCTCCACCCACTGGCAGCTGAGCTGAAAGTCGTCCACCTCCGTGGGCTCTTGCCGCTCAGGCGAGGCCAGCTCGCACAAAAAGATGTGGAGCATCTTGTGGGCATAAACCGGGTACTGCTCCCGCATGAGGGGATCGTCACAGATCTCCTCACAGAGCGCGGCAAAGCGGACGGGCCGGACGGTATAGCCGGTCTCCTCCCGGCACTCCCGCACCAGAGCCTGGGCAATGGTCTCATAGGTCTCCTGGCCGCCGCCGGGCAGGGTGTAGTACTCCCCGTTCCACTGGTCTCGGCAGAGGTTGAGCAACACCCGCCCGTGGTCCACCACGATGGCCTTGGCGGTACTGCGAATGGACATGGCGCCTGCCCTCAGGACCGGGGCGGGAAGCGCTTTTCCGCCTTCTCCAGCTCGGTAATCCAGCTCTTGAGGCAGGCGGTGTCGCACGCCATCTCCACCTCGGCGGTATCCCAGTCCTCCGGCGAATTGAGCATGGTAAAGGCCACCGCCGCCTGGAAGGTATCGTCACCGATCTTTTGGACCGTCAGCTCAAAATAGGGCTCCTGGAACTCGCTGGCGTACTCATCTTTGATCCCGGCGGCCAGCACCTTCAGCCCGGCGGTCAGCTCCTGCAGCTCGCCGGCAGTGAGACAGCTGCTGCGGTCCTTGGTCACCGTGCCATCGGCCTTATAGGTGCCCTTGAGCACCAGCCAGTCGGCATCCTCCCCCACACCCTCGGGGAACTCATAGCCCGCCACTTCGATTTCCAGGCTCTCCTCATTTGTATTGAACAGCATGGCATCTCCTCCTTATTCTCTCCACAGTTTACCACAATTCCTCCGGATTGCAACCAAAAAGGAACGGGGCTCCCAATGGAAGCCCCGTTTTCCTATACTTTCCCGCTTATTTGCTCAGCGTCAGGCGGAAATCCTGTCCCTCCTGGGTCACCTGCACCTGGTAACCCTGACCCATGCCGTAGCGGGTCACATTCTCCACGGAGCACTGGTTGTCCACCAGCACCTCCAGCGTGGAAGGAGCGTTCTTCTTGACTTCCTTCTGCACCATGACCACAGGCATGGGGCAGGAATAACCTCTCGCGTCTACCATTATGCCTTCTCCTCCTTCGGCAGATTGATCAGGGAAACCACCAGCATGACCACCAGGCCCAGGACCACAGCCACCTTGCCGGCGTTGGAGATGCCGCCAACCACCACTTCACCGGCCTCATTGAGGGCATCGGCGTTGCCGGCCAGGCCGAAGTTATGGGACAGGGCAGCGCCCACGATCATGCCGAACACGGTGACAGCGGAATCACCGTTGCCCTGGCCGGCCAGGATCAGCTGGCGCAGGGGGCAGCCGCCCAGCAGCACGGAGCCCCAGCCCACCAGGACCATACCCAGCAGGTTCCACAGGTGGGCGCTGTGAGCGATGGGCTGCATGGTAAAGCCCAGGGAGAACTTGTTGGTGATGAGATTGCCCACCAGGGCCGCCAGGAAAATGGCCACAAAGCCATAGAGCAGACGGAAGTCCTGGAACAGCACCGCATCCCGGATGCCGCCCACCATGCACAGACGGGCCCGCTGCGCCAGGGCACCCACCACCAGGGCGATGACCAGAGCCACCAGCACCGGTGCGTGCATGGAGCCGGGGCCCTCCTCGCTGAACTTGAACAGGGCCGGCACCGCCAGGAAGAGCACCAGCAGCACCGCCATCACCGCAGGCAGCACGGTGCCCTCGCCCTTGCCCACGTCATAGGAGCGCTTGAGGGAGAAGCCCTTCTTCAGGAATACGATGCCCAGCAGGATGCCAATGATGAAGCCAACCAGGCCCACCAGCGCGTTCAGGTCTCCGCCGGCCAGGCGCAGCACCATCCGCAGAGGGCAGCCCAGGAAAGCCAGAGCGCCCACCATTACGAAGCCACCCAGCACGAACCGCACCGCCGGGGAGGACCCGGAGCGGGCACGGAACTCCTTGGTGGCCAGGGACATCAAAAATGCGCCCAACACCAAGCCAATGATTTCCGGCCGGACATACTGCACCTTGGCAGCGCTGTGAAGCCCGGCAGCACCGGCAATGTCACGCAGGAAGCAGGCGATACAAAAGCCCATGTTGCTGGGGTTGCCCATGAGCGTCAGTACCACAGCCGCGATTCCCACCGCAAGTCCGGCGACAACAACGACCCAGTCTACTTTTTTCATACTTTTTCTCCTCTTCTTTCTACACAGGCGAAATCTTACAAAAATGGATAAATTCCGCTGTTTTCAGTATAATCCCGCCCTTTCCAAAAAGCCACCTCCTCTTTCCCATGAGAAAAGCGGTTGTTATCGTCAAAGGCGATAACAACCGCTGATTCACCGGATGGCAAATTGTAAAAAGTCCGTCAGCAAGGGAGTACGCTCCGCTCCTCGGTGCAGCACCAGACAGATCTGTCGCCAGGCCCCCTCCCGACTCAGTTCAAATTGCAGCAGTCGACCGGCGGACACATCCTCCTGTACCGCCAGAGAGGACAACACGGACACGCCCATATCCTGGGCCACTGCCCGACGAATGGACTCCGGGTTCTCCATCCGGGCCAGGATGTGCAGGGACTCCGGCGGGATGTTCCGCTTTTGCAGCCATTCTGCGGTCTCCCGCCAGGTGCCGGAGGCCTCCTCCCGGGCTACCACTGGCTCCTGCTGCAATAGTTCCAGCCCTGCGTCCTCCGGCAGCTCCTGAAACCGCTCTGTGTTGGCCGTCACCAGCACCAAGCGGTCCCGCAGCACCGGATGATACTCAAATTCCTTCTCATCCAGCCGCATGCCCACAAAGCCCACCTGCACCTCTCCGATGCGCAGGGCCTCATGGACCTGGACGCTGTCCCGCCGTTTGAGGAGAAAGCGGCAGTCAGGCCGTTGGCGGGAAAAACCCGCCAACAATTCCGGCAGCAGGTACTGGGCCGGAACGGTGGAGGCACCCACCGTCAATAGCGGTGCCTCCTGCTCCGCCAGCGTGCTCTGCAGATTCCGGCACCGGTCCAGGATATCCCGGGCCGGACCATAGGCCCGCTTGCCTGCCTCGGTAAGTTCGATCTTCTTCTTGGCATCCCGGCGGAAGAGCACCGTACCCAGCGCCTCCTCCAGGCTTCGGATGTGGGAGCTGACTGTGGACTGGCTCAGGTAGAGGGCCTCCGCCGCCTTGGTGAAGCTGTTGTACTCCGCCGCAGCTACGAATACCTCCAACTGCTTGAGATTGATGTCCAGCATTTCGCACTCAGCGCAGGAACAGACGCTTGCCGCCCCGGTATTCCGCCACCGTACCGATGCGCTGGGCACTGGGCACCACACCCTTGAGCTCTTCATACAGGGCATCGGCGTCCGCCGGGTCCACAGCCATCAGCAGTCCGCCCGCCGTCTGGGGATCATAGAGCAGATCCTGCTTGCAAAGCTCCGTATCGCCGGCATCCACCCAGGGCTCAGCAAAGGTGCGGTTGCGATACATGCCCGCCGGCAGGATCCCCATCTTGGCCAGCTCCAGAGACTCGGGGATCAGATCGATGGCATCCACATGGAGCGTGATCTCCACATCGCTGCCCTGGGCCATCTCGCACAGATGTCCCAGCAGGCCAAAGCCGGTCACATCGGTGCAGGAGTGGACGTTGTACTTCACCATGGCGTCCCGGGCCGCCTTATTCAGCGTGGTCATCATACGGGTGGCCAGCTCCATGCCGGCCTTGGAGGCCATATCCGCCTTGGCGGCAGAGGTCAGCACACCGATGCCAATGGGCTTGGTGAACAGCAGCACATCTCCGGGCTTGGCGCCGGAGTTGGTCAAAATCTTGTCGGGATGCACAAAGCCGGTGACGCACAGGCCGTATTTGGGCTCATCATCCAGAATGCTGTGGCCGCCGGTGATGAGGGCACCAGCCTCATAGACCTTGTCATAGCCGCCCCGCAGCAGCTGATGCACCGTGTCCTTGGGCATGGACTCGGGGATGGCCATGATGTTCAGGCACAGCTTGGGCTCTCCACCCATGGCGTACACATCGGAGAGCGCATTGGTGGCCGCAATCTGGCCGAAGGTATAGGGATCGTCGGCAATGGGCGGGAAGAAATCCACCGTCTGCACCAGGGCCAGATCGTCGCTGACCTTATAGACGGAGGCATCGTCACTCTTGTCAAAGCCCACCAGCAGATTGGGGTCGTGATGGACCTTGATGCCCTCCAGCAGCTGGGCCAGCACACCGGCTCCTACCTTGGCGCCGCAGCCGGCACATTTGGCCAGCTTGGTCAATTTGATGTTGTTTTCCTCCATCTTTTCTCCTCCTGTTCAAACATTCCGGACAGCATGCTCTCACAGCCTGCCGTCCCACCATGCACTGGGTTCAATAGAAAAGCAATTTCCGCCGCTTTTTCCTGCGGCATTCTTCGCAACAGCCATCCTAGCACAAGATTTCATACAATACAAGCCCATTTTTTCATATAAAACGTCAAAAACCGTCTGAAAAGTACTTCTTTTCAGACGGTTTTTGCTCTTTCCTGCCTTTCGTCCTCAGGACGATTTCATTTCTTCCTGGCATTCAGCACTCCGGACAGATGCAAAATGGCCTCCAGCACACCGCCGCCCACCGCCAGGGCCTTGTCCGAGGCAGTGGCGCAGTGGTCCGCCACATTCCGAGGGTCCACATCGCCGGACTTCATGCCGGCAAAAACCGGCGTTCCTTCCGGCAAAAGCCCCCGCAGCACTCCATCAATGGTGCACACCATGGGCTTTCCCTCCACCTGGCCTACCGCGTCCCCCGCCTTGACCTGGTCACCGATCTGCGCCAAGGCATGGAATACGCCCTCCGCCGGCGCCCGCAGGACCCGCTCCCCGGCAAAGCCGCCGATCAGGCCCGGAATGGCAGTGTTCTCCTGAGCCGAACCGGCGTAGAACACCCGCCCCAGATAGTGGCCCCGCATGGTCTCCACCACCGCGTGGCAGTCCACGCCAGCGGTGAAGCCGGGCCCCACCGCCACCACCACGGGTGCGTCCTCCATCCGGGTGCCAAGGTTGCGTTTGGCCAGGATGGCATCCACCAGCGCGTCCGGCTGCAAAACGCTCCGGCAGCGGCACTCCGGGTCCGCCAGCACCGGCACCATTCCCTCCTCCAGCAGCGCCAGCGCCTCCTGGGGCGATTGGACGCAGCGGGCCGCCAGGTCCTCCACCTGGGTCTGTCCCAAGCGAATGGCCTCGGAGAAGCAGACGGTGCGCCGGATGGCCGTGGGATGGGGCAGGTCCGTCATGACCACCTGGATGCCGGCGCGCCAAAGGCGCAGGGCAATGCCGCTGGCAATGTCTCCAGCGCCTCGGATAATCGTTAACATAAAACCAATCCTTTCCACAGGGAACCGATGACCGTGGGAACCGTCAGCTCCGCCTGGAGCGCCCGTCCCAAAGCCTGGAAGTGCTCGTCGTCCGCCTGGTTGAGCAGTACCCGGTCCCCCAGTCCCTCGGCCCGCAGGACCCGGGCTGCCGCCTGGGGCGTCACCGGGTCCTCCAGGGCAATTCCCGCCAGTTCTGCATAGCGTTCCGGCCGGTGGGCGGCCTGTCGTACCGTCTTTCCCAGGCCGGAAAGGCCCACCACACAGATGGTCTGCCCCGTCTCGTGGGGAATCACCGGCTCGTAAGGCGCATGGACTTTCAGCGGCAGCCGCTTTGCCCCGTCCGCCTCCACCAGCACAAAGTCCGCAAGATGACATAATATTTCCATGGACAGTCCGGGCGCAGACAGCTTTCCCTCCCGCTCCGCCCGGCCAACGCAAATCACCCGAAAGGCCTTGAGGGCCTCTCCCAGGGTCTCCTCATCCGGGTCATAGAGGGTAAAGCAGTTTCGGGCCGGGTACATCCGGGTGGTGGTACACAGCACCACCGTGCCCTGTCTGCCCAGCTCCCGGGCCAGAACCTCCAGCAGTGTGCTCTTGCCGCCGCTGCCGATGACGGCGGTGATGCCGGGTCGGATCTGAAGCGCCTGGGAAAACGTCATGCCTCTCCCTCCCTGTCACAGGTGCATTTGTCCGCTTTGCAGCGTATACTTTTTGAAAGAATAACACGTTTCCTCTGCAACGTCAAGTTGACGGCAGCGGGGAGAGATGCTACAATGCAGCCATGGAAGAGAAATTGCGTATCAAACTGACCGTGCGTCTGTTCACGGAGGAAAAGTGCTTCGGTCCCGGGGTGGCGGAACTGCTGGTCCGGGTGCGGGAGCATCATTCGCTGCGCGCTGCAGCGGCCAGTATGGAGATGGCCTACTCCAAGGCCTGGAAGATCATCCGTCAGTCGGAGGCAGCTCTGGGCTGCAAGCTTCTGACCTCCTCCACCGGCGGCCGGGGCGGCGGCGGCGCCGTACTGACATCGGAGGCAGAGCAGCTGCTGGAGGCCTACGGGCTCTGCTGTGAAAAACTGCAAGCGTATGCCCAGAACCTGCTGGAGGAGCACTTCTCCTTCTATCCCCACTGGCAGGCACCGCTCCCCGATGAGGAAGCCACACAAAACTCTGAAGCTTCTTCCCAGCGACCCTCAAACCAGAGGAAAGGATACGTGATGGAATGAACTGTCCCTATTGCGGTGGGCGGATGGCGCCGGGGGAACTGCACAGTTCCGGTGACAGCGCTGTATTCTGGATGCCCAAAAGCGCCTCCATCAAGCTGTGTACCCGCAAGTCCATCGAAGGGCAAAGCGGCGTGCTTCTGGACGAGCTCTTCCCGGTGGGGTTTATCGCCAAGCGGCGGCCTACCAGCTACTACTGCCAGGCCTGCCGCACCCTTTTGACCAGGCTGGAGCCTTAAACCGTCCTGCTCCTAATAAAAAGCCGCGAAGCGCAGCTGCGCTTCGCGGCTTTTCCGATCTGTATTGCTCTAGTGTTCCCGCTGGGGCAGGGATGACTCAGCCCTTCTGGGTGGGGTCCACCTCGGTGGGACTGGGCACCGGATGCTCCTTGTGGTCCACAATGGCCCGGACCATCTCCACGGTGCCGCTCAGGCCCAGGTAGCTGCTGTCCAGGCAGAAGTGGTAGCTGCTCACCGCACCCCACTTCTTGGAGGAGTAGTACTCATAGTAGGCGGCGCGGCGCTTGTCGGTCTTGGCGATAATGGCCTTGGCCTTGTCTGCGTCCACGTTCAGCCGCTTGCAGATCCGCTGGACCCGCACCTCCAGTGGTGCGTGGATGAACAGACTCAGGTGATTGGGATAGTCCTTGAGGGCATAGTCAGCGCAGCGGCCGATGATGACGCAGGGACCCTGGTCCGCAATGCGGCGGATGGTGTCGAAGGTAGCCAGGTAGACCCTTTGCTCCAAAGACTCGCCTTCCAGTCCTCCCGCGAAGGAAAAGGCATAGGGGTCCATGGCAATGGAATACAGCAGGCTCCTGGGCTTTTCGTCAAAGTTCTTGAGAATGTTCTCGCACAGGCCGCTCTCCTTGGCCGCCTCCTGAAGCAACTCCTTATCATAGAAGGGGATGCCCAGCTCCTTGGCCACGCGGATGCCGACCTCTTTGCCGCCGCTTCCGTACTGTCGACCGATGGTGATGATGGTATTGGTTGCCATAGACGATTCCTCCTTTGCCGGGGCTTTTTCTGATTGAATTATACCACAGTTCCGCCGCGATGTATAGATTTTTTTACCAGTTCCTGTCTGCGGGCGAAAGAGAGCCGGAACGCAAATGCGTTCCGGCTCTCCCGTTTCTTGCTTTACGCCTCCGGCACCGGCCGGCCCAGTCGACGGTACATGGTCTTTTTCACCGCCCGGAGAATGTTTTCATATCCGGTGCAGCGGCACAGGTGGCCCGAAAGGAGCTTACGCAGCTCCTCGTCGGTGTATTCCTTTCCGCTCTCCAGGATCTCCACCGCCGTCAAAATAAAGCCAGGGGTGCAGAAGCCGCACTGGACCGCAGCCTCCTCCATAAAGGCCTGCTGGATGTCGCTGAGCTCGCCGTTGGGGCCCAGCAGACTCTCCAGGGTCCGGATGTGCTTGCCGTCGGCCCATACGGCCAGGTAGATGCAGGAGTTGAAGGCCTCCCCGTCGATGAGGACGGTGCAGGCGCCGCACTCCCCCACCTCGCAGCCCTTTTTCACCGAGGTCAGGCGGAAGTCGTTGCGCAGCAGGTCCGTGAGACTGGCCCGCACATCCACCATCTGCTCCACGTCCTTGCCGTTGATATTACAGCGGATCAACTTGAACTGTTTTTCCATCACAGCACACCTCCCGCCAGTTTTGCCGCCTCCAGGAAGGCGCGCTTGGCGCTCTCCACGGCGATGTGCATCCGGAAGTCCTTTGCCGCACGCCAGGAATCCCGGGGCTGGATATCCTCCCGCACCGCCTGGGCAAACCGCTCCGCCAGCTCCTCTGTCAGGAGCTGGCCGTTGGCCGCCGCCTCCGCCGTGCGCGCCCGCAGAGGCACCGGCCCCGCCACGCCGAAGGCAATTCGGGCCCGCTCCACATATCGTTTGTCGGCGCTGAGCCGCAGATTGACGGAGGTGCCCAGGGTGGCGATGTCCATAGCACTGCGCATGGCATACTTGATGTAGTGGCCGTAGGTGTTCTCATAGCTCTCCTGGGGAATCAAAATGGCGGTCTGAATCTCCCCCGGACGGATGTCCACCGTGCCGGCCTTGATATAGAACTCCCCGATGGGCTCCCGGCGGACGCCGTCGGGGCCGGTGAGCTCCACGATGGCCTCATAGGCGTGGAGGGTGGAGGCGGAGTCGGCAGAGGTGACGCCGTTGCAGGTGTTGCCGCCGATGGTGCCGATGTTGCGGATCTGGGGTCCGCCCACCTGGTCCACCGCCTGGCCCAGCACGTTGATGTACTTCTGGATCAGCGGGTCTTTGGTGATGTGGGAAAAGCTGGTGAGGGAGCCGATACGCAGCGTGCCGTCGGTCTCCAGCGTGACGCCCCGGAGCTCATCCAGGCCGAAGATGGAGATGAGCTCTGCGCCGGCCCGCTTCCCCTCCCGCATCTGCACCAGCACGTCGGATCCGCCGGCGATGATCTGGGCCTGGGGATGGGCCAGACGGAGGGCCACGGCGTCCTGGACGCTTTTTGCCTCATAGAGGGCTTTCATATCATACATGGTGGTCTGCCTCCTCTCAGTCCTGGATCAGCCCGGCCTCTTTGAACTTGGCATAGAGGACGTGGGGCGTTATGGGGGCCCGGTCAATGGCCACGCCGGTGGCCTGCAAAATGGCGTTGCGGATGGCGGGAGCCGGGCTGCAGGCCGGAGGCTCACCCAGGGCCTTTGTACCGTAGGGCGAGGTGGGCTCCGGATTCTCCACGAACTCCGCCTGGAGATGGGGATGGTCCATGAAGGTGGAGAGCTTGTAGTCCAGCAGGTTGTTGTTCAGGGGCCTGCCCGTCTTGGGGTCGAACTTCAGCTCCTCGCTGAGGCCAAAGCCGATGCCCATGGACATGCCGCCGTGGACCTGGGCCTCCGCCAGCGCCGGGTTGATAAGCCGTCCACAGTCGTGGACGTTTACAATGTTCAGTAGTTTTACTTTACACATAGGAATGTCCACTTCCACCTCGGCAAAGGTGCAACCGAAGGAGTAGGCGTTGGACTTGATCTGGGCCGTGGACTCGGCGGTGAGGTGCTGACTGTGGCTGAGGCTGTACAGGGCCTCGGTGGCCAGCTCGCCCAGAGTCATCAGCTCTTGCCCGTCGCTGGTGCGGACGATCTTGCCCTCCACCAGGTCCAGATTGCTCACCGGCATCCGCGTCAGCTCATGGGCATAGGCCAGGATCCGCTCCTTGAGCAGCTGGCCGGTCTGGCGGATGGAAAAGCCGCCGATGTAGGTCTGGCGGGAGGCGTAGGCGCCCAGACCGAAGGGGGTGACGTCGGTGTCCTGGGTGGAAACCACGTGGACGTCCTCAAAGGGGATACCCACGGCATCGGCGGCCATCTGGGCGTAAGCGGTGTCGCAGCCCTGGCCGATCTCGGTCTCGCCGGTCTGGACCTGGATGGAGCCGTCCTGGTTGAGGACCATGCGGCAGGAGGAAGACTCCAGGGAGATGGGCCAAACGGCGGTGTTATACCAGAAGAGGGCCATGCCCACACCCCGGCGCACCGGGCCGGTCTGGTGCGCATAGGCCTTGCGCTTTTCGGTATAGCCGATGGCGGCCATGCCCTTGTCCATGACCTGGTTGAAGGTGTCGAAATAGTTCTCGTTCTTGCTGAAGCCGTCCTTGAAGCCCACAGGCATCACCACCTGGCGGCGGTATTCCACCGGGTCACGGCCCAAGGCCTTGGCCACATCGTCCAGATGGGACTCCCCGGCCCACATGGCCTGGGGGATGCCGTAGCCCCGCATGGCGCCGGCGGTGGGCATATTGGTATAGACCGTCCAGGCGTCGCCCTCAATGTTGGGGCAGGGATAGAGCTGCGGGAAGGCGTTGACGCCCTTGGCGTTGACGCCGTGGCCGTGGGAGGCATAGGCTCCCTGATTGGAAAAGGCCTCGATCTTTCGGGCGGCAAAGGTGCCGTCCGGCCGGACCCAGGAGATGATGTGGGTGCGGATGGCGTGGCGGACCCGGTTGCTGACGAAGGTCTCCTCCCGGGCGCAGTCGATCTTCACCAGACGGCCGCCCAGCTGGGTGGTGAGCCAGGCGCACAAGGGCTCATAGAGGGCGTCCTGCTTGTTGCCGAAGCCTCCGCCGATATAGGGCTTGATGAGCCGGACCTTGCCCCAGGGAATCCCCAAAGCCTGGCCGCAGATGCGGCGGACGATGTGGGGGATCTGGGTGGAGCTGGTGACAATGACCCGCCCCGCCTCCATGTGGGCGGTGCAGACGTGGTTTTCAATGTGGCAGTGCTGAACGGTGGGGGTGTCGTACCAGCCCTCCACCTTGATGAGGCCCTCCTCCCGGATGGCCTCCTGATAGTTACCGTTGCGGATCTCCGTATGGCCCAGGATATTGCCGGGGAACTCCTCGTGAATCTGGGGGGCGTCGGGCTTCATGGCCTCCTGCACGTCCAGCACAAAGGGAAGTTCCTCATACTCCACCTTCAGGGCCCGGACGCCCTGCATGGCAGCCACCTCATCCTCCGCCACCACCACGGCCACGTCGTCGCCGTAGTACCGGACGTGGCGGTTCAGCAGCAGCCGGTCAGCCACATCCTGGTGACCGGGGTCCGTGGACCAGGGGTGTCCCGCCGTGGGGAAGGGCAGGTCGGGTACGTCAAAGCAGGTCAGCACCTTTACCACACCGGGGATCGCCTCCGCCCCGGAGGTGTCCACGGATTTCACCCACCCGTGGGCGATCTCGGCGTGCTTGACCTTGGCAATGAGCGCACTTTTATCGCACAGGTCATCGGTGTACTTGGCCCGGCCTGTTACCTTGTCGTATGCGTCCACGCGGATCTTTTTCTCTCCTACGCTCATCTGGTTCTGGCCTCCTCTGTCCTCTCCGCCCAGGCGGAGCGTTCTCCCAAACTGGGGTCTATGTTCACTTCTGCTTATACCTACTTGTTTTTTGTATTATACCATACCCGCCTGGGTCTGGAAAGAGAAAGCGTAGTTCTTCTTAAAGAATATCGCCTCTTCCCTGCCGCTCCCGGGTCTTGACCGAAGGAAATGCGGCAGGGTATACTGAGAAAAGAAAGGAGGCAGAGAGGATGTGTGCGCAGAATTGCCCGCGCCTTGGCTGTGTGATCCTGGCCGCCGGCAACGCCCGCCGGTTCGGCTCCAACAAGCTGCTGACTCCCCTGGGCGGCAAGCCGCTGCTGGAATGGGCTTTGGAGGCGGTGCCGGCCGGAGCCTTCCAGCAGGTGGTGGTTGTGACCCAATATACAGAAGCCGCAAATATTGTAAAGGAGTTTTCCTTTTCATATATTCCAAACGATCAACCGGAGGAAGGCCTCAGTCACAGCATCGCCTTGGGGCTGGAGGCGCTGCCTCCTTGTGATGGCGTGCTGTTCCAAGTGGCAGACCAGCCCCTGCTGCGGCGGGAGAGTGTGGCGGCACTGGTCCGACTTTGGCGGCAGAGGCCGGACCTCCCCGCCGCTCTGGGCCACAGCGGCGTCCGTGGCAACCCCTGCATCTTCCCCCGGGCCCTGTTCCCGGATCTCCTGGCGCTCACCGGAGACCGGGGCGGCAGCGCCGTTCTCCGCCGCTGGGGCGGGCCGGTGCCCCTGCTGGAAGTGGAGGAGCAGGAGCTGTGGGACGTGGATAACCAGGAAGCCCTGGAGAAAATTCGGGCCCGCCTGGAATCCCCACATTCTTAACCGGCGAAGAGAAGAAAAGATCCCCCGGCTGAGCCGGGGGATCTTTTTTCTCTTTTGGTTTGCCTTTCAGGCTGCCCCTCACTTCTTTCGGCTGTACGGCGTGTCCTCCAGGGGCAGGCTGGTGCGACGCTTGCCGTCAAAGCGGTAATAGGCGTCGGCAATGGCGGGCGCAGTGGGGATGGCGGTGATCTCACCGATGCCGATGGCGCCGCAGGCCACACTCAGGCCTGGCTTTTCTATCACGATGGCCTTGATCTCCGGGATCTGATTGGCTCGGAACAGACCCAGGGTGCCGAACTTGGCGGTGGGGCGGCAGTTGTCCAGGGGGAACTGCTCCGTCAGGGCAAAGCCCATGGACATGACCACGCCGCCCTCGATCTGCCCCTCGCAGGACAGGGGATTCACCGCCTTGCCCACATCGTGGGCCGCCACCATCTGGCGGATCCTGCCGCTGTCGTCCAGGATGCAGATCTGGGTGGCATAGCCGTAGGCGATATGGCTCACCGGGTTGCGCACATCGGCGCCCAGGGGATCGGTTTTGCCCAGGTAAGTGCCCCGGAACTCCCTGCCCTCCAGGCTCTCCAGAGGCCCCTCTTTCAGCGCCTCCGTCAGCAGCTCACAGGCCCGGCGGCAGGCCTCGCCGGTGAACAGCGTCTGGCGGGAACCGGAGGTGGTGCCGGAGTCGGGGGCGGAGAAGGTGTTGGACCGCTCGTACACCACCTGCTCCGGGGAAATGCCGGTCTGGTCGCAGACCATCTGGGTCAGCACTGTGCCCAGGCCCTGGCCGATGCAGGAGGCACCGGCCAGGATATGCACCTTGCCCTCCCGAACCAGCAGCCGCACCCGGCCGGTGTCCGGGATGCCCACGCCCACGCCGGCATTTTTCATGGCGCAGGCCAAGCCCACATATTTGGCGGAGTCGTAATAGGGCTTCACCGCCTCCAAGGTCTCCACCAGGCCGGTGGAGTCGTCCACGATCTGGCCGTTGGGCAGCTCCTGCCCCGGGCGGATGGCATTGCGGTAGCGGATCTCCCAGGGGGTGATGCCCACAATGTCGGCCATCTCGTTAAGCAGGCTCTCGATGGCAAAGCAGGTCTGGGTCACGCCGAAGCCCCGGAAGGCGCCGGCAGGGGGATTGTTGGTATAGTAGGCGTAGCCGTCGATCTGGAAATTCTGATAGTTATAAGGCCCGGCGGCGTGGGTGCAGGCCCGTTCCAGCACCGGCCCGCCCAGAGAGGCGTAGGCGCCGGTGTCAGCGATGACGTTGGCCGCCACGCCCTGAATGATGCCGTTTTCATCGCAGCCCAGGGCAAACTCCATCTCCATGGGGTGGCGCTTGGGATGGATGAGAAGGCTCTCCGCCCGGCTCAGCTTCACCTTCACCGGCCGCTTGGTCAGATAGGCCACCAGGGCGGCGTGGTGCTGGACCGTCACGTCCTCCTTGCCGCCAAATCCGCCGCCCACCAGGCAATTTTGCACCTTCACCAGCTCCGGCGGCAGGCCCAGCATCCGCATGGTCTCCTGCTGGGTGTCATAGACGCCCTGGTCCGAGGACAGGATCATGACCCCTTCCCCATCGGGATAGGCCACGGCGCACTCCGGCTCCAGGAAGGCGTGCTCCGTAAAGGGTGTGGTAAAGCTGCGGGTGAGGACATGCTTGGACCGGGCAATGGCCAGGGCCGCGTTGCCCCGCTGGATGTGCTTATGGGCCAGCAGATTGCCCGAGCGGTGGACCAAAGGCGCGTCAAAGAGCATGGCCTCCTTGGGGGAGCGGACACAGGGCAGCTCCTCGTACTCCACCTCCACCAGTTCCTTGGCCTGAGCCAGGATCTCCTGGGTCTCGGCAGCCACGATGCAGATGGCGTCCCCCAGATAGTGGGTGATGTCCCCCACGGCGATCATGGTGTCCCAGTCCTTCACCAGGTGGCCCACCTTGTTGATGCCGGGGATGTCCTCGGCAGTGAACACGCCCACCACCCCCGGCAGCGCCCTGGCTTTCTCCGTGTGGATGGCCAGGACCCGGGCCCGGGGATAGCGGGAACGGACCGCGCTGGCATAGATCATGCCGTCCAGATAGATGTCGTCGGGATACTGTCCGGTGCCCAGCACCTTCTCCCGCACGTCCACCCGGTGGACCCGGCTGCCCAGATGCCAGTCCTTCTCCGGCTCCGGCAGGCGGCCTGTGCGGAAGATCTCCGCCGCCAGCAAAATGGCCCGGATGATCTTCACATAGCCGGTGCAGCGGCAGATGTTGTTGCGGATGGCGTAGGCGGCCTCCTCCTCGGTGGGCTGAGGATTCACGTCCAGCAGCGCCTTGGCCGAGAGGACCATGCCCGGGATGCAAAAGCCGCACTGGACCGCCCCCGCCTCGCCAAAGGCGTAGGTATAGACCTCTTTTTCAAAGTCGCTGAGGCCCTCCACCGTCACCACCGACTTGCCCTGGAGCTTGTCGGTCTGCTGGATGCAGGCCCGGACAGGCTTGCCGTCCACCAGAACGGTGCAGGTGCCGCAGGCGCCCTCGCTGCACCCGTCTTTGACCGACGTCAAGCGCAGCTCGTCCCGCAGATACCGCAGCAGCTTTTGATTTTTCTCCACGGTGACGGTTTTTCCGTTTACGGTAAATGTTGCCATAGCGCGCATCTCCTTGTTCCCGGTGCTACTGCGGAGCAGGTCAAGCGCCTCTCCCACAGAGTTTCCCGTCTTGTTCCGTTGGTTTTCCTCATCATACTATACGGGGGCCGAAACCGCAAGGGAGAAATCAAAAAAGTTTTTTGCCGCCTTAAACTTTTTCAGCTTTCTCCTTTTCCGGCAGTTCCCAACCTACCAGCAGGCTCCCCTCCCGGACAGCGACCCGGGCCTGGGGCTCCAGGATATGGTTGCTGACCCCCAGGGGGAACCCGGCGGTGAGGGTGGCGTCACGCAGGGGATACTGCACCCCCTCCAGATCGATGCCATGGGCGTCGGCCCCCAGGCAGAACACCGACAGCAGTCCCCACTCCACCGTTCGGGAAATGGTGATGGACTCATTTTCCAGGGCGGTATAGACAAAGGCGTCGTCATAGAGCCAGGCCCGGGCGCCCTGGCGGCGGAGAAGCAGCAGCATCTGCAGATTGGCCAGGGTATGGTCCAGCCGCTTGCCGCCGGTGGCGCCATAGATGTGGAACTCCCGGCAGCCCTTACTCAATCCTACCCGGGCCGCCAGGACCGTGTCCGTGTCGTCCTTTTCCACCGGCACCTGATAGAGGTTGGGAAAGTCCGGCACCTGCCCCAGGGAGTCAAAGTCTCCCAGCAGCAGATCCGGCGTCAATCCCACCTGCTGGCAGGTCCGGAGCCCGGCATCCGCCGCTATGATATATTCCCCGGGACGGGGCTTTCGATACAGCCCATAGAATGTCCCGGCACCAAAAATAAAACAAGTATCCATATGTTCCACCTCCGGCAGCCCTGCCGCCTGTCTCTTTTGTCAGCCTCTCTCCCCCGCTCCCCGGCATCCGGCGACGGGGAGGGCTGTCTATTTTCTTTGCTTCATTGTAGCATATCCCCCTCCACTTGACAAACCTCAAAGGGTCAGCCAGGCGGTTCTCATGGTGCATCCTGCACAGGTTTTTTTCGCAGGTATTGGCAGATTTATAGATTCTTCCGGTTCCACCAGGCAAATTTCAGCAGCATCCGTTGCTTTTTTCCCTCCCTGCGATATGATAGGGACAGAGCAAGCAGCGTCTTTCCGAGGCGGCAGAATTGACCTATCCGCCGCTTCAGACGGCTGAAAAAGGAGAGGACTATGGAAAGAGAGAGAAGACAGCGGGACAGTATGCCGCCGTCAGGGCATCACGGAAAACAGAAAAAGTCTCTGAGCTCCCGGCAGAAGTTTCTGCGGGCAGCGGTGATCGTTCTGGTTTTGGGTCTGGGACTGGCCTTGGCGTACGGCGCCCTGTTTGTAAGGCCCAGCCTGCCCGGTGAGGCCGAGGGGTCCCAGAACGAGGAACTGGACTGGGGCGATGGGGTCCGCCCCAGAGCCAGCGGCGCGCGCAAAAGCAAGGACTTCTACACCGTGCTGATCCTGGGCCGGGACACGGGAGGCGGCGGCAACACGGACACCATGCTGCTGGCCTCCTATGACGTGACCAACCAGCAGGCCACGGTCATGTCCATTCCCCGGGATACCATGGTCAACGTCTCCTGGGACGTGAAGAAGATCAACTCCGTCTACAACAGCTGCGGCAGAGGAGACAAGGGCATCCAGGGCCTCTACCAGGAGATTTCCCAGCTGGTGGGCTTTGAGCCGGACTACCAGGTGGTGGTAGAATGGGAGGCCGTGGGCAAGATCGTAGAGGCCATCGGCGGCGTCTATTTTGATGTGCCCTACACCATGGACTACCACGACCCGCTCCAGAACCTGGTGATCGAACAGGAGAAAGGCTATCGCCTGCTCAGCGGCGAGGACGCCATGGAGGTGATCCGCTGGCGGAAGAACGACCGCGACAGTCCCTATGGCTATCACAACGGCATCGGCGACTCCGGCCGGATGGAGGTGCAACAAAGCTTTCTTAAGGCGGTGATCCAGCAGATGATGCAGCCGGCCAACGTCCTGAACATCGGCAAGATTGCCAAGGTGTTTCAGGAGAATGTCTCCACAGACCTGTCCTTCCAGAACATCCTGTGGTTTAGCAAGCAGGCGTTTTCCGGCGGGCTCTCCATCGACGATGTCACCTTTTTGACCATGCCCTGGAAGGGCGCAGAGGCCTGGAGCCGCTACTATCACAGGTATCTGGATTATGTGGTCCCCGTGCCGGACAAGCTGTTGGAGATCGTCAACAACCAACTCAGTCCGTTTCAGGAGACCTTTACCCTCAGCGATCTGGACATCATGTCCGTCAACGCCGACGGCTCCCTCCGTTCCACCACCGGCCACCTGGAGGACAGCCGGGCGGCCCAGGCGCCTACAAGCTCCGTCCCCTCCGGCGGAACACAGTCGAAGGAGCCGAGTCCCTCTACTCCCGGCGCCACTGCGCCGGAGACCACAGATCCGACCACGGAGCCTGATGCAGAGTCGCCGGAGACCACAGAGCCGGAGCCTTCTGTGCCGGACACCTCCGTTCAGCCGCCTGCCCAGGAGGAACCCCCGGTGGAAACGCCAGAGCCTGAGGCTCCGCCGCCCAGCACAGCGGAGGAGCCCGCCAGCACGGTCCCTCCCGCTGATACCTAAGCATTTTCCCGCATAAGAAGAGTAAAACACAAAGATTTTCCTATATAAAAGTCCGTCTTTCGATCGAAATTTGAAAGACGGACTTTTTTATTTTATCACTTTTTATGCAGAGCTTTCCCGCCAGGAAAGTCAACTGTATGGGCCATGGATTGCCGCGCAATCTCAATAAATCGACGAGCAGGTTCATTTAGCACTGTTCCCACCGGATATGATACCACTACTGGTCTGCGAACTCTTCGCTCATGAATGCAAAAGAACTGAATATCAACCGCAGAAGAACAAAAATCAATCGTAGTACTCGGAAGAAAAGCCAGGTAATTGCTATATTGAAGCTGACCAATCAGTGCATCAAACCCCTTATCACTGACTCGAATTCGGTGTTCTGCCTCTGGTCCCAAAATAGACCGCGCAATTTCCAGCAGACGCAAACTGGTAGATGGCAGAATAAAGGCAAAATCCTGTAAATCCCTTAAAGAAATGCAAGGCCACCCATTTGCATCATAGTCAACTTTCAAAGTCTTTAGCAAAGGATGCTTTGAAGACATAGTAACCAAAATTTCTTCCTCAAAAAGGACCTCATGCTGCATGGACCCTCCAAGTGGAATTTGAGGTTCCGGCGGATCCATATCAAAAGCATGCAGATAGAGATCCACCTCCTCATACCCACTGGAACGAAATAAAGTCGGTGCCCAGTCTACTTTCAGTTCTACTTTTACATCCGGGTATTGATTATACAGCTTTGAGCAAAGATATGGAACAAGATTTGCCACATAGAAAGGGACAGTCTTTATGCACAACCTGTTTAGTTGCCGATTCTTTAACTCATTTTCCAACTTCCGTTTTATTTTCAACATCTCTCTGGCTGCAGCAAGAATCAATCGTCCATTTTCTGTAAATTCCAGTGGCGATTTGGAGCGATCCAGAATCTGTACTTGATACTCCCTCTCCATTGAAATGATCTGTTGGCTCAGCGCAGATTGAGAAATAAACAACTTTTCAGATGCTCTTGAAATGCTACTTTCCTGAGCCAATGCCTCCAAGTACTCTAGTTGTCGGAAAGTCATTTATAAGTCTCCCTTTTTATAAGTAAAACCTAATTGTTGGTTTAGGATATTTGTATTTGCTTTTGACGTCACATGAATTATATACTGTTTTTACAGATTTGGCAAGGAACTGCCAATCAAAATTGTTCAATTTTTAAGCAATGGAAAGGAAGGAAAAAATGAAAAACCAACTCAGAAAAACCGCCTCTTTGCTCTGCACATCAGCCTTAGCTATGAGCATGTTGGTAGGCTGCGGCACCTCTTCTCCCTCTTCCGAATCCGGTGACAATTCCGTGGAAAATCCCGTTTCTCTCACCTGCGCTATCACCATGAGTGAGGACTCTGCCTACTATAAAGACCTGGAGTATTTTAATTCTCTTATCAATGAGCGTTCTAATGGTTCGTTATCTCTTGACATCCAGTCTGGCGGTGTTCTTGGTGGAGAAACGGAATATATCGAGGGGCTTCAGGCCGGAACCATTGACATTATGATTGTTTCTTTCTCCCCTCTTTCTGCCACCTCTCAAAAATGCGGTCTCTTTGAAATCCCTTATTTGATTGAAGATTACGACCATCTGCAGCGGGTATGGAGCAGTGAAATTGGTGACGAAATTAGAAGCGATTTGGAAAACGTAGGCATTCGCGCTCTGGGCGTTCTTGACTTTGGATATCGGGAAACGACAAATAATGTTCGCCCTATCTACACCCCTGAAGATCTGGATGGCATCGTCTTGCGGGTCATGCAAAGTGACACTCAGATTAAAGCCTGGGAAACTTTAGGCGCAACCCCTGTTACCATGGCGGTAACAGAAGTGTTTAGTGCTCTTCAGACCGGTACCATTGATGGGCAGGAAAATCCCATTAATGCCATCTGCTCCAATGGATTCCATGAGGTACAGAAATATCTGTCTATGACGGATCATCTCTACGCCCCTGTTCTTCTGGCGATTTCCACCTCCACCTGGGAACGTCTAAGCAAAGACCAGCAAGATGTCATTCTCAACTCTATTGACGAGGTGGAAGAACAGTCTCAGGTCATTCTGGAGCAATATACCGAGAGTGGTTTGGAGGCCATCAAAGCTGCTGGTGTAGAAATCAATGAAGTTGATAAAGAAGCCTTTGTTGAAGCAATTAGGCCCCTGCACGATGCGCTGGATCAGCAATACAGCGGTGCGGTAGAAAAAATCAAGGGGCTGTAATTTGTTATTTGCGCCTAAACAGAATCTGCACCTCACAGGTGTGCCGCATCTTTTTAGATGCGGCACACCAGCGATAAAGGAGAATTTTCATGAAAGCATATCTGAAAATTGTTGATGGCATCAACCAGATTTTTAAAGTTCTGGTAATTGTGATGCTTGTTCTTTTATCTCTGGTCGTATTAGCCCAAATTATTACCCGCAGCCTTCACATTTCTGTTGCATGGTTGGAAGAAATGGCCCGATACAGCATGATCTATGTGTGCTTCCTCGGCTCTGCAGTTTGTTGCCGTCGTGGCACTTTAATTAAGGTAGATGTCCTTTATGAAATTTTGTCGGAAAAAACCCGCAAAACGCTGCTCGTAATCGTAGGCATGCTGTCCATTGCCTTTTTATTCTTTGCACTTTACAGCTGCGCACAATACTTACCTCTGGGCTTCAATTCAGACGCTGCTAGCATGCGTGGCGTACGAATGTTTTGGTTTTATCTGGCTATGCCCATCGGCTTAGGTATGATGCTATTAAACACCATTGCAAACCTGATAGAGATCTTGAAAGGTGGGAATAAGACATGAGCGGACTAATTTATGTTGCTTTGTTGGTCTGTTTTGCTATTGGTGTTCCAATTGCTTTTGCACTTGGTCTCTCTTGTGTTGTGGCAATTAGCATAGATCCTTCTATGCCAATGGTTTGGATAGCTCAACGTATGTTTGCAGGCATCAATTCATTTCCCTATCTGGCTCTGCCTTTTTTCATTCTGGCCGGAAATATTATGGCGGAAGGCGGCATTTCCAGACGACTTGTCAAATTCTGTTCTACATTGGTGGGCCGTTACCGAGGGGGCCTCGCCATTGTGGCGGTGCTTGTGTCATTATTCTTTGGTGCCATCTGTGGCAGTGCAGCTGCCTGTTGCGCCGCAGTCGGTGCCATTCTGATTCCTGGTATGTTGGAAAAGAAATACTCCCGCGAGTTTTCTGCTGCTACTATTTCTTCTGCCTCTTGCTTGGGTGTGATGATTCCTCCCAGTGTACCAATGGTTCTCTATTGCTTTATGGCAAACCAATCTATCAGCGACGGTTTCATGGCTGGCATCGTTCCTGGAATTCTCTTTGGCCTGGCTTTTATTATCATCGCCGTTATTGTCAGCAGGAAAAGCAATTTCGGCGGAGATCGGGTTTACAGCGGCAAAGAAATATGGTGCGCATTTAAGGATTCCATCCTAGCCTTTTTTACCCCCGTCATCATTTTGGGTGGTATATATAGCGGGATTTTTACAGCAACAGAAGCTGCTGTTGTAGCTGTATTTTACAGCATCCTTATCAGTATGTTTGTCTATAAGGAAATGACTTGGAAACAAATGGCCAAGGTATTTCTGGATTCTGGTGTGCTCGCGGCATCCATTCTGTTAATCATTTCTGTTGCAGCAGTGTTCAGCGTAATTCTCTCTAAACAACATGTTCCTCAAATGCTGGCTGAATTTTTCAGCGCCGCCGCAAAGAATAAATATGTATTTCTTTTGCTCATCAATATTCTATTGCTGATCTTGGGCATGTTTATGGAAAATTCTTCTTGCATTATCATCATGACTCCCTTGTTGGCTCCTATTGCTGCCAGCTACGGTGTAGATCTGGTCCATTTTGGAGTAATTATGGTCTGCAACCTTGCCATCGGTATGGTTACCCCTCCATTTGGTTTGTGCCTATTTATGGGATCGGATCTTGCCGGAGCCAAACTTGGAAAAACCATTCGGGCACTGGTGCCCTATCTTTTAGTTTCTATTATTGCATTGGCTCTCATTACGTATATTGAGCCAATTTCCATGGGTCTGGTGCATTTTTTGGCATCTTAGCCAAACTCAAAACATTGTGAGGAGCGATCAATTTGGAAATTAAAGATTTTCGCGTATATCATGTATCAAAAAAACTCACCAACCCCTTGCCTAACGCAGTCTACACTTTGGACTATATTGAGCATGTCTTTCTTGAAATGGATACTGAGCAATATACAGGAATTGGAATGGCTTACACTTTTAACCCTGTTCAGGCCGAAGCTATCAAGGTTTTAGTAGAAGGATATTGCAAAGATTTGATCGGCAAGGATCCCTCCTATGTTCGAAAATATTGGCAACAGGCCCAAGGAACCATGGGTGGTTGTGGTCAAACCGGCCTTGCTATGTCTGCCTACTCTGTTGTAGATACCGCTATGTGGGATCTTATTGCCCAAGATGCAGGAAAACCCTTATACAAACTTCTTGGAGCCAAAACAGATGTTCTTCCTGTATATGGAAGTGGCGGATGGTTGGTTCCTCAAGAGAAAATGATTGAGGAGGCTCTCTGGTTCAAATCGCAGGGATACGACAAATACAAGCTAAAACTGGGATTTCCTAACTGGCGTGAAGATATTGCCCGCCTCACAGCATTGCGAAAAGCGGTTGGAGACGATTTCGACATTATGGTGGACGTAAATCAAGGTTGGAGCGTTAAACTCGCCTTGGAAATCATTCCAGAACTTCAAAAACTAGGAATTCACTATTTGGAGGAACCTCTTCACTGCCAAGATTTTAAAGGTAATGCAGAATTGGTACAAAGCACTGATATGCAAATTTGTTCTGGAGAGTGTCTTTTTACATCCAGAGAAATTTTTGAACTGCTTCGTCTACGCGGAGCAGATATTATCAACCCAGATCTTATGCGCTGTGGTGGCATCACAGAGTACATGCAAGTCTGTTCTTTGGCTGGTACATACCATGTTCCTGTCACCGCCCATGTGTTGATGGAGGTCAGTGCACATGTAATGGCAGCATCTTCTACCGGAGGATTACTGGAAAATATTCCAGACTGGTGGAACAACGCTTTTTCTCAAGCTCCTAAGGTCGTAAACGGACATTTGAAGCTATTGGAAACCCCAGGATTGGGAGTACGCTTTAACCATGATTACATTGAAGCTAACCTTTATAAGGGATAGGGAGATGTAAGTAATATGTTAAATTCATCCATGGCTACACGTTTACGAAATAGGGAAAAGTTCTGCGGCGCTTGGGCACAGCTTGGCAGCAATATAAGCGCCGAAATTTTGGCAGAAGCAGGTTTTGATGTGATTGTTCCAGACATGGAACATGCCCCTTATTCTCTTCCTACATTGGTATCTGTTTTACAGGCAATCAAAGCAAGCAATTGCTTTTCTATGGTTCGAACCCCATGGAACGACGCAGTGTTAATTAAACAAATCTTGGACTGCGGCGCGCAAGGCATTCATGTCCCATATATCTGCAACCGCGAACAGGCTGAATATGCTGTACAATGTTGCAAATATCCTCCTGCTGGCATTCGTGGTATGGCCAGCAGTCAAAGAGCAGTTTGCTATGGAATGCATAAAATGGAATATTTTCATCATGCCAACGATGACATCATTGTCATGGTAGCTATCGAAACCCCCGAAGGAGTGGAACGCATCGAAGAAATTGCGTCAGTAGATGGTGTAGATGGAATCTTTATTGGCCCGACCGATCTATCTACTTCCATGGGATACCTGGCAGATCCTTCCAATCCAGAAGTTCAAAAAGCCATCCGATATATTGAGAAGGTTACCTTGCAGGCAGGTAAATTCTTGGGAACGATTTCCTCCGGCGGAAAGGACATGGAAGAAAAATATTCCAGGGGCTATTCTCTCCTATATCTCTTTTCAGACGCAAGTAGTCTTTGTTCTGCTGCTGTTCACGCGGTAAATGAATTCAAGGCCTTATATAGAGCGTGAATTTCAAAATTCAAACCAGAAAGGAAATCCTTAAAATGACAATCAAACGAATGAAATACTGTGTAAACGGGGAATGGCTGGAATCCAAAACCGAGAATTACATGCTTGTCACGAATTCGAGTACAGGTGAACCCATGGCAGAGGTTCCATGTTGCACAGTGGACGAAGTAGAATCCGCTATTGCAGCTGCCCAGGCAGCCTTTCCCGCTTGGTCACAAACCTCTCTCAGCAAACGTACGCAGATGATGTTTAAGTGGCGCAATATCCTAATGGATCATCTGGATGAACTGACTGTACTGTGCTCTAAAGAACTGGGAAAAAATTTGGATGAAGCCAGAGGAGACGTGTTGAAAGCTATCGAGCCTACTGAACATGCCTGCAGTCTACCCACTTTAGTACAGGGTGATGCCTCTCTGCAGGTTACCACCGGCTTTGACACTGCTACATATCGAATGCCTCTAGGGGTTGTAGCAGGTATTGTCCCCTTTAACTTCCCTGCTATGATTCCTTGGGGTTGGATGGTACCTCTGGCTATTGCAACCGGCAATACAGTGGTTTTGAAAGCTGCCAGTCTCACTCCCTTAACTTCCATGCGGATTTTGGAACTGTTTTATGAGGAAGGCGGTTTTCCCAAGGGAATTGTAAATCTGGTAACTTGTAGCCGAAATGAAGCTGAACTTTTCCTTACGGATCCTCGAATCAAAGCCGTTACCTTTGTAGGCACTACCAGTGTGGGCAAGCATATCTATTCTGTTGCTTCCTCTAATGGAAAGCGTGTCCAAGCTCAGTGCGAAGCCAAGAATCACGCCTTGGTTTTGGAAGATGCAGATTTGGAAAGCGCTACAAATGCCATTATCAATTCCACATATGGGTGTGCCGGTATGCGTTGTATGGCACTTCCTGTAATTGTGGTGCAGGAAAGCATCGCCGATACATTTGTTGCCATGCTAAAGGAAAAAGCACAGGCCCTAAAAGTTGGCTGTGCCTATGACCCTGAAACGCAGCTTGGCCCTGTCGTTTCAGCCGCTCATAAAAAGAAAGTGTGTGATTGGATTCAAAAAGGGATTGAAGAAGGCGCTCAGTTGGTCCTGGATGGTCGAAATATCGTTGTTCCAGGCTACGAAAACGGTTTCTTTGTAGGTCCTACCATTTTGGATCATGTGACACCTGAAATGACTGTTGGAACACGTGAGATTTTTGGACCAGTCACATTAATTAAGCGTGTTCGTGACTTTGATGAAGGGCTGGCCATTATGAATGCCAACCCCTTTGCCAACGGTTCTGTCATCTTCACTCAAAGCGGATTCTACGCCAGAAAGTTCGAATTCTTGACAGACGGTGGTATGGTGGGTATAAATGTTGGTATTCCCGTTCCTTCCGCTTACTTCCCATTTTCCGGTAATAAAGACTCCTTCTTTGGTGATCTGCATGTTCTGGGTAAGGATGGTGTTCGATTTTACACGCGGGCAAAAACGGTTACAAAGCACTGGTATGACGAAACTTCCTGTCATCGAACTGTTTCCACGTGGGAAGGAACTGTAGAACGGGAATGATATGTAGTTCTCTCTTATATCAACCAGACAGTTGAAACCATTTTTTAAGATATATGCAACAAGAAGGGACATCCCGTTGGGATGTCCCTTCTTGTTTAGGCCAGTACCTTGCCCTCAGGAAACACGGCGCGGAACACGCGGCGCACCACAGGGCCGGCGATCAAAAGCTGCAGAGGCAGCGCCATAATAAAATTGCGGGGAATATTGAGCAGCCAATTCACGGGCACGCTCCCCCAGTTTCCCGTGTGGAACGCTCCCTCACAGGCGCCGTAGAGAGACATGATGAGCACCATGCCCACCACCATGCCGCAGGAAATGCAGATGATCTTCTTCAGTGGGCCGTCCTGGGGTTTTATCAGATAGCGAAACGCCACACCTTTGGCCACTTTGGAGACCAGGAACCAGTCACAGCACATGGCAAACACGTAGGCAATGGGAAATCCGATCCACGCTGTGACCGCCACTTCCAGGTTGAATGCCTGCTGCTGGAGTGCCACATTATAAACGCTCATCCACAGCACCATAAAAAAGCACATCATCACCGTATAGATCAAACTTTCTCTCTTGTTTTGGGGCATATTGTTCAAATTCCTTTCCTATTTATGACCGTTGAAACACGGAACAGGATTATCATATCATACCATAATTTGCATTCGTAATTGTGAGTTCTTCCAAATATTAGAGAGATTTTCCCCGTCTTTCAAGTCTAACAGTCAAGAGGGCCTTTTGCTTCTCTGTTAGGAAACATTCCGTATGAAGCTATATCCTAAAGCGCATGCCACTCAACAGGAAATGAACAAAAAAGCTTTCCCTCCTCATTTGTCTGCTGAAGAATAGAAGATCCAACTCTAAAATAGAACATAAAAAAGAAGGGCATCCAAAAGATGTCCTTCTTTTGATTCATTATATGAAAGGAATCCCTGTATATTAGGAATGCTTGCGGCAGAAGACAACAAAACCTTTATGCTGTGCCATAATGAACCAACAATATAACACTGATGCAAAAACCGGATGTCCATATATGATGAGTGTGGCTTAATCCAAAAGGTCTGTGCTAACAATCCAATATCTATCAACCTTGCATTACATCATTTTTACAAAATGATATTCCAATCTCTCCGGGTCAGCTGCACATAGTGCTGGTACAAAATACCAAAACGGCGGAAATACTTCGGTTTCCAGGGCTTTTCCTTTCCACAAAAATGCAAAATCGCCGTGTGCTCCATCACCCACCGGAGATCATAGACTCCTCCACTGCGCAACAGATAGCTGCTGTAATTACGGGCGTCATAATTCCACAAGACATCCTCTAGCGAGAGTATCCGCTGGCTGTAAAGTCCATTGAGGACATCCTGATCGGGCAAAACCAACTCCTTGCGGTGCAGTTCCACATAGTCAAACAGCGTCTGGGGTTCAATCTCCTGTCTGCAGGCCTCCAAATCCATGAGCAATACGCCGGAATTGTAGTAATCTCGCTTCGTTCCCAGGCGGATTTGATTGACGCTATTGGCCAGTTCCGTTTTCCCTGTATGTGCGGCAGCAGCGAAGAGATTTCCGTCCAAATCCATCTCCCACAGTGGGCGGATCGGGTTGATAATCAGGATATCCGGGTCCACATAAAGGACCCGTTTTACATCGTCAGGCAACAGCCGAGGCGCCAGAAGTCGGTAATACATTTCTTTGGGATACTGCTTGGTAACAGGCGCATTTTGAAACAGCTCATCCTCCACGTAAATGGGGAAAAAGGAGTAATCAAATGCCTGACACTGTTGATTGAGCTTACCGAGAGCCGCCTCTGGAATCCCACTGTGGAGCAGATAGAGCACTATTTTCTCCGCTGAATTATTGACATGCAAAGAGGTAAGAAGGACCTGAAGTTGGGGTAGATAATTCTGGTCCAGTGTTGTAAGGAGTGAAATTGTGTTCACCGGCATATTTCTCCCTTCTCAGCGCCGTATTCCCATAGAACTATTGCCGTTAAAAATGTCATCCAGTCCCAGCAAAATCGGGCAGCAGGATGAGACAGGATGCTAAGAGTGTCCATAATCAGTGATATTATAGGCTCCCAGGCCACCATATCAAGTTTACCACTTATACATACCGCCTAATCAGACTCAGGCCAAAGAGGCGATCAATTCGATGTGGTTGTCGCATCAATGGTAATCGCTCCGAATCTGATCGCCGCTGGGGCAGCCATGGCATAACCGATTCCATCTGTTTTTTCCAGTCAGACAAAACGGCATGTTGCTTCTGGTATCCAGCATCGGCTGCTTCTTCCATATTCTGAGTTAAGCTGCTATTTCTCTTTTCCGCCGGTGGATCAGTTGGCACAGCCGCTCCAAAGAGCTTCCGCAATCCCCTTCCAGTTTTTCTCATAAAGGGTCGTCTCGTCGCGCAGATGTTCCACACGCTCTGGGCTCTGATAGTCTGTTCTCCGTCTTGTTCCTGCTATTAAGGCACATTATAGAAAGCTGGTCATGAAAGTCATGGGACACATATGCGGTTTCGCCTAAAATTACGACATGCGGCTATTATTGTTACCTTTTGGAACAGGTAGAATGGATTGGGAACACCCCTGTCTTTACGGTGCTAGTGACTAAGTCAGGCTGTTATGAGCAGATCTGCCATATAGTTTATCGGACAGTAATAGGCACGCGGAACCAGCAATGTCATCAGACCAGTCCCCTGGGCGCTCTATTATGACACACATTGTTGCGTATTTTTTGACAGTCAGGGAAATCTACACGCACCTGGCAATCAGCGTGCTGTCGCTTCCAGCAGCCTGTTTGAAGATGGGCTGTCCGCTCTCATTCAGAAGGCTTATCTAAAGTCCACTTCCATATTAACAACGTGATGCGTTAAAAGGGAGCAGCGCAATAAACTCCGTATCAAAGATCCAGTTCACCCGATCATACTTATCCTTGAAGTGATAGTAAAAGCTCTTACGATTCATGTTGCAGCGCTCACAAATTTGAGCTACGTTAATCTTTTCAAAGAACAGCTCCATCATTAACTCCCGTAAAGCGGCAGTTAAGACGCGCTTTGTGATATTGGAATCCCTGCCATTCTTTCTTCTTTCTTGTTATAACCAAACCGCAACCTGTCAGCACAGATCAGTTTCATCATTTGACAACACACAGCGCACTTGGTCGCATCATAAGTAATGAGTTTACCACACAACAGCATTCTCTCTGAGATAGGTTGTATTTCAGAAAGAAGAACTGCCCACTTCGTCAACCTTCTTCCGGAGAATCTGTATGCAATTTCGTGTGCATTTTTCTGCTAAATTGCTTCCTGCAAGGGCAAATTCACGAGAAGAGCACCAAAGGCGAAAGCGCCTAAATCCCTGGCCGCGCAAAGAAAAAACTGCTAAGCCCTTACGGTTCAGCGGTTTTCTTTTTGGAACATCGCAACCCTATAGATGCCACAATTTTTAAGGAAAAGTAGTTTACCGGCTTTACTAAAAAGCAATTTAACCCCATCAACTTCGACACGGTTATCTAAAAAAGGCGGGTGTGGGCGTTATTCTGACTTGGCGCACTCTCGTTGCAGGGTTAATATGGTTTCTCAATGCAACAGCAGGAGATTCATTGTTGCTTCTGAGCAGCCAGCCGTACCATCGTTACTCGCATTGCTGGATCTAACCACAAGTGGAAATCCAATGCACTTTCTGAGTGTGCAGTTACACTGCCGCCCTTGCCCTGTTTTACCGTCATCCTTATCGCTTGCGTCCTTCTCTGTCATGCTGCATCCTCCGCTTTTTATTTCAGTATAACACAGAAGATGAGGGTAGATAGTGGCTTACAAAATCATAATGTCGGAGCTTGGTATCGAGTGGCTTTTCTGGGGCTGCCGGCCTTGTCATAGTCGACATTGCATCTCTGGCTCTTTTCAAATTGGACATTCATATATGTCTGGATTCCAACGATTGGGATATACTTTGCATTGGACAAGAGCTTGTCGATTGCCGCTCTTGTCCAGATTTCTTTTCCGGTAGGGAAAGGAATCCTTTTCTCTGAAAGCATGTCTACAACTTTTCCAAGGTTGCCTCCAGAAAGATCGTAGTCAAAAATCATGCGGATGACTTCCGCTTTCTCCTGACAAATGATAAAGCTATTGTGTTCCAGCAGATAACCATAAGGAATACGCATGTTTACATATCTCCTTTGCTAAAACAATAATATACGCAGGTTTAAAAACGGAGCCTTCTCCGCCCGAACCTGCGTTATAAGACAATATTTATGGAGTAATTAGCAATCAGTAACAACATCTTTGGTGAAAACTGACGGTGAAAAGCAAAACCTGCGTATAACTATCGTTATACGCAGGTTTTGTCTACTTTGGTGGAGCCGAGGGGAGTCGAACCCCTGTCCGAAAGTGCTTCAACTGGATGTTCTCCGGGCGCAGACGGTTATTTTAGGAGTCTTTCTCTCCCTGTTCCCCTTCCCATCGGCAAGCCGTCACGCCGACGGGTCAGGTGAGCTTCATGATTCATGGCACGGGCAAAGCTTACCGTACGCACGTGCACCGCTAAACGACGCCTTCCCGGACCCGCGGTCCTGACCGGTCAGACGGCTGCGGCCCTTAGGCGGCAGCGAGTTCTAAAGAATCGTTGTTCTTTAATTTATAAGGTGCCCATTTTAAGGATGTTAGGCGCATCCGCCCGCTGACCCAGCCCCCACACCCCCGTCGAAACCGGTACGGCCCCGAATCTAAAGGGCAGGTCCCTCCCCGTCTCCGGGGAGGGGCGCTGCTGTCATTTGCTTAGTATATCACATCTGCCGAGAAAATTGTTACGTTTTTACGAATTTCACCAGAAGTTCATGAGGCAGCATCTTGGCCAGAAGCCGATAGAACTTATAGAAAGCCCGGGGCGTATAGAAAATCCGCCCGGCCCGGGCCGCCCGCAGCGTGCCGGACACCACCCGCACCTGGTCGCAGTAGGGCAGCGAGGCAAACATGGGCGAATTGCCCGTGATGCCGCCCACATCCAAAAACTCTGTCTCCATGGGGCCGGGGCAGACCGCCGTGGCGGTGATGCCCTTGCGCCGCAGTTCCTCCGCCACGCCCAGGGTAAAGGAGGATACATAGGCCTTGGAGGAGGAATAGACGGTCATTCTGGGATTAGGGCAGAAGGACGCAATGGAGGAGACATTGATAAGGTGAGCGCCCTTGCGCATATAGGGAATGGCCATATTGGTCAGAGCTGTCAGCGCCCGGAGGTTCAGATCCACCATCCGAGTCTGCGTAGAGGTGGGCATCTCCCCCACCGCGCCCAGATAACCGCAGCCGGCGCAGTTGATGAGCACGGTGATATTGGGGTGCTCCAGCCGCAGCTTCTCCTCCAGAAAGGCAAAGCTGGCCGGATCACACAGGTCCAGGGGCATCAGCTCCGTCTGCACAGCTGCCAGAGGCTTTGCCGCCTCCTCCAGCCGGTCCTTCCGGCGGGCAATGAGCCAGACACACTCCGTCTCCGGGAACTCCCGCAGCACCTGCCGGGCAAACTCCATGCCAAGCCCGGAAGAGGCACCGGTGATAATGGCTGTTCTCATATTGCTTTCCTCCCTCCCAAATGTTCAGGAATGTACGCTCTTATTTCTTCTCCGGCTCAGGATACTCCACGCCGAAGGTCTCCACCCGCACGCTCTTGATGACCACGGGGGTCTTGGGCTTGTCGTTCCAGTCGGTCTTCACCTCGGAGATGCGGATGGCCTCCTCCACGTTCTCATAGACCCGGCCGAAGGCGGCGTACTGGCCGTCCAGGTGGGGAGCTGGAGCCACCATGATGAAGAACTGGCTGCCGGCGGAGTTGGGGTCCATGGCCCGGGCCATAGAGAGCACACCGGTCTCATGGATGAGATCGTTTTTCTCAAAGCCGTTGCCGGAGAACTCGCCGCGGATGCAGTAGCCGGGGCCGCCCATGCCGTTGCCGTTGGGGTCGCCGCCCTGGATCATGAAGCCGGGGATGACCCGGTGGAAGATCAATCCGTCATAAAAGCCGGAATTGGCCAGCGCGATGAAGTTATTGACGGTGTTGGGGGCCTTGTCGGGGTACAGCTCCGCCACCATCTTGGCGCCGTTTTCCATCTCAAAAGTCGCCACAGGATTCTTTTCCATATCAGTGATTCCTCTCTTTCAAAGTGCGGTCGATCTCCCGGCGGGCGTCCTTCTGGGCCGCCGCCGCCCGCTTGTCATAGTTCTTCTTACCCTTACAAAGGCCCACTTCGATCTTCACCCGGGCATCCTTAAAGTATACTGACAGCGGGATGAGGGCATAGCCGTCCTGCTTGACCTTGGCGTTGAGCCGCAGGATCTCCCGCTTGTGCATCAAAAGCCGCCGGGTCCGATCCGGGTCCTTGTTGAAGATGTTCCCCTTCTCATAGGGGGAGATGTGCATCCCGTTGAGGAACAGCTCGCCGTTCTTCACGCCGCACCAGGAATCCTTCAGGTTCAGCGTTCCGGCCCGGATGGACTTGACCTCCGTGCCGTAGAGCTCGATGCCGGCCTCGAAGCGGTCTTCCACAAAGTAGTCGTGAAACGCCTTCCGATTCTGCGCCGCGACCTTGATTCCCTTTTTCTCCATGGCAGCCGCCTCCTTTCCTCATGCAGGCCATTTTGCTGGTTTTGTTAGTATAGCACAAACTGTGCGCCGGTTCAAGGGAAAGAACATCCACTTTTCTTCCCCCCTCTTTTCCCGCTTCTGCCCTGGGCCAAATTGGCAAATGCCTCTGGATTTCTATCCACCTTGTGGTATAATAAATATATTTCAAAAATGACACGTCCCGGCTTTCGGTCCATCCACAGCTTACAATTTATCACAAAACGGCCCGCGAGACGTGGAGAAATTTGCCAGGAGAGGTTTTTTCATGGATTTTACGGAGAAGAGGATCAGCCGGAAAGATGTATTTCACGGCCGCATTCTGGACGTACATGTGGATACAGTGGAGCTGCCCAACGGAAAGCAGGCCACCCGCGAGGTGGTGGACCATCCCGGCGGTGTAGGCATTCTGGCCATCGACGAGCGGGACAACGTGGTACTGGTGAGCCAGTACCGCTATGTGTTCGGCAAGACCATACTGGAGATCCCCGCCGGCAAGCTGGAGCCCGGCGAGGACCCGGTGGTAGCTGCTCTGCGGGAGCTGAAGGAGGAGACCGGCGCCTCCCCGGTGGAATTCATCCCCATGGGACGGCTGCTGGCCTCCCCGGGCTGCTACGGCGAGGTGCTGTGGCTGTTTTTGGCCCGGGGCCTGACTCAGGGCCAGTCCGACCCGGACGAGGACGAGTTCCTCTCCGTGGAGCGCATCCCCTTTGACGAGCTGATCCACCGGGTGACCACCGGCGAGATCGAGGACGCCAAAACCGTGGCGGCGGCACTGAAAGCCAAGACGCTGCTGGCCCGCTGAGCCCATCCGGCGGGAGCTTTACACATTATTATGAATGGACAAAATGGGAGGCTTTCTCATGGAGAACGCAACTGCCAAAAAGACCATACTGATCGTGGAGGACGAGAAGAACATCGTGGACATCCTCCGCTTCAACCTCCAGCGGGAGGGTTATGAGACGGTGGAGACCTACGACGGCGAGGCGGGCCTTGCCCAGGCCCGGTCCGTAAAGCCGGATCTCATTTTGCTGGACGTGATGCTGCCCAAGATGAACGGCTTTGACGTCTGTCAGACCCTCCGGCAGGAGGGGGACAACGTCCCCGTCATCATCCTCACCGCCCGTGAGGAGGAGGCCGACAAGGTGCTGGGTCTGGAGATCGGTGCCGACGACTACATCACCAAGCCCTTTTCCATGCGGGAGCTCATTGCCCGGGTGAAGGCCAACATCCGCCGCACAGCCATGGTGGCCTCCACGGACCACACCAACGTCATGGCCGCCGCCGGCGATCTGACCATCGACATCGACAGCTGCCTGGCCTACAAGAGCGGAAAGCCCCTGAGCCTGACCCAGCGGGAGTATGAGCTGCTGACCTTCCTGGCCAGCCACCCCGACAAGGTCTACTCCCGCATCAACCTGATGGAGCAGGTGTGGAACTACGGCTATGTGGGCGACGACGCCCGGACCGTGGATGTTACCGTCCGCCGCCTGCGGGAGAAAATTGAGGACGACCCGGCCAATCCGGTCTATATCCTGACCCGCCGGGGCGTGGGCTACTACTTCAGCACCAAGGGCGCCGCCCAGAGCTGACAAGTCCGGCAAAATCTCTCTGCCGTCCCCTCCGGACGGCGGGATCTGACCCGGCACCTATCAAGTTTCCCCACTGCTTATGCGGTGGGAGGAAGGGGGAACCGCCTTGTTTCGCAGCCTGCATATGAAAGTGGCGCTGATCATGCTGCTGCTGATCACCTCTTTGATGGCGGTGGTGGGCACCTTCCTGACCACCAGCGTCTCCAACTTCTATATCGACAGCTTCTATGAGCAGATGAACGACATGTTCGGCTCCAGTGAGGACGCAGACGGAAACACCGTGGCCAACAACCCGGAGTTCATGTCCACCCTCCGCAGCGAAGCCGCCGAGTCGGACGGCTCCGAGCGGCTGCAAAATGTGCTGGAGAGCAATGCCGGCTCCCTGGGCATCGACTACCGCACCAGAAACTACTACATTCTGGACGGTAACGGCAAGTTCATCACCGGCTCCGATGAGGCCGGCGGTCTTCTTTTGGACGAGACTCCCAACCTGACCGCCGGACGCAAC
Source organism: uncultured Oscillospiraceae bacterium (assembly GCA_902478785.1). Classification (GTDB taxonomy): domain Bacteria; phylum Bacillota; class Clostridia; order Oscillospirales; family Oscillospiraceae; genus Oscillibacter. The sequence goes on from CABSMJ010000003.1 coordinate 179,828, forward strand.
GGGCAGGTGGGCGATGAGAGCAGCATCACCGCCGACTACATGGACGTGGCTATCCCCATCTCCGGCGGGGACAACCACTTCATCATCTATATCAAGGACACCCGCACCACGGTGGACACCCTGAACGCCAAGCTCTTTCAGATCATCATGCAGGCGCTGATCATCGGCCTTTTGACCAGCGTACTGCTGAGCTTTTTGCTGTCCAAGACCATCGTCAGCCCCATCGAAAAGCTGACGGAGGGCGCCGAGCGCATGGCCGCCGGCGACTTCGGCAACAAGATCTCCATGGAATCCACCGACGAGATCGGCATCCTCACAGACACCTTTAACCACATGGCCGGGGTCCTTCAGGACACCATCAGCGCCATGGAGAATGAGCGCAACAAACTGGACACCCTCTTTCTGCACATGACCGACGGCGTGGTGGCCTTTGATCACGAAGGAACCATGATCCACTCCAATCCGGCGGCCACCGATATGTTGGGCCGCTCCCTGGAGGGGCTGACCTATGAGGACCTGTTCGGCGACGTCTACCCCTTCCGGGACGTGGTGGCTCTCCAGCGCCCGGGCTACGCCGAGGCGGAGATGTCCGTCCGGGAGCGGACGCTGGAGCTGTACCTGGCCCCCTTCTCCGACGAGGAGCGGGGCGGCGTGCTGATCGTGCTCCACGACGTCACCGAGCAGCACCGCAACGAGGAGCGGCGCAAGGAGTTCGTTGCCAACGTCTCCCACGAGCTGCGCACGCCCCTGACCAATGTGCGCAGCTACGCCGAGACCCTGCGCACCACCCCGGACATCCCCCGGGAGACGGAGGACGGCTTCCTGGACATCATCATCAACGAGACCGACCGCATGACCCGCATCGTCCAGGATCTGCTGACCCTCAGCCGCCTGGACTCCGGCCAGTCGGAGATGAATATGGCCCGCTTCCCCTTTGACGAGGCCATTGACAGCGTGGTCCGGGCCAACGCCCTGGAGGCCAAGCGCCGGGGCCACCAGCTCACCTGCACCCACGACGCTCTGCCCCTGCTGTACGGTGACCGGAGCCGGCTGGAGCAGGTGATGATGAACATTTTGAGCAACGCCATCAAGTACACCCCCGACGGCGGTCACATCCAGGTCACCGCCGGCACCGAAGGGGACAACGTGTGGCTGGAGGTTTCCGACGACGGCATCGGCATCCCGCCGGAGGACTGGGACCGCATCTTCGAGCGGTTCTACCGGGTGGACAAGGCCCGGTCCCGGGAGTCCGGCGGCACAGGCCTGGGCCTGTCCATCGCCCGGGAGATCGTCAACCGCCACCACGGCACGCTGACCATTGTGGAGCACCAGGGCCCGGGCACCACGGTGCGGCTGTGCCTGCCCATCCGGCAGGAGAACTGATCGCTTCCGGGCAAACGCCCGGCCAGGAAAGGAGGAGAAGGACCCATGGAGCATCAAACCCGGGACCGGAGAGACCGGCTCCAAAACCTTTTGATCGTTCTATTGTCCGTCTCCGCCGTGCTGCTCTTTGCCCAGAACCAGATGGCAAACCTGAACCGCACCTGGAGCGACGGTCATTTCGGCTCTCTGCTGGACCCTGCCCCTGCTCCCGTCAGTGAGGTGGACACTCTGGCGGACCTGGCTGCGCCGGTCCGGGTGTCTGTGGCCGTCGCCGACGGCCGGTGCGGACTGCTCTATGCCACCACTGCTGACGCCTCTTTGTCCCAGTTCTCCACCCTGCTGGGCTCAGCCTTGGGCTCTGCCGGCACCTGGACAGAGTGCGACGACCAGGCCTTCCGGGCCGCTTTGGACCACGGAGTCTACTTCGATTTTCTCAACGAGCTGCCGCTGCCCATCCTGACAGGGCTCCTGGGCACCGAGCCCTCAGGGGACAGCTCTTTTTCCGCCCGGCAGGCTGTCCTATTCCCCAGCCAGGAGGGCGTCCGCCTCTATCTGCGCAGCGAGGATGGCACCTGTCGGGTCTGTTCCACTGCGGTGCAGTCTGAGGTGCTCTCCACGGAGATGGCGCTGTATCAGGCCGACGGCACCTTTTTCGCCTTTGAAGGCGGCGAAGGCTACGCCCAGTTGGACCCCTACACCCTCCTGCCCCATGAGACACCGGAGTCTGCTGTTCTGACAGTGGGCAACTCTTTGAGTGATTCGTCCACGCTGCTGCGCCAGCTGGACTTCAACCCCTACACCAAATACCGCTACACCGAAAAGGGCGGTACCGAGGTCATCGTGGAGGAGCCTCGCACCCTGCGGATTCAGACCGATGGCACTGTGGTCTACCAGGCCGGGGACGGCGACACCACCCTCTCCGTCTCCTCCGCCGGCGAAACTGCCACCGCCGTGGAGGCCGTGCTGGGCACCCGCTCCCTGGCGGAGACGGTGCTGGCGGGTCAGCTGGGGGAGGCAACTTTGTATCTGGAATCCATCACTGCCACCGATACCGGCTGGCTGGTACGCTTTGGCTTCCAGCGAGGCGGTGTGCCCATTCTCTTCTCCGATGGCTCTTGCGGCGCCGAGTTCCAGCTCACCGGCAGCGCCATCACCCACTTCTCCCTCCACTTCCGGCAGTATGCCGCCTCCTCTGAGTCCTCCTCCCCGCTGCCTCTGACGTTGGCAGTGGCCATTGCCGACGGCCAGCCCGGTGCAGAACTGGTCACAGGGTATGTGGACGAGGGCGGCACCTCGGTCTCTTTGAGCTGGCTGAACAACTGACAGATCGTTCCCCGAAAGGACGGACCATGGAAAGCTATCGCCTGAAAAACATCATCCTGCTGCTCCTTGTGGTGACCAACTTCTTTCTGCTTGCCACACTGCTCTCCCGCTGGGCCGACGAGACCCGTCTGCAGGAGAGCGCTGCCACTCAGCTGGTGCAGCTGTTCTCCTCCCGAGGCGTGGAGCTGGACGCCAAAAACATCCCCAAGGAGACCCCCTCCACCCTCTTGACCCTGACCCGCAGCAGCCAGGAGGAGGAAAATCTGGCTGCCTTCTTCCTGGGCGACGACGCCTCCTTTCAGGATGACGGTGGTGGGTTGACCCGCTACCAGAGCACTCTGGGCACCCTGACCTTCCTCAGCAGCGGCGACTTCAATCTCACCGCCTCCCTCTCTGCCGACGATCCCCAGGAGCTGTGCGATGACTTTTTCCAGCAGTTCCACTATCAGGAGGCCACCTTCTCCCTGGAGAAGGACTCTGGAACCGTCACCGCTATGCAGTACTTTGACGGCCGTCCGGTGGTCAACTGCACCGTGACCCTCACCTTCTCGGACGGCGTTCTTGTGTCCGCATCTGGGAGACATCTGCCCAGTGGCAGCTCCTCGGAGTCCGCTGCTGACTGCATCAGCGCCGCCACCGCTCTGACCTCCTTTTTGCAGGCCCTGGCCGATCAGGACCGCACCTGCAGCCAGGTGCGCGCCGTGGAACTGGGCTATGCCCTGCAAAACACCCCCGCCACCCCCCTTTCCCTGACGCCGGTGTGGCGGATCACCACGGATTCTTTCTATTGTTATGTAAACTCAATTTCCGGTGAAGTTGTATGGAATTGATGGTATATTTTCCCTCTTTTTTCCTTAGCCGCCACTTTTTTTCACGCCAAACATTGCTTTTATGAGAAAATCTGTTATACTGGATGTGTGTGACAATTCCGTGTCGTCTTGTTTTTTCTGATTACTCATTTATTTTGATATATAGTATGAACCCAGTGTGCCGGGGCAAACTTGCTAAGGGCATGTTTTCGCCTGCCGGCCTGTCGATGCGTTCATAATCGATATGGACCTGATGTGATAGAGAGGGTGCTTGTTTTGACAAAGTATATTGTACGCGGTGGAAAGCCGCTTTTCGGTGAAGTAGAGATCAGCGGCGCCAAAAATGCCGCCGTGGCCATCATCCCCGCTACGCTGCTGGTGGACGGAGTGTGCCGCATTGAAAATATCCCCCAGATCTCCGATGTGACCCTGTTTTTGACCATTTTAGAGGAGCTGGGTGCCAACATCCGCACCATCAACCGCCACGCGGTGGAGATTGACTGCCGTCATATCCACAGCACCCGGACCTCCTATGACCTGGCGCATCGGATCCGGGCCTCCTACTATCTCATCGGCGCTCTGCTGGGCCGCTTCGGCAAGGCGGATGTGACCATGCCCGGCGGCTGCAACTTCGGCGTCCGCCCCATCGACCAGCACATCAAGGGCTTCACCGCCATGGGTGCTTCCGTGGAGGTGGAGGGCGGCTATATCCATGCCAATGCTCAGGGCGGCCGTCTCAAGGGTGCCAACATCTATATGGATGTGGTGTCCGTGGGTGCCACCATGAACGTGATGATGGCCGCCGTTTTGGCAGAGGGCAACACCGTCATCGAAAACGCCGCCAAGGAGCCCCACATCGTGGACCTGGCCAACTTCCTCAACTCCGTGGGCGCCTCCATCCGGGGCGCCGGCACTGACACCATCAAGATCCAGGGCGTGGACCGCCTCCAGGGCGGCAGCTACGCCATCATCCCCGACCAGATCGAAGCAGGCACCTATATGGCTGCTGTGGCCGCCACCGGCGGACAGATTCTGGTCAAGAACATCATCCCCAAGCACATGGACTGCATCACTGCCAAGCTGGTGGAGATGGGTGCCACGGTGGAGGAGCATGAGGACACCCTCCTGGTCCGCCGCACCGAGCGGCTCCATCGGGCCAACATCAAGACGCTGCCCTATCCCGGCTTCCCCACGGATATGCAGCCCCAGATCACCGCGGTTCTCTCCCTGGCGGAGGGCACCAGCCTGGTGACCGAGAGTGTGTGGAACAACCGCTATCGCTATGTGGACGAGCTCAAGCGCATGGGCGCCCACATCCAGGTGGACGACAAGACCGCCGTGGTGGAGGGCGTGGAAAAGCTCACCGGTGCACCGGTCCAGGCCAGTGACCTGCGGGCCGGCGCCGCTCTGGTCATCGCCGCTCTGGCAGCCCAGGGAGAGTCTGAGATCGGCTGCGTGCAGTATATCGAGCGGGGCTATGAGGACATCGTAGGCAAGCTCCGCGCCCTGGGCGCCGATATCCGCTCTGTGGAGGTCTCCAGCGACGAGGACGGGCTGGAGACCCGAATCAGCTGATTTTGCTTCTGTCAGCGTCCGCTGCAGAGAGCGGCGAGTCCATCGGCGCTCTTTGGAGCGGACGCTTTTCGTCTGTATGGAACTATAAATATAGTGAGGGAACCGTTTTGACCGAATTACATACCCTGGCCAGCGGCTCCTCCGGCAACGCCCTGCTTTTGTCCCAGGGGGACACCCACATCCTGCTGGATGCGGGCATCTCCTGCCGGCGCATCACCAGCGCCCTGCGGACTTTGGGGGTGGAGCTGCCGGAGCTGTCGGCCATTTTCATTACCCATACCCACACCGACCACATCTCCGGTCTCCAGACGCTCATCAAGCGCTGCCGCGCCCCCATCTACGCCAGCGAGGCCACTGCCCGGGGTCTGAGCTACCGGGTGGCCGGAGTGGAGGACCTGCTCTGTCCCTTCTCTTCCGGGGAGAGCGTGCAGCTGGACGGCTGCACCGTCACCCCTTTCCCCACCTCCCACGATGCCGCCGGCTCCACCGGCTACCGTGTGGACACCCCCGACGGTTCGGTGGGCCTGCTCACCGACACCGGCTATGTCACCGAGACGGCGGCGGAGGTGCTGCCTGGCGTAGATCTGCTGGTGCTGGAGGCCAACCACGATGTGGAGACCCTCCGCAGCGGCCCCTATCCCTACTACCTCAAGCAGCGCATCCTGGGCAGCGAAGGCCATCTGTCCAACGAGGACGCCGGCCGCTTTGCCGCCTCCATGGCCCGCAGCGGCACGGGGGAGATCGTTCTGGCCCACCTGAGCCGGGAGAACAACACTCCCGCCATGGCCCTCCACGCCGTGGAGCGGGCCCTGTCCGCCGCCGGCGTGTGCCCTGCGCTGTCGGTGGCGCCCCGGGACACACTGAGCCAGAGCTACACCGTGGAAAGGAGCCTGGTATGCAGAGGGTAAGTATCCTGTGCGTAGGCAAGCTGAAGGAAAAATTCTATATGGACGCCGCGGCGGAATACCAAAAGCGTCTCTCCCGCCACTGCCGGCTGGAGATTTTGGAGCTGCCGGAGGAACGGCTGCCGGACAATCCCTCCCCCGCCCAGATCCAGGCCGCCCTGGCCCGGGAGGCGGAGACAGTCCGGGCCAAGCTGCCCGCCTCCGCCGCCATCATTGCCCTGTGCGTGGAGGGCGAGCTGTGCTCCAGCGAGGAGCTGGCCCGCCGGATGGACCGTTGGGCCGGCAGCGGCGAGAGCCACCTGGTGTTCCTCATCGGCGGGTCCTTTGGGCTCCACCCCTCCCTGAAAGCCCAGGCTCGACTGCGGCTGTCCATGTCCCCCATGACCTTCCCCCATCACCTGGCACGAGTCATGCTGCTGGAGCAGATCTACCGGGCCTATCAGATCAATGCCGGAACGAAATATCACAAGTGACGGCGAGCGACAGGAAATCGCCGCGGAAAAGGAGTAAGCTAGCATGGACAAACACGCACTTCCCCATTGGGGCCGGGCCAGCCATGATCTGCTGGACCGCTGGCCCAAGGACAGCGCCGGCGAGCTGGAGTCTCCCGCCTTTTTGACGGACCTGCCCGATACCGGCGGCATCGCGGACATGACCGTGGCCCAGCTGGAGGCCTACGGCATCCCGGTCCTGAAAAAATACGACGGGGAGAGCTCCCTGGGCCATGTGGTCCTGGGCTTCTCCGGCTACGGCGTCAGCTTATATGTCCCCGCCTCCCGGTTGGAGGAGGCCCGTGGACTCATTGAAACCGCCCAGCCTTTATCGGACGATACGCCGGATTGCGGCGAGGAATAAAGGAGGTATTTCCATGGATTATCGCAAGGAATATGAAAAGTGGCTGGCCAGCCCCGCTCTGAGCGAGGAGGAAAAGGCCGAGCTGCGGGCTCTGGATGAAAAGGAGATCGAGGGCCGATTCTACGGTCCTCTGGAATTCGGCACCGCCGGTCTCCGGGGCACTATGGCCGTGGGACTGCACAACATGAACATCCATGTCATCCGCCACGCCACCCAGGCCTTTGCCGAGGTCATCCTGGCCGAGGGTCCTGCCGCAGCGTCCAAGGGCGTGGCCGTGTGCTATGACTGCCGCAACCATTCCCAGGAGTTCGCCCGGGAGGCCGCTTGCGTCATGGCGGCCAACGGCATCTCCTGCCGCCTGTTTGAGGCCCTGCGCCCCACCCCTGAGGTGTCTTTCGCCGTCCGGGAGTATGGCTGCATCGCCGGCATCAACGTCACCGCCAGCCACAACCCCAAGGAGTACAACGGCTATAAGGTCTACTGGTCCGACGGCGCCCAGCTGCCGCCCCACCACGCCTCCGCCATCGCCGCCAAGATGGAGGAGCTGGACCTGTTCGACTCCATCAAGCGCATGGACTACGAGGATGCGGTGAAAGCCGGCCGCATCACTCTGATGGGCAAGGAGACCGACGAGAAGTTCCTGGCCAACGTCATGGGTCAGGTCAACGACAAGGCCGCCGTGGAGCAGGTGGCAGACACCTTTAAGATGATCTACACCCCCTTCCACGGCTGCGGCTACCGGCTCATCCCCGAGGCCCTCAAGCGCCTGGGCATGAAGCACGTCATCTGCGTCCCCGAGCAAATGGTCATCGACGGCAACTTCCCCACCGTGGTCTCTCCCAACCCGGAAAACCCCGAGGGCTTCTACCTGGCGGTGGACCTGGCCAAGAAGGAGGGCGCTGACTTCATCCTGGGCTCCGACCCTGATGCTGACCGGGTGGGCCTGATGGTCCGGGACGACAAGGGCGAGTATATCACCATCACCGGCAACCAGACCGGCGTGCTGCTGCTGGACTACCTCATCGGCGCCAAGAAGCGCACCGGCAAGATGCCGGAGAAGCCTGTGGCCCTCAAGACCATCGTCACCACCGAGATGGCCCGGAAGGTGGCTGAGACCAACGGCCTCCAGTGCTATGACACCTTCACCGGCTTCAAGTTCCTGGCCGAGAAGAAGGACAAACTGGAAAATGCCGGCCAGGGCAAGGTCATCTTCGCCTATGAGGAGTCCTACGGCTACATGTTGGGCGACTACGTCCGGGACAAGGACGCCGTCACCGCTGCCGTGTGCCTGACGGAGATGGCCGCCTGGTACGCCGGCCAGGGCAAGACTCTGTACGATGCCCTCCAGGAGCTCTACAAGAAGTACGGCTACTACGCCGAAAAGACCTTCAATCTGGTGATGCCCGGCCTGGACGGCCTCAAGGACATGGCCGCGTTGATGAAGCGCCTGCGGGAAGAGCCCCCCGCCCAGATCTCCGGCGTCCAGGTGGTGACCCGGAAGGACTACCAGGACGGCACTGTGGTGGACTGCGCCACCGGCGCGACCTCCTCCATGGAGCTCAGCGGCTCCAACGTGCTGCGCTTTGAGATGGCCGACGGCACCTCTGTCATCGTTCGTCCCTCCGGCACGGAGCCCAAGATCAAGGTCTACATCCTGACCCAGGGCACCGACGCCGCGGCCTGCCAGGCCAACGTGGACAAGTACGCCCAGTGGGTGGACTCCCTGAAGAAGTAAATACATCTTCTTTGCCGCTGCGAACGATCCTCGTTCGCAGCGGCTTTTTCTCCCTCCTATTACAATAAATTTGGACAGGAAAGCCGGACAGCCAGTCCGGCTTTCTCTCCA